>NZ_NKWE01000001.1:0-331539 GCF_006243315.1 Aeromonas sobria
CGCCGCCCACCAGTGCAATGACCTGGGTGCTGTAAGTCGTGCCGTTGATCACCATGGTCACCGCGTCACCCACGGCTGCATCGCCGCCCACGGTGCCGGTGACCAGGACGTTACCTGCCGCTTCCTGAGCATTAAGGATGTCGTCAGCGGTAATGTTGCCCACCGCAATGGTGGCGCTGGCGCTGCTGTCCAGCAAAGTGGTGTCGTCAGTGGCGCTGGCAGGGTTACCCGCCGCGTCGGTGACGCTGGCCACGACCTCCAGGTTGCCATCCGCCAGACCGCTCAGGTCAGCGGTGGTGTTGTAGTTGCCGTTGGCATCGGTGACCGCGGTGACGGTCACGCTCTTGCCACTGGCATCCGTGATAACCAGAGTCACTGTGCGGTTGGGACCGACATCGGAGGTGCCGCTGATGGGGGCGTTGCCCACATTGGCACTGTTCACGTCATCCAAGCTAACCGTGATATTGGCACTGGTGTCGACATTCCCATCATCAGTCGCGGTGCCGGTGTTGCCTGCCGGGTCGGTAACGGTGGCAGTTACCTGATAGCTGCCTTCCGCCAGCGGGGTGGTCACATCCACGCTGTAGTTACCACCCGGTTGCACCGTGGCGGTCAAGGTTTGCTGGTTGCCATTGGCATCGGTCACAACCAAAGTGACCGTGCTGCCCGGTATCGCATTGGTAGTACCAGTGATGGTCGGGGTGGTGTCTTGAGTGTTATCTGGCGCCTCGACGGTGATCACTGGTGCGGTTACATCCACACTCCCATCATCAGTTGCACTGCCGGTATTACCCGCAGGATCGGTCACTGTGGCGGTGACGGTATAAGAGCCCTCGGCCAATGGGGTAATGACATCCACGGTGAAGGTGCCACCGGGTGTGACGACGGCGGTCAGGGTTTGTTGATTACCGTTTGCATCGGTGACCAGCAGGGTCACGATGCTGCCAACGGGAGCATCCGTGGTACCTGTCAGAGTTGGTGTGGTGTCTTTGGTATTGTCTGGGGCGACGACGGAAATAGTGGGGGGCGTCAGGTCAAAGACTTCATCTTCTCCTGCAGCACCAAGCGGCGGCTCACCAGTGGCGTTGTAGGTGGTATCGAAGGTAGCTTCGGCAATGGTTGCAGAACCGGTACGGTCGATGGTGACAAACCCACCGTTGCCACTGGCTCCGGCGACACCACCAATACCGCCACCACCGGCGGCAGGTGCACCGCCTGCTGCAGCAGCTTCAAAGGCCTGGGTCGGGTCGGCGCCGCCCAAAATCGCCTGTTGCAAGGCATTGATCTCATCAGGAGTACCGGCTGCACCGTTTTGCGCCAGCTGGGGGGCATCCCCCTCTTCGGCGGGCTCACTCTGCTCGCTGGCCGGTTGCACATTGAATGACTGTCCGCCACCCATAAAGCTGGCACCATCTGGCGACATGATCACTGCACCTTTCGGCAATACATCACCTTCAGCCAACAATTTTTGACTGCCATCGGCAGCAATCTGATAAGCCTGCCCTTTGAGTTGTGTAATGGTGATGCCCTGTTCCATGGTAACGGTGTTAGTAATCATGTTCTCTCCTGAATCCTGATTTGAATGCAATAAGCCACAGCCTACTGTGCATACAGATGGAGCAAATAACCAGCTCGAAAATTCGAAAGGATAGACTGATTTGAGGCTGGATCGTTCAGCCAGGCAGGAGGATATGAAATGGCAAGGCCAGAAGGGTAAAAACCTAACTTATCAATACATTACAAAAAAATGACAGGAGCATGACAAGGCATGCTCCTGTTCAGATTAACCCTAAGCGCCAGCCCAGAGGATGATAGCCAGCAGCTGTGGCGAGATGATCCGCAGGAACATCACCAGCGGGTAGACAGTCGCGTATGAGAGCGCGCTGGCCCCACTGGTCGGGTGCATGCCATTGGCAAACGCCAACGCGGGAGGATCAGTCATGGAACCGGCCAACAAGCCACACAGGGTGAGGTAATTCATTTTTCCGTAGAGGCGCGCCAGCACACCGACCACCAGCAGCGGGATCAGGGTAATAGCCATGCCATAAAGCATCCAGGCCGGACCATCGCCGTTGATCAGGGTATCGATAAAGCCAGCCCCCGATTTGAAGCCCACCACCGCCAGAAACAGCACGATACCGATCTCCCGCAGCGCCAGGTTGGCACTGGGGGGCATGAACCAGTAGAGCTTGCCGATGCTGCCGATCCGCGACAGGATCAGTGCCACCACCAGTGGACCACCCGCCAGACCCAACTTGAGAGCGGCCGGGAATCCGGGCAAATAGAAGGGGATGGAGCCCAGCAACACACCCAGGCCGATCCCGATAAATACCGGCAACATCTGCACCTGTTGCAGTTTTTGCTGCACGTTGCCAACTACATTGGTAACCGCCTCGATCGCCTCCAGGCGTCCCACCAGATTAAGGATGTCACCAAACTGCAAACTGGTCTGGCTGGTTGGCACCAGCTCGATACCGGCGCGGTTAAGACGGGAGATCACCACGTCATAACGCTGTTTGATGTCAAGATCGCGGATCTTCTTGCCAAGTACCTGCTCGTTGGTCACCACTACCCGCTCAACCCGCAGATCGGTGCCACGGGTCGAGAGCGATGTTGCCACCTCCTCCCCCAACACCAGCAGCACATTGTGCAGGGCATGGCGTTCACCCACCAGATGGAGCAGGTCACCAAGCTCGATGCGCGAATCTGGCCGCGGCACCATCAACTCCTCGCCGCGCTTGAGGCGGGAGCAGATCACGTCCGACTCGTCGAGACTGGGGATTTCACGCAGCATCAAACCGTGCATATTGGGGTTGCGTACCGCGATATTGATGGTTTGCAGGCTCTCCTTGGCCTTGCCGCTTTGTTGCTCGAACTGGGCGGCCTCTTCGTCGATCTTGATGTGAAAGAAAAGCCTGACCAGCCACATGGTGAGCAAGATACCGCAGATCCCAAAGGGATAGGCGACCGCATAGCCCATCCCCATCAAACCGGTCGAACCAGGATCGGCCCCCAGCTCGGCCAGGATCTGCTGGCCCGCACCGAGGGATGGCGTATTGGTCACCGCGCCAGAGAACACCCCCAAGATCACTGGCAGCGGCACATCAAACAGTTGATGCAATCCCGCAGCCACCACGCAGCCAAGCAGCACCAGCATGGCGGCAAAGGCATTGAGTTTGAGGCCCGAACTGCGCAGAGAAGAGAAAAACCCCGGGCCGACCTGGATGCCAATGGTGTAAACAAACAGGATCAAGCCAAATTCTTGAATAAAGTGAAGGGTTTGCGCGTCCAGCGCAAGATTGGAAGCACCAGCGAAATGACCCACAATGATGCCGCCGAACAGCACCCCCCCGATCCCTAAACCAACGCCATAGACTCGCCAGTTTCCCAGCCAGAGCCCCAGCACTGCCACCAGCGACAACATGCTGATGGAAAGCGCGATATCACTCATTTCGTGCATCCTTTGCAAATTCAACTGACATTAGCTTGTCAGCAAACGCTGACGCCAACTGTGTGATACCGCACGAATTTATCCTTTTTCGCGCTAAAAATACCAATTAAGGGCTATTCAAGCGACATAGCCATAAATGGCCATAAAGTGACAAACACTGCCGCCCAGCACAAAAAGGTGCCAGATGGCGTGGTTGTAGGGGATCTGCTTGGCCACATAGAAAATGACCCCGAGACTGTAGATAAGACCGCCGAGTCCAAGCAGCAGCAGCCCCTCCCCGGCCAGATGGATGTAGAGCTGATAGATGACCACCAGCGATAACCAGCCCAGCATCAGGTAGGTAAAGAGCGACAACTTCTTGAAGCGGTTGATGAACACCAGCTTGAACACCACCCCGGCCAGCGCCAGGCCCCAGATCACCATCATCAAACCATTCGCCAGCGGCGTATCGAGGGCCACCAGCAGGAAGGGGGTATAGGTGCCGGCAATCAACAGATAGATGGCACAGTGATCAAACACCTTGCACCAGCGTCTGGCCCGCCCTTCAGCCATGCTGTGATAGAGGGTAGAGGCCAGATAGAGCAGCACCAGGCTGCCGCCATAGAGGCTGTAACTCACCAGCGCCTGCGTGCCCTGCCCCCATCCCTTGATGAGCAGCAGTACCAGGCCGATCCCCCCCAGCAACAATCCCAATCCGTGGCTGAGCCGGTTGGCTAACTCTTCACGGGGAGAATAATCTGTCACGCCACTCATATCGTTTACTCCAGCTTTGATGGGCTCACTCTACCCAGCACCATTTCAGAGTACAAGTGTTCGCTTAAAAAATGGGGTGGCTGCCACCTGCCAACCTTTGGTGTATGCTCTGCCGCCGATGCCCGAGACAAGCGGCATAGACACCTACCCGGTGACCTGGTCTGGAGAACCTGATGAAGTTGACTGAGCTGTTTACACAACCGGATGCCGCCTTTGGCGACGCAATGAGCGCCATGCTGGCACATTTTCACCACTCGGATGACAGTCAGGCCCCCTACCAGCGCGACCTGTTCACCCACCAGCTCGATCAGTCCTGCATGCCTGCGGAAGGCCTCTCCATCGAGCACTATCTGGCGCGGCTAGCCACCCTGGTGCCCGGCGCTTCTCACCTCACCTCGCCACGCTACATGGGTCACATGACTGCGCCACTACCGGCCTATACCGCCGAGCTGTCGCGCCTGCTGGTGATGCTCAACCAGAATCCGATGAAGATGGAGTCCTCCCGCATGCTCAGTTTTCTGGAGCGGGAGGTGCTGGCCAAGCTGCACCGCCTCATCTATGGCAGGGACAATGCCTTCTACGGCGAACAGATGCACGCCAAGGATGCAGCCCTCGGCGTCATGACCAGCGGCGGCACCATCGCCAACGTCACGGCGCTGTGGCTGGCCCGCAACCGCGCCTGCGGCGACAATCTGTTCGCCCTCTATGAGCAGGGCTATCGCGGTGCCGTCATTCTGGGCTCGCGGCTGATGCACTACTCCTTCGACAAGGGGATGGATCTGCTGGGACTGGGCGCCCGCAGCGTCTGGCGCCTTGAGACCGACGAGCAGAACCGGCTCAGTCTGGCTGCGCTGGAGCAGGCGCTGATCCAGTGCAAGGAACAGAAGCTCAAAGTGCTGGCACTGGTCGGCGTGGCGGGCAGCACCGACTTTGGCTCCATCGATCCGCTGCCGGAGCTGGCAGCCATCGCCGAGCGTGAGCAGATCCATTTTCATGTGGATGCCGCCTGGGGTGGACCGACCCTCTTCTCCCCCCGCTATCAAAACCTGCTGACCGGCATTGAGCGGGCCGACACCGTCACGCTGGATGGCCACAAGCAACTGCTGGTGCCGCTCGGTACCGGCATGCTGCTCTGCCGCCAGCCCGACCTGATGATGGCGGTCAAGCGCGAAGCCCCCTACGCCATTCGTGCCACCTCGTTCGATCAGGGGCGCTTCACGCTGGAGGGCACCCGCCCGGCCAACGCCCTCTATCTGGATGCCGCCTTCCAGCTGTTTGGCCAGCAGGGTTACGCCCGCCTCATTGAAGCCAACTACGACCGCGCCCGGCTGATGGCCGAGCTCATCGAAAGCGATCCTGCCTTCGAGCTGATGTCGGCGCCGGTGATGAACCTGCTCTCCTACCGCTGCATCCCGCCCCACCTGCAGGGCAAGCCGCTGGACGAAGCGGCCAACGTGCAGATCAACGACTTCAACGTGGCCCTGCAAAAAGCCCAGCGGGCCGAGGGGCACAGCTTTGTCTCCCGCACCCAACGGGCGGTGGTGCGCTACGGTGCCCAGCCGCTCACCCTGCTGCGCGCTGTGCTGCTCAACCCGCTAATCGAAGAGCACCACATCCGCGAGCTGCTGGCGGATCAAAAACGGTTGGGCGAGCCTCTTGCCCGCCAGCTATTTGGCTAGCGCTGCGACGGGAAGCTGGACGGCAAATGGCAGGTCTTATTCATTTGCCGTTGTTTACCTTGCAGGTAAACTGGACAAAATTTTGTGGTCTATTCCTGAGGGCTATGCGCCAAACATGAAGCAATTTATTGAATTTATTCCACTTATCGTTTTCTTCGCGGTCTACAAGTTTTACGACATCTACATGGCTACCGGCGCACTGGTGGTAGTGACCGGTCTGCAACTGCTCTACAGCTGGGTGCGCTACCGCAAGGTCGAGAAGATGCAGCTGTTCACCTTCATCTTGGTCGGCTTCTTCGGCGGGCTCACCGTGTTCTTCCACGATGACACCTTCATCAAATGGAAAGTGACCATCATCAATGTGCTATTCGCGCTAGGCCTGCTGATCAGCCGCTACGGCTTTGGCAAGAACCTGATCAAACAGATGCTGGCCAAAGAGCTGCAAGCCCCCGATGCCGTCTGGGACAAGGTCAACCTCGGCTGGGTCGGCTTCTTTACCGTCTGTGGCCTGCTCAACCTCTACGTGGCGTTTAGCCTGCCGCAAGAGATGTGGGTCAACTTCAAGGTGTTCGGCCTGCTGGGGATGACCCTGGTCTTTACCCTGCTGAGCGGTGTCTATCTCTACCGCCACATCCCTGCCGAACAAAAGAACGAGCTGAAAAAATAACCCTCATCAGAAAAGGATCCTCTCATGTGGTATCTCATCTACTCCGAAGATGTCCCCAACAGCCTGCCACTGCGCAAGCAGGTTCGCCCTGCTCACTTGGCCCGGCTGCAAGCGCTGCAGGATGAAGGTCGCCTGCTGACCGCCGGCCCCAACCCGGCTATCGATGCCGAGGATCCGGCCGATGCCGGCTTTACTGGCAGCACCGTCATCGCCGAATTTGCCTCGCAGGCGGACGCCAAAGCCTGGGCTGATGCCGATCCTTATGTGACCGCCGGTATTTACGCCAAGGTCACCATCAAGCCGTTCAAGAAAGTCTTTTAAGCCAGCGTCAGATGCAAAGAGGCCGGAGTGGGTGTGCAACCCGCTCCGGCCTCTTTTTATTGGGCAATGTGAGCGATGCTCAGCGCACCGGCAAGATCACGCCCTGGCGACAAACCAGGGGTTGAGGATGTCGGGCTTGTTGTAAGCAAGGGGGGAACCATCGAGTTGGGTGACGCTGCCCCCCGCCCCCTCCAGCACCGCCTGCGCCGCACCGGTATCCCACTCGCAAGTCGGAGCAAGGCGTGGATAGAGCTCGGCGCCACCTTCGGCAATGATGCAGAACTTGAGGGAGCTGCCAATGGAGACCAGCTCAATCTCGCCCCGCCCCATATCCCCGAAGCGAGCCAGATAATCGAGGGTCTCCTGCGACAGGTGGTTGCGACTGCCCACCACCCGCCACGCCGTTCCTTCCCGATGAGGCTGGGTCTGGATGGCCTCGCGCTTGCCATCGGCAATGCGCCAAGCCCCAAGCCCCTTGCCACCGTACCAGAGCTTGTCCAGCACAGGCGCATAGACCAGCCCCCAACGCGGCGATCCCTCTTCAATCAGCGCGATATTGACGGTGAACTCGCCATTGCGGGAGACAAACTCCTTGGTGCCATCGAGGGGGTCCACCAGCCAGTAGCGTGACCAGCCGTGACGGGCCGCCATCACCTCGGGGCCCGACTCCTCCGACAGCACAGGGATATCGGGGGTCAGCCACTCCAACGCCTGAACGATCACCTCATGAGCCCCCTTGTCGGCCGCCGTGAGCGGACTCTCGTCGCTCTTGTACTCCACCGCGAAAGGCTCGCGGTAGATCGCCATGATGGCCGCCCCCGCCGCACGGGCGACAGGTTCCAGGTCGGTGATATCAGGGTGGTACAGGGGGTGGTCCATAACAATCTCGTCCAGCTTACAGGGTCAACCAGTGTAACCCTTTTGACATCAACTGCTTATAACCGATTGTGCTGGGTTATTACAGCGTGGGTACCCCGACAGGCCATTTCGCTTGGATGAACAGGGCCAGCAACAACAAAGGACGCCGTGGCGTCCCTTGTTATTTCTGGCGGCCTGCCGCAGGCGCGGGCCTATCTGGATGATCAGATCCCCTGACGGGCTTCCTGCATCAGCAGGCGCATGTCGCTGACCGCCTTGGCCAGACCGTCGAAGGCGGCGCGGCCGATGATGGCGTGGCCGATATTGAGCTCATAGAGCTCGGGGATGGCGGCGATGGCTTTGACGTTGTGGTAGTGCAGGCCGTGGCCGGCATTGACCTTCAAGCCCTTGCCAGCAGCATAGGAGGCGCCGGCGGCGATGCGCTTGAACTCGGCGTTGCGCTCGGCATCAGTGGTGGCGTCGGCGTAACGACCAGTGTGGATCTCGATAAAGGGGGCGCCGCTTTCGGCAGCCGCATCGATCTGGAGGGGATCTGCGTCGATAAAGAGCGATACCTGGGCTCCCACGGCAGAGAGACGAGCAACAGCGTCAGTCACCTTGGCCAGCTGGCCAGCCACATCCAGACCGCCCTCGGTGGTCACTTCGGTGCGCTTCTCCGGCACCAGACAGACGAAATGGGGCTTGATGCGGCAGGCGATGCCGATCATCTCTTCGGTCACCGCCATCTCCAGGTTCATTCTGGTCTGGATAGTCTGGCGCAGGATCTCCACGTCGCGATCGGTGATGTGGCGGCGATCTTCACGCAAATGAACGGTAATGCCATCAGCACCCGCCTGTTCAGCGACAAAAGCAGCCTGCACCGGATCCGGATACTGGGTGCCACGGGCGTTGCGCAGAGTCGCGATATGGTCGATGTTCACACCCAGATAGATTTCACTCATTGAGAACTCCTTGAAACTCTTCATCTGTTGACTGCGCGGTCAGCAAATCACCCCGCGCCAATATCCGTATGTCTGTAATGTGTGTCAGCCTTGCATGCTGGCTTTACGTTTTAAAAACAGCTCCCGGCTCTTTAGCTGGCGCTTGCCCAGATAGGGTTGCAGCGCCAGTCGGCTGAAACGTTTGGCCGCCTGCAGCAAGGGAGGGGTATCGAAACGTCCCTCGGCAAAGGCCAGCAGGTGGGCACCGAGAAACAGGGTACGGGGATCCGGCGCCCGCTCGCAAGCAACAAAGCCCAATTCACGCTCGAAGCCATAGAGCCGGGTTGGCTCGATGGCCGACTCGTCGTCCGCCGTATATTCGAAATCCACCGCATAACCCAGCGCCTGCAGCAGCAGGAACTCGAAGCGGCGCAGCGGCAGCTCCGGCGTCTCGCCATCGGCCAGCGCCATGATGGCACGGGCATAGGCGTCAAACACCTCGGGGAACGGGGTATGGGCTTCCAGCAGGTAGTAGACCAGCTCGTTGAGATAGAGACCGTAGAAGAGGCGATCGCCGCCGAGTCGCAGGGAGTGATCCGGGCATTCGACCTGGGTGAGGTTCTTGAGATCCCCCTTGCCGCGCCAGGCGATGGTGAGCAGGGTAAAGGGTTGCAGCAGCCCCTTGAGGGGGGAGCGTGGCCCGCGAGAACCGCGAGCCACCAGGGTAAAGCGGCCACTATCCTGGGTGAATACCTCGACCAGCTGGCTGGTCTCCCGATAGGGCCGACTATGGATGACGAAAGCCGGGCTCAGCAATCCATCAACGCCACTTAATCGTCACCATAGCCGAGACTACGCAGGGCGCGCTCGTCATCAGCCCAGCCGGACTTGACCTTGACCCACAGCTCGAGGTGCACCTTGTTCTGGAACAGCCGCTCCATATCGAGGCGTGCTTCGGTGCCGATGGTTTTGATCTTCTCGCCCTTGTTGCCGATGACCATCTTTTTCTGGCCATCACGCTCAACCAGGATCAGACCGTGGATGTGGTAGAGGCCGTTCTCTTCCACCTTGAAGCGTTCGATCTCCACCGTCACCGAGTAGGGCAGCTCCTCACCGGTGAAGCGCATCAGCTTCTCGCGGATGATTTCGGAGGCCATGAAGCGTGACGAACGATCGGTCACGTAATCTTCCGGGAAGAAGTGGTTGTTTTCCGGCAGCAGATCCTTGGCCCACTCGCGGATCTTCTCCACGTTGGTGCCCTTCTCGGCACTGATGGGCAGGATGTGGGAGAAATTCATCTGCTGACCCAGCCACTCGAGGTGGGGCAGCAAATCTTCTTTCTCTTTGACGTTGTCGACCTTGTTGACCGCCAGCACCACGGGGCAAGGCAAGTGGCGCAACTTGCCAAGCACCATCTCGTCATCCTTGGTCCAGTGGGTACCGTCAACCATGAATACCACCATGGCCACATCCCCCAGCGAACTGGTGGCGGCACGGTTCATCAAGCGGTTGATGGCCCGCTTCTCTTCGATGTGCAGGCCCGGAGTATCAACAAAGATGGTCTGATAGTTCTCATCGGTATCGATCCCCAAAATCCGGTGACGGGTGGTCTGGGGTTTTTTCGAGGTAATGCTGACCTTCTGGCCAAGCAGCTTGTTGAGCAGGGTGGACTTGCCCACGTTAGGGCGGCCCACAATGGCGACAAAGCCGCAGTAGGTAGTATCTGTCATGACAGTTGTTCCAATGCTTGTGGTGTTAAAAGACAGCGCCTTTTTGAATCAGACGTACCTGTCATGACAATTTGTCCAGCGCTTGCTGCGCCGCAGCCTGCTCGGCCTTGCGGCGGCTGGTGCCGACCCCTTTGAGCGGACCATCCAGACCTTCCACGTCGCACTGGACGGTGAACTCCTGGTTGTGGGCCTCACCCTTGACGTTAGTCACTGTGTAAGTCGGCAGGGATTTGCGGGTTCCCTGCAAAATTTCTTGCAGGCGGGTCTTGGGATCTTTCTGCTCAATGCCTGGCTTGATCTCGTCCAGACGGCTGGCGTACCAGCTCAGCAGCAGTGTCCGCACTACCTCAAGATCCGTATCCAGATAGACGGCGCCAATCACCGCCTCGACCGTGTCGGCCAGAATGGATTCACGGCGAAAACCACCGCTCTTGAGTTCACCTGGCCCGAGGATCAGGTGATCCCCGAGGTCAAACTCCCGGCCCAGTTCGGCCAGGGTTTTCTCACGCACCAAAGTGGCACGCATCCGGCTGAGATCCCCTTCTGCCGCTTGCGGGAAGCGGTGGAACAGCGCATCAGCAATCACCAGGCTCAAAATGGAGTCACCCAGAAATTCCAGTCGCTCGTTGTGACGAGAACCGGCGCTGCGATGTGTCAATGCGCGGGTCAGCAACTCTTGATCCTGAAAGACATGCCCGAGACGGGACTGCAGTCTGTTCATCTTGATATTCATTTACTTAATTCCGCCAATGCGGTTGAAGCGCACCCCTGTCGGTACCCAACTTGGCAGCAGGGAGCCTTCTTCGCGCTCAAATTCAAAACTTATCCAGATAGCGACCGCCTTGCCGACCAGATTCTGCTCGGGCACAAAGCCCCAGAAACGGCTGTCGGTGCTGTTGTCACGGTTATCGCCCATCACGAAGTACTGCCCTTCCGGTACCACCCACTCATCAGGATAAGTGCCGGGCTGGCGATAGTAACGACCAACCAGATCCGGCATCAGCGGGTTGCGCAGAGTCTCGTGAGAAACATCACCCAACTGCTCGGTATAGCGGTCAAGGGGGATCCCCATCTGGGTAAATTCGCCTCTTTGTTCAAACTTGATGTCGAGCTTGGTAAAGCCCGGGCACGTTTTCCCTTCCTGCTCCTCGCCACCCGCTTCAGCACAGCGTGGTCGGATCATCAGCTCTTTGTTGCGATAGATGATCCGATCACCCGGCATGCCGACCACCCGCTTGATGTAGTCAACGCGCGGCTCAAGGGGATACTTGAACACCACCACATCGCCACGCACCGGCTCGCCAGTTTCGAGGAATTTGGTGTTGGTCACCGGATCCCGCAGGCCATAGGCAAACTTTTCCACCAGGATGAAGTCGCCCACCAGCAAGGTGGGCATCATGGAACCTGACGGGATCTGGAACGGTTCAAAGATGAACGAACGCAGGATCAGCACAAAAGTGATCACCGGGAAGATCCCGGCGGTCTGCTCAATCCAGACCGGCACGGGGGCAACCTTGGCCAGCGTTTTTTCATCCAGGTGGGCACCGCCATGGGCACGGGCCACGGCAATCTTGGCGGCGCGCTGCTTGGACCAGATCATCTTGTCCAGACACCAGATAAAACCGGTGATCACACAGACCACCACCAGGATCAGGGAAAACGTGCTTGCCATCTATTTTTAGTCCTTTCCGACATGGAGAATCGCGAGGAAGGCTTCCTGTGGCACGTCGACACGGCCAACAGACTTCATCCGCTTCTTACCTTCTTTCTGCTTGTTCAGCAGTTTCTTCTTCCGGCTCACGTCACCACCGTAGCATTTGGCGGTTACGTCCTTACGCAGTGCCTTGACGGTGCTGCGCGCAATGATCTGGTTGCCGATGGATGCCTGAATGGCAATATCAAACATCTGACGGGGGATCAGCTCACGCATCTTCTCAACCACCTGGCGACCGCGATACTGGGCGTTCTCCTTGTGGGTGATGATGGCCAGCGCGTCAACCCGCTCACCGTTGATCATGATGTCCAGACGAACCATCTCGGAGGTTTCGAAACGCTTGAAGCCATAATCCAGCGAGGCGTAGCCACGACTGGTGGATTTCAGGCGGTCGAAGAAGTCGAGCACCACTTCTGCCATCGGGATTTCATAGGTCAATGCAACCTGATTGCCGTGGTAGACCATGTTGGTCTGCACGCCCCGCTTCTCGATACAGAGGGTAATGACGTTACCCATGTACTCTTGCGGCAGCAGGATGTTGCACTCGGCGATCGGCTCACGCATCTCTTTGATGTTGTTAACCGGCGGCATCGCAGACGGGCTATCGATGTGGATAGTCTCGCCATTATTCAACTCAATCTGGTAAACCACAGTCGGCGCAGTGGTGATCAGATCCAGATCGTATTCCCGCTCCAGACGCTCCTGGATGATCTCCATGTGCAGCATACCGAGGAAGCCGCAACGGAAGCCAAAGCCCAGTGCTGTGGAGCTCTCCGGTTCGAAGAACAGGGAAGCGTCATTGAGTGACAGCTTGTCGAGGGCGTCACGGAACGACTCGTAGTCATCGCTGGAGATGGGGAACAGACCGGCATAAACCTGCGGCTTGACCTTCTTGAAACCCGCCAGCGGCTTGTCTGCACCGTTCTTGGCTTGGGTCAGGGTATCGCCCACCGGCGCGCCATGGATGTCTTTGATACCGCAGACAACCCAACCTACCTCGCCACAGCCCAGACCTTGAGTATCGACCTGCTTGGGGGTGAAAATACCGATACGATCGACACCCCATACCTGGCCGGTAGTCATCACTTTGATCTTGTCGTTCTTCTTGAGCGAGCCGTTCTTGACCCGCACCAGAGACACAACCCCCAGATAGGAGTCGAACCAGGAGTCGATGATCAGCGCCTGCAGCGGGGCATCCGGATCACCTTCCGGTGGCGGGATACGCGCTACGATCTCTTCCAGCACCAGGTCAACACCGAGGCCGGTTTTGGCGGAGCAACGCACCGCATCGATCGCATCGATACCGACGATATCTTCGATCTCTTCAGCAACCCGCTCCGGCTCGGCCGCAGGCAAGTCAATCTTGTTCAGCACCGGCACCACTTCCAACGCCATTTCCATGGCGGTGTAGCAGTTGGCCAGAGTCTGTGCCTCAACCCCCTGACCGGCATCCACCACCAGCAGCGCCCCTTCACAGGCCGCCAGCGAGCGGGAGACTTCGTAGGAGAAATCTACGTGGCCCGGGGTGTCGATAAAGTTCAGCTGATAGGTGTTACCGTCTTGTGCCTGGTAGTTCAGGGTCACACTCTGTGCTTTGATGGTAATGCCGCGCTCGCGCTCCAGGTCCATGGAGTCAAGCACCTGAGCCTGCATCTCGCGGGAGGACAAGCCACCGCAAGTCTGGATCAGACGGTCCGACAGGGTCGATTTACCGTGGTCGATGTGCGCAATAATCGAAAAGTTACGAATGTGTTTCATCGAGCAAGAGTCACTCAAAATTAGTTAAGGTCAGTTATGGAGGCGCGATTTTACTGGATAACCCGGCTGACGGCCATTCTTTAGTCGCCAGCACCCGTGAAATAGCGCGTGTTCGGTCAGGAGAGGATATGGACAGGAACCACCACGCCAAGCATCTGCGGGCCGTAGCAGCCCTGATCGAGGCGGTTGGAAAAGTAACGAACCAGTAAAAAACCCAGCCCTCCCCCCAACAGGCAGCAGAGAATGGTGATCCCCTCCCCGCCCAGGAGTAGCGGTGCCAACCACAGCTGCCCCAACAGGGCGCCTGCCAGCAGGCAAAACAGCGGCAAGACGTAGACCAGGGCGGCACCACGCAGCAGGCTCTGCTGCGGGATACCCAGCCGAATTTGCTGGCCGACCCCTACCTCGGTGGTCATTTTGACCCGCAAGCGTTGTGCCCTGAGAGGAAATGCCTTGGCCACGGTGCCAGTGCCACAGTTGGACTGTTGCTGGCAGCCACTACAGGCAGAACGCCGCTCGCACTCTACCCAGACGTGGTCTCCCTCGATGGCCACCACAGTCGCCAACTCTTCACTCATCTCATTCACGGCAAGACCTCGGGATCAACAAAGGGATCTGAAAAAGCATAAAGATACCTGAAGATAACACGCCGCGCCCGGCCAGCCGGGATGTTCCGGTCATCGCCCATTAGGGGATTGCTTCGTTACGGGCCAACGGCTGGACCGACTCGGCAATTCGCTTGGCCGTCTCGGCTGGTACTTCACCCACCACGGTGATCTCGACCCCCACATCGTTGACATAGCTTACCAGCGAGGTGGCGCCCTGACGGATCAGCTGCTGACGCACCGCCTGCTTAGGGTCAACCCGGGAGACATAGACCGACAAATCCACCAACCCGTCGGAGAGCATCATGTAATCCACCGGCATACTGGTGGTCACCAGCTGATGTCGGTCTTGCGACAACACCTTGAAGCCATCTGGCAGCCAGGAAATCTGCCAGTTCAGGGCTTGCTGGGGGGCAGGATAGGCATCTTCCAGCGCTAAGGCGGCAGGCTGTTTACTCTTGGCCAGGGTCACCAGCCAGGGGGCTGGTTTGCTCTGCAACGCCAGCTCAACCCCCAACACCTGCTCCACCAGATTGCCTTCCCGCTCCACCATGTCGACCCGCAGCAACAGATTGCTCTGCTCATCAATCCACAGCACGAAGCCGTACTTGTCTGCCTCTTTGGGCACCAGTCTGACCACCTGCGCCACCACACCGGCAACACGACTACGGCCAGCCAGCACCGGATCATAACTCTCCAGCACCCGCGCGATTGGCATATTCACCAGGGTCGACCAGACACCGGGAAAACGGGCATCTTTCAGGGTATAAGGCTCGTGACTGTTCTCGAAAAAGGTGTATTCATCCTGACGCTGCAGATATTCGATCGCCTTGCCATCGAGGTAACTGAGATGGGCGACTTCCTGGCCATCGATCACCGCATGGCTGATGCGGATCGGTTCAAGACGCCCCTGACGGGCCTTGACCATGGATAACTCAAAGTTTTGCTGCTGCACGGCACTCTGCATCTGCTGCAACAAGGCCTCGGCCGACTTATCGTCGGCCGAGGCCTTGGCACTGATCAGCAGGAGAGAGGCCAGCAAAATACGGCTGGACTGGCGCACGATGTGATCCCTGACAATACGTTATTGTTGAATCTGTCTGTCTTGCAACAGGCGTTGCTGCAACTGGTGGTCACGCAGGAAGGCATTGACGCGCTCCCGCTGCTCCTGCATTTGCTGTTCGGTCAGCCCTTGCTGACGAGCACGAGTGCCGTCTTGTTGCGGATAGTGAACGCTCACCGGCGTAGCACTACCACCAACAGGAATAGTATTCAGTACCGGATTGGTTGGTAGACCATCCTGCCCCTGATACTGCTGCACCCCGAAGATAACGGCGGCAGCAACGGAAGCGGCAATGGCATATTGACCAAGCTGCTGACCGACCCGACGGAACAGCGGTATTACATTGGAATCTGTCTTGACCGGTGCAACGACCGGTTGCAGCACAGGAGCCGCCTCAACCGGCTTGGGTGCCAGTATGGTTGGCTCATCTTCCAGCGCAGCCATGATGCTGGTGCTGAGATCCAGTTGCAGATTGACCGACAGGTCACCCCGCATGGCATTGCCTATCAGGTGGTAACGACCCCAAGTATCTTGCAAGTCGGAATCCATCTCCAACTCGTTCAACACCTTGGCATCACTCAGTTCACCATCCATCAGGGCAGAGATTTGCTCTTTATTTGCCATAAGTTAACCCGTCTTTCCCCAGTTAATTCTCGATCAGAGGTTTCAGCTTTTTATCGATTGTGTCCCTCGCCCGGAAGATACGGGATCTGACCGTACCCACAGGGCAATCCATGATTTCGGCAATCTCTTCATAGCTCAACCCTTCCAACTCACGAAGGGTGATCGCTGTCCTCAGGTCTTCCGGCAAGGCCTCGATAGCGGCAAACACTGTTCGCTGGATCTCGTCGGTCAGCGCCAGGTTTTCAGGGGTAGCCACCTCTTGCAAGGCTTCACCACCACCATAAGACTCTGCGTCGTCAGCCTCCACATCACTGCTGGGCGGCCTGCGCCCCTGGGAGGTCAGATAATTCTTCGCCGTATTCACGGCAATACGGTACAACCAGGTGTAAAAAGCACTTTCGCCACGGAATGTCGGCAATGCCCGGTAGGCTTTTATAAAGGCCTCTTGCGCCACGTCGGGCACATCACCGGGATTGTTGACATACCTGGCCACCAGGTTGACCACCTTATGCTGGTATTTTTTTACCAACAGGTTGAATGCTGCTTTATCGCCGCGCTGGACCCGTTCAACCAGCTGTTCGTCCAGTAGATTCTGGTCGCTCATCAGAGCCGTAAAACCCCCATCAGGTTATCGTTCTTCTTTTCCGGCCCTTCCTAAGCGCACAAGTTCAGACAGGGAGAATAAGAGAAAGTTCGCTTCAATTGAAAAAAATGTGACGCAGGCTGCATCCTCGCCCTCGCTTGGGCTACCATGGTGCCAGTTCTTAATCCAGGCCAATGATACTTATGAAAGCAAGTGTTGAATACCTTTGCGATGTACTGATCATTGGCAGCGGTGCCGCTGGTCTGTCCCTCGCGTTGCGATTGGCAGACCACGCCAAAATCCTGGTTCTGAGCAAGGGGCCCATCAGTGAAGGGGCCACTTTCTATGCGCAAGGAGGCATCGCTGCCGTTTTCGACGAAACCGACAGCATCGAATCCCATGTGAGCGACACGCTCAACGCCGGGGCTGGGTTGTGTGATCCGGCCGTGGTGGAGTTCACCGCTCGCCACGCCCGCGAATCCATCCAGTGGTTGATCCAGCAGGGAGTTCCCTTCGATCAAGAGCAGGACGCCGATGGGGAATCCCACTATCACCTGACCCGCGAAGGAGGTCACAGCCATCGTCGCATCTTCCACGCGGCCGACGCCACCGGCAAGGCGGTGCAGCTCACCCTGATCGATCAGGTGCGTGCCCACCCCAATATCCAGCTGATGGAGCGCTTCAACGCGGTCGATCTCATCACCACCTGCAAGCTCAACCTGCCGGGCAACAAGGTGCTGGGTGCTTATGTCTGGAACCGCAACGCCGAGCAGGTCGAGGTGATCCGCGCCCGTTTCGTGGCGCTGGCGACCGGTGGCGCCTCCAAGGTCTACCAATACACCTCCAACCCGGATGTGAGCTCTGGCGATGGCATCGCCATGGCATGGCGGGCCGGTTGCCGGGTGGCGAATTTGGAGTTCAACCAGTTCCACCCCACCAGCCTGTTTCACCCCGATGACCCCAACTTCCTGCTGACCGAAGCGCTACGTGGCGAGGGTGCCTATCTGCGCCGCCCCGACGGCAGCCGCTTTATGTCGGAGTTTGACGAGCGGGCCGAGCTGGCCCCGCGGGATATCGTCGCCCGCGCCATCGACCACGAGATGAAGCGGCTCGGGGCCGACTGCATGTATCTGGATATCAGCCACAAGCCGGCCGACTTCATCATCAAGCACTTCCCGACCATCCATGAGCGCTGCCTCGCGGTCGGTATCGACATTACCAAGGAGCCGATGCCTATCGTGCCAGCCGCCCACTACACCTGTGGCGGCGTGATGATCGACAACAACGGCCAGACCGATATTCCCGGTCTCTACGCTATCGGCGAAGTGACCTACACCGGTCTGCACGGCGCCAACCGCATGGCCTCCAACTCCCTGCTCGAATGCGTGGTCTATGCCCATCAGGCAGGAGCCGACATTCTGGCCAAGCTGCCGATGAGCGTCGAGCCGCCGCGCCTGCCGGTGTGGGATGAGAGCAAGGTGGACGATTCCGACGAACTGGTGGTGATCCAGCACAACTGGCACGAGCTGCGGTTGATGATGTGGGACTACGTGGGAATAGTGCGTACCAACAAACGTCTGGCCCGCGCCAAGCGCCGCATCGACCTGCTCAAGCAGGAGGTGCAGGAGTACTACGCCAACTTCCGCGTCTCCAACAACCTGCTGGAGCTGCGCAACCTGCTGCAGGTGGCAGAGCTTATCGTCAACTGCGCCCTGCTGCGCAAGGAGTCCCGCGGACTGCACTACAACCTGGATCATCCGGATATGCTGCCGGATTCCAAACCGACCGTGCTGACCCCGGATCGGGATTAAGCCCCCTTCCATCCCACTGTTTGGCAGTAAACCTGACCCCGCTTCGGCGGGGTCTTTTAGATGCTGCGACTCTGTGGCAGCACGCAGCAAATGGCCACACATCGCGCAACATTTGTTCAACATAACAACCAGATAACTCCGCTTGACTCCCTTCTAAACAGCTCGTGCCATACTGACAACTGATGAAAGTGACAAAACAATCAATGCCGAGGTCATCATGGATGGGAAGCTTTTCAACGCCGACGCCGAGGCAATGTTGAGCCAGCTGTCAGATCACACTGTCCTGGAACAGCTGATGGATAACGCCCCTCTGGGCATAGGCGTCTTTGACTGCGAATTTCGCTACCGCAAAGTCAATCAGGTGCTGGCCGACATCAACGGTAAAAGTATCGAGGAGCATCAGGGCAAGCACCTCAGAGAGGTGCTGCCCAAGCTGGCCCCAACTCTGGAGCCCATGTTTCAGCAGATCATGCGCAGCGGCATTCCCTACGTGGATATCGCCATCACCGGTCAAACTGCGGCATACGACAGCAGCTCCCGACGCTTTCAGGCCACCTACAGCCCGATGCGTGATGACAAGGGGGAGCTCAACGGCATCCTCGCCATCGTGCGGGACATCACCGAGCAGTACGAAACCGAGCAACGGCTGCAGCTGGCGATGCGAGCAGCCCAAATCGGGGTGTGGGAGTGGCATGTGGCGGAGGACAGATTGCTGTTCGACGGCCAGATTGAACCCCTGCTGGGCATCGAGGCCAACCAGTTCCACGGCGGACTGCAAGCGTTCGTCGACTGCTTTGAACCGGGATCAGGCAGCCAGCTTAAGGCGGCTCTGCAAAGTCATGACCCCATCCATCTCACCCTGAGCTACCTCACCCCCCTCAAAGAGCGGCACTGGGTCGATATTCATGCCGACCATGTGCCCGCCACCGAGTCAGTCGGCCACCGGGTCATGGGGGTCATTCACAATGCCACCGCCCGCCGCCGTCAGGAGGAGCGACTGCATCAGGCCAACGTGGTATTCGATACCACGGCCGAGGGGATCATCATCCTCGACAGCGAGCACCATATTCTGTCGGTCAACCCGGCCTTCACCATGCTGACCCAATACAATGCCGAGGAGGTGATAGGGCGCACCCCGGATATCATCATGCACCCCAAGCGCTACACCGACCTCGACTATCCCTGGTATCACCTGCGCCCCGGCAACAACGCCTGGCATGGCGAGATGGTCTGCCTGCGCAAGGATGGCAGCTACTTCTCCTCCTGGCAGCAGATCAGCGCTGTCTATGACAACTTCAACAACACCACCCACTATGTGATCGCCCTCTCCGACATCAGCGCCATTCGCAAAGTGGAGGCCGAGCTGAATCACCTTGCCTATCACGATCCCCTGACCGAGCTGGGTAATCGCCATCTGTTGCAGGAGCGGCTGGCCCTTGAGCTGAAAACTGCGCAGCTCAATCGCAAACGGTTGGGGCTGCTCTTTATCGATCTGGATGGCTTCAAACTGATCAACGACAGTCTGGGCCACGGGGTCGGCGATGAGCTGCTCAAGCGGCTGGCAGAGCGGATCCGTGGCTGCCTGCAGCACAATGATCTGGCAACCCGCTTGGGTGGCGACGAGTTTCTGGTGCTGATCCCCTATCTGGAGGAACCGGACGAGCTGGCAACCCTCGCCAATACCCTGCTCACCGTGTTGCGTGAACCGGTTGAGCTGGCCCATGAACTGGTGGCTATCTCGGCGAGCATAGGTATCGCCATCTATCCGGATCATGCAGATAGCCCGGAAACCCTGGTCAGCGCCGCCGACAGCGCCATGTACGAGGCGAAAAATCAGGGGCGCAACGGCTTCCAGTTCTATAACCCCGGCATGGCGGCACAGGCTCGCGAGCGGATGCAGATTGAGCAGGGACTGCTCAAGGCCCTTGAGCTCGAACAGCTCTGCATCTTCTATCAACCCATGACCAATCTGGCTAACGGCCACCTGAGCGGGCTGGAAGCGCTGCTGCGCTGGCAGCATCCAAGTGAGGGGATGATAGCGCCGACCCGCTTTATTCCGGTGGCAGAGGAGTGCGGCCTGATCGAGAAGATTGGCGAGTGGGTGATGCGCAACGCCTGCGAGCAGGGGCAAAACTGGTTGGCCGCAGGGCTGCCGGTGCCCCGCTTGTCGGTCAATGTGTCGGTACGGGAGATGCGCTCCCCCGGCTACGTTGAGCGGGTCGCCGCCATCTTGGACGAGACCGGATTTCCGCCAGAGCGGCTGGAGATAGAGGTGACGGAGAGCATTATCCAGCGGGTCGAACAGAGTCTGGATCTCTTTACCCGTCTGAAAAGTCTCGGCGTTCAGATTGCCATCGATGACTTTGGCACCGGCTTCTCGTCACTGAGCCTGCTCAAGACCCTGCCGATTGATCGCATCAAGATCGACCGGGCGTTTGTGCAAGCATTGCCGGAAGACAAGAACAGTCGGGAGCTCTGCCGCACCATCATCAATCTGGCCGACAGTCTGGATATGGAGGTCACCGCCGAGGGGATTGAAACCCGGGCACAACATGCCTTCTTACAGT
This sequence comes from Aeromonas sobria, assembly GCF_006243315.1. GTDB lineage: Bacteria > Pseudomonadota > Gammaproteobacteria > Enterobacterales > Aeromonadaceae > Aeromonas > Aeromonas sobria_A. The sequence goes on from NZ_NKWE01000001.1 coordinate 21,126, forward strand.
CACTCAACTGCGGCGAAGGACAGGGCTATCTGTTCAGCAAACCACTGCATGTCGAACATATGGGGGATCGGCTGCATCAGCGCTATGTCTCATAGCAGCAAGCCATCATCACCAGCCGGGAGGCATCCGCCTCCTGGCTGCCAAGCGGATTACCACTCAATCTGCAAGCGGGATTCCCAACCATCATCACGGTCATTGAGCATCCGCGTCAGCGGTGATTCGCCAGCATAACGGGGGGCAGGCTCGCTGAAGGTAAGTTTGGTGCCGGGCTCTTTGGCCTGCCACGCATGACCAAGCTGATCGGCCACCTGATCCCGCAGCGCGGGCGAGGCTTCCTGATGGGTGATCGCAAACTCTTTCACTGGTTCGCCAGCAGGAACTGGCGCATCAAACTGCCAGAGGGATGCACAGAGCAACAGGGAAAACATAATCACCTCCTATTAATCAACACGCCCCCTTTTACCCGCTCACCGATTAATTGTCACTCTTTGCCCTGTAACCAACTGTTGCCGCCTATCCAAAAGTCTAATTGCCCCCATCAGCCAAAGGTATAAGTTGTTACTTAATCATTAAGGGAATGTATGCAAAGGAGTGAGCAATGAGCGAGAGCAAGGTCTACCCGGTAAAGCCCCATATCAGCAACAACGCCCTGCTCGACAAGGGCGACTATGCCGCCATGTATCAGGCCTCCATCGAGGATCCTGATACCTTTTGGGGCGAACAGGGAAAAATTCTCGACTGGATCAAGCCCTACAGCAAGGTTAAAAACACCTCCTACGATCCGGGCCATGTCTCCATCAAGTGGTTTGAAGATGGCCAGCTCAACGTCTCGGCCAACTGTCTCGATCGTCATCTCGCCGAACGGGGTGACAAGGTCGCCATCATCTGGGAAGGGGACAACCCGGCCGAAGATCGCAAACTCACTTACCGCGAGCTGCACAGCGAAGTGTGTAAGTTCGCCAACGTCTTGAAAGCACAAGGGGTTCACCGCGGCGACGTGGTCTGCCTCTATATGCCCATGGTGCCCGAAGCGGCCATTGCCATGCTGGCCTGTACCCGTATCGGCGCGGTACACAGCATCGTCTTCGGCGGGTTTTCGCCGGAAGCGCTGGCTGGCCGCATCATCGACTCCGGTTCCCGCATCGTGATCACCGCTGACGAGGGGCTGCGTGGCGGCCGTCCGGTGCCACTCAAGAAAAACGTCGATGAAGCGCTCACCAACCCGGATACCCAGGTCAACAAGGTGATCGTGCTCAAACGCACAGGCGGCAATGTCGCCTGGCACAATCACCGCGATGTCTGGTGGCATGAAGCAACCGCCGCCGTCAGCAGCGACTGCCCGCCCGAGGCGATGAACGCCGAAGATCCGCTGTTTATCCTCTACACTTCCGGCTCCACCGGCAAACCCAAAGGGGTGCTGCACACCACCGGCGGCTATCTGGTCTACGCCACCCTCACCTTCAAATATGTGTTCGACTACCACGAGCAGGATATCTACTGGTGTACCGCCGACGTGGGCTGGGTTACCGGTCACTCCTATCTGGTCTATGGCCCGCTGGCCAACGGCGCTACCACCATCATGTTCGAAGGGGTGCCCAACTACCCGGCGACCAACCGCATGAGTCAGGTGGTGGACAAGCACCAGGTCACCATTCTCTATACCGCCCCCACCGCCATCCGCGCCTTGATGGCCAAGGGCAACGAAGCGGTCACCGGCACGTCGCGCCAGAGCCTGCGGATCATGGGATCGGTGGGCGAGCCCATCAACCCGGAAGCCTGGGAGTGGTACTACCGCACCATCGGTGACGAGCGCTGCCCCATCGTCGATACCTGGTGGCAGACCGAGACCGGCGGCATCCTGATCACCCCGCTGCCCGGCGTTACCGACCTGAAACCGGGTTCAGCCACCAAACCCTTCTTCGGGGTGCAACCGGCGCTGGTGGACAACATGGGCGAACCGCTGGAAGGGGCCACCGAGGGCAATCTGGTGCTCACCGACTCCTGGCCGGGCCAAATGCGTACCGTGTTCGGCGATCACGAACGCTTTGAGCAGACCTACTTCTCTACCTTCCCCGGCCGCTACTTCACTGGCGACGGCGCCCGTCGCGACGCCGATGGCGACTACTGGATCACCGGTCGGGTGGATGATGTACTCAACGTCTCCGGCCACCGCATGGGCACCGCCGAAATTGAATCGGCGCTGGTCTCCCATCCCAAGATCGCCGAAGCGGCGGTAGTGGGGGTGCCTCACGAGATCAAGGGTCAGGGGATCTATGCCTATGTCACCCTGATCTCCGGTGAAGAGCCGAGCCGCGAGCTGCACAAAGAGGTGAAAGAGTGGGTGCGCAAAGAGATTGGGGCCATCGCCACCCCGGATGTGATCCACTGGGCCGAGGGGCTGCCGAAGACCCGCTCCGGCAAGATCATGCGTCGAATATTGCGCAAAATCGCCACCGGCGAGACCGACAGTCTGGGGGATATCTCTACCCTGGCGGATCCTGGTGTGGTGGACAAACTCATCCGCGAGAAGTCGGAAGCAGCTTGATCCCGCTTCCTTTGCAACTGAGTAAAGCCGGCATTGTGCCGGCTTTACTCTTTTCAGGAAGCCGCAAAGGCAAACGCTGTCGTGGATATACAGAGCAAGCAAGATTGGGCAATAAATAGGCAGATGTAGAGATTAGACCAGTAAAATGCTGCTAATTTTCACGAAATCAATATAATTGCGAAATCTGTGTGCCAGGGCACACCGATTTGCGCAGAAAATGGCTAGATTTCTGGTAGTCCACAAGATAGCTGATAGATCGCAGCATTATCATCGAGGATGTACTCAATATGTCGCAAAATCACCGAATTCTCCTGCTCAACGGGCCAAATCTGAATCTGCTGGGCAAACGGGAACCGGGCATCTACGGCAGCAAGACGCTCGATGAGATCGTCGCCGATCTGAAGCTAAACGCCAGCGAACTCGGTGTCACTCTGGAACACCTGCAATCCAACGCCGAACATGAGTTGGTCAGCCGCATCCATCAGGCCATGGGCGTGGTGGATTTCATCATTATCAATCCAGCCGCTTTCACCCACACCAGCGTCGCCATCCGCGATGCCTTGCTGGGTGTTGCCATCCCTTTTATCGAGGTTCACCTGTCAAACGTCCATGCCAGGGAGCCGTTCCGTCATCACTCCTATCTGTCTGATGTCGCCAAAGGGGTCATTTGTGGTCTGGGGGCCGATGGCTACCAATTCGCTTTAACCGCGGCCGTGCACCATCTGCGCGCGGCTTGTTAATCACTGATCAGATAAAGAAGAAAGAGAATGCTAATGGATATCCGCAAAATCAAGAAGCTGATTGAACTGGTTGAAGAGTCCGGCATCGCCGAACTGGAGATCTCCGAAGGTGAAGAGTCCGTTCGCATCAGCCGCAACTTCTCCGGTCAGGTGACCACCGCCATGCCGCAGATGATGATGCAGCAAGCCGCTCCGGTTGCCGCCGCACCTGTTGCTGCCGCCGCACCGGCCGCCGATGCCGCCCCGAGCGGTCACCTGATGCGCTCGCCAATGGTTGGCTCCTTCTACCGCTCCTCCAGCCCTGAAGCCAAGCCATTCGCAGAAGTGGGTCAACAGGTTAACGTCGGTGATACCCTGTGCATCATCGAAGCCATGAAAATGATGAACCAAATCGAGTCTGACAAGGCCGGTGTGATCAAAGCGATCCTGGTTGAAAATGGTCAGGCCGTCGAATTTGACGAGCCGCTGTTCATCATCGAATAAGGGAAATTGCCACCCATGTTGGACAAAGTAGTCATCGCCAACCGCGGTGAAATTGCCCTGCGGATCCTGCGTGCTTGTAAAGAGCTCGGGATCAAGACAGTGGCCGTTCACTCCACCGCCGACCGGGAGCTCAAACATGTGCTGCTGGCCGACGAATCCATCTGTATCGGCAAACCGGCCAGTACCGACTCCTACCTCAATGTTCCGGCGATCATCGCCGCCGCCGAGGTAACCGGTGCCGTGGCCATCCACCCGGGTTACGGCTTCCTGTCCGAGAACGCCGATTTCGCCGAAGTGGTCGAAAAATCCGGTTTTGTCTTCATCGGCCCCCGTGCCGAGACCATTCGCCTGATGGGTGACAAGGTCTCTGCCATCGAAGCGATGAAGAAGGCGGGTGTACCGTGCGTACCAGGCTCTGACGGCCCGGTTGACAGCGATGCCAAGCACAATGCTGCCGTTGCCAAGCGCATCGGCTATCCGGTGATCATCAAAGCCGCCGGTGGCGGTGGTGGTCGCGGCATGCGCGTGGTGCGCAACGAAGCCGAGCTGGCTGCGGCCATCGCCCTGACCAAATCCGAAGCAGGCCAGTTCTTCAAGAACGACATGGTCTACATGGAGAAGTACCTGGAAAACCCGCGCCACATCGAAATTCAGGTGTTGGCAGATGGCCAGGGCAATGCCCTCTATCTGGGCGAGCGTGACTGCTCCATGCAGCGTCGCCACCAGAAAGTGGTGGAAGAAGCACCTGCGCCAGGTATCACTGCCGAAATGCGCAAGTTCATCGGTGAGCGTTGCGTACGCGCCTGTGTCGAGATCGGCTACCGCGGTGCGGGCACTTTCGAGTTCCTGTACGAGAACGGCGAGTTCTATTTCATCGAGATGAACACCCGTATTCAGGTTGAGCATCCGGTTACCGAGATGGTCACCGGTATCGATCTCATCAAGGAGCAACTGCGCATCGCTGCCGGTCAGCCCCTGTCGATCACCCAGCAGGATATCCGCATCCATGGCCATGCCATCGAGTGCCGGATCAACGCCGAAGATCCGGCCACCTTCATGCCCTCTCCGGGTCTGGTACAGCGCTTCCATGCGCCGGGTGGTCTGGGTGTGCGTTGGGATTCCCATATCTATGCCGGTTACAAGGTACCGCCTTACTACGATTCAATGATCGGCAAGCTGATCTGCTACGGCGAGAATCGTGACATTGCCATCGCCCGCATGCGTCATGCGCTGGACGAGCTGGTGGTGGAAGGGATCAAGACCAACGTACCGCTGCAAAAAGAGATCATGAAAGACGAAAACTTCCAGCACGGTGGCACCAATATCCACTACCTGCACAAGAAGTTAGGTCTGTAAGGATCGCTGATAGAGACCCGATGACATTGCACGGTGGCAGTACCAACGCCCACTACCTGCACAAGAAGTTGGGTCTGTAAGGATCGCTAATAGATATAGGACTTCCGTTAGAAGTCAGCTCCGCAAGGAGCCTCTGCTGAAAAAGGGCCATGGCGACATGGCCCTTTTTTGTTATCCTTGCGCCCCTCAAATTCGTCGGAGGCCAAGGTGAACCGTTTTGCTCTCGCCCGCCGGGAAGCCGCTTTCTGCCTGCTGCTGACCCTGCTCTACTTCTTTGCCTGGTATGGCACAGCCTATTTTACCCCCCTCCAACTGGAGCTCTGGGGGCTGCCACTGTGGTTCCTGCTCAGCTGCATGGTGATGCCGTTGCTGTTCATCGTGCTGTGCGCGCTGATGGTGAACCGGCTGTTTGTGGAGATCCCCCTCGATACCCTGCCCCACCAAAACGAGGGGTCATCCCATGAATCTTGAGCTGATGCTGCCGTTGATTATCTATCTGGTGCTGGTGCTGGGAGTGGGCTTTTGGGCCAGCCGCCATCGGGCGGAAGGCAACTTCGTACAGGAGTACTTCATCGGCAACCGCAGCATGGGCGGGCTGGTGCTGGCGATGACCCTGGTGGCCACTTACACCTCGGCCTCCTCCTTTATCGGCGGGCCGGGGGCGGCCTACAAGATTGGTCTTGGCTGGGTGTTGCTGGCAATGATCCAGCTGCCCACCGTCTGGCTCACCCTGGGAGTGCTGGGTAAAAAGTTCGCCATCATCGCCCGCCGGGTCAATGCGGTGACCATCAACGACATGCTGTGGGCCCGCTACCAGAGCAAGGCGGTGGTGATCCTCGGCTCCGTCACCATCATTCTGGCCTTTATCGCCACCATGGTGGTGCAGTTTATCGGCGGTGCCCGCCTGCTGGAGACCGCCACCGGCCTCTCCTACCACCACGGGCTGATGCTGTTTGCCAGCTGCGTGCTGCTCTACACGGTGATCGGCGGCTTTCGAGCGGTGGTGATGACCGATGCGCTGCAGGGGATCATCATGCTGATTGGCACCGGTGCCCTGCTGGCAGGGATCCTGATTGCAGGGGATGGATTGCCCAATCTTATCCATCAGCTAAAGGAGATCGACCCCAAGCTGGTCAGCCCGCAAGGGGCCGATGACATGCTGACCCAGCCCTTTATGCTGAGCTTCTGGATCCTGGTCTGTATCGGCGTGGTGGGGTTGCCCCACTCGGCGCTGCGCTGCTTTGGTTATCGCGACAGCAAGGCGCTCCATCGCGGCATGTTGATCGGCACTGTGGTGAGCGCCCTGCTGATGTTTGGCATGCATCTGGCCGGCGCTCTGGGTCGTGCCATCCTGCCGGGTATGGATAGCCCGGACAAGATCATGCCCTCCTTGATGATGGAGGTGCTGCCTCCCTGGCTGGCCGGGGTCTTCCTTGCGGCGCCGATGGCGGCCATCATGTCCACCATCGATTCCCAGCTGATCCAGGCTTCTGCGACCTTGGTGAAGGATCTCTACCTCAACTACCTCAATCCGAAGCAAGAAAAGCTGGAGGTGCGCATCCCCCGCCTCTCCCTGCTCTGCACCCTGATCCTCGGCACTTTGGTGCTGCTGGCGGCACTGCAGCCGCCCGAGATGATCATCTGGCTCAACCTGCTCGCCTTTGGCGGTCTGCAGGCGGTGTTCCTCTGGCCGCTGGTACTCGGTCTCTACTGGTCGCGGGCTAATGGCCCGGGCGCGCTGGCCTGCATGGTCAGCGGTATCGTCAGCTATGGCATCTTGAGCCAGTGGGGGATCAAGCTGGCGGGCCTGCATGCCATAGTGCCGAGTCTGGGTGTGGGATTGGGTCTCTTCATCGTGGTAAGCCTGCTGACGGCGCCGCCCTCGCGGCAAGTGCAGGAACTTTTCGAGCAGAAATAACAAAAAGATAAATTAGGGGTTTCAATACTATCCCCAAAGAGGTGTTTTACGGGTAAACTGTGCGCCAAGTCACAAAAAGTTGCCGCTGTATGCCCGTAAAAGCCACTCGACACCTAGTTACCCAAGCCCTGCAGCGGCTCGGTTATGCCCTGCTGCTGCCGGTCTCCATCCTGCCGATGGCGGCCTTGATCTTCCGGCTTGGGCAACCCGACGTACTGGATTTGGCGGTGCTCTCCCTCACCGGTCAGGCGATCTTCAGCCAGATGCCGCTTATCTATGCGGTGGCAATTGCCTTTGGCCTCAGTCGACAGGAGCTGGGAGGGCAAACGCTGGCGGGAGCCGTCAACTTTCTGCTGCTCAGTACCGCCTTCAACACCCTGGCCCCCAACCTGCACGCTGAGATGATCTGCGGCCTGCTGGCAGGGCTCACCACCGCCATCATCTATCCCTGGGTACACCAGCAAACTCTGCCCCGCTGGCTGCAGATCGCCAAAGGGGAGTTTCCCAGCCTGCTGATCTCGGCGCTCGCCTGCCTGCTGATCGCCATCCCCCTCTCGTTGCTGTGGCCGCCACTGGAACGGGGGCTGACCCTGCTCACCTCGGAGCTGCTCACCACGCCGTTTGGCGCCTTCTGCTACGGCACCCTCAACCGGCTGCTGATCCCGCTCGGGCTGCATCAGGTGCTGGGCAGTGTCATCGGCCTTGGCGAGAGCAACCTGCAAGCGCTGGCCGCCGCCAAGCCGCTCCATGAAGGGTATGTGGCCGGTCTCTACCCCATCATCATGTTCGGCCTGCCCGGCGCCTGTTTTGCCATCTGGCTGCACCGCCAACGGATGCAGCGGTTGCCACAGGGTGGACTGCTGCTCACCCTGGCGCTCACCTCGGCACTGCTGGGCATCACCGAACCCATCGAGTTTCTGTTCGCCTTCACCGCCCCCTGGCTGTTTCTCGCCCACGCCTTGCTAACCGGATTGTCGTTGGCGGTCTGCAGTGGGTTGGGGATCAAGGTCGGCAGCTACTTCTCCGCCGGTCTGCTCGATCTGGTGTTGAGCTATCAGTACGGTGAGCGCAGCTTCTGGCTGATTCCGGTCGGTATCCTGTTCTTCGTCGCCTACACCTTGCTGTTCTATCAGCTGCTGGAGCGCGCCCCCCTCAGCATGCCGAGTAAACCCATCGCCAAAGAGCATCCACGGCTGGCAAACGTAGCCCCTTCTGATCCGCAGATGCTGGCGATCCAGTACCTCAAGGTGCTGGGCGGGATGGACAACCTGCAAGCGATGAGCGTCTGCCTCACCCGCCTCAGCCTGCGGGTGCGCGATATTTCGCTGGTGGATCAATCCCGCCTGCTGGGGCTGGGTTGCCTCTCCTGGATCGAGCTCAACGACCACCAGCTGGTGCTGGTACTGGGTCCCAGCGCCAGTCTGATCGAAGGGCAGATCCGCATGCTGGCAGAACGCCAGTCAGTGCCCCTCGGCCTCAAACCTAATCAGGAGTCAGCCAGCGAAAGCAGCTGGTAACTCAGGCGAACGGCAGCCGCTCGGCCACAAAATCCATCAGGGTGCGCAACGCAGGGGCCAGATGCTCCCGACTGGGATAGATCAAGTAAAACGGGTTGGCCGGAATGGGCTGATCCGGCAACACCTTCTGCAACCGCCCCGCCGCCAAATCCCCTGCACAGACATGGTGGGGCAACAGGGCAATTCCCCCGTCATGGATTGCCATCTCCCGCAGCGCCAGCAAGCTGTTGCTGACACAGGCCCCCTGCGGCCGCCAGCCCCCCTCCTGCAATGGCCACACCGGCATGGCTGAGTGCACCAGACAGGCATAACGACCCAGCTCGCTCAGCTGTTGCGGCATGCCATGAGCCGCCAGATAGGCGGGCGCTGCTACCAGATGGCGCGCCACCTGACCGATGCGCCGACAGATGAGGCTGGAGTCTTTCAGCGGTGCCGCCCGCAGCGCCAGATCGTAACCCTCCCCCACCAGATCCTCCTGCTCATCGCTCAGGGTGAGCTCCAGCACCACCTCGGGATAGAGGGCGCGAAACTCGGCGAGGATCTTGCCAAGCAGCAAGGTACCGGTCGCCTCGGGGGCGGTGATCCGCACCCGCCCCGCCGGAGCCGAGCGCAGCCGCGCCATCGCCAGATTGGCGCTGCGGGCCAGTGTCAGCAGTCCCTGACAGTGCTCCACATAGAGCTCCCCTTGCGGCGTCAGGCTCAACCTGCGGGTGGTGCGCTGCAACAGCCGCACCCCGAGCTGGGCTTCGAGCCGCGAGATCTTCTGGCTCACCGACGACTTGGGCATGCCGAGCAGCTCGGCGGCCCGAGTAAAGCTCCCCTGCTCCACCACGGTGGCGAACAGTCCCATCAACTCCAGATCGACATTGTTCATATATTCAAACAGTCTTTACCGATTACCCATCTTAATCTTGATAATTAACCAGACTAGAGTGAGTGGCAATCCCGAACACAGCGATTTGAAAGGAATAACCATGAAAGCCATTGCCCTGACTCACTACCTGCCAAGCGACCACCCCGACTGCTTTATCGCCGCCAACCTGCCCGATCCCACCCCGGGCCCGCGGGATCTGCTGGTGCGGATCACCGCCACCTCCGTCAATCCGGTGGATACCAAGGTGCGCTCCCCCAAAACCAAAATTGAAAGCACGCCCCGGGTACTGGGCTGGGATGCGGTAGGTGAAGTGATCGCCACCGGCAGCGAAGTAGCCCTGTTCAAGGCAGGCGACCGGGTCTGGTATGCCGGCGACATCAGCCGCCCCGGCAGCAACAGCGCCCTGCAACTGGTGGATGAGCGCATCGCTGCGATCGCCCCCACTAGCTTGAGCGATGTGGAGGCCGCCGCCCTGCCGCTGACCGCCATCACCGCCTGGGAGACCCTGTTCGATCGCTTCGCCCTCACCCGTGAGAGTCGTGGCAAACTGCTGATCATCGGCGGCGCCGGTGGCGTGGGCTCCATCGCCATCCAGCTGGCTCGCCAGCTCACCGGCATGGAAGTGATTGCTACCGCCTCCCGCCCCGAGAGCCGCGAGTGGTGCCTCGAGATGGGGGCCCATCAGGTTGTGAACCACCACAAGTTGCAGGAGGAGCTGACCGCCCTTGGCATCACTCAGGTCGATGCCATCTTCTGCACCAACGCCACTGCCGAGCACTGGGCCACCATGGCAGGGTTGATCCGCCCGTTCGGCCATATCTGTACCATCGCCGAATCGAGCGAGCCGTGGGATCTCTCCCTGCTCAAGAGCAAGAGCGTCACCTTCAGCCAGGAGTTCATGTTCACCCGATCCCTGTTCCAGACGCCGGACATGATCGAGCAACACCACCTGCTCGGTCGGGTGGCGGCACTGGTCGATGAAGGGGTGCTGCAGACCACCCTGACCAGCACCATACCCTCGCTGACCACGGTCACGCTGGCTCAGGCCCATGCCGAGGTGGAAACGGGCCGCATGGTAGGCAAGCTGGTGATCGACATGAGCAACTTTGCAAACTAAGCCCTCAAACGCACCATGATGGGATAAGTTCACCAAGGAGATGCCCCAAACGGGCACAACCAGCGACACTCATGCCAACCAGTGGCAGGGCAACGTCCAACAATTCAGCCAAAAAAGAGGCCATTTCGCGAGAAATGGCCTGAATACCTGAACATTGGGGTAACAATCACACACATATCCTTATGCAGGACACATTAGTCTTTGCATCTGGCATGCCAACAGCAACATGACTGCGCCAAACCGGCGCCAACCCATCCGTGAGCAAGGCATCGACCTTGCTCTTTTTTTTTGCTCGGCAGCGCAGATAAAAAATGCCACCCGAGGGTGGCAGTGAAAGATGACGGAACTTGAGCAAAGCGTTCAGCGAAAACCGGTCGTCTTCGCCTGCATAGAGCGATACAGGAACCGTGCCAATCCGGCAAAAGCCCCCATATCACCCCACTCCATGGGCAAACCACGACAGCACTGCCCCATGATGGTAGAATCTCGCGGTTTCACATTTATGAAGAGTCGACGCCATGCCCTGGATACAAATTCGAATCAACGCCACTGCCAAGACCGCAGACAAGGTGAGCAACATGCTGCTGGGGCGTGGAGCCCAGGCCGTGACCTTTATGGATGCCCAGGATGTCCCTGTCTATGAGCCGCTGCCCGGTGAAACGCCGCTCTGGGGTGAGACCGAAGTAATGGGCCTGTTCGATGCCGAAACCGATCCGGCCCCCACCATCGCCTTCTTCCAGCAGATCTTCGGTGAAGAGGTCGGCTACAAGGTCGAGCAGCTGGAAGACAAGGACTGGGTGCGCGAGTGGATGGATCACTTCCACCCTATGCAGTTTGGCGAGCGCCTCTGGATCTGCCCGAGCTGGCGCGATGTGCCGAACCCCGATGCGGTCAACGTGATGCTGGATCCGGGTCTGGCCTTCGGTACCGGTACCCACCCCACCACAGCCCTCTGCCTGCAGTGGCTGGACGGGTTGGATCTGACCGGTAAAACCGTGGTCGACTTTGGCTGTGGCTCCGGCATTCTCGGCATCGCTGCCCTGAAACTGGGTGCTGCCCGCGTCATCGGCATCGACATCGACCCGCAAGCCATCCAGGCCAGCCGCGACAACGCCGAGCGTAACGGCGTTGCGGGCCAGATCGAACTCTACCTGCCTGCCGACCAGCCGCAAGATGTCGAAGCGGACGTGGTGGTCGCCAATATCCTGGCCGGCCCACTGCGCGAACTGGCACCGCTCATCGCCGGTCACGGCAAGCCGGGCAGCCTGATGGCCCTCTCCGGCGTGCTGGAGAGCCAAGCTCCCGAGCTGGAAACCATCTACGGCCAGTGGTTCGATATGGACCCGACCGCCGTCAAGGAGGAGTGGTGCCGCCTCTCCGGCCGCAAGCACGGCTAAGTGCGGGCAGCATAGACGCCAACCTAATGCCATCAGGGCTCCCATTCGGGGGCCCTGATTGTTTTGGCCTGCTAGGCCCTTCCCTGTCAGTGCGCACACGCTTGATGGCACAGCTCTTCTGATAGTGTTCATTTGAAAACAACAGTCGCCTTTATTCCGGTAAGATAGCGATCCAAGCCAACGCAACCGAGAGGGACTTCTTATGCGGATTGCCATTCTGGATGACTATCAGGATCAGGTGTGCCACCTCCCCTGCTTTGCCCTGCTGGCGGGTCATGACGTCACCATCCTCAACCAGAGCGAACCCGATACGGCGCGCCTCGCCGCCATGCTGGAAGGGATGGAAGTACTGGTGCTGATCCGCGAGCGTACCCGCATCGACGAACAGCTGCTGATGCGGCTTCCCAGCCTTAAACTCATCAGCCAGACCGGCAAAGTCAGCCAGCATATCGACCCGGCACTGTGCCAGCGGTACGGCGTTGCAGTAGCAGAAGGGATAGGCAGCCCCATTGCCCCCGCCGAGCTCTGCTGGGCGCTCATCATGGCAGCCTCCCGTCATATCCCTGCTTACAGCCAGGCGTTGAGCCAAGGCCAATGGCAGCAATCAGGCACCCTCGGTTTGGGACGCACTCTGCATGGGCTGACGCTCGGCATCTGGGGCTACGGCAAAATTGGCAAACATATCGCCTGCTACGGCAAGGCATTTGGCATGTCGGTGCTGATATGGGGCAGTGACGCTTCACGCAGGCAGGCCGAACTGGATGGCTATGCCAGCGCCTCCAGCAAGGAGGCTTTCTTCGGTCAGGCCGATATCCTCACGCTGCATTTGCGCCTGAGCGAGGCAACCCGCGGCAGTGTTACCCGCGCAGACCTTACCCGAATGAAAAGAGACTCCCTGCTGGTCAATACCAGCCGGGCCGAGCTTATCGAGCCGGGCGCCCTCTATGCAGAGCTAAGCACCCATCCGGAGAAACGGGCCGCGCTCGATGTATTTGACACCGAACCGGCAACGCCACAAAACGAGCCCCTGCTGCGCCTGCCCAACGTATTGGCGACGCCCCATCTCGGCTATGTGGAGCAAAACAGCTACGAACTCTACTTTCGCGTGGCGTTCGAGAATGTGCTGGCCTTTGCCGCTGGGCAACCACGGAACCTGCTGAAGCCAACTTGACGAAGCTCGCTCGTAGTGAAATAGCGTTCGTCACGAAGTGCCAAAAAGACATAAAAATAAAGCCCAATGTCACGAAGACGTTGGGCTGTTAAAAGGTGCTACGGAATTGCGACTCTCATCGCAGAAAAATTAGAAGGGATACCCTTCTAAACTGGCGAGAGAGATATTAACGAATGCGCAAACGTTTTACGTAGTGAAAAACAACAGGATTGCGAGGTACATCGCACTATTTAAATAATTACCTGCTACGGCGCGCGAAGCCTGTTTGACCCATTTATTTTCCCCAATCACTCTGGTTACTATTCACGGTTAAACAGAAAAGCCCCGATTTCTCGAGGCTTTGCTTTTCTCAACCGCAATGTGACCGACAAGTCAGAAACGGCGAACAAACGCATCCGGCGGCAGCTCGCGCAGTTTGCGCGCTTCCAGCATGGGGGTGCCAAGGTAGAGAAAGCCCACCAGCTGATCCTCTGCCGCCAATCCCAGTCCCTTGTTGACCTGCTCATCGAAGATAAACCAGCCAGAGCGCCAGATGCCGTTGAAGCCCTGCGCCTGCGCCGCCATCTGCATCGCCATCAGGGCACAACCGGCAGAGAGCTCCTGCTCCAGTTTCGGCACCTTGGGGTGATCCTGATAACGGGTTGCCACGGCGACTACCAAGGGGGCGCGCAGCGGCGCTTCGCTGCACTTCTTGACGCTATCGTCATCCTCGCCACGGGCACGGGCAGCCTCGGCCAGCAGCTTACCCAACCGCTCACGACCCTCCCCTTCAAACAGAATGAACTGCCAGGGAGTCAGGGTGCCGTGATCCGGCGCGCGCAGGCCAGCCTTGAGGATATTGTCGAGCACCTCACCGCGCGGGGCGGGGTCGGCGAGACGGCCACAGGAGTGGCGGTTGAGCAACAGGGTGAGGGCATCCATGGGCAATTCCTTCTCTGGGGCAATGATGGCGCTACCTTAGCACAGCACCGAATGAAGAAAACCCCTGAGGCTCAGGGGTTTATCGCACGATAGAGGGTCAGGGGGTATGGCTGGCTAGATGACAGCAGCCAGCTCGGCCCCTTGCCGGATGGCGCGCTTGGCATCCAGCTCGGCCGCCACGTCGGCGCCGCCGATGATATGCACCGGTTTGCCCGCCGCCAGCAACCCCGCCTGCAGCTCCTTGAGGGGCTCTTGCCCTGCGCAGATGATCACCTGATCCACCGGCAGACACTGTTTGGTCTCGCCCACCTGAATATGCAAGCCCTCGTCATCGATCCCCAGATATTGCACCCCGGAGAGCATCTGCACCTTGCGGTTCTTGAGCACGGTACGGTGGATCCAGCCGGTGGTCTTACCAAGGCCATCACCCACCTTGCTCTCCTTGCGCTGCAGCAGCCAGACCTGGCGCTCGGGGGCGTCGATCTCGGGGGCGATCAAGCCGCCACGCTGGTCGAGTTGCTTGTCGATGCCCCACTCCTTGAGCCAGTGATCACGATGGCCGTCGGCATCCATCGCCACCTTTTTCTCCACAAGGTATTCAGCCACATCGAAGCCGATGCCGCCGGCGCCGATCACCGCCACCTTCTGGCCGACCGGCTTGTGATCCCGCAGCACATCGAGGTAGTTCATCACCTTGGGATGCTCAATACCCGGAATATTTGGAGAGCGCGGGCGGATGCCGGTGGCGAGGATCACCTCGTCAAAACCGCCGCCGAGCAAGCTCTCGGCACTCTGGCGCTGGCCGAGGTAGAGCTCGACGCCACACTTCTCCAGCCGTTTGGCGAAATAGCGCAGGGTCTCGTGAAACTCCTCCTTGCCCGGGATCTGCTTGGCGAAGTTGAACTGGCCGCCGATTATCGGCGCCTGATCGAACAGGCTCACCTGATGGCCGCGCTCGGCAGCGTAGCAGGCAAACGCCAGCCCGGCTGGGCCCGCCCCCACCACCGCCAGCTTTTTGGGCTGTGGGACGCGGCCAAAGGTCAGTTCGGTCTCGAAACAGGCGCGGGGATTGACCAGACAGGAGGCACGCTGCTGCTTGAACACATGGTCGAGGCAAGCCTGATTGCAGGCGATGCAGGTATTGATCTCGTCCGCCCGGTTTTCAGCCGCCTTGATGACAAATTCGGGATCCGCCAGGAAGGGGCGCGCCATGGAGACCATGTCTGCCTCGCCGCCCGCCAGAATGCGCTCGGCCACCTCGGGGGTGTTGATCCGGTTGGTGGTGATAAGTGGCACTGTGAGGTGCTTTTTCAGCTCGGCGGTCACCCAGCTGAAAGCACCACGCGGCACGCTGGTGGCGATGGTGGGAATGCGCGCCTCGTGCCAGCCGATGCCGGTGTTGATCAGAGTCACCCCCACCGCTTCCAGCGCTTTGCCAAGGGCGATCACCTCTTCCAGGGTCGAGCCCTGCTCCACCAGATCCAGCATGGAGAGGCGGAAGATAATGATGAAGTCGGTACCGACCCGCTCGCGGATGGCGCGCACTATCGCCACCGGGAAGCGCATGCGGTTCTCATTGCTGCCACCCCAGCCATCGCTGCGCTTGTTGGTGCGCTCGCAGATAAACTGGTTGATGAGATAACCTTCCGAGCCCATCACCTCGACCCCGTCATAACCGGCCGCCTTGGCCAGCGCAGCGGTAGCGGCGAAGTCGCGAATGGTGCCACGGATCTGCCGTTCACTCATGGCGCGCGGCTTGAACGGGGAGATGGGGGCCTTGAGGGCGCTCGGTGCCAGGCTGAACGGATGGTAGGCATAACGACCGGCATGGAGGATCTGCAGCGCTATCTTGCCCCCCTCCTGATGCACGGCACTGGTCACCTTCTTGTGCTTGCTCACTTGCCAGGGGAAGCTCAGCTGGGAACCGTGAGGCACCAGCCGACCGCGCAAATTGGGGGCGATGCCGCCGGTGACGATAAGGCCAACGCCACCGCGGGCCCGCTCGGCGTAGAAGGCGGCCAGCTTGTCAAAACCGCCCTTCTCCTCTTCGAGGCCGGTGTGCATGGAGCCCATCAACACCCGGTTGCGCAGCTGGGTAAAACCGAGGTCAAGGGGGGTCAGCAAAGTAGGGTAAAGACTCACAAGGCCTCCAGTTAATTTTTTGTTATCAAACTGAAGCTAGAGTAAAGAATCGAAAATCCTTTTTCAAACAAATGTTTGGACAATTTTTCAGCGAACAGCCGTGCCCTGAATGAAGATAGCCGGGATCCGCCAGTCGGAAATGGCAATTTCGCCCGCAACTGGTTAATAATGACCCTTCTCTACCCATTAACAGGGCGATAACGCGACTATGTCTATTTTCAAAGGTCTGGGTTGGTTGTTCCGCAGCCTGTGGCGCCTGCTCAATTTCACCCGGCTGATGCTGGTCAATCTGCTGTTTCTCATCGTAGTGCTGGTCATCGTCTTCAGCGTCAGCCAGAAAGAGGCCCCAGAGGCTCCCATCGAAGGGGCGCTGACCATCAATCTCAACGGCGTACTGGTGGAGCAACGCTCCCAGACCGATCCCACCGTACAGCTGCTACGCCAGATGGACAGCAGCGACGAGCAGCCGAGCGAGATCGTCCTCTCCGACCTGCTGTGGGCCATCAAGAGCGCCAAGGATGACGAGCGCATCAAGGCGCTGGTGATCAAGCCACAAGGGCTGCAGGGCGCCAGCTTGTCCAAACTGCAGGAGGTGGCGAACGCCATCGACCAGTTCAAGGAGAGCGGCAAACCGGTGATCGCCATGGCGGACTTCTACGCGCAGGGTCCCTATCTGCTGGCAGCCCACGCCGATCACGTGCTGCTCAACCAGAGCGGCGCTGTGGTGATCGAGGGGCTCGGCGTCTACCAGACCTACTTCAAGTCGGCGCTGGAAAAGCTCAACATCACCCCGCACGTGTTCAAGGTCGGCACTTACAAATCCTTCGTCGAGCCCTATACCCGCGACGAGATGTCCCCCGAAAGCAAAGAGGCGAACCAGCGCTGGCTGGATCAACTGTGGCAATCCTATGTGGCCGATGTGGCCGAGCAGCGGGAGATCGAACCCGATGCCGTCGCGCCGGGCAAGGAGCGCTTCCTCGAGCGGCTGCGCAAGGCCGGTGGCAATGCCGCCAACTACGCTCTCGACAACGGTCTGGTAGATCAGCTGGCCACCCGCGACGAGATGACCCAGGCGGTCATCAAAGAGGTCGGTGAAGCGGACGATCACGGCTGGAAAGGGGTCGGCCTGAAAGAGTATCTGGCCGCCGCGCCCGAACAGTATCCCCAGAGTGGCAAGGATGAGGTAGGTCTGGTGGTCGCCAGCGGCGCCATCATGGATGGCGTGCAGCCTGCCGGTACCATCGGCGGTGATACCCTCTCCGACCTGCTGGCCGATGCCCGCCGCGATGACAAGGTCAAAGCCGTGGTGCTACGGGTCGACAGCCCCGGTGGCAGCGCCTTCGCCGCCGAGCAGATCCGCGCCGAGCTGCTGGCCCTGAAACAGGCTGGCAAGCCGGTGGTCATCTCCATGGGCAGCTATGCCGCCTCCGGTGGCTACTGGATCTCCGCCGATGCGGACAAGATCTTTGCCTCCCCCACTACCCTCACCGGCTCCATAGGGGTGTTCGGCATGTTCGCCACCATCGACAAGGCGCTGGCCCAGTTCGGTGTCCACACCGACGGGGTCGGCACCACCGATTACGTTGGCGTTGGCCCGACCCGCGCCCTGCCGGATCACGTCGGTCAGGCGATCCAGCTGAGTGTGGAAGATACCTACCAACGCTTCATCGGTCTGGTCAGCAAGGGCCGTGGCCTGAGCCCGCAAGAGGCCGAAAAAGCGGCCGAAGGTCGGGTCTGGACCGGTGAAGATGCCAAGACCCTCGGACTGGTGGACGAGTTCGGCAATCTGGATGACGCCATCAAGGCCGCTGCCGAACTGGCCAACCTCAAAGAGTGGCAGGTGACCCCCATCGAGCAGGAGGAGTCAACCAGAGACAGGTTCCTGCGTCAGCTGTTTGACAGCAGCGCCCGGGTGCTGGCTCCGCAATTGCAAAGCTGGCTGCCCACCGGGCTTGGCAAGGCTCTGCTGGAGATAAACCGCAGCCTCGACCCGCTCACCCGCTTCAACGACCCGCAAGGCACTTACGCTTTCTGTCCGGTCTGTGTGCAGTAACGCAGTCCTGATAAAGAGCTGAATCGAGCCAAGAAAAACGGCGACCAGATGGTCGCCGTTTTCTTTATCCTGCCAGTGCACTCGGCACGGCCAACTGCCTCAATCAGGGATTGAGACGGGTCGGCATACCGGTACGCTGTTCCAGCACCTGCTTGACCACGTTGGAGTCAGACTCGACATGAGCGATAAAGCGGGTAGTAGCCTGGGTCATCGGAAGCGGCACAGAGGCAGTGGAGTTGAACTCCTCCTCGTTGCGCGACAGCGGCTCGTGCACTTCCATGTAGCGACCGCCATCCGGCTCGACCGAGGTCTTGACCGGCTGGTTGACGAACTGGACGCGAGTACCGACCGGCACGTTGTCGAACAGATACTTGATGTCGTCGGCACGCAGACGCACGCAACCGCTGCTCACCCGCAGGCCGATGCCGAAGGTGGCGTTGGTGCCGTGGATGGCGTAAAGGTTGCCGATGTAGAGGGCGTGCAGACCCATGGGGTTATCCGGACCTGCTGGCCATACTGCTGGCAGGGTCTTGCCCTGGGCGGCATAGCGGCGACGGATGTTCTCGGTCGGGGTCCAGGTCGGGTTGGCGCGCTTGCGCTCTACCTTGGTGATCCAGTTCTCCGGGGTGTTTACCCCCAGCTGGCCGATGCCGATGGGCAGCACTTCCACCACATTTTTCCCTTTCGGGTAGTAGTAGAGACGCATCTCGGCGACGTTGATGACGATCCCTTCGCGGGGCGCGTTGGGCAGGATCAGCTGGTGGGGGATGATCAGGGTGCTACCCGCCTTCGGCAGATAGGGATCAACGCCCGGGTTGGCTTCCATGATGTTGGTCAGACCCAGCTGAAAGTCAGCCGCGATCTGCTCCAACGGACGGTTGTCCGCAGGCACCACGTATTGCTGGTTTTCACCGATCAGGCGGCTGTTGGCCGCAGGCAGACGGTACTCGACGGCGGCAGCCTGCTGGCTGACCAGCGCAAATGTACATAAAAGGGCCGAAGCGGCAGTGCGAAGGGGATTCATAAAATTCCTGTGTGGTTTCCTGTACCAAATGGGCCGTGGGCCGTCTCATCCTCGGTCTGCCGGTGGCGGGTAAACCTGCACCACGGCGCCAATAACCGAGCGCGCATTCTTTCCTGAGTCGGCCAAAATTTCAACTTCGATATGTTGCTTTTCTTGTTAAAAGTGGCCGTTTGCGGTGTGACTCTTATCAACAGGGCAAAAGCTACCCTAACAAGTCGCCGCTGAGAGCAAGATGAACAGCACCGATCTACTGCCAGCGGGCCACCCACTCCCCCATCAACCAGGGCGCTGCGCCACCTGATGTCACGGTGGAAGCAGAGGCCAAAACGGTTGTCACACCCAAGTAGATAAGCCAATGTCGACGGTAGCGCCTTATTGGCGTGAAAAAGGGTGAAACAGCGCATCGACCACCAGCAGGCGCTTGCTGCCATTGAGATAAAAAAAACCGCTCCGAAGAGCGGTTAATGGAGCCACCAGGCAACCATAAAAGGGACTACAGGTGTTGTCATTGGAATTACTGGACGGTCGCCTCCCCTGCGCCACTCTGCTCCTTGAGGAAGCTGATCCAGGGAGATGCCCGACCACTGACGTTGCCATTCTGAGCCGCCTGGGTGAAGGCGTTGAGGGCCTCCTTCGGCTTCTGTTGCTCAAAATAGGCGACCCCGGTCAGGAACTTGAGATCCGCACGCTGTTCACCATTGGCATTGGCCGCCGGTTTGGTGGCCAGCGCCACCAGATCCTGATAGCGCTTGCTCTGGATCATCATGCGCGCCATTTTCAGCTGCAAGTCGGCGTTCGGAGCCAGCAGGTAGGATTTGGCCAGGGTGTCGATGGCCGGATCCAGCTCCTTGGCCTGATGCCAGTAGTTAGCCAGGGTTTTGTAGTTGCTGGCGCTCTGCTCAATCACCCCCTCCTTCATCCCCTTCTCCATCATCCGTGCCGCGCGATGGGGAATGCCGCTGAAGGCGAGGTAGTTGGCCAGCCGCTGCAGCTCGGCAGCCTCGGTCAGCATGCCCAGGTTGTAGGCCGACTCCAGCGCCGCCAGCGCCTTGCCATCGTTACCCGCCTGCATATGCATGGCCGAAAGCTGGGTCCAGTACTTCTTCTTCTCCGGGAACATGTTGACCAGGGAGGTCAACACCTCGGTCGCCGGTTTGTACTGTTTCAGCTCGTAGTGAGCCCCCATCTTCAGCAGATACCAGGACTCCGGCGCTTTACCCGCCGAGAGCTTGATCGCCTGATCCACCGCGGGGATCGCGTCACGGTACTGCTTGAGCTGCACGTGGGCGTTAGCCAGGGTGATATAGGCATGGGAGTTGGGCTTGTCATCCTTGCCCTGATTGGCAAACCACTCCTTCATGGTCTTGATAGACCCCTGGTAGTTGCCCTCCGCCATATAGAGCTGGGCCAGGTTGTAGCGCACCTGCTGCGCCACCGGTGGCGGCAAGCCGCCGGTCGCGATGGCATCGGCAAAGTACTTGGTCGCCTGACCGTATTTCTCCTGCTGGGCGGCCACAAAACCGAGAGTCTGCAATATGACTCCCTTGTCGTAGACCCGCTCACCCGCACCGGAGAGTGCATCTTGCAACTTGGCATTGGCCTCGCCGTACTTTTTCTCGGTGATCAGCTCCTGCGCCTTGTTGACCGCTCGATAGGCCTGATCCGACAGGGCCGGCTGCTCGGCGGCCCAACTGGCGGTGCTAAGCAGCACAGCCATGGCGACCGGGGCGAGGATCATCTGGTGTAACTTGTTCATCGCCACCTTCCTTAGTTGACCGCAAACTCGATTTCTTGCTGCATCCGGCTCGCTTGCGGCTTGCCATCCACCATGGACGGCTTGAATGTCCACTTGGCGATGGTTTTGCGCGCCTCTTTGCCGAGGTCATAGCTGCGCGGCTCTTCCTTGACGATCCGCACGTTGCTGACGGTGCCACGCTCGGTGACGGTGAACTCAACCAGCACCTTGCCGGAGGCCAGACCCGCCAGTGCCGCCTTGCGGGGCATCATGGGCTCGAAGGTTGCCAGCGGAATGGCGCCGTTGTTGCCACCCACTCCGCCACCACCACCGCCGGTGCTGTAGGCACCGAGGGCATTGCCACCACCGATGTTGACCGGGATGTCGAGCTTGGGCATGTCCATGGGAGAGCTCTCCATCTGCGGCCGATCCGTGCTGGCCACCTCCATCTCGGGAGGGGGCGGCGGACGGTTCGGCGGCGGCGGTTTGGGCAGCTCCCGTTGCTTCTCTTGCAGGGTCTCCTGGGGCTTGATGCGAATGAAATCGGTCATGGCGATATCATCCTTCTCCACCAGCTCCCGGTGATCCGGTGTGATCAGCTTGTTCATTCCCAAAAACAGAAAGAACACCACCACACAGGAGACCGTTAACGATATCAGGTATCTCATAGGTCTCTCTCCAGCATCAGCTGCTCTTGCTGGCAGCGATGGAGATGTTCTGGACACCGGCCATGCGGATCTGATCCATGACCTGCACCACCAGACCGGAACGGGATTCGGTGTCGGCCTGGATCACCACGGCGCTCTCCGGGTTTTCCGCCCGCAGCCGCTCGATGTTGGCACGTACCGCCCCCACTTCCACGATGCGCTTGTCGACCCAGACCTGACCGTTTTCGCGCACCGCGACCATGATATTGCCCTTCTTCACCGTCTCGGCCGTGCTGGCACTGGGACGGTTGATCTCGACACCGGACTCCTTGACGAAGGAGGTGGTGACGATAAAGAAGATCAGCATGATGAACACTATGTCCAGCATGGGGGTCAAATCGATAGCCGCCTCATCAGCACCGCTGTCGCTGTAACGTTTTCTCATAGCAGAAACTCCTTGCTTGTTCTGTGCCCCCGGCAGGCCAGGCCTCGCCGGGGTATGCATCCTGCATCAGCCGTGTTTCAGGTTGTCTTCCAGCTTTTGCACCGCCAGCTTGGCTTTGTGATCGAGCTGATTGACAAAAAACAGGCCGGAAAGGGCGGTAATCATGCCCGCCATGGTCGGTACCGTCGCCTTGGAGATCCCCGATGCCATCGCTCGCGGCGAACCGGTGCCGGTGATGGCCAGGGTGTCAAACACCTGCACCATCCCCACCACGGTACCGAGCAGCCCCATCAGTGGACAGAGGGCGATCAGCACCTTGATGACCGGCATCCCCTTGTCCACCGCCATGGCGACCCGAGACACCAGCTCGCGCCGGATCTGCTTGGCAGACCAGGAGAGATGATCGCTGCGGGCCAGCCAAGTGGCCTTGGTCTGCTTCACCTGCTTGGGGTAGACCGCCATGAAGTAGATCCAGCGCTCCAGCAACAGGGCCCACATCATCAGGGTCAGGAAGAATAGGGCGACCAGTACATCGCCCCCCAATCCCAAAAACCGGCGAACCGACTCAACTTCTTCAATCAACCAGAACCACATGGATGACTCCTTACGCTGCGGCTTTGGAGGCGTGCAGACGTTCCTGATAACGGGCGACGAAACCGGCGCTCTGCTCTTCCAGCACCTGGATCAGACGACGGCTCTGGGTCTGCACAATGGTGTAGAGGAACAGCATGGGCACCGCGACGACCAGACCCTGCATGGTGGTCACCAGCGCCTCGGAGATACCGCCCGCCATCAGCTTGGGATCGCCGGTACCGAACAATGTGATGGCCTGGAAGGTGGCAATCATCCCCACCACGGTACCGAGCAGACCCAGCAGCGGTGCGACGGAGGCGATCAGCTTGATGATGCTGATGCCTTTCTCGAACTTGGGTACGTTGCGCAGGATGATCTCGTCGAGCTTGGACTCCAGATCCTCGATGTTGTCCCCGCGATGGCTCTGGTAAGCCCCCAGCATGTCACCAATGGGGTTGCCCTTGATGATCTGATCGGATTTCAGCTGCTTGCGCATGGAGGTGCCGATCAGCGACAGGCGGATACCGCAGAAGATGGCCAGCAGGGTACCGAGCACACCGAGCACCATGATGACGTAACCGACTTCACCACCCTGATCGACCCGCTCCTTGAAGGTCGGAGACTGCACCAGCAGGGAGAGGATCACCCCGCGAGACGGGTCGATGAAGATGGGTTTGACCCCGTCACCACCCTGTTCAAACTCGGCAATCGGCTCCAGCACCCCCTTGTCCGGTTGACGAGAGAGCTGCTCGAACTTGCCGGTCTCCGGCACGAAGGTAAGGTACTTGCCTTCGGAGACTGTGTTGAACTCACCGATCTGGGTGACGGTCTTCTCGACCTGGTTGCCCTCGCCATAAACCACGGTCGCCGGGATCTGGCTCACTTTGCCACCGTCCACCATGCGGCCGAGGGTGGTAGTCCAGAACGCTTCCAGATCGTCGCTGGAGGGGAGTTCTTTACTCTCAGCCAAACGGGTCAGCAGGGCGGATTGCTCCGGATGCTCGACCCGGCGGGCAGAGGCGTTGAAGATCCCCTTGAACTCGCCGGCAAACTGACGCAGCACACCAAACATCTCGCCCATGTTGCCGGAACGCTGGCGCAGGGTTTCAGTCAGTTCGGTCAGCTGCTTGTCGTTGGCATCGAAGGTCGCCTTGAGCTGTTCGCCCTTGGCGGTTTCAGCAGCCAGCTCGGCCTTGGCCTTGGCCAGCAGCGCCCCCTGCTCGTTCTTGTCAGCCAGGAAGCGGGCTTCCCGCTCCTTGTTGAGTTGGGATTCGCTCAGGCTGGAGGCCTTGACCTGGTTCAGCAGCGCATTGAGATCCACCGGTTTTTCGGCGGCGGTCACCGGCAGGGTGACCAGGGTTGCTCCCGCAATCAGGGAGGCAATAGCAAGTTTGATTCCTTTCATGATGCTTTCTCCGCAGTTTGAACCGGCAGCTTGATCAGCGCGGGAGGCGCCTGCTTCTTGGCGATGCGAAGGCCCTGTTCAACCGCACTGCGATACTCCTGGGGCAACTCTTCCCACTGACGGGTCTGCTTGTTCCACATGCCGGTCTCCTGACCATCCGGGGACTGGTAAAGCAGCGCAATGCGGCCAACACGCAGGAACTCGTAGGTCTTCTCGCTGCCATCCTTGTCGAGGCTCGCCTTGTAGGCCTCGATGGTGCGGCTGAAGCCCTCCTCGATCTGGTATGCCTCCAGGATCTTGCGGTACTTCTCGGAGATGGTGACATCTGCCCGGTTCATCAGGTCGGTCAGGGCCGCCACGCGGTCCTCGCGCTCGACCTTCTGGAACGGCAGATCCAGTGACACAAACTGCTCGAGGGAGTCGATCATCTTGAGCATCAGAGGCACCACTTCGGTGCTGGTCTGATCAATCTGGGCGATCTGCTTTTGCATCGACGCCAGCTCGGCGCTCTGGGACTCGACCATCTTGCTCACCTGCTCGTTGTAGGTACGCAGACTGTCGACCTGACGCAGGGCGGCCTTGTACTGGGCCAGTGCGGATTCGGCAGATTCGGCATAGCTGTCGATCTTCTGCTGGGAAACTTTGGATGCGTTGTCGGTGGCGGCTTGAGCGTCCACGGCCTGACCGGCAGTGGCGGCACTCAGATTGAAGCTGGTCAACAAGGCGGCCGAAACCAGGCTGCCAAGGAGCGCTTTCTTCATTGTAATGGTCCTTGTCTTCATAGGATTACCCTATCTCCGTAACTTCCTTGGACGTTGGGCACAGCCGGCCCGACCGGGCCGGCTGAGGTTGTATATCAACGGGGTTGATTAGAACTTGTAATTGCCTTCCACAAAGACTGTCCGACCAATCGGATTGTCGTAATTGTTGGCAAAGTAGGGTGTGGTATCGCTGATGCGGTCAGCCGGAGGTGTCTTGTCAAACAGGTTGACCGCCCCCAGTGTCAGGCTGGCAGCTTCATTAATCTGGTACCCCATGGTGAGATTCCATGTCGTGAAGCTAGCGATCTCTGGGTCAAATCCTTGTGCTTTGGCATCTTCGCAATCAGTGAAGTAGTAATTGTTAGCGTAGGATGAGCACATCCGATCACGGTAGTTGGCAAACAAGGTTGTTGTCAGGTCACCATAACCCCACCCAAGCTCCCAGTTTCCTTTGTATTTCGGAGTGAACGGCAGATCGTCAACGGCCGATTCACCCGCCTGCACTGTGCGCTCACGTTTGAGCTCACGAGTGAGGGCCACTGAAGTACGGAAGATTCCGAAAGAATCAGTCTCGTAGCTGTATTTTACTTTGAAGTCGAGACCTGAAATCCTCTCGGATGCCATGTTGACCGGACCATAGCTTACCTTTACCAACTTACCGTTAGCATCGCGTTCGGCCACTGAGCCCGGATACTGAGATGGGTTGTTAATGACTTTCTGACGATCAGGGTCATCAACAATATCCTCGAGATCGATGTAATAGTAATCAACGGTAAAACCTAGGCGCTCTATCGGTTCCCAAGCCAAGCCCAGGTTGTAGTTGTTACTACGCTCTTCCTTTAGAGCCTTGTTGGGGCCGGTAACAACGTCGTAGTACTGAGTTCCACAAGCTTCTGCGATCGCCGGGGTAGACTTGTCACCCAAGCCAGATCCTCCCTGAGCCAAGCAGTATTGTAAATCAGAGCTAGAACCAAACGCCTGGGTTGAACCACCAAAAAGTCGCTTCATATCGGGAGCCTTGAACCCTTGCCCCCAGCTACCACGCAATAACAGCGTATCAATAGGACGATAGGTGATGGCAACCTTGGGAGTGAACGCGCCGCCGGTTTCCGAATCATCAAAGTAGCGATCGTAACGACCGGCCAATGTCATCTCGACGTCAGTGATCATTGGAATAAGAAGTTCACCACCGAGACCAACCTGATCACGTTTACCACCACCTTCAGTACCTCCCAAACCAGAAAAACCGCCTGCTTTGGTTATGTCATCAGTTGTCTCGCTGTAGTCCGTGTTCGTCCACTCGGCAGCAAGGGCGAAGCCCGAAGTGCCAGCAGGGAGCTCAACCAAATCACCACTAAGGGCGCTGTTGAAGGTCCACAGCTTGGTGGAGGCATCCTTATTGGAGTTTCCTGAATATTTGGCTACGGTAGCAGGATCGAT
This sequence comes from Aeromonas sobria, assembly GCF_006243315.1. Classification (GTDB taxonomy): domain Bacteria; phylum Pseudomonadota; class Gammaproteobacteria; order Enterobacterales; family Aeromonadaceae; genus Aeromonas; species Aeromonas sobria_A. Next base: position 47,390 of record NZ_NKWE01000001.1, read on the forward strand.
ACGTTGGAATAGGTCAACATCACCTTGACGAACAGCATCTTCGAGTGTCCCAAGTACAGCAGGATTGTCTGTGGACACATCTTGGGTAGCGTACCCCACGTAGGCTTCCCAATCATATTTATCAGCCAAAGTACCAGTCAGCCCAGTCGTAAAAGCAGCAGCATCAGAGGTGGTATTACTCTGGCGCGGCCCGAACTCGACAAGACGGCGTACATAGGAGCCCTCTTGACCATATGGATTACCAGGATCCGTTGCAGAAACCTTAACCTCCAGCGGATTGGGCTCAAATTGTGAGTTGGTCTCTTTGGTTCCCCAGCGGAGCTCTGCCATTGCGGTGACGTTATCAGTGATATCGTACTCACCACGACCCATCAGGTCGTACTGCTTGTCTTCTGGTTTGAGGGTTCGATCACCTGCACGGTTATAACCACACTTGCCATTTGCTAGCTTGACTGCATTTTCACCAATAAGACTGGTGCAATCTGCAACTGTTGCAACCAATGCGCCATTAGGCTTCTGGAAGTTGGCTCCATAACTAGAGAAGTTACCAAAAGCGGAACGATCTGATTTATCCAAATCAGCCCAGTCACGATCTTTGTTCTTCAAAATTTCATTACCAGAAAACTGGCCCACAAACATGGCTCGCGAACGTTCCCATTGGGAGCCTGCAACGATGTCCAAGCGGCCATGCTGGTAGCCACCTTCGGTCGTATCACCATATTTGGCTTTGACGGCAGCACCATCGAAATCTTTTTTTAGAATGAAGTTGACTACCCCACCGATGGCATCAGAGCCGTAAATGGCGGAGCCTGCATCGGTGAGAATCTCAACACGCTCGATGGCGGCAACAGGAATTTGACCAATGTCGGTGAAATTACTGGATCCGTCTTGTGCAAGCGGGTATTGAGGCAGACGACGGCCATCGACAAGCACCAAGGTCTTGCCAGCGCCGAGGCCGCGCAAGTTCACTGACTGAGCAGCGGGAGTGAATGAGAAGGAATTAGTCTGATTCATCACACCGCTGTTTTGCGACAAAGAACCAAGAATGTCAGCTGCACTATTGAATCCGCGAGCTTCGATATCTTTGGCACTAATCATGGTAACAGGAGCCGGACCTTCCACTTGAGTAGTCGAGATACGGGAGCCAGTGACTTTGATTTTCTGCAGTTTTTCGACGTTCAGCCCTTCTTCGGCAGATACGGATGGGGCCGCCGCAAGGCTCGCCAAGGCGAACGCAATCGCAGCAGAGATTCTGCTCTTCCTAAGCATCGCTTATATCCTTCCTGGTTGTTTATTGTTTGCTTCCTGATACCGCCCTCTTTGGAGCGATGTGTAAGGCTTATCAATCTTTGACTGGCGGCGTCAATGGAGTAGGGGTGTGGCAAGGTCGGGCGTAGAATAAGCGGAGTGTATTAATTTTTACCGGCATAATTAGTGAATAGCTCTGCCAAAAACAACCAATGCAATGTGAAAACATTGTTAATGAATGTAAATGGCGCTGAATTAAAAGTTGATGAACTTATTAGTTGGTGTACTGTCCGCTTATATCTTATTTCGGTTTATCGGCCTTAATAAGAATAAAACACTAACTTCATGATGATTGAACCTGACCGACTGATGGGGATGATAGATAAAACCATCGAGATGATATCGTTTTCCCCATTTTCAGCTACACCAACAAAAACCTATAAATTCAATTACATAAACAAAAAGCAGACTTTTAAAAACAGCTGTTTATATTTTTTCAAATTATGTTGAGTAGTAGCGTTTTGTTTTGATTTTCACTTTTCAGATAAAAAACATCATTTTTCTGCGTTTTTGGTCTCAGCGGGTCATTTGTCCCAGTTTTCCATTTCCTTGTACTTGATTTTTGTTGCAGAGCTTTTACAGTGGCCAAGCGGATTGTCTGCTGTTTGGCAACCAATCCAGCGCGTAATGCCAGGAAGGATAGGCCCGTCACCGGATTTGACTGGTCGCAAAAAAGAACAACAAGGACGAGGTTCCACCATGCTGTCGTATTTCCTACGCCGGATGCTTCTTATCATCCCGACGTTTCTCGGTATCACCCTGCTCGTCTTCACCATCACCCGTTTCGTGCCGGGCGGCCCGGTTGAACGCATGCTGCTGCAAGCCCAGGTTTCCCAGAATGAATCTGGCCGATCCAGCGGCAGCAAGGGGGCACAGGCCCTCTCCGATGAACAGATCGAGGAGCTCAAGGCCTTCTATGGTCTCGACAAGCCGATGCTGATCGCCTATTGGGAGTGGCTGCAAAAACTGGCGGTGCTGGATCTCGGCGAATCGACCCGCTACTACGAACCGGTATGGGATCTCATCAAGGACAAGCTCCCCGTCACCGCCTTCTTTGGGCTGGCTACCTTTGTGCTGAGCTATGCGGTCTCCATCCCGCTCGGGGTGGCCAAGGCGCTCAGGCACAACAGCCGCTTCGACTCGTTAAGCTCCATGCTCATCTACATGGCCTATGCCCTGCCCGCCTACGTGGTGGGGATCTTCCTCATCACCGTCTTCGCCTTCCATCTGGAGTGGCTGCCGATGGGAGGTTTTCCGGGGGATGATTTTGAGTACATGGAGAGCAGCTGGGATCAGATCCGCACCGTCTTTGCCCACGCTCTGTTGCCACTGATCGCCTACGCCATCGGCGATTTCGCCATCCTCACCATGACCATGAAAAACAGCCTGATGGAGAACCTGTCGGCCGATTATGTGCGTACCGCCGTGGCCAAGGGGCTGCCGTTTCGCAAGGCGGTCACCGACCACGCCATGCGCAACAGCCTGATCCCCATTGCCAGCCACCTGGGGTCTGTGCTCACCGTCTTCTTTGGCGGCTCCTTCCTCATCGAGACCATCTTCAACATCGACGGCATCGGCCTGCTCGGTTACGAGGCGATCGTCGAGCGGGATTACCCCACCGTCATGGGCATTCTGGCCATCACCTCGATGCTGATGCTGATGCTGATATCACGCCATATCGTCTCCGATATCTGTGTCGCCCTTGTCGATCCCCGCGTGCGGTTTGGAGACTGACCATGAAGCTCAATCCGGTTACCTTGAAAAAACTCAAGCGCTTCAAGTCGATCAAGCGTGGTTACTACTCCTTTATCATCTTCACCACCCTGGTGCTGCTCTCCCTGCTGGCGGAGCTGCTGGTCAACAGCCGGGCGCTGATGGTGAGCTATCAGGGCCAGCTGCACTTCCCCACCTATGGCGCTGTGATCCCCGGTCAACAGTTCGGGCTCGATTACGAGTACGAGACCAACTACCGCCAGCTCAAGGCCAAATTTGCCGCAGAGGGCCAGGGCGACTGGGTGCTGCTGCCACCGGTGCCCTGGAACCCCTACGAGCAGGATTTCAAGGAGGATGCCTACCCCCCTTACGCCCCCAGTCTGGCTGAGCGCCACTTCCTCGGCACCGACACCAGTGGCCGCGACGTGCTGGCGCGGCTGGTCTACGGCTTTCGCATCGCCATCGGCTTTGCCTTTATCGCGCTGGCGGCCAGTTACGCCATCGGGGTCACCATCGGCTGTCTGATGGGCTTTCTCGGCGGCCGCTTTGACCTCATCCTGCAACGCTTTATCGAGATCTGGTCCCAGGTGCCGTTTCTCTACGTCATCATGATCCTGGTGTCGCTGGCCAAGCCCAACTTCGGCCTGTTTGTCGCCATCAACGTGCTGTTCGGCTGGATGGGCATCACCTGGTATATGCGCACCCTCACCTACAAGGAGCGGGCGCGGGACTATGTGATGGCGGCACGGGCACTGGGAGCAAGCACCAAGCGGATCATCTTCAACCACATCCTGCCCAACACCCTGATGATGATCGTCACCCTGGCGCCGTTCGCCGTGGTGGGCAATATCTCCACCCTGACGGCCCTCGACTATCTGGGCTTCGGACTGGCACCGCCAACCCCGAGCTGGGGGGAGCTGCTCTCCCAGGGCATCAACAATCTGGATGCCATCTGGATCGTCAGCTCGGTGGTGGCGGCGGTGAGTCTGGTGCTGATCATGGTCTCCTTTATCGGCGAGGCGATCCGCGAGGCGTTCGACCCGCGTAAATTTACCCGTTACCAATAAGCAAGCCGATGCCAGCGCGCATCGGCATGCGCCGGGCAACGAACTGTGATTTATGAAGGACGGGCCGCCGCCATCGGCGGTCCCGGGAGCAAGGGATAATCCCGTTATCAATCAAGACCCCCAGTGCAGGGGCCAGACCTGGAAGTCAAACATGAAAAATAAAATCAAATGGATAGGTGCTCTCTTTGTGCTGGTGAACGGATCCTGGGTGTGGGCGGCCAGCCTGCCCGCGGATCTCAAGTGGGAGACCAACGACACCGACCCCGTGTTCGCCTCCCCCAAGGCGCTGCCGGGTGGCAGCCTCAATATGTTTGTCGACAGCTTTCCGCTGACGTTCCGTACCGTGGGGCCAGATTCCAACGGCTCGTTCCGCTCCTTCATTCTGGATAACCAGCTGCGGCTCATCAGCTTCCACCCCAATACAGGAAACCCCATCCCGTCGCTGGCGACCCACTGGGCCATCGCGCCAGACAGCCAGACCGTCTACTTCAAGCTGGATCCCCGCGCCAAATGGTCGGATGGCAAGCCGGTCAATGCCGACGACTACACCTTCGGCTACCAGATGATGCGCTCCAAACACATCAAGGGGCCCTGGTTCAACAACTACTACACCACCGAAGTGGTGGCGGTAGAGAAGATCGATGACCACACCATTCTGGTCAAAGCGGGCAACCGCAAGGCCAAGCTGGACCTGCTCAACACCACCGAGCTGTGGCCACAGCCCAAGCACTACTACAAGCTGACCCCCAACTGGGTGAAGCAGTACAACTGGGCCGTGGTGCCCACCACAGGCCCCTATGTGATCAGCGACGTCAAGAAGGGCAAGTCGGTCACCTTCAGCAAGCAGCAGGATTGGTGGGCAAAGAGCGATCGCTATAACCAGCACAGATTCAACATCGATACCATCAAGGTGCAGGTGATCCGCGACCACAACATCGCCTTCCGTCACTTCCTGAAAGGGGAACTCGATACCTTCGAGATGATCCTGCCCAACTGGTGGCATGAAAAAGCGGTCACCTCGGAGTACAAAAAAGGTTACGTGCAGAAGGTGATGGCCATGACCGACACCAAACAGGGCGGTCAGGGGGTTCACCTCAATGTGGCCAACCCCAAACTGGCGGATGTGAACGTGCGGCTCGGCATCCAGCATGCCTTCAACATCGACAAGATGATCGAAACCGTGCTGCGCGGCGACTACGACAGAGCCACCACCTTTGACTCGGGCTTTGGCGAATTCACCGACATCACGTTGCCGGAGCGGGCTTACGATATCGCCAAGGCGCGGGATTACTTTGCCAAGGGCGGCTATAACAAGCCGGGGCCGGACGGCATCCTGCAAAATGAGAAGGGGGAGCGGCTGACGCTGGCGCTCACCTACACCAGTCAGGAGCACTCCAAGCGACTGACCGTGCTGAAAGAAGAGGCCAAGAAGGCGGGTCTGGATCTGGAGCTTAACCTGGTGGATGGTGCCACCGGCTTCAAGGTGATGCTGGAGAAGAAACACGAAGCGGCTTGGCTCGGCTGGGGCGGCGGCGGTCTCTATCCGCAATATTGGGAGTTTTTCCATTCCGCCAACGCCAACAAGCCGCAGACCAACAACCTGTTCAACGTGGCTGACAAGGAGCTGGACGCGCTGATCGACGCCTACAACGTCGAATTCGACACGGCCAAACGGGCCAAGCTCTCACAGCAGATCCAGCAGCGTATCTATGATCTCGCCATCTTCGTGCCCGGCGTGCAGCTCAACTATGTGCGGGCCAGCAGCTGGCGTTATGTGATGCTGCCGGAAGTACCTGCCACCAAGAACACGCCGGATCTGCTCTACTGGCCAATGGACGGTTATCCTCACAGTAGCGGCGGTCTGCTCTGGCTCGATCCCAAGGTGAAGGAAGAGACCCGCAACGCCAAGGAGGCAGGGGAAGCGATAGCGCCCATCAACCTGCTCGACAAGACCTATGCACGTCATTGATATTCAGGCCATTGCGAAGGGAGCAGCGGTTATGCCCAACACCCAGGCTTCGATTCTTGACGTACCGGATAACGGGGGGGAGTTCGCCGCTGATCGCGGACAGAACCAAGCCCCAATCCTCGAAGTACGCGATCTCGAGGTGGAGTTCGCCATCGACGACGGCAAGATCAAGGTGCTCGACGGGGTCAGCTTCAAGGTGGCCCCCGGTCAAACTCTGGGCATCGTCGGCGAGTCTGGCTGTGGCAAGAGCGTCACCTCGCTCGCCATCATGGGGCTCTTGCCCAAGCCCCATGGTCAGGTGGTGGCCGGATCCATCCGCTTTCAGGGGGAGGAGCTGCTCACCCTGGCGCCGGATCAGATGTACAAGGTGCGCGGCAACCGCATCTCGATGATCTTTCAGGAGCCGATGACGGCCCTTAACCCGGTGCAGACGGTGGGGGAGCAGCTGATGGAGGTGTTTCGCCTCCATCGCCCCGACTATGACAAGGCCCAGCGCAAAGTCGCGGCCATCGCCATGCTGCAGAAGGTGGGGATCCCGGAGCCAGCCCAGCGCTTTGCGGTCTATCCCCACAACCTCTCCGGCGGCATGCGCCAGCGGGTGATGATCGCCATGGCGCTCTCCTGCGAGCCAGACCTGCTGATCTGTGACGAGCCGACCACGGCGCTGGATGTCACCATTCAGGCGCAGATCCTCGAACTGATGAAAGAGCTGCAGGCCCAGACCGGGATGGCAATCATCTTTATTACCCACGATCTGGGAGTGGTGGCGGAGCTGTGCGACGAAGTGGTGGTGATGTATGCCGGGCGGGCGGTAGAGCAGGCCGATGTGTTCGAGCTGTTTGACCACCCCCGTCACCCCTATACCCACGGCTTGATGAGCTCGATCCCGCGCCTTGAGGATGAGCCCAAGAGTCTGCTCAAGACCATCAAGGGACAGGTGCCTGCCCTGCACGAGATGCCCGCTGGCTGCCGCTTCTCCAACCGCTGCCCCCACGCGACCGATCTCTGCATCAGCGCCATTCCGGCGGTGGAGCAGTTAAATCCCCGTCACCATGTCGCTTGCCACTATTGGCAGGAGTTGACCGTATGAACGCGCTTGCATGGGTCATAAATGTGCAACCGCTATTCCGGGGTAATCAGGCAGCATTGCCCATGGAGCGGCTAAATCCCCCTCATTCAACACATGTCGCCTGTCACTACTGGAAGGAGTTGACCGTATGAGCACTCTGTTATCGGTCAGGGATCTGAAACAGCACTTCCGGCTGGGAGGCGGGTTCCTGCGCAAGCAATATACGGTTCACGCGGTGGATGGCATCAGCTTCGACCTGAAACAGGGGGAGACGCTGGGGCTGGTGGGTGAGTCGGGCTGCGGCAAGTCCACCCTCGGGCGCAGTCTGCTCAAGCTGTTCGAGCCGACCGCGGGCACCATCACCTTCGAGGGGCGCGATATCACCGCCCTCAGCCCGAAGGAGATGCGCTCCCTGCGCCAAGAGATGCAGATGGTGTTTCAGGATCCTGCAGAATCCCTCAACAGCCGCCACACCGTGGGCCAGATTTTGGAGGAGCCCTTTATCATCCACGGAAAAGGCAACACTGAGCAGCGCCACGGCTGGGTGCAGGAGCTGTTGGCAAAAGTGGGCCTGCCGGGCAGTGCGGTGGATCGCTACCCCCACGAGTTTTCCGGCGGTCAGCGCCAGCGCATCGGCATCGCCCGCGCCATCGCCCTCAAGCCCAAGCTACTGGTATGCGACGAGGCGGTCTCGGCGCTCGATGTCTCGGTGCAGTCGCAGATCGTCAACCTGCTGCTCAGCCTGCAGCGGGAGATGAACCTCTCCATCATCTTCATCGCCCACGATCTGTCGGTGGTCAAACACATCTCTGATCGCATCGCGGTGATGTATCTGGGACGGATCGTCGAACTGGCAGATGCCCAGTCGCTCTATCTGGCGCCGCGCCACCCCTATACCCAGGCGCTGATCTCCGCCATTCCGGTGCCGGATCCGCGCAGGCGCAGCCAGCGCATTCTGCTGACCGGCGATGTGCCCTCCCCCATCTCGCCGCCAAGCGGCTGCCACTTCCACCAGCGCTGCCCCTATGCCACCGAGCTGTGCAAGAGCAAGGCGCCAAGACTTGAGGCGTGTGATGAGGCCCATCATCAGGTGGCCTGCCACACCCCGCTCGCCGTCGGCAGTCACGCCATCAGCGGCAGTTCCATCAGTGGCAACATTATGAGCGGCGACAGCAGGCTGGAGCAGGCGAGCTAGGCGCAGCGAACAAACGCCAGGGTAGAAACAGACGAGGCGGCCATCAGGCCGCCTCGTGCTATCGGGTCACTCTTGTCTTATCGAGCCACAGCCGCAACTCGTCAGGCAATCTGGTAGCGGCCCGGCTTGTGGTTGAGTGTCAACACCAGATTACAGATAACCGCCGCCACGATGGAGAGCGCCAGGATCCAAGGCTGAGCCACGAAGAAGAAGGCAAGCTTGGTGGTAAATCAGAAGTTATAAAACCGTAGCCGCACTGCCATACTCATCCCATGACCAAAACACGCGGGGATTCAGATGCTCAGGCTCATTGCGATATTGGCACTCATAGTCAGCCTGGCTCCGAATGCAAAACCTCTGCGATTCGTTGTACAACAATTCCCCCCTTACACTTTTACTGACAAAAACAATAACATCACCGGCGCATATACCGAGATGGTGAAAGCTGCCTGCAAGGAGTGGCCTGACGGGTGCGACATTATTCAGTTGCCCAATCTGCGAGCTCGCAAGATGCTGCAAAAAGGCCTGGTTGATGGCATGTTTCCCTTGTCCAAAAACCCGGAACGTAGCCAAGAACTCTGGTTTAGCCGCCCACTGAGTCGTACTGCTTGGGGATTTTTTTCCCATACAGATAATCCACAAACCGACCTGACCTTCAAGGCGCTTTCCGGTGCGAGTGTCGGCGTTACTCAAAATTCATTCAGCGAATACTTGCTGTTAAAGCTTGATAAGCAACTCCAGTTGCAGGGCGCAAAACCGTTGCAAATTGACGCTAACGTCACCGACTCGATGCGCAGTCTGGAAAAATTGCGGCGAAACTCACGCTACCAGTTCTATTTTTCCAATGTCGATGTGGCCCTTCACTATATGGAGCAAAGCGGCAACCACCAGCTCAAGTTATTGAAAATCAGTCACGTTGGTAACTACTACATAGCGTTCAACAAGCAGATGGTTAACCAGGACCAGCTGATGGCATTTAACAAGATCCTGGAGCGACTGGAGAATGAGGGCGTCTTGCTTACTTATAGAGTGCGTTGGGGCATATCCTCGCCACGTAAAGATGAGGATCTGCACTCCCTGTTCCACTGATATAAAGCCCGTCAGGCAATCTGGTAGCGGCCCGGCTTGTGGTTGAGTGTCAACACCAGATTACAGATAACCGCCGCCACGATGGAGAGCGCCAGGATCCAGGGCTGCACCACGAAAAACGAGGCGACAACAATGGCGCAATCGAGCCCCATCTGCAGCTTGCCCGCCCGGATGCCAAAGCGATCCTGAATAAAGAGCGCCAGAATGTTGAAGCCCCCCAGACTCGACTTGTGGCGGAACATGATGAGCAGCCCCATGCCAATCAGGGTACCGCCGATCAGCGCCGCATAGAGGGGCTCTATCTTGCCGATCTGCAACACGCCGTTGAGGTGATCGGTCATGTAGGAGACCGCCGCCACCGAGACGAAGGTGTTGAAGGTAAAACGTGGCCCCATCCGCAACCATGCCAGCGCATAAAAGGGCAGGTTGATACCGAAAAACAGCATGCCGAAGCTGATGCCGGTCACCTTTTGCAGCAGCAGCGCCAGCCCGGCGGTCCCACCGGTGAGCAGGCCAACCTGATGAAACAGAAAGATGCCGAGGGAAACAAAGCCGGCCGCCGTCAGCAGGGCCAGCACATCCTCATAAATAGGATGGGCAGTGCGAATCGAGGTGTTGTCCATAACCTGTATCCAAGCGAAGTAAAGAGAGAGTGTCTGTCGCCCGCCGTTGCGGGCGGGCTGCGAGCCCTGTCCACAGGGCTTCGTTATGGGGTCCAGTCTATTTTTTGTGAAAAGGATCACAACAGTCGGGCTGAACGCCCCATTCTGGTGCCTGTCATCTGGCATTGACACTCGCTGCACCAAGATGCAGCATGCCGCGGTTTAACCGCGCCATCACCCCATTCACTGCACGAGGCACTTTTCATGAAGGTCACCATTTTTGGCACAGGCTATGTCGGGCTGGTGCAGGCCGCCGTTCTGGCCGAGGTGGGCCATCAGGTCTGCTGCGTGGATGTGGATGACGAGCGGATCGCCGCCCTCAGGCAGGGGCAGATCCCCTTCTACGAACCGGGGCTGACCCCGCTGGTCGAGGGCCATCTGGCCAGCGGCCGCCTGAGCTTCACGGTCGATCCCGCCATTGGCGTGGCACACGCCGACCTGCTGCTGATCGCCGTGGGCACCCCGGCTGACGAGGATGGATCAGCCGATCTGCAACATGTGCTGACGGTAGCCGACACCATAGGTCGACTAATGCAGCGCCCCAAGCTGGTGGTGACCAAGAGCACTGTGCCGGTCGGCACTACCCAGCAAGTACAAGAGCACATTGAGCAGCAGTTGGCCGTGCGTGGACTAACCCTCGCCTGCGAGGTGGCGGCCAACCCCGAGTTTCTCAAAGAGGGGGCTGCGGTCAACGACTGCATGCGGCCGGATCGCATCATCATCGGCTGTGACAGCGAGCGGGCGCTTGAGCAGTTGCGCGCCCTCTACGCCCCCTTCAACCGTAATCACGACCGGATCGTGGTGATGGATCTGCGCAGCGCCGAGCTCACCAAATACGCCGCCAACGCCATGCTGGCCACCAAGATCTCCTTTATGAACGAGATGGCGGCCCTCGCCGAGCAGCTGGGTGCCGATATCGAGGCGGTACGGCAAGGAATGGGGGCCGATCCCCGCATCGGTTACCACTTTATCTACCCGGGCTGCGGCTATGGCGGCTCCTGCTTCCCCAAAGATATCAAGTCGTTGCGTCATACTGCGGCGAGTGTCGGCTGCGACGCCCCGCTGCTGGCGGCGGTCGAGCAGGTCAACCAGCGCCAGCAACAGAAGATGGCGCAAACCCTGCTGACCCGCTTCGGCCCGGACCTGCGCGGCCGCACCTTCGCCCTGTGGGGACTGGCGTTCAAACCCGGCACCGACGATCTGCGCGATGCGCCGAGCCGCCCGCTGCTGGCCGCCATCTGGGCTGCCGGTGGCCGAGTGCAGGCCTTTGATCCCAAGGCGATGGCGCGCGCCCGCCAGCTCTACGGCCAGCGACCGGACCTGCAGCTCTGCCCCACTCAGGAATCTGCACTGGAAGGGGCCGATGCCCTGCTGATCTGTACCGAGTGGCAGGCGTTTCGCGCCCCCGATTTCCAACAGCTAAAGGCGCTGCTCAACCAGCCCGTCATCATCGATGGCCGCAACCTCTATGACCCCCGCCAGCTCAGCGAGCTCGGGTTTGACTATCACGCCATCGGGCGGCCACATCTACCCGCCCAAAAGCGGCCCGCCCACGCGAACTGCAACCCGGAGACCCAACCATGATCTATCTGGTCACCGGCGTTGCCGGTTTTATCGGTTTTCATGTGGCCAGCCAGCTGTGCGCCGCAGGCCATCAGGTGGTGGGGATCGACAACCTCAACGACTACTACGAGGTGAGCCTGAAAGAGGCGCGGCTGGCCCAACTCAAAGCCCTCCCCCATTTTCACTTCGAGCGAGTGGATCTGGCGGATCGCGAGGCGATGGCAGCCCTGTTTACCAGCTACCACTTCGAGCGGGTGATCCATTTGGGGGCACAGGCGGGGGTACGCTACTCCATCGACAATCCGTTCGCCTATGCCGACAGCAACCTCACCGGCATGCTGACTGTGCTGGAAGGGTGTCGCCACCACGGTATCCAGCACCTCATCTACGCCTCCTCCAGCTCGGTCTATGGCATGGGGGATCAGATGCCCTACTCCACCGCGCAGCAGGTGGATCACCCCGTCTCCCTCTACGCCGCCACCAAGAAGAGTGGTGAGTTGATGGCCCACGCCTATTCGGCGCTCTATGGCCTGCCCACCACCGGGTTGCGCTTCTTTACCGTCTACGGCCCCTGGGGTCGCCCCGACATGGCCATCATCAAGTTCACCCGCGCCATTCTGGCGGGTGAGCCCATCGAGGTGTACAACCACGGCGATCTCAGCCGCGACTTCACCTACATAGATGACATAGTCGCGGGGATCCTCGCCGTGGCCGACCAGCCGCCCAGCGCCAATCCCCATTGGCATGCCAGCAAGCAGAGCCCAGCCGAGAGCGCGGCGCCCTACCGCATCCTCAATATCGGCAACGGCCAGCCGGTACGGCTGCTCGACTTTATCGAGGCGCTGGAAGAGGCCATCGGCAAGCCAGCCATCAAGCGGATGCTGCCGATGCAGGCGGGCGACATGCACGCCACCTGGGCCGACAGCGAGCCGCTGCACACCCTCACCGGCCTGCGCCCCAGCACGCCCCTCAAGCAGGGGGTCACCGAGTTTGTCCGTTGGTATCTCGACTACTACCGTCCTGCCCACTGACGAGCGTGGGTAGCCCCTCGGCCATTGATGGGTTAATCAGATATCACTGTCGTGCCATGGGTTTTAGGATGGCTGAACGCACTGGCAGCATGGATTTGCAGGGTGATTGGATGTAGTGAACAGGGGGCGAACAGCGACACCGGATGATTCGATCACCTACTTCAATAACCCGCCCAAAGAGCCGAAATGATTACGACAAGTGTGATGACACCACGGATCGGCGGTGGCGCCGCGCGATATACTCGCCTGGTGCCACCCGGGAGCGACTCCCGACCCCCGGCATGTGGTCCGCAGCCACGCAACAGCCCCATGGCCACAAGGAGCCACCCATGATCCGAACCCTGCTTTTGACCGGTGCCGCCATCGCGGCCTATGCCCTGCTACAGAGCCATACCCTGCTGCCACTGCTCAGCCTGCTGACTTTGCTCTCGCTCTGGGTTGTGAGCGAAGTTGGCCAATTCTACCGTGACCTCTCCGATGCCAACACAGATGCCAACACCGATGAGCAGGAGTACCACCACGACTTCTAAGGGACCGAAAAACCTCGATAAACGGCTCGTTCACCATTAGTTCCATACCGTTTTGATCTCTGAAATCCCCGGGCTATAACAACAGGATCCACTGGGTTCGTGGCGATAGCAGCCATGTTCCTCTATATCTTCTGTACTCAAACAGGAGATAACCCATGCGGGACATCAGCGAAAACGGACTGTTTTTGCTGCTTTTTTTGTCGTTGTTACTGGCAGGTACGCCGCGGGCGATGGCACAAGGCAGGGATTTCAGACAGGCCCCCAAAGCGCTGACGGCGCTCAAGCAGGGCCAGAACGCCCAACACAGCGGCAATCTGCAAAAGGCCATCGCTCTCTATTGTGTCGCAGCCAGCACCGGCAACCCTGAGGGGTATTTCCGGATCGGTCGTCTGCTCGCCACCGGCCCCGCCTCGGTGCGCAGCGCCAAACTGGCCAACAGCTACCTCGCCATGGCGATGCGCCTTGGCAACCAGCAGGCTGCCCGTTACTACAACGCCCGCATCGGCAATGCGCCAATGGGGGATCAGTGCGGCATCGGGATCCGTGGCGGTCAGGGTGGCTATCTGGCCCAACTCCCCACCACCCCCTTCAATGTCGACTCCTGGGTTGCCCGCCAGCCACCCGCCAAACAGAAGCTGGTCTCCATGCTGCGTCACGCCGCCAAGCACCATAAAGTAGATGCCCGGCTAGTGCTGGCGATTGCCATCGCCGAATCCAACCTCAACAGCCGCGCCGTTTCACCGAAGAATGCCCAGGGGCTGATGCAGCTTATTCCCGAGACCCAGCAACGATTCGGGGTAACCCGACCGTTTGATCCGGCCCAGAACATCAAGGGCGGCGTCACCTATCTCAAGTGGCTGGATCGCCGCTTCGATGGCGACTGGGTGCTGATCTCGGCGGCCTACAACGCCGGGGAAAAGGCGGTGGAGCGCTATGGCGGGATCCCACCCTATGACGAAACCCAGCAGTATGTGAAACGGGTGCTCTATTTCGCCGGCCACAAGTAACCCTGATGCAGTTATCCCTACCGGGGGAGCCAGACAAATCGCTCTAATCACAAAATGATTAATAAATTTGCGCAATCGTTTTCCTATGAGTAGAATTCGGCGCTTTCCCGCAGCCCTGACAGGTAAAACATGAATTTCTTTAAATCCTTGGCGTGTCTGATCGCTCTGGTGAGCGCACCGCTATTTGCCGCCAATACGCCAAACACCCCTGCCGCGCCCATCCTGATCCAGGGGGCCATGGAGGTGGAAGTGGACACCATGATCGCCGCCCTGCAAGAGAAGCAGGAGCTGACTGTCGGCGCATGGACATTCTGGCAGGGCACGCTGGCGGGCTATCCGGTGGTTATCTCCCGCACTGAAGTGGGTCTGGCCAATGCGGCGGCAGCCACCACGCTGGCTATCGAACGCTTCAAGCCGCGCCTCATCATCAATCAGGGCACCTCAGGCGGTCATGATCCGGCGCTCCATCGCGGCGATATCGTCATCGGTACCAAGAGCTTCAACATGGGGGCCTATCGCAGTGACTTTACCCCGGCAGATCAAGGGATTGACTCGCGTAAATGGCACAACTTCGATGTGACCATGCGGCTGCGCGACAACGGCAAGCTGGTAGAACACACCTCGTTTGCTGGCGACCCCGAGCTGGTGGGCCGCGCCCTGGGTATGGCTGACCGTTATCAGCACGGTCGCGTGGTGGCAGGCATTATCGGCACTGCCGATGAGTGGAACCGCCAGGTGGCGCGTATCAACTGGCTGCACCAGACCTACAACACCGCCACAGAGGAGATGGAAACCTCTTCTGCCGCACTGGTCGCCGAAGCCTACAAGGTCCCCTTTGTCGGGATCCGGGTGCTCTCCAACACCGACCTCCATGGCGAGGAGTTCGATCCGAAAACAGCGATCCACTGCCAGCAATTCGTCATCGACTACACCAAAGCCCTGATCAACAGCTTTAACAAGGCTTGATAGTGCCAGAGAGGCCGCCGCAATGGCGGCCTCTCTGTTTTGCCCCCCCAGCCTCAACCAGAGCGCAATCCTCCAGATACCTCTCAAGTCAGTCAGCAACAATCCTCAGCAGGCAGGCACCTTGCGCCCGTAGTGGCGGTAGTAACCCACCAGATTGCTGACCAGAAACAGCCCCTCCATCAGCGCGGCGACCGGTGAGACCACCAGCAAGTTGTTGGCCAACCAGCAGAGGGTGCCGAGCAGCATCCAGCGCCGCAGCAGGCGATCGTCGGGGCAAAAAGCGGCCCGGGTTTGCAGCAGACTGGCCAACAGACCAATCCCGGATAGCACGCCCTGATAAGTAGCCAGCACCGCCACACAGGCCAACCCCATGAAAAACCACATCAAGATGCGACGAACCAGCCAGATGCTGACCAGAAAACGCACACAGGCCAACAGCAACAGGGTGGCGGCTGACCACTGCCCGAGCAGGGCAAAGTGACCGGCATTAAGCACACAGGAGAGGGCCAGACAGGCCAGGATCCTGCGGCGATCCCGCAACTGAAACGACAGCAGGTCGAGCAGCAAGGCCAGGCTCACCACCAGTTGCGACCACAGAAACAGCGACATCATCCATACCTCATCCTTCGTTTGGATGGCGCAGCATGAAGTGGCAACCAGCAGATGGCATTAACCCGTGTTAATGCGCCGACGGATCCGCGACAGGGTGACCGGGCTGATGCCGATGTAGTTGGCCAGCTGTACCTGAGTGAGCCGCGCGGGCCAGTGGGGAAAGGTGTGGCAAAGCTCCCGATAACGCTCCTCGGGGGAGTGGAGTAGCAAAAACGCCTCCTTGCGCTCCTTGTAGCCCAGCTGCTGGCGCAACAGGGCCATGCAGACTTGCTGCCAGGCGGGTTCATCCAACAGGGAGAGCGGCACCCGCACCACCTGCAGTTCCGTCAGCGCCTCCAGCTGATAGCGAGCTGGCGACCCCGTGAGCCAGCTGTCATAGAGCAGACAAAGCTCCCCTTCGAAGTAGAACTCCTTGCAGCGCTCCTGCCCGTCCCGGGTGTAGTGACAGGCTCGGGCGATGCCCGCCTCGATATAGAAGGCAGCCTCCTGCTCGGCCCCTTGCGCCAACAGCGCCTGACCGGTGCACAACGTCAGCCGAGGCAAGCGCTGGCAGCGGGATGCGCTCAGCACGGCATCCAATCCCATGGCACTGAGAAAGGCGGCCAGAGTGGGTGCCTGAGGGGATGGGGTCATGATGGCTCCAGGTCAAAACAGCAGGCCACATCATGCCCAAATTGCGCGGCTGATGCAGCAAGACGTGACCGGGTCGGCAAAGGGGGGCGCCACCTTTGCCCCTCTTTAGCCATTGGTTTACAATCGACGGGTTTTTTGGAACCGGGTTGACGGCGTGTCGACCTGGCCCCACCACGACATCAGTCTGTTAGTGCCAAGACATTAACCTGCTGAAAAGGAAGAGAATTAGCCAATGGCTCAATTTATTTACACCATGAACAGGGTTGGCAAGGTTGTGCCGCCCAAGCGTCATATCCTCAAGAACATCTCCTTGAGCTTCTTCCCGGGCGCAAAGATCGGCGTACTGGGTCTCAACGGTGCCGGTAAGTCTACTCTGCTGCGCATCATGGCAGGCATCGACACCGATATTGAAGGGGAAGCCCGTCCGCAACCCGGCATCAAGATCGGCTACCTGCCCCAGGAGCCAAAGCTGGATCCGGAGCAGACCGTGCGCGAAGCGGTCGAAGAGGCGATCGGCGAGGTAAAGCGCGCCATGGCCCGTCTCGACGAGGTCTATGCGGCCTACGCCGATCCGGATGCGGATTTTGACAAGCTGGCCCGCGAACAGGGCGAGCTGGAAGCCATCATCCAGGCTCAGGGTGGCCATAACATGGAGAACCAGCTGGAGCGCGCGGCCGATGCCCTGCGCCTGCCAGCCTGGGACGCCAAGATCCAGCACCTCTCCGGTGGTGAGCGCCGCCGTGTGGCGCTGTGCCGTCTGCTGCTGGAAAAGCCGGACATGCTGCTGCTGGACGAACCAACCAACCACCTGGATGCGGAATCCGTGGCCTGGCTGGAGCGCTTCCTGCACGACTACGAAGGCACTGTGGTGGCCATCACTCACGACCGCTACTTCCTCGACAACGTGGCAGGCTGGATCCTGGAGCTGGACCGCGGCGAGGGTATCCCGTGGGAAGGCAACTACTCCTCCTGGCTGGAGCAGAAGGACGCCCGTCTGGCGCAGGAAGCAAGTTCCGAAGCGGCCCGTCGCAAGTCCATCGAGAAAGAGCTGGAGTGGGTGCGTCAGAACCCGAAAGGCCGTCAGGCCAAGTCCAAGGCCCGTATGGCTCGCTTCGAAGAGCTCAACACCAACGACTACCAGAAGCGCAACGAGACCAACGAGCTGTTCATTCCGCCCGGACCGCGCCTCGGCGACAAGGTGCTGGAAGTGGCCAACCTGCGCAAATCCTACGGTGATCGGGTGTTGATCGACGATCTGTCGTTTGCCATTCCGAAAGGGGCCATCGTTGGCATTATCGGTCCTAACGGTGCCGGTAAGTCGACCCTGTTCCGCATGATGTCGGGTCAGGAGCAGCCGGATTCCGGCGCCATCACGCTAGGTGAAACCGTGGTGCTGGCTTCCGTGGATCAGTTCCGCGACAGCATGGATGACAAGAAGACGGTATTCGAAGAGGTCGCTGACGGCCAGGATATCCTGCGCATCGGCAACTACGAGTTCCCGAGCCGTGCCTATATCGGCCGCTTCAACTTCAAGGGTTCCGACCAGCAGAAGCGGGTTGGCGAGCTCTCCGGTGGTGAGCGTGGTCGTCTGCATCTGGCCAAGCTGCTGCAGACCGGCGGCAACGTACTGCTGCTGGATGAACCGACCAACGATCTGGATATCGAAACCCTGCGCGCCCTCGAGAACGCCCTGCTGGAGTTCCCGGGTTGCGCCATGGTCATCTCCCACGACCGCTGGTTCCTCGACCGTATCGCCACTCACATCCTGGATTATCAGGACGAGGGTAATATTGCCTTCTTCGAAGGTAACTTTACCGAATACGAAGAGTGGAAGAAGAAGACCTACGGCGCCGAGGCGATCCAGCCACACCGTGCGAAGTACAAACGCATCACCAAATAAGGCTGACTGCGTCACAAGGGGAGCTTCGGCTCCCCTTTCTATTTCCTTTTAGCTTACAATCCAAGACGGATGCCTTTGCATGGATGTAGCACGATGACGACCCCAATAGAGAAAAAACTGACCATCCAGATCCGGGTTGAACCGGGTTGCCTCGGGCCGGATGGCAAGGAGCACATAGAGACCTTCTGTGCCGCTGCCGCCAAGATCTTTGCCGCCGTGGAGCCCGAACTGGTGAGCTGGATACTGATCCCCCGCTACGACAAACAGCTGCCGGAGCAGGAGTTCTTTATCGAGGGGCGCAAGCTGACCGAGGAGCAGGCCAGCCTGTTTCTGCGCCGCGTCGGCCGTGAACTGGGTGAGGTACAAGACCGACTCGACTCTGTGCTGGCCCAGCTGGTGGAGCGTTACTTCAAAACCCTCTGATCCCCGGCCTTGGCTTTCGATATCAAATTCTCGATAGCAAGTTGTCGATAAAAGGTTCTCTGGTGAGAACCTTTTTTGTTGCTCACAAAGCAAACGTTTTAATTTTTCCCCTATTCATTGATCTGCCTCGCAGATCCAGGGTTTGTAAACGAGGCGGCCTGTGTGAAAATGTGCGCGCTGTCACGGTATCAGGACGGGTCTGGTTACTTAACCATCAGAAACAGGGCAATTTACCCCGCATGGATGGGATAGCCCGTTCCCCTGCTGCTTATTTCACGTCATCTATTGGAATCCAACATGAATCAACAACACCAAGCTGCCAATCAGGCCGCCGGGCAAGGATTGCTTGAGCGCCTGTTTGCGCTGAAGGGCCATGGCACCAATGCCCGCACCGAGGTCATCGCCGGGTGCACCACCTTCCTGACCATGGTCTATATCGTGTTCGTCAACCCGCAGATCCTCTCTGCGGCGGGCATGGACACCCAGGCGGTGTTCGTCACTACCTGCCTGATCGCCGGTATCGGCAGCATCCTGATGGGGCTGTTGGCCAACCTGCCCATCGCCCTGGCCCCCGCCATGGGCCTCAACGCCTTCTTCGCCTTCGTGGTGGTCGCTGGCATGGGTTACTCCTGGCAAGTGGGCATGGGCACCATCTTCTGGGGTGCCATGGGTCTGTTGATCCTCACCCTGCTGCGGGTTCGTTATTGGCTGATCGGTAACATCCCGCTCACCCTGCGGGTCGGCATCACCGCCGGTATCGGTCTGCTGATCGCCCTGCTCGGCCTGCACAACGCCGGGATCGTGGTGGCCAGCCCCGCTACTATGGTGACCGTGGGCAACCTCACCTCCCTGCCCTGCCTGCTGGGGCTGCTTGGCTTCTTTATCATCTGTATCTTCTCCGCCCGTGGTGTTCACTCGGCGGTACTGATCGCCATCGTGGTGACCACGGGTCTAGGCTGGCTGTTTGGCGATGTCTCCTTCAAAGGCTTCGTCTCCATGCCCCCCAGCATAGAGCCGGTGTTCGGCCAGCTGGATCTGATGGGTTCGCTGGATATCAGCCTCGCCGGGATCATCTTCTCCTTCATGCTGGTCAACCTGTTCGACTCTTCCGGCACCCTGATTGGCGTCACCAACCGCGCCAAGCTGGCTGATGATCGCGGTCACTTCCCGCGCATGAAGCAGGCACTGATGGTGGATAGCGTCAGCTCGGTCGGCGGTGCTTTCATGGGCACCTCCTCGGTTACCGCCTTTATCGAGAGCAGCTCCGGCGTCGCCGTCGGCGGTCGCACCGGCCTCACCGCTATCGTGGCTGGCGTCCTGTTCCTGCTGGCGATCTTCTTCTCCCCGGTTGCCGCCATGGTGCCGGCCTATGCCGCCGCTGGCGCCCTCATCTATGTGGGCGTGCTGATGTGCTCCGAGCTGACCCGGGTCAAGTGGGAAGATTTGACCGAAGCGGTACCGGCCTTCATGACCGCGGTGATGATGCCGTTCAGCTTCTCCATCACCGAGGGGATCGCCATCGGTTTTATCTCCTACTGCGTGATGAAGGCAGGCACTGGCCGCTGGCGCGAGATCAACCCCTGCGTGCTGGTGGTTGCCCTGCTGTTCGTGCTCAAGTTCGTCTGGGTCGACAGCCACTAAGCTGCTGTTCCACCAATACAATGGGCCTCCGATATCGGGGGCCCATTTTTGTGGCCAACATCCGGCTTCCTTCCCCTGCGCTGTGACGCGGGGGCCTGACAGTGCTAGATTGGCAGCCACCATTTTGAACCGGCAGTTTCGTTAACCCCGTGTCGTTAACCACCTGTCGTGAACCACAAGGACGGCAACCGTGGCCCAGCATTTTGCTTCTCCCTCAACATCAATCTCCCCATCTATCACCGCTTTCCCGCCCTTGCTGCAAGATCAGGCCGAGCGCCAGTGGCAGCGGCTGGTCGAGCTGGCCCCTGACTATGGCGACCTGTCCGAGCCGGTTCGCCAGACCCTGATGACCTTGCTTGGCCTCTCCGATTTTGTCGCCGATTCCCTCTTCAAACAGCCCGAATTGCTGACCGAGCTGCTCGCCTCCGGGGATCTCGAGCGGGCCGAGCGCTGGCCCGCCTACCAGTGCGATCTGACCACATTGCTCGCCGAGGTGAGTGATGAAGAGGCGCTCAAGCGCATCCTGCGCCAGTTCCGCCGCAGCCGCATGCTGGTGATCGCCTGGCGCGAGCTACTGGGCCATTCCGCGGTGGAAGAGAGCTTTATCCATCTCACCAAGCTGGCGGATGCCCTGATCTGCTCCGCCCGCGACTGGCTCTACGCCAAACAGTGCAGCGAGCTGGGCACCCCGATGGATGGCGACGGCAACCCGCAGCCGCTGCTCATCCTCGGCATGGGCAAGTTGGGCGGTGGCGAGCTCAATTTCTCATCGGACATCGACCTTATCTTCACCTTCCCCGAGAACGGCTACACGGTCGGCGGGCGGCGGGAGCTCGCCAACCAGCCCTTCTTCATCAAGCTCGGCCAGCGCATCATCAACGCCCTCCACCAGCCCACTCAGGATGGTCAGGTGTTCCGGGTCGATATGCGGCTGCGTCCCTTTGGTGATGCGGGGCCGCTGGCCATCTCCTTTGCCGCCATGGAGGATTACTACCAGCACCACGGCCGCAACTGGGAGCGCTACGCCATGGTCAAGGCGCGGGTGCTGGGACCCCAGTGTGAACACGCGGTGGAGCTGGCCGAGATGCTGCGCCCCTTCGTGTTTCGCCGCTATATCGACTTCGGTGTTATCGACGGTCTGCGCCAGATGAAGGCGATGATCGCCGCCGAGGTGCGCCGCAAGGGGCTGGAGGGCAACATCAAGCTGGGGGCTGGCGGCATTCGCGAGGTGGAGTTTATCGCCCAGGCGCTGCAACTTATTCGCGGTGGCCGTGAGCCCGCCTTGCGGGTGCGTCACCTGCCCGAGGCGCTGGCCGCCATCGCCCAGTGCGGCGCCCTCGAATCCGCCCATTGCGACCGCTTGCTGACGGCCTATCGCTTCCTGCGCCGGGTCGAGAACATATTGCAGGAGATCGGCGATCAGCAGACCCAGACCCTGCCCACCGAGGAGCGGGATCGCCAGCGGCTGATCGCTGCTCTGGGTTTTGGCGACTGGGGCGCCTTTATGGCTCATCTGGATGAGGAGATGGCCGCCGTTCACCAAGAGTTCGCCGCCGTGGTAGGGGAAGAAAAAGAGGCCCCCGCCCATCTGGAGCAGCTCTGGCTCGATCTCTGGCGCACCGAGCTCGATGCCGCCGAGCTGGAAAAACTGCTGACCGCGCAGGGGGTGGCCGAGTCCGCCCCGCTCTGCGCCGCTCTGCTGCGCTTCAAAGAAGAGTACAAGCGCCGTCAGGTGGGCCCGCAGGGGCGCATCGCGCTGGACTGGTTGATGCCGGAGCTGCTGCGGTTGGTGGTCGCCAGCGAGCAACCCTCTCGGCTGTTCGAGCGGGTGTGCGCGCTGCTGACCCGCATCTTCACCCGCAGCGCCTATCTGCAACTGCTGGCGGAAAACCCAGCTGCATTGCGCCAGCTGGTGCGGCTCTGTGACGCCAGCCATCTGGTGAGCGAACAGTTGGCCCGCTACCCCATCCTGCTGGACGAGCTGCTCGATCCCCAGCACCTCTACCACCCCACCCCGCTCGATCAGTACAAACCCCAGCTGCGCCAGTTTCTGCTGCGGATCCCCGAAGAGGACGTGGAGCAGCAGATGGAGGCGCTGCGCCAGTTCAAGCAGGTGCAACTGCTGCGTATCGTGGCGGCCGACATCGCCGGCGCCCTGCCGCTGATGAAGGTGAGCGACCACCTCACCTGGCTGGCGGAGGCGATCACCGAGGAGGTGGTCAATCAGGCCTGGGCCCAGATGAGCGAGCGCTACGGGGTGCCGCCCGAGGTGGCGGTGAGCGGCCAGCGCGGCTTTGCGGTGGTGGCCTACGGCAAGCTCGGCGGCATCGAGCTCGGCTACGGCTCGGATCTCGATCTGGTGTTCCTGCACGGCGGCGACCCCAACAGCTACACAGACGGGCGCAAACCCATCGACAGCCGCCAGTTCTACCTGCGCCTTGCCCAGCGGATCCTGCACCTGTTCAGCACCCGCACCCCCTCCGGGATCCTCTACGAGATCGATATGCGGCTGCGCCCCTCCGGCGACTCGGGGCTGCTGGTCTCGTCCCTGTCGGCCTATGAGCAGTACCAGCAAAAAGAAGCCTGGACCTGGGAGCATCAGGCGCTGGTGCGGGCCCGCCCCATCTATGGCGATGATGCGATCAAAGCCGAATTTGCCCGCATCCGCCGCGATGTGCTGGCCAAAGCGCGGGAACTGCCGACCCTGGCACGCGAGGTGCGCGAGATGCGCCACAAGATGCGGGATCACCTGCTCAAAGCGGGTGCTGGTGAGTTCGACCTCAAGCAGTCCCCCGGTGGCATGGTGGATATCGAGTTTATCGCCCAGTATCTGGTGCTGGCCTACGCAGCTAGCGAACCGGATGCCCTCACCCGTTGGTCCGATAACGTGCGCATCTTCGACGAGTGCGTGATGGCGGGGGTGCTGACGCTGGAGCAGGCAGAAGGGCTCAAGCACGCCTATCTGGAGATCCGCAACCTCGGCCATCGCCTCAACCTCTCGGAGATCTCCCGCAAGGTGAGCGACGATCAGCTGCAGAGTGAGCGCAGCCATGTGCTGGCAGTCTGGCAACAACAGCTGGGGGAGTAAGGTAAAGCACCGCAGGATCAACGAGAAAGGGGCGCTTGGGCGCCCCTTCTTCATCCAGATATAAGCGGTAGCATTAAGCGCTATCGCCCCCCGGCAAGATCGATAAAGGTGCCGGTGGCGTAGGAGGCTTCATCCGACAGCAGCCAGGCAATGGCGGCGGCCACCTCGGCTGGTTGACCGCCCCGCTGCAGCGGGATCTGGTTTTTCACCCTCTCCACTCGGTCGGGTTCACCACCGTCGGCATGCATCTCTGTGTAGATAAAGCCAGGGCGTACCCCGTTGACCCGGATCCCCTGCGCCGCCACCTCCAGCGACAAGCCCTTGGTCAGCACGTCTATGGCCCCCTTGGAGGCGGCATAGTCCACGTATTCACCCGCCGAGCCCAGACGAGCGGCAGCCGAGGAGACATTGACGATGGCGCAACCCACCGTCATGCGGCGCACCGCCTCACGGCAGCAGAGAAAATAGCCGGTCACATTGGTGGTCAGTGTCTTGTTGATCCGCTCGGCGCTCATCTCCAGCACCTTCATCTGTGGCTGCAAGATGCCGGCGTTGTTGACCAGATGGGTGATCACCCCGAGTCGCTCGTCCATCTCCTCAAACAGATGCACCACCTCAGCCTCAATGCTGATATCCGCCTGCACGGATATACAGGAGACTGCAAAGTTAGCCTTGATCTCAGCCACCAGCGCATCGGCGGCCTGTCGGTCACATCGATAGTTAAGGCAGAGGTTATACCCCTGTTCCGCCAGATAGCGGGCGGTGGCAGCACCAATTCCTCTGCTACCTCCGGTGATCAGCACATTTTTGTTCATTTAGCATCCTTGTTATTCCACTATCAGTTTCACGATCGCTACCCGCCACGATAGTACGTACCCAAACCACCCAGATCCAACTTCAACGCGCACCATCAGCTTGCGAGACAAACTGCAGCTGCCTGCCATCGGGCAGCTGCGCCAGCACGCTTTGAGCTGCCAGCTTTATCCCTGCCAGCTCGGTGGCCGGGCCAAAGTTGGCTATCAGTCGGGTGCCATCGGCAAACTCGCTCTGCTGCACATCTCCTCGCTTGTCGAGCCAGCGAAAACCGGTGAGGGGCTGGTTGTAGAGCCGTTGGTGCAGCGGACGGAAGAAGGCATCGAGCCCCTTGAGGTAGGGAATGCGCGCACTGGCAGAATCCAGACTGAGGTTGAGCAGGGGCGGTACGTTGTAGAGCTGCTGCAATAGCTCGGTGACCTGACGGCTCTCCTTGAACTTGAGGCTGTCCACCGTCCAGTGGTGGGTGGTCACTATGCTGTCGTGGAAGACACTCTGGAACAGCGGCAACCGCAGCGCAGGATCGAAGTAGAGCCCCTGATACTCGGGCTTGAGGTGACTCTGGCGAAAGAAAAACGCCGGTTGCGACTCGGGATACCAGGCCCCCAGATAGTAGGGCGATCGCTTGTTACTGCGCATATCAGGATCTCGCCAGCCAAAGCCGCTGGTCTGGGTGCCGTGGGCAAAGGCCGCAGTGCGGTTGGCCACTGCCCCACCCACCTCCGAGCCCACCAGCACCCCCTGACTTTTGGCAATCCACGCCATGCCATCTATCCGATTTTCCGCATCCTGCGCCTGAGTGGTCAGCTTGGCCGGATCGAAGTCGTCAAACACCATGCCGGTCGCCGCCACATCGAGAAACCAGCTGTTGTAGTGACTGGCAGACTGCAACCAGGGCACCCGCTGCTCCATCACTGGGCGCACGCAGGCCTGATTGGTGTAGACGCCGCTGTTTTGAAAGCCGCTCTTGCGCTGGCCGTTCTCCTGCATGATGCCGCAGCGCTGATAGATATCCTGCCCCATCTGAGCTGTCAGCCATCCCTGCTGCTTATTACCATCGGGCAAGGCGGTGTCGTAGGAGTCATAAGGGGCGATGAGATAACCCGCCTGCTTGGCGAGTTCAATCCCCTGTGGCGCGGCAAAACCGGCGGTCCACTGGGGCAGCCCCAGCCAGAGCTTGGGCAATCCAGCCTGCTTGAGGGCATTGACCAATTTGCTGGAGCTGCCATCGCCCCAACTTTCAGGCTGATTCAATGCCGGGCCCAACAACTCTCGAGCCAGTTCACGAGGGGCAATAAACGACTCGGGACGCTGCCCCGGATGGCGCTGGCGCAGCGCGACCTCCAGGCCTTGCAGTACCCGCTCCTGCAGATAACGATTACGGGCCAGATCGGGGGCCTGCAGCGCCAGCTTGCTCTCGCCACTTAACCAGCCTGTGGGGATCAACTTGCGCAGGGTAGACCAGCTCTTGACATCCTGTGGCACCAGCAGTCGCTCGCCCCAGAGATAGAGGTGAGAGGCGCCGATCAGCCGCTTGCCATCCTTTACTGCCGCCAGCTTGCTCTCAAGCGAGACCAGCTCGCCCCGCTCCTGCAACCGGTGACGATAGGCCTTGGCCGCCGCCAGCCAGTCGTTGCCCGGTTGCAGCGATACCGCCACCTCATAGGGGTCGGCCTGATTAAGACGGTTGACGCTGTGGGTCGCGGTGATGGCTATGCCGTCCGGTTTGGGCGTAAAGGCAAGGCGGTTGTTGAAGGGATTGGCAAAGAGGATCGCTAGCTGCTGATCCCCGTGATCCAGCCCCACCAGCGGCAGGGTGAGATCCTCGGTGGTATTGATCCCCTGATACTCCTGCGCCAGCGCCTTGCGCCACGCGGGGTGAGTCGCGGGAATGCGAAAACCCTCGTGGATCGGCAGCATCAACGCTTGCGCACCTGCCGGTACTCGCGGCCACACCAGCTCACCAGTCGTCGCGCGGCTCAAGCTGAGGATCAGCCGGTTGCCCTCAAGGCGGGCCAAAGCCCGTACCTCGCCATCGGCGCGGGTCAGCCAGTTGGCACGCTCCCCCTCCTGCTGCAGGGCAGTGACCGGCTGGCGCGGGCCGGGGGAAGAGATGGCAAGGTGCTGGCCCGAGGGCAGCACAGCCTCGGCCGCCAGGGTGGCGGGATCCAGCTCGATACGCCACTGCTCGTTGGCAAGGGTCAGCGCCTCCGCAGGCAGTGAGAGCAGTGAGAACAGCGGCGCCAACAGCAGCAGCGGGCGGATCCGGCTCGCGAATTCGGGGAGAAGAGTCATGGTCTGTGATTCCTGATAACACACGGGAATCGCCATTTCAGCAGATCGGCAGCCTGCGATTGTCAGGCCAATGTCAGGATTGCGGGCACCTGACCATCACGATGGTCATTAGTCCACCGGCCCCGCCTGACTGTGGCTTAGCTGCAACACCAGCTGGCCGCGCTGGCTGGTCTGCACCAGCGAAAGAGTGCGCCAGCTGTCGGGGGTAACGGCAGGCCAGCTCACCGGCTCATCGGGCGCAATGCGGTGCCACCAGAGCAGGGAGTATTGCGGGCGGGCCAGCACCGCCTGATCGAGCCAGAGCGGCGTACAGGAAGCAGGGTTGGCGGGGGGATTGGCCACCGCTTGCGGCGAACGGGAGAGCCAGTCCAGATCCTGCACCGCAGGCAGCGGCAGCGCCACCTGCCAGCGCTTGCCCGCTACATCCAACTGCAACTGATAAAGCCCGGCTGGCAAAGGGGTCGGCAGATCGGCCCCCACGACCCTGACCCCTTTATTCCCTTCCGTCTCCCACTGGGCACCCGCCAGCCGGTTGCGACCAGCGGGATCGATAAGTTCAGCAGCGGTGATGGGCCCCTCCCCGGTCAGCTGCACCCGATAGTCCCGCAGCAGCGGCGCATCGCGCTGGATCAGCTCAAGCCGCAGCTCGCCCACCCCATCAGGCAGAGTGAGCGGGAAATCCTTGCCGCAGTGCTGGGCACTTAGCGCTGCCAGCATCCCCTGCCAGCTACGGCGCTCGGCATCGCTGTTGAGCGCAGGCCACGCCTGCTGCAAAGATTGCCAGCCGTGCAGGTTATCCCCCTGTAACAGCGCCAGGGTGGCTGGTTGCAGCGGGTCGGTGCGTTCGGTTTCCAGGAGGCGCTCGGTTGCCATCACGCTGCCTGCGCTCAGAAGGCCTATGTTCAGAAGGCATAAGTTCAGAAGGCCAACGCCCAGAGCCAACCGCAGCCCAGCCAGCGTTGCGCGCTTCACGCTGTCACCTCCAGCCGGTAGCCGATGCCGCGCACCGTCTCGATGGCCAGCCCCGGCAGCTTCTGGCGTAGTTGCAGAATATGGGTATCAACCGTGCGGGTGGAGGGAAACGCCTGATAGCCCCACACCCGATTGAGGATCTCCTCCCGGCTCAGCACCCGCCCCGCCATTCGCACCAGCAGGGTGAGCAGGGCAAACTCGGTGGGGGTAAAACTCACCTCCGTATCCTGCCAGCTCGCCTGCATCCGGGCGGGATGGAGCTGCAAACCGCCCACCACCTGAGTGCCATCCCCCAGCTGACGCAGCTGGGCACGGATCCGCGCCAGCAGCTCATCGTGGGAGAAGGGCTTGGTCAGGTAGTCGCGCGCCCCCGCATCGAGCCCGGCCACTCTATCGCTCACCTCCACCCGGGCGGTCAGCACGATCACCGGCAACGCCTTGCGCGCCAGCCACTGGGGCAGCCAGTCGAGGGCATCCCCCTCCGGCATGGTGCGATCAAGCAGCACCAGATCCGCCGCCAGCCACTGCTGCTCCGCCGCAGTCAGGGTGTCGCACCAGAGGCAACGATACCCCTCGCGGGTCAGATAGCGTTGCAGGTTCTCCGCCAGCAGCGCCTCGTCTTCGACAAGCAAGATGGTCTTCATGATTCGGTGTCGCTCCAGTGTTGGCAGGGCAGCGTCAGGGTGAAGGTGGTGGGCGGGCCGGATAGGGCGAGGCGCCCGCCAAGACGGCGCAGCAGATGGCGCACGATGGCAAGCCCCAGCCCCAAGCCATCGGCACGGGCACCGCGACGCAGCAGGGTGGCGAGCCGGTAACTCGGCAGCTCGCCACCATCGCTGACTGCGAGAATCAAGCGCCCCGCCTGCCAGCGGGCACTGACCCGAACCGGTACGCGGCCATGCTGGCTGGCGTTGCGCAGCAGATTGTCGAGGGCGAGATCGAGCCAGTAGAAGGGGAGCGCCAGAATCATCTCCCGCTCAAGGCAGAAGGTGGCGCCATGCCGCTCGCAGGCCAGCGTGAGCCACTCGGCCAGACTGACCGCCACCCGCTCATCCTCGAGGGTCTCTGCCGCCAGATAGTGGCGACTGGCCTGTGCCAGTTGATGCAGACGGGCGACACTGCCCAGCAACTGACCCACGCTCTGCTGGGCGGAAGGGGGCAGCCGGTCGAAATCGTGGCGCAGCTCCTCACTGATGCCGGAGAGCGCCATGATGGGAGTGCGCAACTCGTGAGTCAGCATCTGCAACGCGACGCGCCGCTCCCGCAGCAAGCGCCAGCGCTGCCAGCTGGCCCACCCCAGCAGCAGGATGAAACCAAACGAGCTGGCCAGCGCTAGCCACTGCCAATGCAGCGTGGGACGCTCGTTGAAGCAGAGCGCGCCGACCCGCTCCTGACAGGGGCCATCGACCCGGCTATCCAGCATCACGCCGAGCCGCTCGGCCAGCGGTTGCCACTGGCCGGTGCCATAGCGGCGCCACTGCCCATCGCCGAGCAGCCAGAGCTGGCCGGATTGCAGCAGCCAGCGCTCCCCCCGCAGCAGGGCGTCTAGGTTGTCATCATCAAGTTCGCCAAGCAGCCCCAGCTGATCGCGCCGCTCCCGCACATGGAGCAGATCGTCGAGCTCCACAGTCGGATAACGAGCCAGCCAGCGGGCCGCACTGGAGCCGCCCAGCGGATAGACGGGGTGAGCGGCAAACCAGCTGGTCGAGGGCGCAGCCCCTTGGCCGCACATCGCCCGCAGCAGTGGCAGCCACTCGGTGGGCAAGGCGTTATCTGTCCCGCACTCCTGCTGATAGCGATAGATGGCCTGCAACTGGCGCAGCGGATAGCGCTGCCAGCCGGGATGAAGGGAATCTGGAGCAATCAGGCGGCGGTCGAGCCGCTGTACCTCGTCAAGGGGAAGCGCCTGTTCCGGTGCCTGTTTGGCCAGCTCCCCAGCCAGGCGATCAGAGAGCGGCCCGGCCAACACGGGACAGGCCATGCCGTAGCAGATCAGGGAGCAGAGCAGCAGGATCAGGCGCATGGGTTCAATTCGGCATGACTCCGGATAGGGGAGGTGCAATAGATGGCGACGGCGCAATAGCGCGTGTCGCCCCAAGAAAAAATGTCAGCGCCATTCTTCAATGGCACTGACATCCGGTCAACCGCTAACGGCCTTGGCGCCGTTCCCGCTACATCATTTGAACCGTCACTCACGTCGAGCTGGCAGCTGGGTCTGCCCCTCGCCTTTGACCTGCAAGGCAGGTGCAAGGAGCTGAATATCATTGCTGCGGGCGATGCCGCTAGATCTGCACCGCAGACAGTCGGTCGCCCCGTTCGATCCTTGTTAGCGGCTCGCCAGCCTCACTGGACAAAGTGCCACTGACGCAACGCCAGCGTCGGGGCTGGCCCCTGATCCTCCCCCATGTCTGCCATGCCCAGCGCCTCGTCGTAGTGCACACCACCGGCACCGCTCTCGGTCAGATGCTTGGCGCGCACCGCACCATAGAGGCCACCACTGCCAGCGATCTTCATCTCGGTGAGCGGCGCATAGAGAGCGGCATAGAGCGGGGTATTGCCCGACAACTTGACCCCATCCTTACCGTTGTAAGCGGAATAGATGGAGATGGCCGGGTTGCCTGCAGGGGTCAGCCCCTGCTTGGCCGCCGTGACCTCGGCACCGGCCCCGAGATCGATCTTGCCGCTGACGATCAGGGTCAGGCTGCTGCCGGGCGCGACCGTTAACTGGTTGCTGCCGCCCATGGTGAAATCCTTGCCGATCAGCAGCACCACATCCCCCTTGATGGTGAGCGTGGCGTCCGACCCCATATTGAGGCTGTCGAGCTTGTAAACGGTCTGCTCTTTGCCAAACAGCTCCCCCTTGCCGGGCAGCGGTAGCCCGGGCTTGCTCTGGTTGCTGCTGGTCACCGAACCGGTGGCGGGATCCGTGGTCAGCACCATCTGCTGGGTCGCCCCCAGCGTCAGCGGGCCATTAGGCGGCAGATTGGCCAGCTTGGGGGATTTGGGCAGCGCCGCCACATTGAGCGGATCACACACCTGCCCCGCCACCGGTGGCAACTTGGGGTCAGTACGGTACAGGGGATCCAGATATTTCTGGTTTACCGGATCTTTAAAAAGGCCCGCGCCGCCATAACTGAGCTTGCCGCTGTCGATGCTGGTGCCCCAATCCATGGCAACATTGCCATTGACCGCCACCTGTCCACCGATGCGCCCCCCTTTCAGAGTCAAACTGCCGCCCCCTTTCACATTGCCGGAGACCCGGACAATCTTGTCCGAAGAGGGGGAGATAATGACATCGCTCCCGGCATTCACATTGCCGGAGATGGGGGAAGATCCGTTAAGCGTCACGGCCCCGGTCGCCCGCACATCTCCCCAAATTGGCGAATTGCCGTCGAGCACCACATTGGCCTTGTCGCTGACGGTCGCCACCTTGGCATTTTGGTTGATGTTGCTGCCGCCATATTTGCCCTTGCGCGAATCGTAACTGTCGATCAAACCGCTGCCGGAGAGGCTCAGCCCCTCGCACGCCACCACCGAATCCTGAAAGACCAGATTGCCGGGCTCGCGCTTGAGGGCAAACAGCGCGTTGAGACTGGAATTTCCCTCCAGATAGCGGCCATTGCTCTGCAACGCCAGCTTGCTGTCGGCGGAAGCATTAAGCTGATCGATGCTGAAGCGGCTGCCCGCTATGGCCCCTTCGCCCTTGCCCGGCACCTTTTGCACCAGTTGATCCCACGCGATGCGCGGTTCGGCGCCGAGCGCCTGATGCAGGGCGCGATAACTGTCGTTCATCCCCTGCTCGGCGCTCAGTTGTGCATTGATCTTCTTGTGAAAATTGCCGCTCAGGCGAGTCTGCAACTGGTTCTCCTGAATGCTGGTAAATACCAGCAGACTCGACAGCAGGCTCACCACCAACACCACCAGCAGCACGGCTCCCCGCTGCCCCTGCAATCCCTTGTTCATCGCGCACCTCCTGTAGTGGCGTTGGCACCGGATGTGGCCAGCGCTGCCGCCCAGACCGCCTTGCGGCGGGCCACCTGCACCTCTACCCCCGGCGCCAGATAGCTGGGCAGCCCTTCGGGCAAGATGCGGATATTGACCAGCGCACCCTGCTGGCCGAATTCAAGATCCTGAAGATCCGCCAGCAACAGGCGGGGGCCGTCCCCGTCATCACAACTGAGTACCGGCGGCGTGAAGCGGTATTGCTCGGTAAAATCGGCAGTTTTCTGGTTGCCAAGGCAGGAGAGCACCTTGCTGCCCCCCTCCACCTTGAAAGCCAACGTCAGGCGATCAGGGGTGACGGCAATCAGCTGATCCGCCTGCTTGATGCTGTTGGTAAAGGTGAGGGTGGCAAAGCGCAGCACCTCGTTCGCCTGCTCCAGCGCCTTGCTCTGCTCGACCGTGCTCTTGATCGGGGCGTAACCGGCAAAAATCGCCAGCATCAGCATCAGACCGAGCACCATGGAGATCATCAGCTCGACCAGACTGACGCCTCGCTGTCGGGAGGGGGCGCTCAGCATAGGGGCGGAAATCCTGCGTTCAACTCCACCCGCTTGGCACCGGAAACCCGCTCATCCTGCCATTCGATGGCGACCACAAAGTTGTCGCTATAGCGGTTGGGCAGCACCAGCCGGTGGCCATCCTGCAGGGTGAAACGCTGGAGAAAATCGGCCTGGGTGAACCGCTCCGGCTTGCGCTGCACCTCGCACAACGAACTCCAGATCTGCTCCACGCTGTTACTCGCCTCGATAGTGGCCAGCGTGCTTTGCAGGCTGTAGTGCGCCTGCTGCAATGAGACCACCTGCCCCTTGGCGAGACCGAGAAACACCATCACCGCCAGCACCATGGAGACCATGATCTCCACCAGATTGAAGCCCTGCTGGCGGGCAGGCGCGGCGTGTCTCATGAGCAGCTCCCTTGCAGCAGCTGGCCGCTCGGGGCCACACAGAGCACCCGTTGATCACCGAGGCGATTGGCCAGGGTGATCTCGGCGTGACTGCTGCTGCCGGTTGGTGCGATCTGGATGGGCTCAAACGGCTGGATCACCACACCGCCACCGGGCGCCGCCGCCTGACGCAGCAGCTGGCTGTCGGCCATCACCTCCCAGCCACCGTTTTCGGTGCCCTGCAGCACTACCGGCAGGGTCAGTTTGACCGCTTCGCTGCGGGCAAAACGGTAGGCGGAAGCAAGTTCGGTCACACTGCGATCGAGCCGCTCGGCCGCGAGGCGCTGGCTCATGGAGGGCACCCCGACCAGCAGCAAGATGGCGGCAATGCCGACCGTGATCATCAACTCAATCAGGGTAAATCCGCGCACGTTCATCTTATGATCCCCAGCAGTCATGACGATTGGCCGCGCGATAACCGGTTTGATCGAGGGTCAGAGTGCCGCACTCATCCTGTTGTCGCGTCGTTGGAATGGCTTTGAGCAGGTAGTCGCCAGCGTCTTGCTGGCTGTAGCTGAATTGGTAGAAATCTGTGTTGGAAGGGGTGGCAAACTTGTCGGGATAACGGCCCTGCTGGGTATAAATACGCTCGAGGGCGAGCGCCTGCTCCAGCAGTTGCTGCTGCGCGTCGTAGCGACGCCCCTGTTGCAGATAACCCTGATACGCAGGCAGCGCGATGGCCGCGAGAATACTGACAACCGTCATGGCGATCAGCAACTCGATCAGACTAAAGCCCCGGCAATGGGGCCATGCCGTACAGTCGCTCACTTATCATCCTTGGCAAGTGTTGTTGTTATTGGTCGGCCTTGGGCCGCGAAACAGTTAACTTAATAATCATAAAAAATTAACTGACTC
This sequence comes from Aeromonas sobria, assembly GCF_006243315.1. GTDB lineage: Bacteria > Pseudomonadota > Gammaproteobacteria > Enterobacterales > Aeromonadaceae > Aeromonas > Aeromonas sobria_A. Next base: position 80,736 of record NZ_NKWE01000001.1, read on the forward strand.
GATTGAACAATACAACGCCACCTCACTCAACGACAAAAAGATAATTATGTGATCTGTTATTAGTTTTTAAGCAGTTTGCACCACAACTAATCTCGCCAAACAAATAAAGTTGAGCCAATAGTGCCCCCGACCCATCCGCTCTACACGCCCCTGCCGGAACCGCGCCAAATGGATAAAAGTGAGACGGAGAATGAGGAGGAGAGTGAGACTAAGAGTGAAACGAAATCGTGGAAAGAGAGACTGAAAAGAGAAAGTGAACAGAAAAATGCGGTCGATTTTTGCTATCCCAGTCCGTTTCTGGCGAGTCACGCCCCCCTTACTCTCTTGCCATCTATTCCAGCAAAGTATCCCGGCAAAACCGCCACGCCATGAATGCGAAGACAAGCCCAGAGCCGTCACCGGATGAGATGATCAACACCCTCAGCCGCGAACAGTGCCGCACGACTCGCCCGCAATGCCCGCTTCGATGACCACTTCTTTACTGGCGTGCTCTCGACCGGGCTCTACTGCCGACCTGAGCTGGCCACCGCCCCGCAGCCCGTGGCGACTGGCCTGCGCACACGGATGCTGGCGTGCTCTCGACCAGCAACTGACCCACGCGCTGCTGGGCGAAAGAGAGCTGCCGGTCGAAACCGTGGCACAGCTCCCGCCAGCCCATGCGAACCGTCACCTATTTGAACAGCCCCTTGAGCAGCTGATCGGCCACCCCTTTGATGGCCTCATTGTCGGCCTTGTCGCCGAGCAACTTCTTGAGACCGCGCTCGGCCTCCTTGCGCGCCTTCTCCTCCAGCAGCTTGTTGTTGCTGAGCAGCGCCTTCACGTCGAGCTGATAGCTGGGCGCCTGCCAGTGGCCACCGATCCGCACCGGAATGGTGATCTCTTGTAGTTCATCCAGATCCTTGCCCCCCTGCCCCTTGCTGCTCTCGACGATGGAGGTGAGAAACAGGAAGTCGAGGCTCTGTGGCACCAGCGCGGTCTGCCCTTCGCCCTTGACCCGCAAGGCCGGTGCAAAGAGCTGGATATCCTTGCTGCGGGCGATGCCATCGGCAAGCTGGAAGCTGGCGGTCAGGGCGCTGAAGTCGGTCTTGCGCGCCTCTTTCACCTTCTCGGCCCCCTTGCCGGTGAGGGTAGCCCGCGCCTCGCGGATCATCTCCGGCAAGTTGATGCCGTGCAGGGCACCGTCACTCAGTTTCAATGTGACTTTGCCCTGCATCCGGTTGCGCAGCGCCAGCGCAGAGAGACCACTCCCCTGCACCTGCACATCGAGATCACCCTTGCCCTCCAGCAGATCGCTGTGAGCCAGCGTCTGCAGCAAGGGACGAATGTTCATCCCGGCCACCTGCTTGTGCACCTGGTAGCTGGCTGGCTGCTGGCGTGCATCGAGTACACCGTTCGCCGTCACCTGCCCGCCCGCCACGGTTGCGTTGAACTGTTTGAGCGTGAGCAGCCCCTTGGCTAGCGCCACCTGCAAATCCACAGCGCCGAGATCCAGCCCTTTCAGGCGCAGGCTGCCGAGCTGCAAGCGGCCATCCAGATCCAGCCCCTTGAGCGCGCTCAGATCCGGCTCGACTGCGGACAGGGCTTCACTATTACCGGTTACCGCATTACCGGTTGCCGCTTTAGTGCCGCTTGCCACGGCGTTGGCGGCACTGGCCGCCGGTTTGCCCTCTTTCGCCGGTGCGGTCGTGGCCGGAGTCGGCTTGGCGAGCCAGCGGTCGAGATCCAGCTTCTCCCCCTTGAGATCGAAAGTGATCGCGGGAACAGCACCAAGCTGCACGGCGCCATCACCACTCAGCAGCGCCTCATCGGCACTCATCACCAGCTTGCTCAGGGTAATCAACTGCTTGCCGAGCTCGGCGCGGGCAAAACCGGCCAGTTTCAGCTTCATCTGCGGGCGCGGCAGCGCATCACCTTCCAGCGCGGCGGTCAGCACCACATCGGAGAGCTCTGCCAGCTTCAGCTCCTTGTCGAGCCGCCCCTTAAGCGTCCCTTCCAGTGAGCCAGCCAGCGCATCACCTTTGGCCCCCTTGAGCGCCAGAGTGAGGTTGCTCCACTCACCCAGGGCCAGTCGATCCCCCTTGATGGAGAAGCTATCAAGCCGCAGGGCTGGTGCACTCAGGCTACCGCTGAGGCTCAGATCTTTCAGTTCACTGGCCATCACCTCTTGCGCCAGCTTGATTTGGGTCTGCCCTGTCACGTCGAAAGCGAGCTTGTCGACACTCCCCTTGGCGACCAGCGTCACCGGAACCCACTGCCCCGTAATCAACTGCCCGATATCGAGATCGAGGCGATCCAGTCGCAGCGCGGTGCCATTGCGATCATCCTGCACCAATGCACTGGCCTGGGACAGCGCGACACCCTGCAAGCTGATCTGCCAGGGCTGACTCTCGCTAGCCGCAGCCGGTTCGGCAGCAGGCTGAGCTGGCTCGCTCGTTGCTGTCGCCGTTGAGGCAGCAGCGTCTTTGAGCAGGCCGCTCAGATTGGAGCTGCCATCAGCTTTGGTCTGGATAAAGAGATGGGCGCCACTCAAGGTCACCTTGCCGATCTCCAACCGATGGGAGAGCAGTGGTAACAGGGCCACCGATGCCTCCCCCTGCTCGAAGCGGACGAGATCCGGCTCGGCAAAACCGGCCGGATTGCGCAAAGCGACCTGCTCCAGCGAGAGGCCGAGACTCGGCCAGAAGCGCCAGTCAATCGCTCCCGTCATCACCAGCTCGCGGCCCGTGCTGTTACGCACCTGCTCTGCCAACTGGGGTTTGAATTGATTCGGGTCGATCAGACTGACCAGGGCGGCAATAGCAACCACGGCGGCGACCACCACTCCCAACACTATGTAGATGATCTTCTTCACAACAAGCTCCTTGAATGCGGATCCTGACAGTGACTATATCATCCGGGGCACACTGATGAGCGCGGCGATGAAAGCGGTACTCGTCAGTGGTGATGCGCGTTGGCAATGCGGTAGCAGTGGCTGCAGCCAGCCAACTCGATAGATCCGTTGCACATGACCTACCGAGCTGCCCTGCCAAATTACCCCGCCGAGCCACACAAGATAAACGGAAAGGGTGCGACCGATTTTTGCTATCCCTGTCCGTTTCTGGCTAGTCATAGCCCCCGCGCGCCCTTACTCTCTTGCCATCTATTCCAGCAAAGCCACCACGCCATGAATGCAGAGCCACGCCCAGAGTCGTCACCGGATGAGGTGATCAACACCCTCAGCCGCGAACAGTGCCACGCCGCGCGGCTCGCCCGCGATGCCCGCTTCGATGGCCGCTTTTTTACCGGTGTCATCTCGACCGGCATCTACTGCCGACCGGTCTGCCCGGCACGGCCACCGCACGAGCACAATGTGCGCTACTTCCAAAGCGCTGCAGCTGCCGAGCAACATGGCCTGCGCCCCTGCCTGCGCTGCCGACCCGAGCTGGCCCCCGCCGCCCGTGGCGATCTGCCGGTTGAACTGGCGCGCCTGCTGGCCCGCATCGATCGCGGCGAGCTGGCTGACGGCACGCTCGCCGAACTCGCTAAAGAGGCCGGGATAAGCGAACGCACCCTGCGCCGCCAGTTCGAGCAGCACCTTGGCGCCTCGCCAAAACAGGTGGAGCAGACACGCCGCCTGCTGCTGGCAAAAAGGCTGCTGACCGAAACCGGGCTGCCCATCACCGATATCGCGTTTGCCGCAGGTTTTGCCAGCATCCGCCGCTTCAACGACGCCTGGCTCAACGCCTACGGGCTGGCCCCGCGCACCCTGCGCCAACAAGAGGCACACGATGACGCGCCAGACCACATGGGCTCGGAGCCGCGTGGCGCAACCCTGACCCTGCAACTGCCCTATCGCCCCCCTTATGACGTGGCGGCCATGCTGGCGTTCTACCGGCTGCGGGCGATCCCGGGGCTGGAGCGGGTGGATGGTGAGGTATATGAGCGGCGCTACCGGATTGGCGATCAGGTCGCGCTGGTGCGCATCGCCCAGGGCAAGGGGCACAGCCTGCAGCTCACCGTCCATGATCTGCCGCTCGCTTCGCTGCCCGATCTGCTCTATCGGGTGCGCCGGATGTGGGATCTCGATGCCGATATGCAACGGATCGGCGATCTGCTCGGTCAGGATCCGCTGCTCGCCCGTTTGCAGGCGCGCTGGCCCGGCGTACGGCTGCCGGGTGGCTGGGACGAATACGAGGTGATGCTGCGCGCCATCGTCGGCCAGCAGGTATCGGTCAAGGGGGCCATCACCATACTCGGACGACTGGTGGCCCGCACCGAGGCGCAATTCGGGGTGGCGCAACTGCCGACCCCCGCCCAGTTGTGCGAACTCGATCTCGACGGCATCGGCATGCCCGGCAGCCGCATTCGCACCCTGCGGGGAGTGGCGCAGGCACTGGCCAGCGGCGAGCTGACCCTCACTACGGCCAGTGACGAGCAGTTGCTGGCGCTACCGGGCATAGGCCCCTGGACGGTCTCGTACTGGCGGCTGCGCTGCGCTCTGGATCCTGATGCTTTCCCCGCCTCCGATCTGGTACTGCAAAAGGCGCTCGGGGACGGCACCAAGCTACCGGTGAAGGAGGTGTTGGCGCAAAGCGCAGCCTGGCAACCGTGGCGCAGCTATGCGGCCAGCTGGCTGTGGCACGCCATGAGTGAAGCACCCAATTTGCTGTGCCACTCCACCGGCAACGAACAACCGCCAGATAACCAACAACAGGAGATAACCCCATGACCCGCTACGATATTCTGCCGACCCGCTGCGGCGACCTGCTGGTCGCCATCAATGAATCTGGTCTGGTGCATGTGGACTTTGTGGCGGGCCTGCGGGCGCTGCCCGATATGAGTGGCTGGCAGCAAGATCACGGGACGCTGGCCCCTTATCTCGCTGAATTTGATGCCTATTTTTCTGGTCGTTTGCAGCACTTCACTCTGCCCTTGGCCGCCCACGGCACCACCTTTCAGCAAGCGGTGTGGCAAGCGCTGTGCGACATCCCCTATGGCGAGACCCGCAGCTACAGCGATATTGCCCGCGCCATCGGCAAGCCGAATGCAGTGCGGGCAGTGGGCGCGGCGAATGGCCGCAATCCGCTCTCGATCATAGTCCCCTGCCATCGGGTGATCGGCCAAAACGGCAGCCTGACCGGCTATGCGGGGGGATTGGAGATTAAAAAAGCGCTGCTGGCGCTGGAAGGGGGCAATTAAAGGGAGGTTGGCAATTAAAGGAGGGTGGACAGAGAACCTGCGATAAAAAGTTGCCCCTTTTCCTGACGGAGAAAGGGGCAATTGGATCAGCGTTTCAGGCTGCCCATCACCTGCATTTCGCAGCGGTTGCAGTCAAAACGCAGGCGGAAGGTGTCTTTACCCATCTTGAGCTCCAGCGGCTCGGCCTTGAGACCGGGCACCTCTTTCGGGCAGAGGTTCTGGCTGTAGCGGATGCAGTGCTTGGTGATCATCAGCACCACTTCCCCCTCCTCCTTGTTCGCCTCATAGGCAGGAGCAATGCGCTCGACCCCATGCTCGCGGAAGAACTGCTCGGCCGCACTGTTCAGCACATTGCCAAGGTAAGAGAGGCGGTGCTGGGGATAGCTGATTTCCCGCAGGGCGATGCGTCGCTCCGGGCGCTGGTAGCTGGCCACACGCGCAGCCTCCAGCGCGGCGATGCCATCCCGGCGCAGCCCGTTAAGCTGTGATGCCGCGATGAATAGCGGGTGAGTGAATGCCAACTCAATCTTGCGCGCCACAAACAGGGTATTGCCGAGTTTGCCGAGCTGGTCGCGCGCCTGTTGCAACGCCCGCTCCGGATTGTCGGCCGGCTGCTTGTCGCACGGCAGGGTCACTTCGGCGCAGATGCCCTGCTCATCGGTAAGCGTGAGGCACAAGCCCTCATCACATTCAGAGAGCTGCATATCGACCCGAATACGGCGATCCGCACTCGCCTTCTCCAGCATCTTGCTGAACGCCTGATCATGGTTACGGTAGAGCTCGGTGCCTACTTTCAGCCCCGGCATGGATTCTGACAGGAGTAACAGCTTACTCTCTGCCTTCTCTTCGACCTTGTTGAGGCGCATCCCCACCAGCTCGTTATTCGGCTTGAAGAAGCCCAGACCGTCGCCGTTGTTGAGGGTCACCTGCTTGCCGTCGATCTCGATGCCATCCTTGGTCACCTTGGTGACACGCCCCAGCGGCTCACCCACATATTTCGGGCTCTTGGTGGAGTCGATACCTTGTTGGCGGCCATTGAGGAAGTAGTCGGTGCTGCCGCGGTTGAAGCTCTTTTTCGGATCCGGCTCGAAGCTGTAGCTGCAACGACCCGCCGAAGCGGCCACCAGATCGGAGCGGCGCTCAAGAATGGCGTCGAGCTTTTTGCGATACCAAGCGGTGACGTTCTTGACGTAATCCAGCCCCTTGAGGCGCCCTTCAATCTTGAACGAGCGGATCCCCGCGGCGATCAGCGCCTCCAGGTTGTCGGTCTGATCCATATCCTTGAGCGACAACAGGTGGCTGTCGGCCACCAGCACTTCACCGTCCGGCTTTTGCAGCGAGCAGGGCAGACGGCAGAGCTGGGCACACTCACCGCGGTTGGCACTGCGACCGGTACGGGCGTGGCTGATGTTGCACTGGCCGCTGTAGGAGACGCAGAGCGCGCCGTGAATAAAGAACTCCAGCTGCACATTGGTCGCCGCGCTGATCTCGCGGATCTGCTCGAGCGACAGTTCGCGCGCCAGCACCACCTGAGAGAAGCCCACATCCTGCAGAAACTTCACCTTCTCCGGCGTGCGGTTGTCAGTCTGGGTACTGGCATGGAGCGCAATCGGAGGCAAATCCAGCGCCAGCAGCCCCATATCCTGCACGATAAGCGCATCGGCACCCGCTTCGTAGATCTGGTGGGTCAGCCGTTGAGCCTGCTCCAGCTCGTGGTCGTGCAGCAAGGTGTTGAAGGCGACAAAGACCTGGGCACCGAAACGGTGGGCGTGGCGCGCCAGCGCTTCGATATCTTCGAGGGAGTTGCCCGCCGCACTGCGGGCACCAAAGGCAGGGCCGCCCATGTAGACGGCATCGGCGCCATGGTTGATGGCTTCGATGCCGTAGGCGAGGTTCTTGGCCGGAGCCAGCAGCTCCAACCGGTTGTTGTGGCTTAAAGGGTGCTTGTTCTGGTGCATGGTCTCGGGATCAGGGCGGACAGCAAATGGGCGCTACTCTAGCCCATTCACCACCCGCGTGCCTTGATCCCGCTTAAGGTATCCGCGAAATACAGGATTAGATAACCACCTTGGGTGCCAGCTGCAGATCGTCCACGAGAAGACTAAAGCACCACCTTCAAGGCCAATCCAAGTAGCACCAAGCCGCTTACCTTGTCGATCACGAAGGATTTGGCTTTGAGCCACGCCAGTACGGGACCACGAGAGAGCATCAGCGCCACCAGCACGTACCAGACGGCATCGATCCCGCCAGCGGTGAGCATCATGATTCCCCCTTCGCTCCAGCCGGTATCGGCCCGCACAAACTGGCTGAACAGGGCGATAAAGAACACCGCCAGCTGGGGATTGAGGAAGGCCACCATAAAGCCTTCAAAGGCCCCCTGCCGACCACGCAACTGGTGCACCTCTTCACTCGCTTCGCCACTGGCAGGCTTGGCCAGCAGGGCTTTCACCCCGAGCCAGGCAAGAAATGCGGCGCCGCCGTAGCGGATCAGATCAAACAGGAGCGGAGTCTGGGTGATCAAAATGGAGAGGCCGAGCGCCGTGACCAGCGCATAGATACCAACCCCGAGGCCATGACCGAGTGCAGTGGCGACACCATGCCCCTGCCCGCCCTGCACCGTGTTGCGGATGATCAGCGCCAGACTCGGCCCCGGGCTGATGGCGCCCATCACACAGATTGCGGCCAGAGCCAGCCAACTCGTCAGTTCCATGCTTTTCCTCTGTTGTGCTCGATATGATGACCTGCACTCAGGGTACGGGCTGAGCCATTATGCCAGTAGTGAAAGTTATGAATAGAACCCATAACCCATGGCTATAGCGCCACACAACTGACCGGGGCTAACCTGTGTGATCGAGCTGCTTGCGACTCTCGCCGACGGTGCGTTGCAGGTGATCCCGCAGGAAGGGGTAGGCCAGCTCGCGGAACCAGCGGTGGGCCGGATCCTGATGGTGGCGCTGGTGCCACAGCAGATGATACTGCTGGTCGCGGGTAGCAAATGGCAGATCGACAAAGGTGAGCCCATGACCGCAGGAGAGCTGCCAGGCGATATGGGCCGGGGTGGTCATCAGGCAATCGGTACGCAGCAACACCTCCACCGCCGCCTGAAAGAAGGGAACCCTGGCAAACCAGCGCCGACTTAGCCCCTGCGGCGCCAATACCTGCTCTACCGGGCTGTCCTTGTCGCCACCACCGCTCACCTGCAGGTGAGGCCAGGCGAGATAGTCATCGAGACTCAGCGCCTTGCCCGCCAATGGATGGTGGCTTCCCATCAGCACCGCCAGCCGATCTTCCCCCTGATGCAGTCCACGGATCTGATCCGGTACCTGCTCGGTGATGGTGGAGACCAGATCCAGCTCGGACTGCCACAGCTGCGGCAACTGACGCTTATCCCACAGGCTGTACTCCAGCGCCGCCAACGGCGCCTCTTTGGCGAGCGCGGCGCAGATATCGGGCAGAATATGCTGGGCCACATAATCAGAGGAAGCGAGCCGAAATACCCGCTCGCAGCGGCTCGGGTCAAACCCGGGCGCCTCGTAGAGCCGCTCCAGCGCCCCGAGAGAATCCGCCAGCTGGGCGGCCAGCAGCTCTGCCCGTGACGTCAGCAGCCAGCGTTGCCCCTCCCGTACCAGCAGCTCGTCGTCAAACTCGCAGCGCAACTGGGCAAGCTGCTTGCTGATGGAGGGTTGACTCAGGTGCAGCAGCTCGGCGGCGCGGCTGATATTGCGGGTCTCCAACAGCACCTTGAGGGTGGGTAGCAAGTTGAGATTGGCTCTGAGCAAGGGATACCCTCATCGGTGGAGAAACGACTATCTTAGGGCAGCCGAGGCCCGCGTTTTAAGCAAAATTTCCTGCCATGTTCAGCACGTTGCAGCCCTTTCGGGCCAGATGGCGCAGCCGCTCACCCTGCGCATAGCCATGACCACAAGATGACAGTGGTTGTCTCGTACGGCATAATTGCACGATTTTCCGCCCGCGGGCGATCCACTTTGAGAAGCGGTAACAAGATGAAATACGCCAATATCACCGGCTGGGGCAAATGCCTGCCTCCCTCCGTGCTGACCAACGATGACCTCAGCACCATCATGGATACATCAGACGAGTGGATCTATCCGCGTACCGGCATCAAGGCTCGCCGGATCTCCCACGTCAGCACTTCGGATCTCGCCACCCTGGCCAGTCGCCGGGCATTGGCCTGTGCCGGGCTGGATGCCACCGATATCGACTGCATCATACTGGCGACAGCAACCCCGGATACCCTCGCGCCCAACGCAGCCTCTGCGGTGCAGCAGAAACTGGGGGCCGTCAACTCCGCCGTGTTTGACCTCAATGCCGCCTGTACCGGATTTGTCTACGCCTTGTCAGTCGGCACATCCCTGGTACAAACTGGCATGATGAAGAAGGTACTGGTGATCGGTGCCGAGCGTCTGACTTACCTGCTGGACTGGACCCGCCGCGATACCGCAGTGCTGTTTGGTGATGGTGCGGGGGCAGTGGTGATCGAGGCGAGCGAGCAGGAGTGTGGCCTGATTGCCAACAAACTCGGCTGTGACAGCGAAGCTCGAGAGATCCTGCACGTACCGAACTTTGGTACCGATCGGGTGCGTTTTGCCGATATCGACGGTCTGTTTACCTTCAACTTTGAAGGCCAGGAGATATTCAAGCGCGCGGTGCGCGGGATGGGCGAGGCTACCACGAGCGCACTCACCCAGGCCGGTATAACCCCTGAGCAGATTGATCTCATCGTGCCCCATCAGGCCAATGTTCGCATCATTGAGACCCTGGCCAAGCGGATGAATGCCCCGATGGACAAGGTGATGGTCAACATCGAAAACTACGGCAACACCTCCGCCGCCACCGTCCCTATCGCCCTGTGCGAGGCGCTGGAGCAGGGCCGCGTCAAGCCGAACTCCTATCTGCTGACCGCTGCCTTCGGCGCAGGCCTGACCTGGGGCGCTGCCATCATCAAGTGGGGCGATCGCGTCACCCCCATCAACTCATGCGATGCCGAACTGCCCCCCTGCGACAAGAGTGCGCTGGAGCTGATTGCCCACGCCGTTGAAGGATGCAAGAAGGCCCACGCCAACCAGGCCTGATCCTCATCAGGAGCCTGAATCATCAGGCTCCTTCCCTCTCTTTCCTTGCCCGCCGCTCCCGTTCCTTACCCGCAGCTCTCGCCTCCCGCCATCCTCTTTGCCATCCCCCTATAGTGCTATCGCTGATGCAAACAAATCCGATTTGCAGCCAATTTATTTTTTTCCGCTAACCTTACTGAGACAACTATAAATAAAAGAGCTTCAAGAGACACCATGACTCTCGCAGTCCAGCTCCTTGACCTCTTACCAGATACTTGCACAGGGATAAGCTACGTATGGCACAACACAAAAGTGGCGTGAACACACCGCTTTGGGAACCGGTTTGCTGGATTTGCTGCATCGGGCTTGCTCTGCTGAGCTGCCTGTTGCTGCAACTCGCCGATGCGCTGTCACCTCTCTATCTGCTGCTCAATGTGCTGGTTGCCATCACAGCCGCCCTCTGGGCATCCAGCCACTTCCACCGGCACTTGCAACGAAACAGTGCCGAGCGGGAAGAACCCGCCACAACCAATACCCTCGCCCGCTCCATCGTCGGGCTCGAACAGGTGTGCGAGAAGGCACTGCCCATCTGGTCACAACAGATTGAAAACTCTCGCCAACAGACCGAAGCGGCGATGATCGATTTGACTCAACGCTTCAGCGGCTTGGCCAGCAAGCTGGAAGAGGCGGTCAATGCCTCCCATCTGGCCGCTGGTGAACTGGGTGATGCCAATTCCCGTGGCATGGCCGGGGTCTTGAGCGAGAGCCAGCAACAACTCAATGAGGTGGTTGCCATCCTGCACTCTGCCCAGGCAAACCGTGATGCCATGCTGGCCGAAATCAAGAGCCTGACCACCTACACCATAGAGCTCAACACCATGGCCATGGATGTGGCCAAAATCGCCTCCCAGACCAATCTGCTGGCTCTCAACGCTGCCATTGAAGCCGCTCGCGCTGGCGAAGCCGGTCGTGGCTTTGCCGTCGTTGCCGATGAGGTTCGCAACCTCTCGCGCCTCTCCAGCGAGACCGCCCAGAAGATGACCGAAAAGGTCGATACCATCAACACCGCTATCGGCCGTGCTTTCCAGATTGCCGAGAATGCGGCGGCTCGGGATCACGCCTCGGCGCTCAATTCGGAGCAGACCATAGAACAAGTGCTGACGCGTTTTCGCCATGCCACCGATAGCCTGGCGGAATCGGCGTCCCTGCTGCAAAACGAGAGCACGGAGATCCACCTCGAAATCTCCAATGTCATTGTCTCGCTGCAATTTCAAGACAGAGTCAGCCAGATCCTCAGCCACGTCAGACAAAACATGGAGAGCCTCTCCAACCACCTCGTTACTTCCGAGCAGAACAGCCAGACAGGGGGACCAATCCAGATCGATGCCAATCGCTGGCTGGCAGAGATGGAACTCTCATATGCCACTGATGAGCAGCGCAATATTCACCATGGTCGCACCACCCGTTCTGTCAAAGCGCAGCCAAGCAGCGCCGACATCACATTTTTCTAGGAGAGAGATATGGGCAAAACGATCCTGATCGTGGATGACTCGGCAACCATTCGCCAAGTCGTAGGCATGACCCTCAAGGGGGCTGGTTATGAAGTAATGGAGGCGAACGACGGCAAAGATGCGCTCAAGAAGCTTGATGGCAAGAAGATCAACCTGATCATCAGTGATGTCAACATGCCGAACATGGATGGCATCACCTTCGTCAAAGAGGCCAAAAAGCTGGCCAGCTACAAATTCACCCCCGTCATCATGCTGACTACCGAGTCGCAAGACAGCAAGAAGCAGGAAGGACAAGCCGCAGGAGCCAAAGCGTGGGTGGTCAAGCCCTTCCAGCCCGAGCAGATGCTGGCCGCCGTCGCCAAGCTCATCATGCCCTGATCCGGAGCGCATCATGCAACTACAGAATGAGCTGCTCGACAACAAGGTGGTGGTGACCATGCCGGACGAGATCACCATCTATACGGTCAGCGAGCTGAAAGATGCCCTCTCGCCCTTGCTGCATCAGGGGCGCGAACTGGAGCTGAATCTGGCCGCGGTATCCGAGATAGACAGCGCCGGGCTACAACTGCTGCTGGCGGCCAAGAAAACCGCACTACAGCAAGGTTCATCCCTGGCACTGATCTGGCACAGCAACGTTGTGCTGGAGCTGCTGGAGCTGTGCCAGCTCTCAGTCTTTTTTGGCGACCCCACCCTCATCACCCATGGCGAACGGCCTTGAGCCACCATGACAAGGAGTCACCGTGAGCATCGATCTTGATCAGGCTTTACACACCTATATCGCCGAGGCACGGGAGTTGCTCGAAGAGATGGAGTCAGCCCTGCTTTCACTGGAGGCTGACCCGGACAATAGCGAGCTGATAGGCGCCATCTTCCGCGCAGCCCATACCATCAAGGGTTCTGCTGGCCTGTTTGGTCTGCAGCCAATCGTCGGGTTTACCCACATCATCGAGGACCTGCTCGACCAGATCCGTAATCAGCAGCTCACCGTCACCTCCGTGTTGATCAAAGACTTGCTGGAAAGCTGCGACCACATCCAGATGCTGATCAGCGTCGTTGCAGAACAGGGCGATGCGCTGAGCGAAAACGATGCCAGTCAGGATGAACGGCTGAGGCTCGCCCTCACCCGTCATCAGTGCGTCCCCCATGCCACGCTGCCAGATAGGGTGCATACACCTGAACCCAAGATCGAAAAAGAGGGAGGCATTACCAGCTCCGCCTCCTTGTGGCATATCTCCCTGCGTTTTGGCCCCGACGTGCTGCGCAACGGCATGGATCCGGCCGCCTTTCTGCGTTATCTCGGCACACTCGGCACCATCTGCTCGATGGAGACCATCCATCAGGCGCTACCGGATTGGGAGCAGTTCGATCCGGAGAATTGCTACCTCGGCTACGAGATAGACTTCGACTCGCAGGCAGACAAGGCGGCCATCAGCGATGTTTTTGAATTTGTCAGAGATGACTGCCAGATCACCATCTTGCCGCCCCACAGCAAGATCGCCGAGTTCATCAACCTGATCGAGTCACTGCCGGAAGATAGCGCCATGCTGGGACAGTTGCTGGTCAACACCGGCGCCCTGACCGCAGAGGAGCTGGCCAATGGTCTGCAGGCACAGCAAGCAACCCCGCCAGAGCAAGCGCCCAAACTCGGGGAGATCCTGATTGCGCAGGGTGCAGTCAACGAAGCAGTGGTCGATGCCGCCCTGAAAAAACAGAACCAGACCAAGGAGAGCAAGAGCAAAGAGGGTCGTTACGTCAGGGTGCATGCCGACAAGCTGGATGACCTGATCAATCTGGTCGGGGAGCTGGTGGTAGCCAGTTCAGGGGCCAATCTGCTGGCCCAGCGCACCCGAGAGAGCCAGCTGCAGGAAGCCACCTCGGTCATCGCCATGCTGGTGGAAGAGATCCGTGACAGTGCGCTGCGCCTGCGCATGGTGCCTATCGGCGATACCTTCAACCGCTTCCAACGGGTGGTGCGCGATGTCAGTCAGGAGCTGAACAAGGATATCACGCTGGTGATCTCCGGAGCCGAGACCGAACTGGACAAGTCGGTGGTAGAGAAGATCGGTGACCCGCTGATGCATCTAGTCAGAAACTCGATGGATCACGGTATCGAATCGGCAGAACAACGGCTGCTGGCAGGCAAATCACCCCGCGGCACCCTGAATCTCAACGCCTATCACGACTCCAACAGTATCGTCATCGAAATTCGGGATGACGGTGCAGGTCTCAACAAAGTCAGGATCCAGCAAAAAGCCATCGAGCGCGGTCTGATCAGCACCACCACCACGCTGACGGATCAGGAGATATACAACCTGATCTTCGAGCCGGGGTTCTCCACCGCAGAGGCCGTCACCAACCTCTCCGGTCGCGGAGTAGGGATGGATGTCGTCAAACGCAACATAACTGCCCTGCGCGGCACGGTCGATCTGGACAGCATCCCGGGAAAAGGAACCCGCGTGCAGATCCGCCTGCCGCTTACCCTTGCCATCATCGACGGCTTCCTGGTGCGGGTCTGCGACACCCACTACGTCATTCCGCTCGATATGGTGATCGAGTGCGTGGAATTGACCCAGAGTGCACTGGCCGACACCCAGGGCCGTAATTACATCAATTTGCGTGGCGAGGTGCTGCCCTTTATCCGCCTGCAACACTACTTCGATACCAATGGCAGCAAGGGGCGGCGCGAGAACATTGTCGTGGTCAGCCATGCAGGCAAAAAATCCGGCCTGGTGGTGGATGAACTGCTGGGAGAATTCCAGACCGTCATCAAGCCGTTGGGAAAATTATTCCAGCGCCTGCAGGGCATCAGTGGTTCAACCATTCTGGGGGGAGGAGAGGTCGCCCTGATCCTCGACATTCCCTCGCTGATCCAGCACGCGATAACTCAAGAATCCAGTCAGCTCAACAGGTTGACCGTATCGCGCAACCTGCCTCAATCCAGCATCAACTGAGGGGACCATCATGTTCAAAAACTCCACCATCAAATTGCGTCTCATCGTGCTGCTCTGCATGCTCTGCCTGTTGCTGCTGGCCGTTGGCAGCCTCGGGCTATACAACATGCAGAGCAGCAATACCGGGTTGCAGCGTGTTTACAACGACAGGGTGGTTCCTCTCAAGCAGCTGAAGACCATCTCCGACAGCTATGCAGTGTCGATCATCGACAACCTCAACAAGGCCAATGCGGGGCTGATCCCGGCAGAAGAGGCCCTGACTCAAATTAAACAGGCCCAACAGACGATCAAGAACGAGTGGCATAACTACCAGTCCACCACCCTCACCCCGGATGAGCAGCGTTTGTCAGCCGAGGCAACAACCCTGTTCAACTCGGCCGATACCGATATTGGCAAACTGGAGAAATTCCTCGCCACCCAGCACGGCATGATTGCCGGCATGCTGAGCAATTTTGACGGCACTCTGTATGGTTCCATCGACCCGATAGGTAACAAAATCACCGAGCTGGTCAACCTGCAGCTCAACGTGGCCAAGTCGGAATATACCGCAGCGCAATCCTGGTATGACGTGATGCTGATAACCATGGCGGTGGTTATCGCGGTCGGCATCATGTTCGCCGCCTGGTTTGGCGCCATGTTGATCAAGAGCATCATCACCCCGATCGAACAGGCCCTGCGCGTGGCCAATAGCCTGGCCGAGGGCAATCTGGATGTATCAATCAAGATCGAATCCAACGACGAGGCGGGCCAACTCTTGATGGCGATGGACAACATGGTCAAAAAACTGGGGGCCTTGATCACGGATATCGAGACCCTGGTCACTGCCGCCGTCGAGCAGGGAGACTTCAGCCACAAGATTGCACTGGAGGATCGCCAGGGCTATATCAAGCGGGTATCCGAGTTACTGAATCGCCTCTCCAATGTGACAGATACCAGCCTGGAAGATGTGATGCGCATCGCCACCGCACTCTCCAAGGGGGATCTGACCCAGCGGATCGATGAGCCCTACCCCGGTATTTTTGGCCAGACCAAAGATGGTCTCAACCAGACCATCACCGCACTAACCAATATCATCGAAGAGGTACGTAATGCCGCCGACAACCTGACCAACGCCTCCAATCAGGTGAGCAATACGGCGCAGGCATTGAGTCAGGCCACCAGCGAGCAAGCGGCCAGTGTGGAGGAGACCAGCGCCTCTATCGAGCAGATGAGCGCCAGCATCAACCAGAACACCGAGAACGCCAAGATCACCGACAGCATGGCCAGCAACTCGGTGCTGGAAGCCAGCGAAGGGGGCCAATCCGTACAACAGACGGTGACCGCCATGCAGCAAATCGCCAAGAAAGTCAGCATCATCGATGACATCGCCTACCAGACCAACCTGCTTGCGCTCAACGCGGCCATCGAGGCAGCTCGCGCCGGAGAACATGGCAAAGGCTTTGCGGTGGTTGCCGCAGAGGTGAGGAAACTGGCGGAGCGCAGCCAGATCGCAGCGCAAGAGATTGGCGAGCTCTCCTCCGACAGCGTCAGCAAGGCAGAGCGGGCCGGCAACCTGCTGGAGAAGATCGTCCCCTCCATTCGCAAGACCTCTGATCTGGTACAAGAGATCAATGCCGCTTCGGGCGAGCAGGCCAGTGCAGCCAACCAGATCAGTCTGGCTATGAGCCAACTCAATCAGGTGACACAACAGAATGCAGCCAGTAGCGAGGAGCTGGCGGCCACCGCTGAAGAGATGAGCTCGCAAGCCAGCGAACTGCAGCAAACCATGGCCTTCTTCGCTCTGGAAAAAAATTCGCAGCTCAACTCCAGGCCCCATGAAACCGGCCACAAGGGGATGCCTCCCAGAGGCAGTTTCATCGCACCGCCACAACGGGCCAGTCAGCCCAATCAACCATCATCCCATTCCATTACTGAAGCGGATTTTGTCCGTTTCTAACCGGAGGCGACCATGCATACATCCACCGACATCACGCTGCCATTATTGGCCGCTGGCGAGAGCAGCGGCGATGCCCAGTACCTGACGTTTCTGATCAACAACGAGATGTTCGCCATCAATATTCTGGGGGTCAAAGAGATCATTGAATACGGCAATATCACTCCCATCCCGATGATGCCGAGCTTTATTCGTGGCGTCATCAATCTGCGAGGAGCGGTTGTCTCGGTCGTTGACCTCAGTGCGCGCTTTGGCAATACCCCTTCAAATATTACCCGCCGCAGCTGCATTATCATCATTGAGGGGATGGCGCAGCAGGGTGATGAACCTGTCAGCCAGGATATAGGTGTCGTGGTGGATTCGGTGTCGGAGGTGTTATGTATTCCACAAACTGATATTGAACCACCACCAAGTTTTGGCGCCCGCATCAGAGCTGACTTTATCAGCGGCATGGGCAAAGTCAGCGGTAAATTCGTCATCCTCATCGATACCGAAAAAGTGTTGTCACTCGATGAGATGGCACAACTCAACGAACTGGCCCAGCCACAGGCAAGGTTACCGCAAGGCGGTCTGCAACACTCCTGAACAGGCCCCCACACTCCACGACATGCAGCATAAGGAAACGCTCATGACCCAGTCACTCTTAGGTAAACTCTTCGGGAACGATGCCGCAGAAGCAAGACAACAGGCCCTGTTACTCGACGCTATCGGGCAACTCCAGCGCGCCATAGTGGAAGATCGCCCCCCAGCCCCACTCGACCTTTCCGGGCTGGATAATGCCCTGCGCACGATAGGAAATGCCGTCAACGACGTGGTGGCCTTGCTCAGCGACAAGCTGGAGCAGAGCCGGGATGAAGTCAGGAACAGTCAGGCGTTGCTCAATGAGAACCGACTGGTTCGCAAGGCACTGGACTGCGCCAGCACCAACGTGATGATCGCCGACACCAATCTCGACATTATTTATATGAACGAGGCCGTGACCGGCATGCTTAATCAGGCTGAAACGGACATTAAAAAAGAGCTCTACAGCTTCAATGCCAATCAGCTGATGGGCGCCAATATCGACAGTTTTCATAAAAATCCCAGCCATCAACGGGCGATGCTGGCCAAACTCAACAATACATTCCGAACCCAGATCCAGCTGGGAGGACGAACCTTCTCCCTGATTGCCAATCCGGTCTTCAGCGATAGCGGCGAGCGCATGGGCTCAGTCGTAGAATGGGCAGACAGAACCAAGGAGGTGATGATAGAGAAAGAGATGTCCGACATCGTACAGGCAGTGATCAATGGTGAACTGCACCGCCGGATGGAGCTTGCTGGCAAGAGCGGCTTCTTTCAGGCGATGGGTGAAGGGATCAACCAGATTGCCGAAGTGATCGACCGCACCCTTAACGAGGTTATCCGGGTCGTGCAATGTCTGGCGAAAGGGGACCTGACCCAACAGATAGAGGCTGACTATCCCGGTATTTTTGGTACCACCAAGGATTCACTCAACATCACGATCACCTCGCTGACCAAAATCGTCACCGAAGTTCGCGGCGCCTCTGACAACCTCTCCAGCGCCGCCGAGCAGGTAAGCGCGACAGCCCAGTCCATCAGCCAATCCAGCAGTGAACAGGCCTCCAGTATGGAAGAGACCAGCGCCTCCATCGAGCAGATGAGCGCCAGCATCAACCAGAATACCGACAACGCTCAAGTCACCGATGGCATGGCCAGCAAGGCCGCCAAAGAGGCCGTCGAGGGAGGGGAAGCCGTCAAACTCACCGTCGATGCGATGAAGCAGATCGCCAAACGAATTGGCATCATCGACGACATCGCCTACCAGACTAATCTGCTGGCACTCAACGCAGCCATTGAAGCGGCACGGGCAGGTGACCATGGCAAAGGCTTTGCGGTCGTAGCCGCAGAGGTGCGCAAACTGGCAGAGCGCAGCCAAATTGCAGCACAGGAGATTGGCGAGCTCGCCTCCAGTAGTGTGGAGATGGCAGAAAAAGCAGGTCGCTTGCTGGATCAGATGGTGCCGTCCATTAACAAAACCTCTGACTTGGTACAGGAGATCAGCGCAGCCTCCAATGAGCAATCGACAGGGGTCAGCCAAATCAACCTGGCCATGAATCAGTTAAGCCAGGTCACCCAGCAGAATGCCTCTTGTAGTGAAGAGCTTGCAGCCACTGCCGAGGAGATGAGCAGCCAGGCCGAGCAGCTACAGCTGGCCATGGAGTTTTTCACTTTGGAGGAAGTGCGCAAGGATAGCCGGGCCCACGCCACGACACGCAATGCGATCACCAAGGGGCGTTTCATCAACGAGGGCAACACCCCTGGTAATGAACGACCATCAAGTCAGTCGCGACCACCGCTCAACGACGCCGATTTTGTCCGATTCTAGCTATGGGAGAGGCTTTGCCTCTCCTGCATCCGACGTCACTGGTAGAGGGGCAGGATTTTGTATCAAACCCAGTTGCATGATGATGAGTTCTCCCGTTTCCAGCACTGGCTTCATCAAACGGCGGGAATAGAGCTGTCTCCGGCCAAAAAGGCTTTGGTTGCCAGCCGGCTGGCGAAACGACTCTGCCACTACGAGCTGGATAGTTATGACGACTATTTCCAGCTCATCATGAACGACCGTAGCAGCGAACTACAGCTGGCGCTCGATCTGCTCACCACCAATGAAACCTACTTTTTCAGGGAGCCCAAACACTTCGAGTTTCTGACCAGGCAAGTACTTGCGCACTTCCCGACAGAACGCACCTTACGGATCTGGAGTGCCGCCAGCTCATCGGGAGAAGAGCCTTACAGTCTGGCCATGACGCTGGCAGAGAAGCGCGGCACCCTCAACTGGGAAATCGTGGCATCTGACATCTCGTCACGGGTGCTGGAACAGGCCATAAGCGGGCGCTATCTGATCGAACGGGCACACAACATTCCGCTGCCCTTTTTGATGAAGTACTGCCTCAAAGGGGTCGGTTTGCAGGAGGGTATCTTCATCATCGACCGCAAGTTACGGGACAAAGTCAATTTCATGCAGATTAACCTAAATCAGGAGCTGCCGGATCTGGGGATGTTCGACGTGATCTTCATCAGGAACGTGATGATCTATTTCAACAAGGAGACCAAAGGGCAAGTGTTGCAACGGCTGGTCCCTCGGCTCAAACCCGGTGGCTATCTGCTGGTCAGCCACGCTGAAAGCCTGCACGGCTTGCCTCACGGCCTGCAGTTGGTGTCCCCCTCCATTTATCAGAAGAGATGAACCATGGCACGGGAGGTGATCCTGCAACCGGGCGAACTCTTTTTTGGCAAGGAGGATGTGGTGGTCAAAACCCTGCTGGGGTCCTGTATCGCCATCACTCTGTGGCATCCCGAGCAAAAACAGGGGGGCATGTGTCACTACATGTTACCCACGCGAGGCAACCCCTCGACCGGGCTTGATGGACGCTATGCCGATGAGGCCCTCGCCTTGCTAGTGCAGGCAGCCGGTCACTATCCCGCCCCCATTCATGAGTACGAAGCCAAGCTGTTCGGGGGAGGCAACATGTTCACCGAGCAGCAATACGCACAGAGCGACAACAATGTCGCCACCAAAAATATTCAGGCAGCCTGGCAGCTGACCAGAGACCTTGGCCTTGATATCAAGGCTCATCATCTTGGCCATAGCGGCCACCGAAGCTTGCTCTTTGAGCTCAGCAACGGCAGTGTCTGGCTCCGCCATCATCGTCTGCCACATCAACGGGAGTCGCGAGAATGAAGCAAATCCGGGTCATGCTGGTGGATGATTCCGCCGTCGTCAGACAGGTATTGCAAGCGGTGCTGGAGCAGGAGCCTGACATCAAGGTGATCGCCACGGCATCAGATCCCCTGTTTGCTCAGGAAAAACTGAAGAAAGAGTGGCCTGACGTCATCGTGCTCGATGTGGAAATGCCACGCATGGACGGCATCACATTTCTCACCAAAATCATGGCTGAACACCCGACACCGGTGGTGATCTGCTCATCTCTCACCGAAAAGGGAGCGGAAACCACACTGCAAGCGATGGCTGCAGGTGCAGTGGATATCATCACCAAGCCAACCATGGGATTAAAAAGCTTTCTGCAAGAATCCGCCCACGATCTGGCCATGGCAGTGCGGGCTGCCGCTCAGGCCAATCTTAAACGTGTTGGCAAGCCTGCCCCCTCACCGATCAGCACCAAACTCAGTGCGGATGTCATGCTGCCACCCAACCAAGATGCCATGGCACAAACCACTGAACGGCTCATTGCCATCGGAACCTCCACTGGCGGCACCCAAGCGCTGGAAGTAGTGCTGACTGCCCTGCCCCGGGTCAGCCCCGGCATTGTCATTGTGCAGCACATGCCGGAGAAATTTACCGCCATGTTTGCTGAGCGGCTCAACGGGGTCTGCCAGATAGAAGTACGGGAGGCGAGAAACAATGACAGGGTGATCCCCGGACTCGCGCTGATTGCTCCCGGCGGGAAACATATGCTGCTCAAGCGCAGCGGTGCCTACTATCACGTCGAAGTGGTCGATGGGCCGCTCATCAACCGTCATCGACCCTCGGTGGATGTGCTGTTTCGCTCCGTCGCCAAATATGCCGGCAAGAACGCCACCGGCATCATCATGACCGGCATGGGGGATGATGGTGCGCGGGGATTGCGCGAGATGCTGGAAGCCGGTGCCAACACCTATGCCCAGGACGAAGCCTCCTGCGTGGTTTTCGGCATGCCCAAAGAGGCGATAAAACTGGGGGCCGCTCGCCATGTGCTCCCTCTGCAAGAGATGCAATATGCCATCCTTGGCAAGTAAGCTCTCCCGCGTGCATTTTGACCATAAAAAAGTCCGGCTCCCCAAGGGGAGCCGGACTTTTTACGTCAACCGAAACCAGTCCGGTATCAGAGCGGCAGATTACTCTGCGGCAGGCGCTTCTTCAGCAGCCGGAGCAGCATCAGCGGCAGGTGCAGCTTCAGTCGGGGCGTTCGCTTCCTTGATGGAGAGACGTACACGGCCCTGACGGTCAACTTCCAGTACCTTCACCTTGACCACGTCACCGATGGTCAGGTGGTCAGCCACGTTCTGCACGCGAGCGTCGGTGATCTGGGAGATGTGTACCAGACCATCTTTACCCGGCAGGATATTGACGAAGGCACCGAAGTCAGCCAGACGGACCACTTTACCTTCATAGATGCGGTTCACTTCGATCTCGGCGGTGATCGCTTCGATACGACGGATCGCTTCCATGGCAGCTTCGTTGGCCACGGCGGAGATGCGAACAGTACCGTCATCATCCAGCTCGATGTTGGTGCCGGTCTCTTCGGTCAGCGCACGGATCACGGAACCACCCTTACCGATCACGTCCTTGATCTTCTCAGGATTGATCTTGATGGTGTGGATACGCGGGGCAAAATCAGAGATTTCGCTACGCGGAGCCTGGATGGCTTCATCCATCACTTTCAGGATGTGCAGGCGAGCGCCACGAGCTTGCTTGAGGGCAATCTCCATGATCTCTTTGGTGATGCCTTCGATTTTGATGTCCATCTGCAGCGCGGTGATACCTTCGGTAGTACCGGCTACTTTGAAGTCCATGTCACCCAGGTGATCTTCGTCACCCAGGATGTCGGACAGCACGACGAAACCTTCTTCTTCCTTCACCAGACCCATGGCGATACCGGCAACAGAGGCCTTGATCGGCACACCCGCATCCATCAGCGCCAGGGAGGAACCACAGACAGAAGCCATGGAGGAGGAGCCGTTGGATTCGGTGATTTCAGACACCACACGCACCACGTACGGGAACTCGGCGGCGCTCGGCATTACGGCAGCAACGCCACGCTTGGCCAGACGACCGTGACCGATTTCACGACGCTTGGGGCTACCCATCATGCCAGTCTCACCGACGCAGTACGGCGGGAAGTTATAGTGCAGCATGAAGCGGTCGGCACGATGGCCAGCCAGCTCATCGATGTTCTGAGCGTCACGCTCGGTACCCAGAGTGGCAACCACGATGGCCTGAGTCTCACCACGGGTGAACAGGGCAGAACCGTGAGCACGGGGCAGAATGCCGGTGCCGACAGACAGGGCGCGGATCATTTCCGGATCACGACCATCGATACGCGGCTCGCCACGCACTACGCGGCCACGGACGATGCGGCTTTCCAGGCTGTGGAACTCTTCACCGATCTTCTTGGCATCGTCGGCAACGCCGGAAGCAATGACCTGCTCAACCACGCGCGCCTTGATGGCACCGATGGCTTCGTAACGTACTGCTTTCTCAGTGATGCGATACGCTTCACCCAGTTCGGCAGTCGCCAGCTCGGCGATCTTGGCTTTCAGCGGCTCGTTAACGGCAGGCGCAGTCCAGTTCCACGGCTTGGTGCCAACAGCGGCAGCAAACTCGTTGATCGCATTGATGACGATCTGCATCTGGTCGTGACCAAATACCACGGCGCCCAGCATCACCTCTTCAGAGAGGATGGCAGCTTCGGACTCAACCATCAGTACCGCGTTGGCAGTACCGGCAACCACCAGGTCCAGATCGCTCTGCGGCAGTTCAGCGGTAGTCGGGTTCAGCATGTACTGACCGTTCATGTAGCCCACGCGAGCAGCTGCAATCGGGCCACCAAACGGAATACCGGAGATGGCCAGTGCAGCAGAGGCACCGATCATGGCAACGATGTCCGGAGAAACCAGCGGATTCACGGACATGACGGTGGCAACCACCTGAACCTCATTGAGGAAGCCTTCCGGGAACAGCGGGCGAATAGGACGGTCGATCAGGCGGGAAGTGAGGGTCTCACCTTCGCTCGGACGGCCTTCACGACGGAAGAAACCACCCGGGATACGACCAGCAGCATAGGTACGCTCCTGGTAGTTGACGGTCAGCGGGAAGAAATCACGGCCATGATCGGCCTCTTTCTTACCAACTACGGTCACAAATACGCAGGTATCGTCCATGCTGACCATAACGGCCGCAGTGGCTTGACGGGCCATCACACCGGTTTCCAGCGTGACGGTGTGTTGACCGTACTGGAATGACTTTACAATAGGATTCACGTGAATTTCCTTTTTTACAATTTGGCTCTTTAAATTCGCGCACAAGTATACTTGATTCACTGCAAAAGGTAAGCGGGGACACGAATTCTGTGAAGCAGGCAACGACTTGAAGAGCAATAAAAAAGGGGAACCTCACGGTTCCCCTTTTTCGCGAAATCTGATGGTCGATTAACGACGCAGACCCAGCTTGGCGATCAGAGCAGCATAACGCTGAACATCTTTACGCTTCAGGTAGTCCAGCAGCTTACGACGCTGGGAAACCATGCGCAGCAGACCGCGACGACCGTGGTGGTCCTTTGAGTGCTCCTTGAAGTGACCTTGCAGATGGTTGATCTGGGCAGTCAGCAGGGCAACCTGCACTTCGGGGGAACCAGTGTCGTTAGCGCAACGAGCGTTGTCAGCAACGATGGACGCTTTGATCTCAGCATTTAGAGACATGTGTGTACTCCAGTAGAGTGTTTAAAGGTTCACAGCCAATCTCTAATTCAGCCGTGAAATGAGGGCGGTATCATAATCGTCCCCGGCTATTTTCGCAACGGGAAAGACGCGCCGATACCGCCAGAGGATTACTCCTCGATGTTATCGTCGTGATAACGCACCAATCGCTTGGGCGCAACCCGACCATCAGCATCAATGTCACCCACGCCGATAAACTCGCGCTCAGGGCCGACTGTCATGCGAACCTGACCGCTGGCCGGTGCGCCAGGCACCTGTACCGCTTGGCCCTGATTCACATAGGCAGCGACCACCGCCAGCATGTTCACCTCAGGCAAAGATGCCACTGCGGTATCCATCGGCAACAGCAGCGGATCGAGCTGCTCGCGCGGCGGGGTACTCTCGGCCTTGGACTGCTCGAGAATGCACTCCAGCTGCTCCAGGGTCAGCATCCGATCATAGGGATAGCTGGCAACCTGAGTACGACGCAACTGGGTGACATGAGCGCCACAACCCAGCACTTCACCCAGGTCATCGACCAGCGTGCGGATGTAGGTGCCTTTGCTGCAGTGCACTTCGAGGCGCACTTCATCACCTTCGAAGCTCAGCAGTTTGAGTTCGAATATCGTGATGGGACGGGCTTCACGCTCGATGGTGATGCCTTCACGGGCATACTCATAGAGCGGGCGGCCATTGTGCTTGAGCGCAGAATACATGGACGGCACCTGCATGATCGGGCCGCGGAACTGATCCAGCGACTCAATCAGGGTACCCATAGCCACGTTCACCGGACGAGTGGACACCACTTCGCCGTCGGAGTCGCTGGTATTGGTGCGCTCGCCCAGCTTGGCGGTCACCTCATAGCGCTTGTCCGCCTCCAGCAGATACTGGGAGAACTTGGTGGCCTCACCGAGGCAGATCGGCAGCATGCCGGTCGCCAACGGGTCCAGGGCGCCAGTGTGGCCAGCCTTGGCGGCGTTGTAGATCCGCTTGACCTTCTGCAACACATCGTTGGAGGTCAGACCGGTTGGCTTATCCAGCAGCAGGATGCCGTGAACATCACGGCCCTTGAAACGACGTCTGCGTGACATCTCAGGCTTTATCCTCTGTTGTGTCATCGGGTGTGGCATCCGTCTCTTCGTCACGGCCAGCTTCGGCCATGCGACGCTTGTCTTCGCGCACAGTGTTGGTCACCAGGTTGGAGAGACGCATCCCTTCGACCAGGGTCTGGTCGTAGTAGAAACGCAGCTCAGGCACTACCCGCAGACGCATGGCGCTGCCAAGCAGGCTGCGGATATAACCGGCAGCTTCAGTCAGACCCAACAGGCCTTCCTTGATGCGATCGCCGTCATTCTCCAACTGCAGAAAAGTAACGTAAATTTTTGCATAGTTAAGATCTTTGGACACTTCCACATCGGAAACTGTCACCATGCCAATGCGGGGATCTTTCACCTCACGCTGCAGGATCAGCGCGATTTCACGCTGGATCTGCTGTCCGACCCGACGGGTCCGGCTGAATTCTCTGGCCATATTCTATCCTGCGATAAAAGGGGGCCGTGGCCCCCTATTTTGTCTGACTCTCGGCTTACAGTGTCCGTTGAATTTCAACAGTCTCGTAAACTTCGATCTGGTCGCCTTCGCGCACGTCATTGTAGTTCTTGACCGCGATACCACACTCGTAACCGTTACGGACTTCGTTAACGTCATCCTTGAAGCGGCGCAGGGATTCCAGCTCGCCTTCATAGATAACCACGTTGTCACGCAGAACACGGATACGGTTGGAGCGCTTGACGATACCTTCAGTGACCATACAGCCAGCAACAGCGCCGAACTTGGGTGACTTGAAGACGCTACGCACCTGAGCCAGACCGATGATCTCCTGACGATATTCAGGAGCCAGCTTACCGCTCATGGCCTGCTTCACTTCGTCGATCAAATCATAGATGACGGAGTAGTAACGCAGATCCAGGCTCTCGGCTTCGATGACCTTGCGCGCAGATGCGTCAGCACGGACGTTGAAACCAACCAGGATGGCGCTGGAAGCGGCAGCCAGAGTGGCGTCAGTTTCGGTGATGCCACCAACACCTGAGCCGATGATCTTGACTTTAACTTCATCAGTAGAGAGCTGAACCAGCGCATCGCAGATAGCTTGCACAGAGCCCTGTACGTCGGCCTTGATCACCACATTCACTTCGGACACTTCGCCCTCGGTCATGTTGGCGAACATGTTTTCCAGCTTGGCCTTCTGCTGGCGAGCCAGCTTGACGTCGCGGAATTTGCCCTGACGATAGAGTGCCACTTCACGGGCTTTCTTCTCGTCACGTACAACAGTGGCTTCGTCACCGGCAGACGGCACCCCGGACAGACCGAGGATTTCGACCGGCAGAGACGGGCCTGCTTCTTTGATGTCGCGACCCAATTCGTCACGCATCGCACGAATACGGCCGTACTCCAGACCACACAGGACGATGTCGCCCTGACGCAGGGTACCTTGCTGAACCAGTACGGTTGCAACCGGACCACGACCTTTGTCGAGGAAGGATTCAACAACCACACCGCTTGCCATACCATCAACGACGGCTTTCAGTTCCAGTACTTCGGACTGGATCAGAATGGCTTCCAGCAGATCGTCAATGCCTTCGCCAGACTTGGCAGAGACGTGAACGAACTGGCTATCGCCACCCCAATCTTCAGACATTACGTTGTAACGGGACAGCTCGGTTTTGACGCGATCCGGATCCGCTTCAGGCTTGTCGATCTTGTTAACTGCGACAACGATAGGTACCCCAGCCGCTTTGGCGTGCTGGATCGCTTCGATGGTCTGCGGCATGACGCCGTCATCGGCAGCAACAACCAGTACCACGATATCGGTGGACTTGGCACCACGAGCACGCATGGAGGTAAACGCAGCGTGACCCGGAGTATCCAGGAAGGTGATCATGCCACTGTCAGTTTCGACGTGGTAAGCACCGATATGCTGGGTAATACCACCGGCTTCGCCAGCAGCAACCTTGGCTTTACGGATATAGTCGAGCAGCGAGGTTTTACCGTGGTCAACGTGGCCCATGATGGTCACGACCGGAGCGCGCGGCTTGGCTTCGGAGGTCTCGTCACGATCGGACAGTACCGCCTCTTCCAGCTCGTTCTCACGACGCAACACTACCTTGTGACCCATCTCCTCGGCGACCAGCTGAGCGGTCTCCTGGTCGATCACCTGGTTGATGGTCGCCATGGCGCCCATCTTCATCATCGCCTTGATGACTTCCACGCCTTTGACGGCCATCTTGTTAGCCAGTTCGGCTACAGTGATGGTTTCGCCAATGACCACGTCACGGTTGACCACTACCGCGGGTTTGTTGAAGCCATGCTTCATCGCGTTAGGAGTAGCCACCTTGCCACGCTTGCCTTTACGGGCACGCGGGTTGCGTGAGTCACGATCATCTTCACGACGACCCGGCTTTTTCGGGGCCTTGACCGCAGCAGCTGCAGCGGTACGACGGCTGGTCTCTTCCTTCCGATCCAACTCATCTTCTGCGGCTTGCGCATGCTTGTTGGTGGTCAGATGATAGTCACTGCTCTCTTTGGCGCGAGCAGCTTCTTCTTCAGCCCAGCGAGGGCCATTCTGTTCTGCCATAAGACGAGCCTCTTCGGCTTTCTTTGCGGCGAGTTCTTCTGCTTTTTGCAAAGCGGTTAATTCCTGTTGGCGCTTCAGTTCTTCTGCTTCGCGCTTGGCCATCTTTTCTGCCTCTTGCTGAGCTGTGCTACTGGCTGCTTTGGCGGGCTGTGGAGCCTGTCGAGCCTTTGATTGTGCCTCGATCCGCGCCTTTTCCTCAGCGTCACGACGAGCCTGCTCAGCCTCACGGCGAGCCTTCTCTTCAGCTTCGAGACGGGCCTTATTCTCGGCCTCGCAACGAGCTTTTTCTTCTGCTTCCAAACGCGCTGTTTCCTCGGCTTCCACCTGACGCTGTTCATCTTCCAGCGCCGAGCGTCTTACATAGGTGCGAGATTTACGCACTTCTACCTGCACTTCCTTGTTCTTGCCGCCAGTACCCTGAACACTGATGGTGCTCTTGGTCTTGCGCTGCAAGGTCATGCGGGCAGGAGTGGCGACCTCGTCACCCCCATGCTGTTTCTTCAGGTGTGCCAGCAGGGTCTGCTTTTCAGACTCGCTAACCATGTCGTCGGCCTTGCTCTTGCTGATACCGGCATCGACAAACTGCTGGAGAAGACGATCAACCGGTGTGTCGATGTCAGTGGCAAGTTGTTTGACTGATACTTCTGCCATTCATTTTCCTCCGTTTGATCTTACTCGGACTGCTCTTCTCCGAACCAACAGATATTACGAGCAGCCATAATGAGCTCACCAGCCTTCTCGGCAGTCAACTCTTCGATATCAGCAAGGTCATCAATACCTTGCTCAGCCAAATCTTCCAGAGTGCCAACACCACGGCCCGCCAGAGCGTAAGCCATTTCACGGCTCAGGCCATTCAGATTGAGCAGGTCTTCAGAAGGCTCAACGCCATCAAAAGATTCTTCTTTAGCCAGTGCCTTGGTAGTCAGGGCATCTTTGGCGCGGTTGCGCAGCTCTTCGACCATGTCTTCATCCAGACCATCGACAGCCAGCAACTCGTTAACCGGTACGAAGGCGATCTCTTCCAGAGTCGAGAAGCCCTCTTCCATCAGCAGACCGGCGAACTCATCGTCGATATCCAGGGTGCTGGTGAACAGGTTCATGATGCGGTCGTTTTCAGCCTGATGCTTGGAGCGCATGTCTTCAACGGTCATCACGTTCAGTTCCCAACCGGTCAGCTGGGATGCCAGACGCACGTTCTGACCATTGCGACCGATGGCCTGAGCCAGGTTGGCAGCTTCCACGGCGATATCCATGGTGTGGTTATCTTCATCAACAATGATGGAGGCCACATCGGCAGGCGCCATGGCATTGATCACGTACTGGGCCGGGTTGTCATCGTACAGCACGATGTCAGCACGCTCACCATTCAGCTCGGCTGAAACAGCTTGCACACGGGCACCACGCATACCGATACAAGCACCGATCGGATCGATACGACGATCGTTGGTCTTCACCGCGATCTTGGCGCGAGAGCCCGGATCACGGGCGGCGCCCATGATTTCGATCATCTCTTCGCCGATCTCTGGCACTTCGATGCGGAACAGCTCTTTCAGGAAATCAGGGCTGGAGCGGCTGACAAACAGCTGGGCACCACGGGCTTCCGGGCGAACTGCGTAGAGCAGGCCACGAATGCGGTCACCCGGACGGAAGGTCTCGCGCGGCAGCATGTCATCACGGAAGATCACGGCTTCGGCATTGCTGCCCAGATCGAGAACCACGTTGTCGCGGCTGCTCTTTTTGACCACACCACTGATGATGGTGCCTTCTTTATCTTTAAACTGATCAACTACCTGGGAACGCTCGGCCTCACGCACTTTCTGCACGATAACCTGTTTGGCGGTCTGGGTAGTGATACGGTCGAAAGTAACAGAGTCGATCTGGTCTTCAACATACTCACCGATCTGGATTTCCGGCTGATCAATCTGCGCAGCTTCCAGGGTGATTTCACCGTAGGCATTTTCCATGGATGCTTGATCAGCAACCACTACCCAACGGCGATAGGTGTCGTAGTCACCGGTCTTGCGATCGATTTCAACCCGAACTTCAATCTCGCCTTCATATTTCTTTTTGGTCGCAGTCGCCAGCGCAGTTTCCAGAGCCTGGAAGATCTTCTCGCGGGGTACCGCCTTCTCGTTGGATACTGCGTCAACGACCAGCAAAATCTCTTTATTCATATCCGATAGCCTCGTTAACCAAAGTTCGGCACTATGTTCGCTTTTTGGATATTGGTGAAAGCCAACACATCGTCCTTACCATCTACTGTCAGGGTGATCATGTCGCCTTGCACAGCTTTGATTACGCCTTTGAACTTGCGGCGGTTATTTGTTGCCATCCGAAGCGAAACCGCCGCCTCTTGGCCAACGTATTTTTCGAATTGGGCAACCTTGAACAGGGGGCGATCCAGACCCGGGGAGGACACCTCGAGGTAATACTCCTCGGTAATGGGATCTTCGACATCCATGATGGCGCCAACCTGATGGCTGACTGCTGCACAGCTTTCGACAGTCACACCCTGCTCGCTATCGATGTAGACACGCAAGGTGGAGTAGCTACCCGCACGGGTAAACTCAATACCCCAAAGTTCAAAACCCAAGGCAACGACCGGAGCCTCGAGCAGATCGGTCAAACGTTGTTCCAACGTAGCCAAAGTCACCCTCCGAAAAACAAAAAAAGGGCATAGAGCCCAGATAGATATCGATTCAGAGTAAATCGCACGTAACAAAAAGCCCCGATGTCAAATCGGGGCTTGGCGCTTTACCCTGACTGTCGCCTCGCAGCGACCGCTTTCCTGAGCGTAGGAAATGCGTGAAATTTGGTTGCGGGGGCCGGATTTGAACCGACGACCTTCGGGTTATGAGCCCGACGAGCTACCATGCTGCTCCACCCCGCGTCCGAATCGTGCGAGATTATAGCCACTCTATCATCTTGGTACAAGAGACAGACTGACTATAATATACTCGGTTACCCGAGCTCACTGCTTAATTGGTGCCGTGGGCGGGACTCGAACCCGCACACCCTAGAGCACTACCCCCTCAAGATAGCGTGTCTACCAATTCCACCACCACGGCAAAACTCTCTTACTGGGGAACGTCAGTATCTTTGTTCACTGGCGTTTTAGTCTGCTCAACCTGTTCGGTTTGTTGCAGATTTTCCCACTCACTACCCTGCTTCACCTTGTGTGTGGACATAGATCCAAGCACCAAGCTGATAATGAAAAACAGAGTAGCCAAAATTGCTGTTGTTCGGGTCAGAAAGCTACCTGAACCACCGGAGCCGAATACAGTATTCGATGCCCCTGCGCCGAAGGAGGCGCCCATGTCAGCCCCTTTACCTTGCTGAATCATCACCAGACCAATCAGAGCCAGTGACACCAACAGATAAACGACTAAAAGAATTTCGTACATTTAACTTGCACCCTTTGCCGCTTCAACAATTCCTAAAAACGTGTCGCTATCAAGACTTGCACCACCAATCAGACCGCCATCAATGTCGGGCTGGGCAAACAAATCTCTCGCGTTGGTCGGCGTTACGCTCCCACCATAGATGATTCTAACTTTTTCACCTATTACCGGAGTATCCTCCGCCAAGCGACCGCGTATAAAGGAATGAACCTCTTGTGCCTGCTCGGGTGTGGCGCACTTACCTGTACCTACAGCCCAAATCGGCTCGTAGGCGATGATAGCATTATCGAAAGCCATCGCGCCATTTTTCTCTATGACGATATCCAGTTCTTCAGCGATCACCTCAAAGGCTCTTCTCGCCTGCCTCGCTGCACCTGATTCACCTAAACAGAAGATGGGAATCAAGCCTGCCGCTCTGGCAGCCGCAAACTTCTCTGCGACGATAAAACTGGTCTCACCAAAGAGACGCCTGCGCTCGGAGTGCCCTACCAATACGTAACGACACCCTGCCTCTACCAGCATCTGACACGAGATTTCTCCGGTGTAAGCGCCAGCACCGTGCTGACTCACATTCTGAGCCCCCAACCTTATTACTTTCTGCTCATTGAGCAGTGAAGCACTAAAGTCGAGATGCACATGGGAAGGACAGAGAACTACATCTACTTTTTCATCAACACCTTTCAGGCAGTGACTCGTAAACTGCTCTAACTGCGACCTACTACCGTGCAACTTCCAATTGGCTGCTACAAACGGCTTGCGGTTTCCCATCGGCAACTCCCTTGCGAAAGCGGGGCTGATAATATCCAGAGGATGCTCAGCTGACAAGTGCTATTTTTAATTTTTTGAATCGTTTGAACAAGATACAACCAGGGCGGCTAAAAAGCCGCCCCTTGCGCTCATTAAAACGCCGACTTTACCTGTTGTGCGATACGCTGAGCCATGTCACGTACCTGCTGCTCATGCTCCCCTTCCACCATTACCCTGATGAGAGGCTCGGTACCGGATTTGCGCAACAGAACACGGCCACGACCAGCCAACTCCTGCTCTACCTTGGCGACCTCCTCCATAACAGCATCAGCCGCCAACGGATCATTGCCTTCGGCAAAGCGGACATTCACCAGCACTTGCGGGAACTTACTCATGCCGGAGCGCAACTTGGCCAGCGGCATCTCGGCACTGCGCATGGCAGTCAGCACTTGCAAGGCGGCTACGATGCCATCACCTGTGGTGGTTTGATCCAGGCAGATGATGTGACCTGAGTTCTCACCACCGATACGCCAGCCTTTCTCTTCCATCATCTCCAGCACATAGCGGTCACCCACCTGCGCACGGGCAAACGGAATACCCAAGGTCTGCAAGGCCAGCTCCAGACCCATATTGGCCATCAAGGTGCCGACTACGCCACCTTTGAGGCGACCATTGCGCAAGGCATCGCGGGCGATGATATAGAGGATTTCGTCACCGTCGATGAGATAACCGGTATGGTCAACCATGATCAGGCGATCACCGTCACCATCAAATGCAACCCCCAGATCGGCCTTGCACTCCAACACCTTGGCAACCAGCGCCTCAGGTGCGGTAGAACCGACACCATCGTTAATATTGAGGCCATCCGGGGCACAACCCATGGTGATCACCTCGGCGCCCAATTCGCGGAAAACGGACGGAGCAATGTGATAAGTGGCACCATGGCCACAATCAACCACCATCTTGACGCCATCAAGGTTCATATGAGATGGGAAGGTGCTCTTGCAAAATTCGATATAGCGACCGGCCGCATCATCAATACGCATCGCTTTACCAAGCAGGGCAGACTCGACACAAGTGAGCTCGTGATCAAGTTCGGCCTCGATGGCCATCTCGACATCATCCGGCAATTTGGTGCCATCGGCGGAGAAGAACTTGATGCCGTTGTCATAGAAGGGGTTATGGGAGGCGCTGATGACGATACCGGCTTCGGCACGGAAGGTGCGCGTCAGATAAGCAACCGCCGGAGTGGGCATGGGGCCCATCAGAATGGCCTTGAGACCAGCGGCGGAGAGACCCGCTTCCAGAGCAGATTCCAGCATGTAACCGGAGATACGGGTATCTTTGCCAATCAGCACCTTCTTGGTGCCTTTCTTGGAGAGCACCTTGCCAGCCGCCCAACCCAACTTCATCACGAATTCAGGGGTGATCGGATACTCGCCAACCTTGCCACGCACGCCATCGGTGCCAAAATACTTTCTTGCCATTGTCTGTTCTCTTTATTATTTGGAAATAAAATCTTGTCCCGTCATTACCTGCCAGCCGACGCGCAGTGCATCCATGGTTTCCCGCACATCATGCACCCGGATGATCCGGGCCCCATGCTGCATCCCGATAAGGGCGCATGCCAGACTGCCCGCCAGGCGCTCGTCAACCGGACGGCCCAGCAGGTTGCCTATCATAGACTTTCGCGACATCCCCACCAAGAGCGGCAAGCCATAATCGAGCAGTTCCTTTTGGGCCGCCAGTAGCTGGTAGTTATGCGCAAGGGTCTTGCCAAAGCCGTAGCCGGGATCCAGTAGCAGCTGTTCACGCGCAATACCGGCAGCCATGCAAGCCGTAATTCGCTCATCAAAAAAGCCACGCACCTCCTCCAGCAGATCGTCATAGTGTGGCTCGACCTGCATGGTTCTCGGCTGCCCCTGCATATGCATCAGACAGACAGGAACAGCGGCTTCTGCAGCTGTCTGCAATGCTCCAGGCTCTTGCAGCGCCCTCACATCGTTGATCAGATGGGCACCCGCTTGGCAGCCTTCCCGCATCACCTCCGCCTTGGAGGTGTCGAGCGAGATCATCACCTCCAGCTCTGCGGCTATTCGCTTGATCACTGGGATGACTCTGTCGAGCTCCTCCTGCTCGCTCACATCCGGCGCGCCAGGGCGAGTGGACTCGCCGCCGATATCGATCAGCGTGGCACCATCAGAGACCATCTGACGCGCATGGGCCATCGCCCGTTCAATCTGATTGAAATTGCCACCATCGGAGAAGGAGTCAGGGGTTACGTTGAGGATCCCCATCACATGGGGGCGATCGAGGGAGAGGCTGAGCCCCTTGCTGATTAACTGCATCTTCGCGTCCATTTGCATAAAGAAAAACCCCGGGCAAGCCCGGGGTTTGGAGAGTCACGATTATTTGGCCGGAGCGTCGTTGGCTTTGTCGATAGTGACATCCGCCACCGGTGCTGCCTCATCGGCCGGCTTGGCCTCGGCTGCCACGGTAGAACCACCTTGCGGAGTATCACCGTGTTCGTCATGCCAGTTGCTCGGAGCACGGACCTCGCGGCGCGCCATCAGATCATCGATCTGCTTGGCGTCGATGGTTTCGTACTTCATCAGCGCATCTTTCATGGTGTGCAACACGTCCATGTTATCCAGCAAGATTTGCTTGGAGCGGGCGTAGTTGCGATCAATCACCAGCTTGACCTCGGCATCGATGACGCGGGCGGTATCGTCAGACATATGCTTGGCCTTGGCCATGCTGCGACCGAGGAACACTTCACCATCCTCTTCGGCATAGAGCATGGGACCAAGACGCTCGGACATGCCCCACTGGGTCACCATCTTGCGAGCGATGTCGGTCGCACGCTCGATGTCGTTGGACGCACCGGTCGAGACCTTTTCCGCGCCGTAGATCAGCTCTTCTGCCAAGCGACCGCCATACAGACTGGAGATCATTGACTCCAGATGCTGCTTGGAGTGGCTCCAGCGATCCTGCTCCGGCAGATACATGGTGACACCCAGCGCACGACCACGGGGAATGATTGAGACCTTGTAGACAGGATCATGATCCGGTACCACACGACCAATGATGGCGTGACCCGCCTCATGGTATGCCGTCATCTCCTTCTCGGACTCTTTCATCACCATGGAGCGACGTTCAGCGCCCATCATGATCTTGTCCTTGGCCTTCTCGAACTCAGCCATAGAAACCACACGGCGGCTTTCACGGGCAGAGAACAGGGCCGCTTCGTTGACTAGGTTGGCCAAGTCGGCACCGGAGAAACCGGGGGTACCACGAGCAATCAGCGCCGGATTGACGTCATCCGCCAACGGAACTTTGCGCATGTGTACTTTCAGGATCTGTTCGCGACCACGTACATCTGGCAGACCGACCACAACCTGACGGTCGAAACGACCCGGACGCAGCAATGCCGGATCCAGTACGTCAGGACGGTTGGTTGCAGCGATGACGATGACGCCTTCGTTACCTTCAAAACCATCCATTTCAACCAGCATCTGGTTTAGAGTCTGCTCACGTTCATCGTGACCACCACCCAGACCCGCGCCACGCTGACGACCTACCGCATCAATTTCATCAATGAAGATGATGCAAGGAGAGGACTTCTTGGCCTGTTCGAACATGTCACGTACCCGAGAGGCACCGACACCAACGAACATCTCCACGAAATCGGAACCGGAGATGGTAAAGAACGGAACCTTGGCTTCACCAGCAATGGCCTTGGCCAGCAGGGTCTTACCGGTACCGGGTGGGCCAACCAGCAGCACACCAGTCGGGATCTTGCCGCCCAGTTTCTGGAACTTGCTCGGATCTCGCAGATAGTCGACCAGCTCTTTCACTTCCTCTTTGGCCTCATCACAACCTGCGACATCGGCAAAGGTGGTCTTGATCTGGTCTTCACTCATCAGGCGAGCCTTGCTCTTGCCGAACGACATGGCGCCTTTGCCACCGCCGCCCTGCATCTGACGCATGAAGAAGACCCAGACACCGATCAGCAACAGCATCGGGAACCAGGAGATAAAAATAGAGGTCAACAGAGACGGCTCTTCCGGCTTCTCACCCATCACTTTAACGTTGTGATTGAGCATATCATTGAGCAGCTGGGGATCCGGCGCAGGGATGATGGTGGTGAATTTTTCACCAGTGCGCTTGACGCCATTAATGACCTTACCATCCATCCGCACTTCACGGATCTGCTCTTGGGTCACTTCTTTAACGAAGCTGGAATAGTCCAGCTGGCGACTGGTGGTATCGCTGGGGCTGAAGCTATTGAACACCGACATCAATACGACGGCGATGACCAGCCACAGGATTAAGTTTTTCGCCATGTCACTCAAATCAGTAACCTCGCAGACTGACAGTTAACGATGAAGGGTAGGGTACTACAGTTTAAAACCGGTAGCCACAATGTAGACTTCCCGAGATCTGGCACGGGATGAGTCTGGTTTACGAATTTTAACAGCTGAAAAAAGTTTACGTATTTCATTGAGATAGGTATCAAACCCCTCCCCCTGGAACACCTTCACTACGAAACTGCCGTCACTGCGTAATACCTGATTACACATGTCCAGTGCCAGCTCGACAAGATACATGGCGCGCGCCTGATCCACCTGCTGGGTACCGCTCATGTTAGGTGCCATATCAGACATCACAACATCGACCTTATCGGGACCTACTCTTCCCAGCAAGGCACTGAGCACAGCATCCTCCCGAAAGTCCCCTTGCAGGAAATCGACACCGGCAATGGGATCCATAGGCAAAATATCACATGCGATGACGCGACCCGAGTCACCAACCTGTTCAACCGCAAACTGGGACCAGCCACCAGGAGCAGCCCCCAAATCCACAACTGTCATGCCGTTTTTGAGCAAGCGATCCTTGCCCTGAATCTCGTCAATCTTGAAAACAGCACGGGAACGCAGGCCCAATTTTTGAGCTTTTTTGACGTATTGATCGTCGAAATGTTCTTTTAACCAGCGACTAGAACTGGGGGAACGCTTTTTCTGGGTCATGATAATCGACTTTAAAAAACCACAAGGGTTATTAGTATTAAGGGCTAAGTGGGGTTAGAATACGCCCCTTTCAACCCTGACTTATGAAGAAATTGCGATGATTCTCAACAATAAACAGAAACAGTACCTCAAGGGCCTTGCTCACAGCCTCAAACCCGTCGTCCTGCTGGGTCAGCATGGTCTGACCGAAGGTGTACTGGCCGAAATCGATCTGGCACTGAACCATCACGAGCTGATCAAGGTTAAGGTTGCCGCTGAAGATCGCGAGATGAAGCAACTGGTTATGGATGCAATCGTCCGTGAAACCGCTGCAATCAAGGTGCAAAGCATGGGCCACGTGCTGACTATTTATCGTCAAGCCACCGAGCCAAAAATCCAGCTGCCCCGCAAGTAAAAGGAAAGAGCATCGCTCTTTCCTTATTCCACTTCTTCCCGAGTCGCTTGCCAAAGTAGTCGCAAAGCCCTTAACCTGCGATGAATACTTTTGGACACGCATTATGGCTCACCGTCAAATTCTCACTGAAGATGAGCTGGCCATGCTGCGGGACTTGGGGAGCAATCAGGACACCCATGTCCTGAGTGGACACCTTGATGCCCCCATGCTTGGCTTGCTGCACAAAGCCGAACACCTGGTACTCGAAGCGCGCTTCGCAGGCCATCAGTTACGCTTTCCGCTTACCTTTATCGAAGCCGCTGAGGGTGTGGTCGAGCCACATCTGGCTGCACCAGTGATCAGAGAGCTTGGCTTTACCCAGCCACGGGCCTGGCGTCTCGAACAAAAAGCCAAATTGCACAGCAGTAAAGGGCTCTTTCAAGTATTAAGCCTCTCACTGAACGGCCTCATCGTCGAAAATTTGCCAACCGATATGCTAGCCGATGACTCACTCAGTGGAGAACTCTGCATCGCGCAAGAAGCTTGGTTCCCCCTTGATGCCAGATTGGTTCGGCGCATCAAATCTGATGCCAACCATGCAACCTGGGCACTGAGCTTTCAGATGAGCGAAAGCGATATCGAACGGCTACGTCAGTGGCTGTTCCAGCGCCATCAGGATGCTTTTACCGAGGCTTATCTGCCCTAGCAAGTATCTGAGCCTTAGCCAAATACAACAGGGGAGCACCAGCCCCCCTGTTTCGTCATAACCTGACGTCGCTTAAACGTAAGCTACGTTCAGCACTTCGTATTCCACATCACCGGCAGGAGTCTTGACGATGGCGACGTCGTCTACTTCCTTGCCAATCAGCGCACGGGCAATCGGCGAGTTGACAGAGATAAGGTTCTGTTTGATATCAGCCTCATCATCACCCACGATGCGGTAGATGACCTCTTCCTCTGTCTCGCTCTTGAGCAGCGTCACGGTCGCGCCAAAAATGACACGGCCATTATTGGTGATCTTGGTGACATCGATCACCTGAGCATTGGAGAGCTTGGCTTCAATCTCCTGGATGCGGCCTTCGCAGAACCCCTGCTGCTCACGGGCAGCGTGGTATTCGGCATTTTCTTTCAGATCGCCATGCTCACGCGCATCGGCAATCGCTTCGATAATCTGGGGACGAAGCTCGGTCTTGAGATGGTCGAGCTCTGCGCGCAGCTTCTCAGCGCCGCGAACAGTCATCGGAGTATGATTCATAGTCGAAACCTGGGTTGCTTGAAAATAGACGCTGCGGCTATCTGCTAGGAAGCCGCAGCAATCGGTTCGGATGAGGCATCTTAATATGAAGCCAACACAAAATCCACGTCAGCGCCCTGCCGCCAGTCCGCCTTGGTTGCCCTGCATCGGCAATGCTTACTTCCCTTCCGGTACCGAGATAGGCGCCGATACTGTCGGTTTACCCTGCAGGATAGAGATCTCTACCCGACGGTTCATCCGGCGATTCTCGGGGGTGGTGTTGGGCACCAGCGGCTGGGAATCTGCCATCCCCTGCACCACCAGCCTCTTACCATCGAAACCTGGCACCTTGACCATCTGATGCGCCACCGCGACCGCCCGCTGGGAAGAGAGCTCCCAGTTGGACTGGAACAGCTCATCTTCGGTCGCGACGTTGTCGGTGTGACCAGAAATGGTTATTTCACCCGGTACATCCTTGAGCAACGCCGCAACCTTGCGAATAACCGGCCAGAACTGGGGTTGCAAAAAAGCGGAGCCGGCAGGAAACGACGCTTTCTCCCTGATCCGGATAACGATCTGTTGGCCCAGCGCCTCGATCTCGATAGCACCGTCCTGAATCTGATCTTTCATCTGTTCGGCGAGCGCTTTGGCCAAGGTATTGGACTGCTGCTGTGCTTTTTGCGCATCCTGAGCCGTGTCCCCCCCTGTCTGTTTGCCATCACTCTTATCCTGACCACCAGCCTGATCCGACTCACCGGGCAGAAACTCCAGTTCGGTCTGGGTCATGTCGATGGTCTGCTGCATCACAGTATCAATCGGCGTTGGCTCGGGCCGGCCAGGCCGAAATTCCTGGGCAATCACAGAGGTTCCCTTGGGAATATCTTTTACCTCGAGAATATTCTGCACCCCGAAGGCTTTTTCCATGGAGCCCGCAATTTGTTTGAATTTTTGGACGTCCATCTCGGCAAAGGAGAGCAACAACACAAAGAAACACATCAACAGTGACATCAAGTCGGCAAACGTACCCATGTACGCGGGTAGGCCGGGCGGCGGACACTTGCAATCGGACATTCTGCCCCCTACTCGGTGCCGGTATTACGTTTGGATTGGTTCAGATAGTTTTGCAACATCGACTGGATCACCCGCGGGTTCTGGCCATCCTGAATCCCCATAATGGCGTCCAGAATCAACGCTCGACACAGTTTTTCCTCGCCGCTACGCAGCTCCAGCTTGTCCGCGATGGGAATCGCGACCATGTTTGCCAAAATCGCACCATAAAGGGTGGTCAACAAGGCAACCGCCATCGCCGGGCCGATTGACTTGGGGTCACTCATGTTGGCCAGCATAGCTACCAACCCCACCAGAGTACCTATCATCCCCATGGCAGGGCCCAGATCCCCTAGGGTACGGAAAACCTTGATGGCGGTGACATGACGTTCGGCAGTCAACTCGATATCTTTTTCCATCACGGCACGTACCACATCGGCATCGTGGCCATCCACCAGCATATCGATCCCTTTTTTCATGAAAGGGTTGGGGATCTCAGCCGCTTCCAGCGCCAGAAAGCCCCCTTTGCGAGCTGCATCAGCCAGTTCGACCGCCTTGGTAATTAAATCATCCAGCTTGTCGCCCTTGTACATAAAGGCTTTGCCGCCAACCTTGAATGCCATAAAGAACTGGCCAATGTTGAACTTCATCATGGCGATGAAGATTGAACCAAAAATGGTGATATAGACCGATGGCATATCCACATACATGCTCATGGGGCCGCCCAGCAGCATGCCGTAAACCACCACCCCGAAACCCAGCACTATCCCGATCAGACTGCCTAGATCCACGTTCCTACTCCTGTCACCCGTTCTTATGGCTATTATAGTCTGTTGAATTTTCTGCTATTGCGTCCCACGCAGCAAGCCTCAACCCACAGAGAATGATGGCTCATTATCGGCCAGTTTAGCGAGAGTTTGAGGGGCCAGTGCTTTTCTGCCTCCCCCCTGCGGACGGTCGATGTTAATATAAGCCGTTTTTTCAATCCCCGAGGATGGACATGGCCAGTAAAAAAATCGACCGTCTGAGTTTTGATGCCACTCTGGAAGAGCTGGAAACCATCGTTCATCAGCTGGAACAAGGTTCCCTACCCCTGGAAGAGGCGCTCAAACAGTTCGAGCAAGGAGTCCATCTGGTGCGGGCCGGTCAGCAGAAGCTGGAACTGGCCGAACAGAAGATCCAGATCCTGCTCAGTCAAGCCGATGGCAGTGACCAGCTCGCCCCCTTCCAGCCAGAACAAGGAGAGGAGTGAGTGGCGCTGGACCATTTTTCCCGTCTGCATCGTCAGCGTATTGACGACTGTCTGTCAGCACAACTTGAATCCTTGCCCGCCATGGCGCCGCGCCTGCGCGATGCCATGAGTTATGGCCTGCTGCTGGGCGGCAAGCGGGTTCGCCCGTTTCTGGTCTACGCGGTCGGCGAGATGCTGGGCGTCAAGAGCGAACTGCTGGATGGCCCTGCGGCTGCCGTGGAGTGCATCCACGCCTACTCCCTGCTGCACGATGACCTGCCCGCCATGGATAACGACGACCTGCGTCGTGGTCAGCCAACCGTTCACAAGGCGTTTGACGAAGGAACCGCCATTCTGGCCGGTGATGCGCTGCAGACCCTGGCGTTCTCCATTCTGGCCGATCACCCCATGCCCGACTCCTTGATGGCCAACCGGGTGCGGATGCTGAGTACCCTCGCCCGCGCCTCCGGCTATCTCGGTATGTGTGGTGGTCAGGCGCTGGATCTGCAGGCCGAAGGGCGCCAGATCACGCTTGCCGAACTGGAGCAGGTACACCGCCACAAGACCGGTGCGCTGATTGAATGCGCCGTGGCGCTCGGCGCCCTGTGCAAAGCCGATGTCGATGACGACACGCTGGCTGCCCTGCAAACCTACGCCGCTGCCATCGGGCTGGCTTTTCAGGTGCAGGATGACATCCTCGATATCATCGGTGATACCGCCACCCTCGGCAAGCCGCAAGGCTCTGACCTGGCGCTGGAGAAAAGTACCTATCCGGCCCTGCTCGGTCTTGAAAATGCCCGTGAGCTGGCTCGCGAACTGCACGGCAAAGCCTTAACAGCCCTGCAATCCTTGCCCTACAATACCGACATTCTGGAAGCGTTTGCCGATTACATCATCGAGCGAACCCACTAAACGCTGGATAACAGTAACAATATGAGCGTTGATATTAGCAATTTCCCCAACCTGGCCCTGGCGGATACGCCAATCGAGCTGCGTTCCTTGCCCAAAGATCGGCTGCCGGCGCTGTGCAACGAGCTGCGCGAATATCTGCTGCGCTCGGTCAGCCGCTCCAGCGGACACTTTGCCTCCGGTCTCGGCACGGTCGAACTGACCGTGGCGCTGCACTACGTCTATAACACGCCGTTTGATCGGTTGATCTGGGACGTGGGCCATCAGGCCTATCCCCACAAGATCCTGACCGGACGCCGTGATCGGATCCACACCATCCGTCAGAAGGATGGTCTGCACCCCTTCCCCTGGCGTGGCGAGAGCGAGTACGACGTACTCAGCGTCGGCCACTCCAGTACCTCCATCGGTGCCGCGCTCGGCATGGCGGTTGCCGCCGAGAGCGAAGGGCTGGGTCGCAAGGTGGTTGCTGTGATCGGGGATGGAGCCATTACTGCGGGGATGGCGTTTGAAGCGCTGAACCACGCCGGTGATGTGCACAAAGACATGCTGGTGATCCTCAACGACAACGAGATGTCCATCTCCGAGAATGTCGGCGCACTCAACAACCATCTGGCCCGGGTCATGTCCGGCAAGCTCTACACCACCATCCGCGAAGGCGGCAAGAAGGTGCTGGCGGGT
This sequence comes from Aeromonas sobria, assembly GCF_006243315.1. Taxonomy (GTDB): domain Bacteria; phylum Pseudomonadota; class Gammaproteobacteria; order Enterobacterales; family Aeromonadaceae; genus Aeromonas; species Aeromonas sobria_A. The sequence goes on from NZ_NKWE01000001.1 coordinate 123,141, forward strand.
CTGCCACCGGTCAAGGAGCTGGCCAAGCGGGCCGAAGAGCACCTCAAGGGGATGGTGGTGCCCGGCACCCTGTTCGAGGAGTTCGGCTTCAACTATATCGGCCCCATCGACGGCCACGATATCGAGGCGCTGGTCGAGACCCTGCGCAACATGCGCAACCTCAAGGGCCCGCAGCTACTGCACGTCAAGACCAAGAAGGGTAAGGGTTACGAGCCGGCGGAGAAAGACCCCATCGGTTATCATGCTGTACCCAAGTTCAACCCGGATGAGTGCTCCCTGCCCAAGGCGAGCGGTGCCAAACCCACTTTCTCCGCCATCTTTGGCCAGTGGCTGTGCGACATGGCCGCCAAAGACGAGAAGCTGGTCGGTATCACCCCCGCCATGCGCGAAGGCTCCGGGCTGGTCAAATTCAGCCAACAATATCCGGATCGCTACTTCGATGTGGCCATTGCCGAGCAGCATGCGGTCACCTTTGCCGCTGGCCTTGCCATCGCCGACAAGAAGCCGGTGGTCGCCATCTATTCGAGCTTCCTGCAGCGCGCCTACGATCAGGTGATCCACGACGTGGCGCTGCAAGGTCTGCCGGTGCTGTTCGCCATCGACCGGGCCGGTCTGGTGGGCGCTGATGGCCCAACCCATCAGGGGGCGTTTGATATCAGCTTCCTGCGCACCGTACCCAATATGGTGGTGATGACGCCGTCCGACGAGAACGAATGCCGTCAGATGCTCTATACCGGCTATCTCCATCAGGGCCCTGCCGCCGTGCGTTACCCCCGCGGCAGCAGCCTGAGCGATGCCCCCGTCTCGTCAGAGATGCAGGCGCTGGAACTCGGCAAAGGTCGCATAGTGCGAGAGGGCAAGGGCACCGCCATTCTGGCCTTTGGCACCCTGCTGCACGCTGCGAAAGCAGCTGCCGAGGCACTGGATGCCACCCTGGTGGACATGCGTTTCGTCAAACCGATGGATGAGGCGCTGGTGCTTTCCCTTGCTGCAAGTCACGATCACTTCGTCACTCTCGAAGACAACGCCATCATGGGCGGCGCCGGTTCGGCGGTGAACGAGTTGCTGATGCGCAATAAACAGTGCAAGCCGGTGCTCAACCTCGGCCTGCCGGATCGCTTCGTGGAACAGGGCACCCAGCAGGAGATCTATACCCTGCTCGGTCTGGACGATGCTGGCATCCAGCACAGCATCGAAAGCTGGCTGCAAGCCTGACCTGCTGCGAGTTAAAGAGTAAATAAGAGAAGGGCGCCTGATGGCGCCCTTCTTGTATCTTCACTTCTGACCCGAGTTAACCCTTGTAAATCTTCGGGTTAAACACATCCCGCAGCCAGTCACCCAGCAGGTTGATGACCAGCACCAGCACCACCAGACAGATCCCCGGGAAGGCGGTGATCCACCAGGAGCCGGAGAAGATGTAGTTGAAGCCGACGCTGATCAGCGACCCCAGTGACGGCTGGTCTACCGGCATCCCGAGACCGAGGAAGGAGAGTGCCGCCTCGCTCATGATGGCGTTGGCCACCTGCACGGTGGAGATCACCAGAATGGGCGACAGACAGTTCGGCAGAATGTGGCGGAACATGATGCGCGGGGCACGGAATCCCATCACCTTGGCCGCTTCCACATACTCCTTCTTCTTCTCGGCCAGCACAGAGGCGCGCACGGTACGGGCGTACTGTGGCCACTCGGCTACACCGATGATCACCACCAGCATCATGATGGCGAACTTCGAGTAGAACTCGGAGCCAAAGGTTGCCTGAAAGATGGCGGAGATGATGATCGCCACCATCATGGTGGAGAATGACAACTGCACGTCGGCAAAGCGCATCAGCAGGTTGTCGATGCGACCGCCGAAGTAACCGGCGATCAGACCGATAACGATGCCGAGCACCAGCTGCAGCGCCACCGCAAACAGACCGATGGAAAGCGAGATACGGGCACCATAGAGGATGGTGCTCCAGATATCGCGCCCCTGGTTATCGGTACCGAGCCAGAAACGTGCATCGCCCCCTTCCAGCCAGGAGGGTGGCAGTTCGGCATCCATCAGATCAAAACTGGTCTGGTCATAGACGTTGTGCGGTGCCAGCCAGGGCGCCAGCAGCGCCGCCAGCACAAACAGCACGAATATGGCAAAGCTGAACATGGCTACCTTGTCCCGCAGGAAGTAGTAGACGATGTCAGAGTTCTTGACGCGCGCCCAACGGCCCGGGCGTGCAGTTACAGCATTAGTCATCTGTTACCCCTTGGCGGTCAGGTTGACGGTCGGGTTGATAAACCCGTAGAGCAGGTCGACCAGCGTGTTGGTCACCACGAAAATCAGCCCCACGAAGATGACGTAGGCGGTGATCAGCGGGGTATCGACCCGGTGGATCGCCTCGAGGAACAGGAAACCGGTCCCCGGCCACTGGAACACGCTCTCGGTCAGGATGGTGTAAGCCACCATGGTGCCGATCTGCACCCCACCGACGGTGATCACCGGCAGCATGGTGTTTTTGAGGGCGTGGCTGTAGTAGACCTTGTTGTTGTCCAGCCCCTTGGCACGGGCGAACTTGACGTACTCGGAGGAGAGCTGCTCCAGCATCTCGGAGCGCACCAGCCGGATAAACAGCGGCAGCATGATGGAGGAGAGCGACACCGCAGGCAGGATCAGGTGCAAGATACCATCCCAGGTGAAGAAGCCCGACTCCCAGCCCAGCAGGTTATAGGTCTCGCCGCGGCCATAGGCCGGCAGCCAACCCAGCTGGATGGAGAAGAGATACATCAACATGATGGCAGTCAAAAACACCGGGATCGAGATGCCGATACTGCTCCCCGCCATGATGATCTTGGTGCCAATGCTGCGCGGGTGGATCGCCGAGTAAACACCGAGCGGGATAGAGACCACTACGATGATCAGCGCAGCGGCAAACACCAGCTCAAGGGTAGCCACCAGCTTGTCGAGGATCACCTCGAGAGCAGGTCGCTTGAAGAAATAGGAGGTGCCCAAATCCCCATGCACCGCATTTTTCAAAAAGCGGCTGTATTTAATGAGGAAGGGATCATTGAGGCCCATCTTCTCACGCAACTCGTGACGCTGGGCTTCGGAGACCGATTGTCCCACCATCTCGCGCAACGGGTCACCCAGGTTGTCCTGGATGGAGAAGGCGACCAGGCTGATGACGAACATCACTATCACGGCCTGATAGAACCGTTTCAGCAGGAATGTAAACATGCTTGTCCTTCTACGTGGCCTGTGTCTTGGCACAGGCTTCTGTTAGTGGGCGGAGTAGCCAGCTGACCACCCCGCCCGGTCCTTCCTTGGTGCTTCGCTTACTTGCCGACCACCAGGTCACCCAGGTAAGGGAAGTTCATCACGTTGACCACCGGCTTGATGTCGACGTTTTTCTTGGCGCCATAAGCCAGATCTTCCCAGTGCAACGGCACGTAGGCAGCATCTTCGATCACCATGGCTTCGACCTTCTTCAGCATCTCGGCACGCTTGGCCGGATCGGTCTCGGCATTGGCCTGCTCGATCAGCTTGTCAGCCTCGGCGTTGGCATAACCGGCGCAGTTGTACTGACCCATACCGGTCTTGGCATCCTTGGTGAAGGTCAGGAACTCGAAGAAGTTCGCAGTATCTTCGGTATCTGAGTGCCAGCCGATCATCTGCATGTCCGCGGCGCACTTGTCAAACTCCGGCCAGTACTGGGCCACCGGCATGGTCTTCAGATCCACTTTGATGTTGATCTTGGCCAGCATGGCGGAGACAGCCTGGGCAATCTTGACGTCGTTGACGTAGCGGGCAGCCGGGGCGATGAAGGTCATCTTGAAGCCCTTCTCATAACCGGCCTCTTTCATCAGCTCCTTGGCCTTGGCCAGATCATACTGGGGCACCAGCGCCTCGTTGTGACCGGCATAGCCTTTCGGGCTCAGCTGACCTGCGGGAGTACCGAAGCCCTTGTTGATCTTCTCGACGATGCCCACCTGGTTGATGGCGTAGTTGATCGCCTGACGCACCCGCTTGTCTTTCAGCGCCGGGTTGGTGTTCTGGTTCAGTTCGATGATGATGGCGCGGGTACCGGACAGGGTCACCAGCTGGGAGTCCTTGCCATTCTTGACGCGCTCCAGATCGTTGGGGGCAACCGGATAGATCATGTCCACGTCGCCACCCAGCAGGGCTGCAACACGGGTCGCATCTTCCTTGATCGGCACCACGGTCAGGTTCTCGACGTTACCCTTGGAGGCTTTGTCCCAGTAGTTGGCGTTGCGGGCATAGTCCAGCTTCACACCCTGCTCGCGGAACTTGACGATAAACGGACCAGTACCAGACACGTTGGTTGAAGCATAGGAGTCGCCATTTTTGACGATCTCGGCCTTGTCTTTACCTGCGTCGGTCTTGCCGGTGTAGAACTTGGAGTCCATCGGGAAGATGTAGGTGACGGTCTGCAGCACCAGCGGGAACGGCTTGGCGGTGATCAGATCGACTGTGTAGTCATCGACCTTCTTCACTTCGCTGATAGGATCAAAGATCGCCTTGAAGTCGACGGAGGATTTCAGACGGTTGACGGTCCACACCACGTCGTCGGCGGTGAAGTCGTTGCCAGAGTGGAACTTGACCCCTTTGCGCAGATGGAAGCGAACTGTCTTGTCATCGACACGCTCAAACTTCTCGGCCAGACGGGGCTCGAATTTCAGGTCCTGGGTGTAACGCATCAGGGGATCGAATACCAGGTGCGACATCTCCAGGGTCTGACCGGAGAGCTGCTCCTGCGGATCCAGCGAAGTGGCGTCAGAGGCGACACCGACCTTGATATCAGCGGCTGAAACACTGAAGGCGAAACCGGCGGCAAACAGCGCCAGGGCAATTTTGGATAATCCTTTCTTCATCGTTTTCTCCATGCTTTTGGCTTTTTTATTAAATGACAAGGTACTTAACTCACCATCCGGCGAACCGGCGCGTTACTAGCTGGCGATTTCCAGCCCCTCACGGGACATGCCTTTAAATGCAGGCATGAGGGAGATCAGCTTGCGGCTGTACTCATGCTCGGCATTGGTAAAGAGTTTCTCGGTATCGGCCACTTCCACCAGATGGCCGTGCTGCATCACCCCGATGCGGTCGCACATCTGGCGGATCACCGGCAGATCGTGGCTGATAAACAGCATGGTGAGCTTGAGCTCCTGCTGCAGATCCTTGAGCAGGTTGAGGATCTGGGCCTGCACCGACACATCCAGCGCCGAAGTCGGCTCGTCGCAGATCAGAAAGCGCGGACGAGTGGCCAAAGCGCGGGCAATGGAGATGCGCTGGCGCTGACCGCCGGAGAACTCGTGGGGATACTTGACCCCGGCACCACGGCCAAGACCGACGTGATCGAGCAAATCATTGACGATCCCCTCGATCTGGCTCTCGCTCTGGGCCAATTTGTGGAAGCGGATCGGCTCAGCAATGATGTCGCGCACCTTCATGCGCGGGTTCATTGACGAATAAGGATTCTGGAATACCATCTGCATCTGGCGGCGCAGGGGGCGACGCTCACGCTCGCTCTTGAGGGCGGTCAAGTCGATCCCCTCGAAAAAGATCTGGCCGGTATCAGGCGGATAGAGGCCGGTGATGGCGCGGGCAATGGTCGATTTGCCGGAGCCCGACTCCCCCACCAGACCGAAGGTCTCCCCTTCGAAGATCTCGAAACTGATGTTGTTGCAGGCGCGCACATACTGGCGGCGACTCGGGAAGATGGAGTCCTTGGTGACGAACTTCAGATCGACGTTTTCCACCCGCAGCAGCGCCCCTTCATAGGCGCGCTCATCCTGACTCTGGCCGAGCCAGTGGGTCTTGAGGTCGATATTGGTATCCGGCGCACTGGCATCTTCGATATAGGAGACCAGCGGGAAGCGCACCAGCTTGACGTCGGAGCGCGGCACCGCAGAGATCAGGCTGCGGGTATAAGGGTGATTGGGGTGACCCAACACCTGCTCGGTCAGGCCGAACTCCACCAGATCGCCGCGATACATCACCGCCACCTTGTCGGTGACGTTAGAGACCACCCCCATGTCGTGGGTCACCAGCATGCAGCCCACCTGACGCTCTTTGCAGAGGTTGCGGATAAGCTGGAGGATCTGATCCTGAATGGAGACATCGAGGGCAGTGGTCGGCTCGTCGGCGATGATCAACTCAGGATCGCACGACAGGGCGATGGCGATGACCACCCGCTGGCGCATACCGCCGGAGAACTGGTGCGGGTACTGCTTGATGCGCAGCTCCGGCTGCGGGATCCCCACCGCCCCCATCAGCTCCAATGCCTTGGCAAAGGCCGCTTCGCGGGAGAGTTTGGTATTGGCCAGCATGGTCTCCACCAACTGCTGTTCAACGGTAAACAGCGGGTTGAGGGAGGTCATGGGATCTTGAAAGATAAATCCGATCCGGGAGCCACGAATGGCCCGCATCTCATTCTGGCTCTTGCCGGAGATGAGCTCGCCATTGAGGTAGATATCGCCACGGGCAATGTGCCCGGGGGGACTGAGCAGATCGATGACGGCGTTGCCGATGGTGGACTTGCCGGCGCCGGATTCTCCGACTACCCCGACAATCTCACCCTTTTCGATGGAGAAAGAGAGATCCTTCACCGCGGCCAGCACCCCGTAGCGGGAGGGGTACTCGATCCGCAAGTTTTTCACTTCGAGCAAGGACATGTTTACCTCTGCGGGGGACATCCGTCCCAAATAATTCGTCCGTAAATCAGCCGCAGATGCCGGTTGTTACCTTGGGCAGTTGATATTGAGTGTTTGTAGAATAAAAAACGCTCAATCCATGAGGCAGCGAAACCAGCGATCCGGGCGGGTTTTTTGCATTTTTTTGGAATAACCCGCGAGTAACTTAGACGGTTTAACCTCGGGTGTAAATGCTTGCGTTATACAATCCCGCAATGTTTTGTGCAGATAACCACCCATTCAATAGCAACAAATGATGACTATCATCACAAAAATGGCCTGTCCGTCCGCATATCTATTGGTATCATTACTTTAATTTCAACAACAACGCAACAAGTAGCATTTATCACTATTTAAAACACGAGTGCAGGCCCCGAATGAGTAGTGAATATTTATGTGAAATGGGTGATAAACGGCAGCATATGCCAGTGAATGAAAATTAAGCAGATATAAATCGGGGAATGCCAGAACGGTCATCCCCCGGAAGGCAGCACTCAGCCGAGCCAGACCGCCAGCAATTGCATACAAAACAGGGCAAACAACGCGGCGATCAGATCGTCCAGCATGATGCCGAGGCCACCGTGGATCCGGCGGTCAAACCAGCAGATGGGCCAGGGTTTGAGCACATCGAACAGGCGGAACAGCAAGAAGCCAGCCAACACCCACTCCCAGCCAGCCGGGGCGGCAATCATGGTGACACCAAAGCCGATCACCTCGTCCCAGACGATGGCGCCATGATCCGCCATGCCGATGGCATCGGTGGCGCTCTGGCAGATGCGGATCCCCACCACAAACCCCACCGCCAGCAAGGCGATAAACCAGTGGGTCGGCAGACCGCTCACCAGCAGGTAGAGCGGAATGGCCGCCAGCGTGCCCATGGTGCCGGGCGCCTTGGGGGAGAGGCCGGAGCCAAACCCCACCGCCAGCAAGTGGAGCGGGTTCTTCAGGTTCAGTCGTTTCAACTCGGGCTTTATCATAAAAAAGCTCATGCGAAGTGATCCCACCCTTTCAATTGCAGCTCCACCACTTGTTCGCCACGCAGATAATCGATACCCGGCTCACCCGCCAGGATGCGACCGATGCGGGTGAACTTGACCCCGCTGTGGGCCAGCGCCGTATCCAGCGCACCGTGATGTTCCTGCGGCACGGTGAAGCAGAGCTCGTAGTCATCGCCACCGGCCAGCGCCAGTTGCCACGCTGCCTGATCGCTCACCGCATCGCGCAGCACTGGCGAGAGCGGCAGCAGATCGAGATCGATCTGGGCCCGTACCCCGGAGGCCTTGAGAATATGACGAAGATCCGATGCAAGACCATCGGAGAGATCCAGCGCGCTGCCCGCCAGCCCGCGCAGGGCCTGTCCGGCCAGAATACGGGGATGAGGATGCTCGAGTCTGGGCAATACCGCAGCCAGCTGGTTCTCGTTGAGGGTGCGTTTGCCAAGCAGGTGGGAGAGCGCCAGCGCCGCATCCCCCAGAGTACCGGTCACATAGATGCCGTCACCGGCTTTGGCACCGCTGCGCAGCAGGGCACGACCGGTAGGTACAGATCCCTTGACCGAGATGGTGATGGAGAGCGGCCCGCGGGTCATATCCCCCCCCACCAGCGCCACATTGTAGTACTCGGCCAGTTCGAGGAACCCTTCGGCAAAACCGGCAACCCAGCTCTCGTTGATAGCGGGCAAGGTCAACGCCAGCGACACCCAGCGCGGCTCGGCCCCCATGGCGGCGAGATCGGAGAGATTGACCGCCAGCGCCTTGTAGCCGAGATCCACCGGATCCATGTCGGGAAAGAAGTGTACGCCGCTCACCAGGGTGTCGGTGCTCACTGCCAGCTGGGTATCGGGTGGCAGGGTCAGCAAGGCACAGTCATCTCCAGGGCCCATCACCACGTCCTTGCGGGCGTGAGGAACCTTGAAGTACTTATCAATCAGCTCAAATTCACCCATACAGTAAAAAGCCAGCGGTTAGGCTGGCTCCTCTCTTAATGCTGACGGACAGCAGGATCAACGCTTGCTCAGCGTCTTGATCACTTTGTCCAGTACACCGTTGACAAACTTGTGGCTGTCATCGGCAGCAAAGGCTTTGGCCAGCTCGATCGCTTCGTTGATCACCACACGGGGCGGCACATCATCACGACGGGTCAGCTCATAGGTCGCCAGACGCAGGATCGCCTTGTCCACCATGTCCACTTCTTCCAGCGGACGGGAGAGGAAAGGTGCAAATACCTTATCCAGCTCGTTGCAGTGGAGGGCTACCCCAAACAGCAGATCGCGGAAATAGCTCAGGTCTACACCCTTGGTGTCCTGATCGATCTTGAACTGCTCTTCGATGTCACCCACGTTAGCCTTGGTCATCTGCCACTGGTAGATGGCCTGGGTGGCGCAATGGCGGGCTTTACGGCGCTCGGACGGTTTCAATGTACTTCTCCTCGTTACACGTCCAGTTCTTTCAGGACGTTGATCATTTCGAGCGCTGCCAGTGCAGCCTCTGCACCCTTGTTACCCGCCTTGGTACCTGCACGCTCGATGGCTTGTTCAATGTTTTCAGTGGTCAGCACGCCGAAGGCAACGGGAATTTCATACTCCATCATTACCTGAGCCATGCCCTTGCTGTTCTCGTTTGCCACCAGATCGAAGTGGTAGGTGCCGCCACGGATGACAGTACCGACCGCCACGATGGCGTCGTATTGACCACTCTTGGCCAACTTTTTGATGACCAATGGCATTTCCATCGCGCCCGGCACTTTTACCAGTGTCAGGTTGCTGTCCTGCACTTGACCTTGACGCTTCAGTACGTCCACCGCACCGTTCACCAGACTGTCGTTGATGAAGCTGTTGAAACGGGCAACAACAATAGCAACGCGCGCCTCAGGAGCGGCGATATTTCCTTCGATAACTTTCATTGGAAATCCTGTATCTGTGCAATCAAAAGAGCCGGAGTCAAAAGTGCGCACATTCTAGCACAACAGACCCACGACAAAAACCATGGCTGCAATAGACAGCCATGATCGCGATTTAACCAGTCCGGCGAGCTTACTCGCCGACTTATTCCACCACTTCCAGACCGAAACCACCCGGAAGGGGATGGTACTTCTCTGGCGGAACCTTGAGCCCTTTACTCGCTGACGAACTCAACCACTTCCAGACCGAACCCACCCGGAAGGGGATGGTACTTCTCTGGTAGAACTTTACTCGCTGACGTACTCAACCACTTCCAGACCGAAACCACCGAGGGCGTGGTACTTCTTCGGCGAGCTCAGCAGGCGCATCTTGCTCACGCCAAGGGCTTTGAGGATCTGGGAGCCCACGCCAACCCGGCGCGAGGTACCCTGCCACTTGGCCCCTTCCGGTGCCAATCCCTTGTCAGCGGCTTCAAAGCCCTTGACCCGGGCCAGCAGTTCATCACCATGAGACTCGGCCCCCAAAATCACCAGCACCCCACCCTCGCTGGCGATACGCGCCATGGATTTGGGCAACGGCCAGCTGCGGGCAGCGTGGCGGTCGGTCAGCAGCAGATCCCCCAACACATCGTGCAGATGTACCCGCACCAGCGTCGGCTGGTCAGCCTGCACCTCACCCTTTTTCAGGGCGAAGTGCACCTGATTGTCGATGGTGTCACGGAAGGTGATGAGGTCGAACTCGCCATATTCGGTAGGCAGCTTGCACTCGGCCACTTTCTCGACCGTGGTCTCGTGCTGGTTGCGGTACTCGATAAGATCGGCAATGGTGCCAAGCTTGATGCCGTGTTGCTCGGCGAACACTTCCAGATCCGGACGGCGCGCCATGGAGCCATCTTCGTTGAGGATCTCGACGATGACGGAGGCCGCCTCGTAACCGGCCAGACGGGCCAGATCGCAGCCCGCCTCGGTGTGACCGGCACGGGTCAGCACGCCGCCATCCTGCGCCATCAGCGGGAAGATGTGGCCCGGCTGGACCAGATCGGCCGCCTTGGCATTGGGCGCCACTGCCGCTTGCACGGTCACCGCGCGATCGGCAGCTGAGATACCGGTAGTCACCCCTTCGGCCGCTTCTATGGTTACGGTGAAGGCGGTGGAGAACTGGGCATTGTTGCGATCAACCATCAGCGGCAGCGCCAACTGCTTGCAGCGATCCTGAGTCAGGGTCAGGCAGATGAGGCCACGGCCGTAGCGGGCCATGAAGTTGATATCCTCAGGACGGACGCAGGAGGCGGCCATGATGAGGTCACCTTCATTCTCCCTGTCTTCGTCATCCATCAGGATCACCATCTTGCCAGCCTTGATATCGGCAATGATTTCCTGGGTTGTGCTCAGCGCCATGGGTTACTCCATCAATGTGCTTGGGAATTGAGCCCGCAGGCTCAATAAAAATGCGGGTGTATGTTGCTCTAGATGGGGGCGCACGGCCCCATTTCAATCAGAGCGGGATCACAGAAAATCGTTTTGGTAGCCAGATTTAGCGCACACCGTTAGAGAAAACCGGCCTTGGCCAGGGTCGCCATGGTCAGGGTCGAGGCGCTGCTCTCCTGAGGTTTGCCCATCATCAGCCGCTCCAGATAGCGGGCGATCTGATCCACCTCCAGGTTGACCTTGTGGCCGGGCTTCCAGCTGGCGATGGTGGTCTCCTGAGCGGTGTGGGGCACTATGGTCAGGCGGAACAGATCCCCCTGCACGGCATTGACGGTGAGGCTGATGCCATCCACCGCAATCGACCCCTTCTCGGCTATGTAACGGGAGAGCTCGCCCGGCGCCTTGATCCAGTACTCGATGGCGCGGCCGCTGCTGGAGACGCTTTTCACCTCCCCCACTCCATCCACATGGCCGGAGACCAGATGGCCACCGAGGCGGGAGGTAGGCATCAGCGCCTTCTCGAGGTTGACCCGATCGCCCACCCTGGCCGCAGCAAAGCCGCTGCGCGACAGGGTTTCCAGCGACACATCGGCGGTATAGCGCTGGTCGCCCAGCGCCACCACAGTGAGGCAGACGCCGTTGGTGGCGATGGAGTCACCCAGCTTGACGTCGCTAAAATCCAGATTCGGCGCATGGACGGTGAGGGCCATGTCGTCGCCCTGACGGCGCAGTTCGGCCAGGGTTCCCACCGCTTCGATAATTCCGGTAAACATGCAGATCACCTTGCTGATGACGGGGGCTGCGTTGGCCCCCTTTAACATTGATAAATCAGGCTATTTTGGCGGTAATGCGAATATCCAGCCCGACCATGCGCACATCCTTGATGTTGAGCTTGGGCGCCTGGAACAAGCGGCTCAGCCCGGGCAGATGGAACAGGCCGCGCCCCTCATCACCCATCAGTTTTGGCGCCTGATAGAGCACCAGCTCATCCACCAGTCCTTTATCCAGCAGCGCGCCGCACAGTCGTGGCCCCGCTTCAACCAGCACTGAGTTGATCTGCCGTTTAGCCAGCAGCATGAACAGGCTGACCAGATCCAGCTTGCCATCCAACAGCGGCAGCTCCAGCTGCTGCACCCACGCGGGCCACTCACCGGATGCCTTGTGACGGGCCAGCAGCACCGGGCTTTCGCTCTGGAACAGCGGCAGATCGGGGGTGAGCCGGTTTTGCGAATCGACGATGACCCGCAGCGGCTGGCGCAGGGTCTCTTTGGAATAGCTGGCCTTGACCGAAGGTGGCAGCTCGTCCCAACGCACGGTCAGGGAGGCGCCATCGGCCAGCACCGTCTCGGCGCTGGAGAGCACCGCATCGTGGCGAGCCCGCAGCCGCTGAACGTCGCGGCGCGCATCGGGGGAGGTGATCCACTGGCTCTCGCCGCTCGCCATGGCGGTGCGGCCATCGAGGCTGGCACCCAGCTTGATTGTGGTCCGTGGAAAAGCGGTTCGCATCCGCTTGAAAAAGCCCGGATTGAGCGCCTCGGCATCGCTGGCCAACAGGCCAAAATCGGTCTTGATACCCGCCTCGGAGAGCATGCGCAGACCGCGCCCGGCCACTTCGGGATTGGGATCGACCATGGCCGCCACCACCCGGGCAACCCCGGCTTTGATCAGCGCCTCGGCGCAAGGGGGAGTACGGCCATGGTGAGAGCAGGGTTCGAGGGTCACATAGGCGGTGGCGCCACGGGCATTGTCACCGGCGGCGCGCAGGGCATAGACCTCCGCATGGGGCTCGCCCGCCTTCTGATGCCACCCTTCGCCAACCACCACCCCATCTTTGACCAGCACAGCACCGACGCAGGGGTTGGGGGCCGTGGTGTAACGGCCGCGGCTAGCCAACTCGAGGGCCCGACTCATCCATTGGTAATCATCTTGACTAAACATCAGGACTCCTGTCTTCAACAACACCCAAGCCGCATCCGATCACGTAACTGACTGCGTTACCGCGTCCGGTTACGCTTCGCTAATCGAACCTGCGTCCGGGAAGGTTCACTTTTCCAGCTTGGCGATCTCTTCGCCAAACTCACGGATATCTTCGAAGCTGCGATAGACGGAGGCAAAGCGGATATAGGCCACCTTGTCCAGACTCTTGAGCTCATCCATCACCAGATTGCCCACCAGCTCTGAGGCGACTTCGCGCTCGCCGGTGGCGCGCAGGCGGGATTTGATGTGGTTGACCGCCTTTTCGATGGCCTCCATGCTCACCGGTCGTTTCTCCAGCGCCCGCAGGATGCCGGCACGCAGCTTGTCTTCGTTGAACGGCTCGCGGGAGCCGTTGGACTTGATGACGCGGGGCATCACCAGTTCGGCCATCTCGAAGGTGGTAAAGCGCTCGTGACAGAGCAGACACTCACGACGGCGGCGCACCTGATGGCCTTCTGCCACCAGACGGGAATCGATCACCTTGGTATCAACCGCACTACAGAATGGGCAATGCATCGGACCTCCGGCGTTAATGGAACAGGGACCGGCCCGGCGGGCCAGGATCTAGGTCGGCCAGTGTAGCACGGCCATACAAGGGCGGTAAAAAGCGGAAAAGCGTGATTTTTCTGTCCGTTATCACCAAGGGGCAACTCAGTCGTCGTAAGGCAGGCTATCGGGATCGCAATCCAGATAATCGGGGGCGGGATCGACCATAAACTGCACCGCATCGATATGGTCATGACCCAGCATTAATGCCTTGCCGATCCGGTGCATGCCATCCATCACCCGACCGGCGCTGTCGAGAATAACCGGATAAGCGAGATCCGCCGCCATGATGAGCTGACAATGCTCGACCACGCTGCGCACCGTGGGGCTGGCGCCGTCATGGCCGTACCAGTGCACCCGGTCAAGTTCGGCAATCCGGCCGAGTGCCACCGTCTGCACCGGCAGGTCGCGGCTCAATCGCACCAGTCGGCGCACATCCCAGGCCAGCAGCCCCTGCTCGCTGGTACGAAAGTGATACTGGGCGCGGATCGCCAGCTTGAGCGCCGCCTCCCACTCCTCATCACCCCTTTCATCGCACCTTTGTGCGTCGTTGTTCAGCGTCATCCGCCCTCACCTCTTGCCAAATGCCAGAAAAAACAATGCCACCCGAAGGTGGCATTGGTCTCAAACCGGATTAACGCCGTTATCAGGCATAAACCGGGAAGCGGCGGCAGATGTCCAGCACCTGCTCGCGTACGGTGGCCAGCACGGCATCGTTGTCGTGGTTGTCCAGTACGTCGCAGATCCAGTTGGTCAGCTGGATAGACTCGGCTTCCTTGAAACCACGGCGGGTGATGGCCGGGGTACCGATCCGCACACCTGAGGTGACGAACGGGGAGCGTGGGTCGTTAGGCACAGAGTTCTTGTTGACGGTGATGTTGGCTTTGCCCAGCGCAGCATCAGCTTCCTTACCAGTCAGCTCACGGCCAATCAGGTCAACCAGCATCAGATGGTTGTCGGTACCGCCGGAGACGATCTTGTAACCGCGCTCGATAAAGGTCGCGGCCATCGCCTTGGCGTTTTTCACTACCTGAGCCTGATAGGTCTTGAACTCCGGCTCCAGCGCCTCTTTGAAGGCAACGGCTTTACCGGCGATGACGTGCATCAGCGGGCCACCCTGACCACCCGGGAAAACGGCGGAGTTGAGCTTTTTGTAGAGCTCTTCGTCGTCAGCGGCGGAGAGGATCAGACCACCACGGGGACCGGCCAGGGTCTTGTGAGTGGTAGAGGTCACCACGTGAGCGTGGGGCACCGGGTTCGGGTAGACGCCAGCGGCAATCAGACCGGCTACGTGAGCCATGTCGACGAACAGGTAAGCACCGATCTTGTCAGCGATTTCACGCATACGGGCCCAGTCAACGATACCGGAGTAGGCGGAGAAGCCACCGATCATCATCTTCGGCTTGTGCTCAACGGCCAGACGCTCCATCTCGTCGTAGTCAATTTTGCCGGACTCATCGATACCGTAAGGGATGATGTTGTAGAGCTTGCCGGAGAAGTTGACCGGGGAGCCGTGAGTCAGGTGACCACCGTGGGCCAGGTTCATACCCAGCACGGTGTCGCCCGGCTGCAGCAGCGCCATATAGACAGCGCTGTTGGCCTGGGAGCCGGAGTGCGGCTGCACGTTGGCGTAAGTGGCACCGAACAGCTCTTTGGCGCGCTCGATGGCCAGGGTTTCGACCACATCCACATACTCGCAACCACCGTAGTAGCGCTTGGCCGGATAGCCTTCAGCGTACTTGTTGGTCAACTGGGAGCCCTGGGCTTCCATGACACGGGGGCTGGTGTAGTTCTCAGACGCAATCAGCTCGATATGCTCTTCCTGACGACGGGTCTCGTCTGTGATGGCCTGCCACAGCTGGGGGTCATAGCTGGCGATGGTCATGTCACGTTTCAACATCCGTTTCTCTCCTGAAAATCGTTTGCGCGGTAGGTGTAATGGGCGTGGCATTGTAACGTGAGCTGGATCAAAGAGACAGTCCAACAACCTAAAAAAATGTTGATTTTATGTTGTAAAAAACAAGATTTCCTCCCTGTTCAATACCCTGGCCGCTCCGCCAAAAGAGACATTTTTCATCCCGCTACTGGGCGGGCAAAACCCGAAGGGGATCACAACGTCGTGGTGATCCATCCTGTAACATATTCATTCGAAACAAATTTAATGATGATGGAGCTGATTGCCACCACTCGCCCGAAGGGCGGCATCTGACCGGAGGAACTCAACATGGACCATCTGCTGACATTCGCGATCCTGGCTATTTTTTTTCTGTTTTACTGGGTCTACTACACCAGCCAGCGCAAACATATTGCCACCTGCCCGTGGGAGGATCTCCCCACCAAGGCACAATATCTGGCGGCCCACCCGGAGGCGGTCGATGGCGACATCATCTTCTGCCACCACTGCGGCCACCACGAGTTGCGGGAAGTGGGTCTGGTGCATCTGGCCGACTTTCGCCGTGAATGGGTCTGCGCCAAGTGCAAGCAAGCGCTGTTTCGTGAAATCGAATAACGGCGCAGGGGCTGGCCACCACCTCTGAACGTTGTGCATAGTCAGAAGGGATCAGGACGGCGCATCCCTATTGGCCGCCAGCCACTGCTGTAACCCGCTCACCGCCGCTTCAAATTGCGGCCCGATTGCCGCAGGCTCCCCGCCTCCCGCCTCAAGAGCCGCACAGTGGCTGGCAAATTCGGTCAACCCCAGCGCCAGCGCACTCCCCTTGAGCTTGTGCGCCAGCTGACGTTGCTCACTTCCCTCACCCTGAGCCAACTTATCCACCAACACCCGCCCTTGCGACTCAAACAGCGCGACCAGCTGGCGGATCCGCGCCATGCCGAGCAGGGGCAGATCGGCATCCAGCACCGGATTGGCCCACTCGGGGTGGTTAGTTGGGGGCACGGCTACTGATAACTGCACCTGCGGCTCGATAGAGGCCCCTTCTTGCCGAAATAGTTGATCTATGGCGTTCGCCAGCACCGCCAGCCGCACCGGCTTGCCGACAAAATCGACGAAGCCGGCGGCAAGGCAGTGGCGGATATCCTCCGGATACATCTGGGCCGAGATGGCGATGGCTGGCAGCGGCCGTTCATGCATCTCCTCACTGATGGCTGCCAGATCCTCGCGCAGGGTCATGCCGTCCATATCGGGCAGATTGATATCGAGCAGCGCCAGCTCGAAGGGACGCTCGGTCACCAGCGCCAGCGCGCTGCGACCATCCTCCGCCAGGGTGACGCGATGGCCGAGGCGGGTCAGCATGCCTTGCGCCACCAGCCGGTTGATCTCGTTATCCTCCACCAGCAGGATGTCGCGAGACTGACCAAGGTGCAGCTGCTGCGCCTCGGCGGGCAATTGAGCACTCGAGCGTTGCAAGGGCAGGCTGAAGCTGAATTCACACCCCTTGCCCGGTTCGCTGGCAAGGATCAGCTCGCCCCCCATGGCGGCCACCAGCTTGCGGCTGATCGCCAGTCCCAGCCCGGTGCCGCCCTGATGGCCTATATCGCGCTTGCGCTGGCGAAACGCCTCGAACACCGCCTCCTGCTCATCGCCCGGAATGCCGGGGCCGGTATCGCGCACCATGAAGCGGATGCAGGGCTCGGCGCAAGGGCCGTGACAGACAAGGGGCGCCACCGTCAGGGTAATCTGGCCACGGGCGGTAAACTTGACTGCATTGCCGAGCAAGTTGCCGAGCACCTGCCGCAGCTTGCCCAGATCCCCCTCGACCACAGGCGCCAGCCCGGGCGCATACTCCAGTGCCAGGGTGACCCCCTTGGCCTCTGCCTTTGGCCGGAACAGCGCGCCCAGCTCATCCACCAGCTGGAACAGGGGGAAGGGCTCGCGGCGCGCCTCCACATGGCCCGCCTCTATCTTGGAGTAGTCGAGAATGTCGTTGAGGATCTCCAGCAGGGATTCGCCGCTGTGCTCGATGGCGGCCAGATAGCGCTGCTGGGTATCGCTCAGGTGGGTATCTTCCAGCAGCGTCAGGCCCCCGAGAATGCCGTTCATGGGGGTGCGGATCTCGTGGCTCATGGTGGCGAGAAACACCGACTTGGCCCGGTTGGCCTGCTCGGCCTCGGCGCGGGCTTGCCGCTGCTTCTCCACCTCCTCATTGAGCCGCTCGTTGGCGTGGCTGAGCTGGCCGGTGCGCTCCTCTACTCGCGACTCCAGCTCGCGCTGATAGCGGCCCAGCTCCACCGCATTGTCACGAAACACCTGCAGGGCCCGCCCCAGCTCCACCAGCTCATCGCGCCCGGTGCTGGCGATCGGCTCAAGGGGAGCCAGATCCCCGCGCGCCAACCGGCTCATCCCCGCCACTGCCCGTTGCAGCGGCCAGACGATCCTGCCGTAGACCATGCGCCACATCAGCAGCATCAGCAGTAGCAGGGTGAGCAGGCCAATGGCCATCAGCGCCTGCTCCAGCAGCCTGAGGCGCTGACTTAGCGCCTGCTGGCTCTGTCCCAGCGAATCGCGGGCACGGCTGACCAGCTCACCGACCTGCTGGTTGAGGCTGCTCATCAAAGCCTCATTGGCATTGGCCAGCACCCGCAGCGCCTCCCCCTTGCCGAGCCAGTCGCTGCGCAGTTGCACCAGCTTGTCGCTCTGCGCCAGCACGGTCAGCGCCTGCTCCACCGCCTGACGACGTGCCGGATCGGTCACCGCCCCGGCCCGCAGTTGCAAGATAGCCAGCTCCCGCTGCCCCTCTTGCAATAACGTTTGCAACTGTTCCTGCCGATCGCTGCGCCACATCTCTTCGATGCGCTGCTGCTGCATCAGGGTGCGATGGCGCAGCTCGGTCATCTGCTCCAGCCAGTCGAGATCCTGCTCCAGCAGGCGGTCCAGCGTCCGAGTCGCCTGCGCACCTTGTTGTTGGTAGAGGGAACCCAATCCCGCCACCATCACGGTTTCGGCGTTCTCCATCTGGCTGCGCGCCAACTCGGCGATCTGTCCGGCCGCCGCCACCAGACGGGCCCGCTGCGCCTCACCCTGCGCCATCAGGGTCAACCGCTCCCCCACCAGCCAGCCCTGCTGACCCAGATTGCCGATGATGCTCTGACTGAGCTGATCGAGGCTTGTTGAACCCTGCCCACGGCCAAGTTGCGCCAGCACCTGCTGCAGCTGCTGTCCCTGCAGGGTGAGCAAACGCCCCTGATGCTCCCGCTCCTGCTCGCTGGTTGCGGTGGCCAGCAGCCGTGACGCGCTCTGGATCTCGCCGCTGAGGCGAGAGAGTGTGCGTGCCAGCTCCTGATCGGCCAGAGTCTGCTGTACCCCTTGTTCCAGCTGGCGCAGATGGCTAAGCCCTACCCAGCCCAGCAGGGAGGCACTCAGTGTGAGTAATGCCATCAGGGAGAAGGCCAGCAGCAACTTGCCACCCAGGCCGGAAAAGATTCTCACGGGAAGTCCCTTGGTTGTGGTCGGCTTTGACCGGATAATATGGCCCAACACTTTAACAAAACCCCTGACTATGCGAAGCGTCTATCTCTCCCCGTTGTTGCTGATCTGGTTGCTAATGCTTCCCCGCGCCGCCCTCGCCTTTGCGGTCGATATCTGGCCCGGCGGCGAATTCAGCGGCCAGCCGGTGCGCCAGCAGTGGCCGGAACCCGCCGCAGCAACCAAACCGCTGACCCTCTGTGCCCTCTACCCCCATCTTCGCGACGCCTACTGGCTGTCGGTCAATCAGGGCATGGTGGACGAGGCGAAGCGGCTGGGAGTCAAGTTGCAGATCCACGAAGCGGGGGGCTACGGCGCCCTCGCCGAGCAGCGCCAGCAGTTGCAGCGCTGCGCGCACGAAGGGAGCGACGCCATCTTGCTCGGCGCCGTGAGCTATCAGGGCTTGCACGAGGCAATCAAGGCCACGCCGCTGCCGGTCTTTGGTCTGGTCAACGATCTGCCCACCGGTCTGGTGCAGGCCAAGGTGGGGGTCTCCTGGTACCAGATGGGCTGGCAGATTGGCCACTGGCTGGCGCAGCGCCACCCCGCCGGCAGCAAGCCGGTCTCGGTCGCCCTCTTTCCCGGCCCGCAGGCGAGCGGCGGCAATAACTTCGTCGAACCTGGCTTTGCCGACGCCATCAAGGGGAGCGCCATCAAGCTGGTCACAACCGAGCGCGGCGACAACAGCCGGGAAATCCAGCGCACTCTGGTGCAGCAGACCCTTGCCCGCTATCCCGATCTCGACTATCTGGTGGGAGGCGCCATCGCCGCCGAAGTGGCCGTCAACGAACTGGCGCAGCGCCATCTCGACAGGCCCCAAGTGCTGAGTACCTACTTCAGCCACGGGGTGCAGCGGGGCCTGCGCCGGGGCAAGATCCTGGCTGCCAACAGCGATCAGATGCGGCTGCAGGGGCGCCTTGCAGTGGCTCAGGCTATCTGCCTGCTACAACACCCGGATGCCAATGCCGAGCAGTGCCCGCGGGTGATGGGGCCACCCATTCTGACCCTCTCTGCACCGCTGGCCGACCCTGCCGATTCCCTCTCGGATGGCGCTTTTCGTCCCGTCTATCGGGTCGAATAGCCGTTCCAAATCCGATTAGCACACTCAAGGAGAAGAGATGAAAGAGTTACATGCCAGCTGCCTGTGCGGCGCCGTCGCCCTGATCCTGCCGGATCAGTTCGACTATATGGGGAACTGCCACTGCAGCGAATGCCGCAAGTTTTCAGGGGGAGATTACGCCTCTGTCGGCGGACTGGATGGCAACAAGGTCACCATTGTGAAGGGAGAAGAGGCCATCGGCCGCTACCGGAAATCGGCAGAGACCACCCTGGCCTTCTGTCGTCACTGCGGCTCCAGCCTGTTCAGCCAGAAGAGCAGCAGCGGCAAGATCAACCTGCGCCTCGGAGTGCTGGACGATGTACCAAGCCAGCGGCCCGCATTTCACATCTTTGTCGGCTCCAAGGCGCCCTGGCACCAGATTGGCGACGACTGCCCGCAATTGGATACCCGTCCGCCGGTCTGATCCTCGAGAGTTAGACAGACCAAAGCTACCACGCCGGAGTCAGGATACTATCTCGCCAGCAAACAGATAGCCTTCACCATGGACGGTGACAAACAGCTGGGGATCCCGCGGATCCAGCTCCATCTTGCCGCGCAGCCGCCGGATCAGCACGTCGATGGTGCGATCGCTCGGGCCATCGCCGCGATGGCTGATGAGGGTCAGGATCCGCTCCCGGCTAAGCACCCGCCCGGCATGGGCGACAAAGGCCACCAGCACTTCATATTCCGCCTTGGTCAGGCGCACCGGCACTCCGTCCTTGCTGAGCTGGCGGCGGGGAATATCAAAACGCCAGGGGCCAAAGCGCACCGCATCGTCAGCCACCGCAGGCTCGCTCGGCGCGGCGGCCGCCAGCGAGATCCGCCACAGCAGATTTTTGACCCGCACCAGCAGCTCCCTGAGCTCGAACGGCTTGGTGACATAGTCATCGGCCCCCATCTCGAGGCCGACAATCCGGTCCACCGCATCGCTGCGGCCGGTGACAAGAATGATCCCCACAGTGCTGCGCGCCCTCAGTTCACGGGTCAGCAGCAGGCCATCTTCCCCCGGCAGGTTGATATCCAGCATCACCAGATCGACCGTCTGCCCCACCAGCACGGCGCGCATCTGCTGGCCGTTTTCGACCGCCGTCACCCGATAGCCCTCCCGCTCGAAATAGCCGGTCAGCTTCTCGCGGGTAACCGCATCATCTTCAACAACCAGAATGTGGTAGCTCATGGGCAGGGTTCACGATGGTCGACAAGGGAGGATTATTCTATTCACATTTTGTCATAAATACCCCTATTTCATTAATTTGTGGCGGCAGCCCTGTTCACAACGCCTCCCTATCATGGCTCCCATCAAAAAAGTGATGTGAGAGAGCATGATGAAAAAACTGTGGCACTTCCTGCGCACCCCCAGCCGTCGCTGGTCGGTACTGGCGCTGCTTCTGGTGGGCGTCGGCGTCACCCTCGCGGGCACCGTCGGCCTGCACTATGGCTTTGAGAAAACCAGCAGCCTCGAATTCTGCATCTCCTGCCACTCCATGAAAGACACCGTCTATCCGGAGTACAAGGAGTCCATCCACTTCAAGAATGCTTCCGGCGTACAGGCGGTCTGTACCGACTGTCACCAGCCGAAGGATTTCGTTGGCAAGGTGGCCCGCAAGATGGAGGCGGCCAACGACCTCTATCAGGAGTACATCGGCCACAGCATCGACACCCAGGAGAAGTTCGAGGACCGGCGCCTGCATCTGGCCGAGAAGGTATGGGCCCGGATGAGCAGCCAGAACTCCAAGACCTGCAAGTCCTGCCACAGCTACGACAACATGGATCACGCCAAGCAGTCCCCGGCGGCAGCGCTGGCGATGAAAGATGCGGCAGCGAAGAACATGAACTGCATCGAGTGCCACAAGGGCATCGCCCACGAACTGCCCAACATGGCGGGCGGCTTCCGGGCCACTTACGCCACTCTGGTCAACGACGCGCAAGAGGCGCCAGCCGCCGAGACCCTCTACAACCTGGGTGAAAAAGATCTCTATGCCAGCGAACAGAGCACAGATCCGGTCGGCAAACTGCTGCCCGCCTCCCGCATCGAGGTAGTGGCCCGCAGCGGCGATCGCCTCAAGGTGACCATCGAAGGGTGGCGCGAGAGCGACGGCAAGGGCCGGGTGCTGAGCGAATACATGGGCAAGCGGGTCTTTGTCGCCACCATCCGTGACGAGCTGAAAGCCAGCGAACAGATCCTGAAAAAAGAGACCGACAGTGCCACCCATATCAATTGGGAGCTGGTACAGGTACAGGCTTGGGTCGACAACAAGGGCTTTGAATCCTCACTCAAGCCGATCTGGGATTACGCCGGCGAGATGTACAAATCCACCTGCAACTCCTGCCACGGCGCGCCGGATCCCGCTCACTTCACTGCCAACGGCTGGATCTCGGGACTCAAGGCGATGTCTGCCTACTATCGCCTGAGCAAGGAAGAGGAGCGCACCCTGCTCAAATACCTGCAGAACCATGCCGCCGATACCGGTGGTCAGGGCAGCCACTAATTCCGGATTCGAGTTCCGGATCCGAGAGAGGAATAACAAGATGATCAATATTTCCCGTCGTGGTTTTCTGGGTGGCTTGCTGGCTGGCGGTGCCTCCGCCCTGATCGGCCCCTCCCTGCTCGGTCGTGCCGTGATGGCCGCCGAGTCTGGCGACAAGCTGGTGCAATCTGGCTCCCACTGGGGCGCCTTCCGCGCCCGGGTGGTCGATGGCCGCTGGGTCGATACCCTGCCGTTCCAGCATGACAAGCACCCCACCGACATGCTCAAAGCCTTGAGCGAAGTGGTTTATAACCCGTCTCGCATTCGTTACCCCATGGTGCGACTGGATTGGCTGCGCAAAGGCCATCAGTCCGACACCAGCGAACGTGGCCAGAACCGCTTTGTGCGGGTCACCTGGTCCCAGGCGCTCGATTTTTTCTATCACGAGCTGGAGCGGGTGCAGAAAACCCATGGCCCTAGCGCCCTCTATGCCGGTCACTCCGGCTGGCAGTCGGTGGGCAAACTGCACTCCGCTGGCGCCATGCTTGGCCGCGCCATGAACCTGCACGG
This sequence comes from Aeromonas sobria, assembly GCF_006243315.1. GTDB lineage: Bacteria > Pseudomonadota > Gammaproteobacteria > Enterobacterales > Aeromonadaceae > Aeromonas > Aeromonas sobria_A. The sequence continues at coordinate 146,233 of NZ_NKWE01000001.1, forward strand.
CACCTATCTGGCCAAGGCCGGTGACTACTCCACCGGCGCCGCCCAGGTGATCCTGCCCCACGTGGCGGGCGCCATGGAGGTGTATGAGCAGCAGACCTCCTGGCCGCTGGTGCTGGAGCACAGCAAGACCATCGTCATCTGGGGTTCAGATCCCATCAAGAACCTGCAAGTGGGCTGGCTGGTGCCGGATCACAGCGTCTACGACTACTGGGCACAGCTGAAAGATAAGGTGGCCAAGGGCGAGATCCGGGTCATCAGCGTCGATCCGGTCAAATCCAAGACCCAGAAGTATCTCAATTGCGATCAGGTGACCCTGAATCCGCAGACCGACGTGCCGCTGATGCTGGGCATCGCCCACACCCTCTACAGCGAGAAGCGCCACGACGAGGCGTTCCTCAAGAACTACACCACCGGCTTTGACAAGTTCCTGCCCTACCTGCTGGGCACCAGCGATGGTCAGGTGAAGGATGCCGAGTGGGCGGCCGCCATCTGTGGCGTACCAGCCGAGACCATCCGCGAGCTGGCCCGCGCCATGAGCAGCGGCCGTACCCAGCTTATCGGCGGCTGGTGTGTACAGCGGATGCACCACGGCGAGCAGTACGCATGGATGCTGGTGGTACTGGCCTCGATGATTGGCCAGATCGGCCTGCCGGGCGGCGGTTACGGCTTTGGCTGGCACTACAACGGTGCGGGCACCATCACCTCAAGCGGCCCCATCATGTCCGGTTTCAGCTCGGTCATTCCCGGGGTCAAGCCGCTCCATGACGGCGACTGGAAGGGCTACTCCAAATTCATTCCGGTGGCCCGTTTCGTCGACTGCATCCTCAATCCGGGCAAGCAGATCGCCTTCAACGGCCAGACCATCACCTACCCCCACATGAAGATGGCGGTGTTCTGCGGCAACAACCCGTTCCACCACCAGCAGGATCGCAACAAGATGGTCGCGGCCTGGCGCAAGCTGGAAACCGTGGTCAGCATCGATCACCAGTGGACTGCCAGCTGCCGCTTCGCCGACATCGTGCTGCCGGCCACCACCACCTATGAGCGGGATGACATCGAGCAGTGGGGTTCCCACTCCAACGCGGGCATTCTGGCCATGTACAAGGTGGTGGAACCGCTGTTCGAGGCGCGCGATGACTACGACATCTTCGCCGATCTCTGCCGTCGCTTCGGTCGCGAGGCCGAGTTCACCGGCGGCAAGAGCAAGCTGGAGTGGATCCAGAGCATCTATGACGACGCCCGCCTGCAGGGTCGCGGCATCGGTATTCGTCTGCCCCGTTTCAGCCAGTTCTGGCACGGCGAGGGGTTCGTCACCTTCCCGGCGGGCCAGCCCTGGGTACGCCACGAATCGTTCCGTCAGGAGCCGGATCTGGAACCCCTCGGTACCCCGTCTGGCCTTATCGAGATCTACTCCAAGACCATCGCCGACTACGGCTATGGGGATTGCCCGGGCCACCCGGTCTGGATCGAGCCCTACGAGCGCTCCCACGGCGGGCCCGGCAGCAAGCAGTACCCGCTGCACCTGCAATCCTGCCACCCGGACAAGCGGCTACATAGCCAGCTCTGCTCCTCTGACAACTACCGCGCCACTTACACGGTGCAGGGGCGCGAGCCTGTCTATATGAATCCGCAGGATGCCAAATCCCGCGGCCTCAAGGACGGCGATCTGGTGCGGGTGTTCAACGGTCGCGGTCAGGTATTGGCCGGTCTGGTGGTGAGCGATGACTACGCCCCCGGCGTGGTGCGCATTCAGGAAGGTGCCTGGTATGGCCCGCAAGAGGGCGGCAAGGTGGGTACGCTCTGTACCTATGGTGACCCCAACGTACTGACTGCTGACATCGGCTCCTCCAGCCTAGCGCAGGCCACCACGGCCCATACCGCGCTGGTGGAGATCGAGAAGTTCCGCGGGCAGGCACCGGCTGTCACTGCCTTCGGCACACCTGAATCAGCCAAGGGCATCGACCCCATGTTCCCGGCACTCTGACCCTTGGGGGACGAAAGCGCCCCCTTGAGTTTCCTTTATTTTTAAAGTCGTTAGAATCGGGAGCCATCAAGGCTCCCGATTGCCATCCACGGAGGAAAAATGCAGGAATTTATGGCTACCAGCGAACGCCGGGCCGAACTCTACTGGTGGTTCTCCACCCTGTTCGCCGCCGAACTCAGCGATGAGCAGATCGCCGAATATGACACCTATGATGTGCGAAGCTTCCTGAAAAGCCTCTCGACCCTCGACCCGATGCGCGACGCCGTGGCGGAACTCAACGACGCCATCGCTCGCCTGCTGGTGCGCCCGGATCGCCAGCTGGAGCTGGCCGCCGACTTCGCCGGCCTGTTTCTGGTGGATCCCAAGCAGGGCGCCCTGCCCTACGAATCGCTCTACCGCGGCGATGCCAAGCTGCTGATGCAGGCCCCGATGACCGAGATGCAGGCCCGCCTCGATCGCCTCGGCATCAATGTCAGCGACAAATACCAGGAGCCTGCCGACCATCTGGCCATCGAGCTGGATCTGATGGGCAATCTCATCATCCGCGCGGCGGAAGCCAAGAGCGCGGCCGAGCGGGAAAGCTGGTTGAACGAACAGGAGGCGCTGCTGCACACCCATCTGCTGGGCTGGTTCGCCAAGTTCGAAACCGCCTGTCGCGCTGCCGACCAGTTTGGCTTCTATGGCGCCTGTGCGCGCCTGCTGGGGGTCTTCCTCACCATGGATGCCAACTATCTGAGTCTGGTGAAGCTGACCCAACCGGCCGGTTGACGCAATGAGAACAGCGCTGCTATTGATAGCATGCTGGCTGCTGGCCCTGATCCCGCTGGATCAGGGCCTTACCCCACTGATTACGCTGCTGTTCAACCCGGATCGTGAGCTGTATGGCACCGCCCAGCTCACCGGCTTTGCCGGTATTCTGCTCACCCTCTATCTTGCCAACCTCGGTGTGGAAGTGGTGTTGCGCCGCCGTTTTCAGATCGCCGGTATGCTGGCCCTGCTGGCCGCCTGGATCGACTTCATCAACAGCAGCGGCAACGAGTCACACTTTCTGCTGCTCTACCTGCTGGCCCTGCCCTTCCATCTGCTCGGCTGGCTGGTGCTGGTGCGGGGGATTCAAGCGTTTGGTCGCCAGAAAGGCTGATCACCCCTACCGCCTATTGATCACTGCCTGAGCCAGACACGCCAACACTGGCAATCACCTGGCGCCTTACTCAGTAAAGGGGTATCAGCCTTGATGGCCAGACGGCAGGAAGTGAATGGCACGGGCCAGCAGGCGGTAGTGTTCAGGGGGAAGGGCATCGGAGAAGAGCCACAGTTGCCGTGGCGACGCCGATCCAGTGCCTTGCGGATCGGGGAACAGGGATAATCGCAGCACACCGGGCAGAGTGCGGCTCTGCTTGCCAAGCTGGTAGCGGCACCCTTGCCACTGCAGCCACTGGCCATCCCAGATCAGTTCAAACGGGGGTGCGGCGAGCGCGCGCCAGCTAAAGCAGAGCGCCACCAGCCAGACGGGCAGCAACAGCGCCCACTGCCAGCCGCTAATCAGACCCGCCACCGGCCAAAGCAGCAACAGAAAGAGGGCCACCAGCAATATCTGCTGATGGCGGGAGGGGTGAACCTGGATGATCACCCGCGCCACGGCATTACAACTGACGGTCGTGGCGGGCCTGATTACGCTCCAGGATCATCTTGATCAGGGCGACAAAAGCGGGATCGGCCGGTACGGCGTGGCCCATGGTCCAACGGAACAGATCCGGATCATCGCTCTCCAGCAGGCGGATAAAGGTCTGCTGATCGGCGTCGCTCAGGGCGTCGAACTCGTTTTCATAAAACGGCATAAAGATCACATCCAACTCCAGCATGCCGCGACGGCAGGCCCATTTCAGACGGGATTTTTCAACTGGGCTCAACATGGCACTCTCCTTACATAGACCCGGGGGATGGTACCAGCAGGATTTTCCGGCTGACAAACATTAGTTACATCTTTACCATGCAGCTCACATACTTTCTCTCTGGAATACCATCGTGAGTCTGCAACCACCTGCTTTTCCTGCCGAACCGACCCGTTTCCCCCTGACCAAGCTGGCCATCACCCGCCTCAGTGGCCCGGATCGCGCAAAATTTCTGCAAGGTCAGGTCACCTGTGATGTGAATGCCCTGCAGCCGGGGCAACAGACCCCGGGTGGTCATTGCGATCCCAAGGGCAAGCTATGGAGTGATTTTCGCCTGCTCTGCCTGGAAGAGTCCCTATTAATGCTGACCACTCCATCGGTGCTGGAACGCCAACTGCCGGAGCTCAAAAAGTTCGCAGTCTTCTCCAAGGTGGAGATCTGTGCCGATGAGCGCCACGCCACCGGGATCGCCGGTGCAGGCAGCGATGGGTGGATCGCCGCCCAGTTTGATCTGGCGCAGAGCGGTCTCATCGACGGCGGCATGGCGGTGAAGATCGAACAGGATCGCTGGCTGCTGGTGAGCAATCAGCAAGCGGACTCTCTGCCACAGGGCGACGAATCACTCTGGTGGGGACTCGAGATCAAGGCGGGTCTGCCGCACATGGAAGCGGTGCATCAGGGGGAGTACATCCCGCAGATGCTCAACCTGCAAGCACTGGATGGCATCAGCTTCAACAAGGGCTGCTACATGGGGCAGGAGACGGTAGCCCGCGCCAAGTATCGCGGCGCCAACAACCGCGCCCTGTTCCTGCTGGCGGGCACCAGCGGCGAGCCGATCGCCAGCGGCGATACCCTTGAGCTGCAACTGGGTGACAACTGGCGCCGCAGCGGCATGGTGCTCAACGCCTGGCAACAGGCCGGGCAGGTGTGGCTCACCGCCGTATTGCCGAAAGATACCGAGGCTGACGCCCAATTCCGCCTCAAGCAGGACGAAGGCTCCCGCCTCACCCTGCAACCCCTGCCTTACGCACTGACCGAGTAAGGTCGGCTAGCGAGGCACCCGCGCCAGCAGTGCCTCCTTCAGCCAGCGCCCCGCCTGCCCCAGCGGGCGGGCGCGATGCCACTGCAGCTCCAGCGCCAGCGCGTGGCTGGCGATAAAATCCGGTTCCAACACCACCACTTCGCCCCGCGCCAACGGCTGATGCAGCAGAAATTCCGGGATGGCGGACCAGCCAAGGCCCCGCTTGACCAGCTCCAGCACCCCGAGATCCCCCTCGACCCACCACACCTGAGCCGAGATGCGAAAACGCTGACGCTCGCTCCCTTCCCGTCGGCCGGTCACCATCAGCTGGCGCGCCCCCTGCAGATCGACCTCTCGCAGCGGCTGCTTGCGGGCCAGCGGATGAGCCGGTGATACCACCAGCGGCATGGTCACCTCCCCCAGCGAACGGGCGACGATCTCCCGCTGGGGATGCACCTTCTGGTAACTGATACCGAGCTGGGCCCGGCCGGTCACCAGCAGCTCGGTCACATCCTCCATCAGTGGAAAGAGCAGCTCCAGCTCCACGGTCGGGTAGCGGGTGGCAAACTCCTCCAGCAGGGTGCCAAGCCAGGGGAGGTGGGAATCATCATCGATGGCCAGGGTGAGGCCCGTCTCCACCCCGGCCGCCAGCTCCCCGGCAATGGACTGCAACCGTTCACTTTGCGCCAGCAGGATCCCCGCCTCCTGCACCATGCGGGCCCCCGCCTCCGTCAGCTGCGGATAGCGGCCGCTGCGGTCGAACAGGGTGAGCGCCAGATCGATCTCCAGATTGGCGATGGCGCTGCTCACCACCGACTGCGCCTTGCCCAGCTTGCGGGCGGCGGCTGAAAACGAGCCGGTTTCGGCGGCGGCCAGCAAGATCCTCAGTTGTTCCAGTGATGGCGTCATCTTATGGCCCTCCGGCAAGCCTCTGTTCATCTATCTATTTTAGCGATGGATACCAACATGAATCTATCGCAAAAGATCTATAGATTAGCCAGTAATTCGTGAATAAACCTGATTAAGAGAGTGACTTATGCGTACCCGTAACGATCGCCTGCGCCATGCCATTGGCTTTGAATTTATTGGCCTGCTGATTGCCGCCCCACTGGCCAGCTGGGTCACCGGGGTCGGGCTCAACCATATGGGGCCGCTGGCACTGTTCTTCTCGCTGCTGGCCACCGTCTGGAACTACATCTACAACATCGGGGTCGACAAGCTGCTGCTCAAATATCAGGGCCACACCCACAAGACCCTGTGGCAACGGGTGCTGCATACCTTCGGCTTTGAGGGCGGTCTGCTGATCGTCGCGCTGCCGGTCATGTCCTGGTGGCTGAACGTCAGCATGCTGGAGGCGCTGGTGCTGGATCTGGGCTTCGTCGCCTTCTACCTGATCTATGCCTTCGTCTACAACTGGGGTTATGACAAGGTGTTCCCCATCCCCCGCGCAGTGCCGCACGGCATGCCACAAGGGGCAAACTAAGGCTCGAATCGAGTAGGCCGGAACCGGAAAGTGAAGGTCGACAAGTGAGGGCAACAGAAGTAACGACACGGCACCATCATGGCAGACATGATGGTGCCGCAAGAGGGATCAACGCTGGCAGGCCGGCTGATTCAGAGGTAAGGATTCAGGCCTGCCCGTCGCTCAGGCCTGGGCCTTGAGCTCTTCGCCGCTCTCATCGGCAGCGGCAGCCTCTTCAGGCTGGGCCTGGGCGGCCTGCAGCGCTTCCAGCTCGCTCTGATAATCGCTCAGGATCTGCTGGGCAACCGCCATATCTCCCTTGTGTTTGCGCTCGAACAGATGGTGCTGCACCACGCCGTTGAGATACTCCACCGTGATGGGCTGCTCCAGGGTGGCCATCAGCTCCTCTTTCTCCAGCTCGGCATTGATTTCATCGGCGGTAGTGCGCAGCAGCCCGGCCAATTGAACCAACATGCGGCGCTCACCTTCGCGCAGCAGGCTCAACATGCGGTTTCTCTGCTGCTCATTCTGTTGGGTCATACATTTCCTTACGTCAATTGGGAACAAGCCCGCTCATTCTGCCCTGTCCCCATGACAGCGTCTATCTCATGCCCCCCACTAATTTTTGGCGCTGGCTCACAAATGGCTACAGATGCTATTTGAAGCGGCTCTGGGGTATAGTAGCCGCTGATTTTCGGGCGCTTTTTCACCTTCATCCGCAAGAGAGGGATGACACGGCAAGGGCGCCTGCCCGGTTTACCCCAACGAGGTGAAGATCCGCTTTATGACCGACGCCATTGTGGTGCTCTGCACCTGCCCAGATCAAACCAGTGCCGACCTCGTCTGCGAACAGCTGCTCAATCAGCGGTTGGCCGCCTGCATCAATCAGCTGCCGGGTGTCACCTCCGTCTATCGCTGGCAAGGCAAAGTGGAGCGCGCCACCGAGATCCAGCTCATCATCAAATCCCGCCAGCCGCTCTTTGCCGAGCTGCAGGCATGCATTCAAGCCAATCACCCCTATGAGGTGCCCGAGCTGCTGGCCCTGCCTGTCAGTGCCGGACTGCCCGCCTACCTCGACTGGCTGCACGGGGAGACCTCATGACGCTCACCCGACTGCTCTCTCCCCTGCTGCTCTGTACCCTGCTGATGACAGCGGTGGGCAGCCCCTCGGCCCAGGCCAACGGCGCCGATCTGCTCAGCTCACTGGGCATTGCAGCCAATGCCAAACCCAAATTTTTGCAGGTCGATGAGGCCTTTCAGGTCGAGAGTGAACAGCGCGGCGATCAGCTGCTGCTGACCCTCTATATCGCCGACGACTACTACCTCTATCGCCACAGCCTGCGCTTCAAGGGGAACAACCTCAGCTTCAGCGAGCCAACCCTGCCAGAAGGCACCGAGCACCAGGATGACTTCTTCGGCAAGACCCGGGTCTACTACCAGCAGGTGAGCATCGCCGTGCCGCTAAAGGAGGTGGGCGACGGCGCTACCCTGCGAGTGCGCTATCAGGGCTGTACCGACGGCCTCTGCTACCCGCCGACCGACAAGCTGATCGATGTGGCCCCGCTGGCCGCCGCGACTACTGCGACCACAGCGAGTAAAGCGACTACTGATGCGGCGCCACAAAGCGTCGCAGCAGTGAGTCAGCAGGATCAGCTGGCGGCCGCCCTCGGCAATCAAGGTTTCTGGCTCAGCATCGTCGCCTTCTTCGCACTGGGGCTGGGGCTCGCCTTCACCCCCTGCGTCTTCCCCATGTATCCCATTCTGACCGGCATCATCGCCGGTGCCGGTCATCGCCTCTCCACCGGCCGCGCCTTCCTGCTCTCCCTGGTCTATGTACAGGGGATGGCGGTCACCTACACCCTGCTCGGACTGGTAGTGGCCTCGGCGGGGCTGAAATTCCAGGCGGCGCTGCAACACCCCTATGTGCTGATCGGCCTCTCGCTGATGTTCGTGCTGCTGGCCCTCTCCATGTTCGGGCTCTACACCCTGCAACTGCCGAGCAGCCTGCAAACCCGCCTCTCCGGCCTCTCCAACCGCCAGCAGGGCGGCTCTGTGGTCGGGGTCGCCATTATGGGAATGATCTCCGGGCTGGTCTGCTCCCCCTGCACCACTGCGCCACTTTCGGGGGCGCTGATCTATGTGGCCCAGAGCGGCGATCTCTGGCTCGGCGGCGCGGCGCTCTATGCGCTGTCGCTGGGGATGGGACTACCGCTGCTGCTGCTCGGCACCTCGGGGGGCAAGCTGCTGCCCAAGGCGGGCGCCTGGATGGATGTGATCAAGCAGCTGTTTGGCTTTGCCCTGCTGGCGGTGCCCATCATGCTGCTGTCACGGCTCTGGAGCGATCAGCTTGCCACCCTCGCCTGGCTCAGCTGGGGGCTGCTGCTGTGCGGCTACCTCTATCACCACAACCAGCACCAGCCCCACTCGGTGGCCAAAAGCGTGCGCGGTTTCGTGCTGTTGCTGGCGATGATCAGCGCCGTGGTGGTGGGCAAGGATCTGCTGCAACCGGCCGCCCCTGCCACCGTCTCTGCGGGCGCCAGCCAAAACGCTCCACAGTTTGTCCGCATCAAGACCCTGGATGATCTCAAGGTGCAGCTGGCCGCCGCCCGCGGCAAGCCGGTGCTGCTCGACCTCTACGCCGACTGGTGCGTCGCCTGCAAGGAGTTCGAGCACAAGACCTTCAGCGACCCCGCAGTGCGCGAGCGCTTCGGCCAGATGGTGCTGCTGCAGGCGGATGTCACCGCCAACGACGATGCCGATATCGAGTTGCTCAACAGCCTCAACGTGCTGGGATTGCCGACCCTCATCTTCTTCGACCGCGAGGGCAAGGAGCTGACGGGGCAGCGGGTCACCGGCTTTATGGGGCCGACCGAGTTTCTGGGCAAGCTTGATCAGCTACGCTGACCAACGGCGTCCCTTGTCGGCAGACAGGGGCCGCCTTATACGTTACGCGCTGATTTTTCTGGCAATCCCTTGTATATGACCGGCAGCATGGCAAAATTTGCCCTTCGATTGTCTCGCCCGTCCGGAGTTTTGATGAAAAAGTGGTTCATCCCCCTGCTAGCCCTCTGGCTCTATGGCTGCAGTGCAGGGCCCGGTGAAGAGGATATCCGGCAACAGGTCACCGCCAGGCTGCTGGCCGAGACAGACGCCAACCTGTTCGAGATCAGCGACTTCACCATCCTCGGCAAGGAGGAGCGGATGGAGGGGGTCTATCTGGTCAAGGTCAGCTACCAGCTCCACTTCAAGCGGGGGATCGATCAACTGCAGGTGTTGCACGATGAAGATCTGATTTATGACCGGGTCGGCCCCTTCCAGCAGGAGATGGGACTGATGGAGCTCGAGCGCAAATATGGCGAGTTCGAGGCGGGTCAGGTGCTGCCGCAAGAGGCAGAGGTGTGGATGATGAAGCGCGAACAGGGCTGGCGGCTGGCCGAACCAGCCCAATAAAGGGCTTCCCGCCCCTTACGCACTGCAACGACTGGCCTGCTGTTGCCAGCCAGCTCAAACCTGGGTATCGACCCGATACCCTTTTCGCTCGGCAGGTTCGTTCGGCAGTTTGCTGGCCAACCCTGACAGCACCTCCTTGAGAGTAACCCCGCTCTCTGCCGCACCACTGCTCTCCAGCAGTTTGGTCAGCTGACTCTGCAAGGGGTTCACCTCCTTGCTCTCTGCGACTTGCTCGTTCTCTGTAACTTGTCCGCTCTCTGATCCTTGCGCCCGCGCTCTTCCCTGTTCGCCCGGTTGATCCAGCTTCTCCAGCAGGCGCTCCAGATCCCGCTTCAGCGGATCCTCGCTGCTGCCTTCAAGGGCAAGCTTGCGCTGTTCCTGCTCTTGCCGCTGTTGTTGCTGTAACGCCAGCTGTTGTTCCTGCTGCTGTTGCAGGGCCCCCATCATGGTGTTGATGAATGCCTCCATCGAATCCCTGATTGAGGCACTGCTCCCGCCGCTATCTTCACCTTTCGGCGACAGTCCGAGCTCGTCCAGCACAGCGCCAAGGTCGCGTACCATCCGGCTGTCACTGCTCGCCGATGGCGACGGCGTGGCCCTCTCCGGTACCTGCGCAGCGGGAGATCCCTGCCGCTGCGCCAGCGGGCTGAGCCCGCCTGACGCTACCACATTCATCTCCATCTCAGCCCTCCTCTCTCCCTCGTCCTCGGCCCTTTTCCGGCAAGCTGATACGCCCGCATAGAATCACTCTCACACCTAAAAGATAGCGCCAACCGGAAGGGATTGGCGCGAATGCATATTTTGGTCTATCAGGCGGAACGATAGTGCCAACCCGCTATAAACAAGGGGCCGGTACAAGGGTCGCTTTCAGCCATCACAACAGAGGCTGACAAGGCGGGTCAGAAGATATCCTTCATCCGGTGCCACAACATTCCCAGTGCCAGCAGCGGGGAGCGCAGCGCCGGGCCGCCGGGGAAGGTCATATGGGGCACGCTGGCGAAGAGATCGAAACCCCGGCTCTCGCCCCTGATCGCCTCGGCCACCAGCTTGCCCGCCATATGGGTGGCGTTGAGACCGTGACCCGAGTAAGCCTGGGCGTAGAGTACGTTGGGGTATTCCTTCAAGCGGCCAATCTGCGGCAGCCGGTTGGCACCGATCCCGATCATGCCCCCCCACTGGAACTCGATGGCGGTCTCGGCCAGCTCGGGGAAGACCCGCAGCAGCTTGGGCAGCATAAAGGCCTTGATATCCTTCGGGTCTCGCCCCGAATAGTTGCAGGCGCCGCCAAACAGCAGGCGGCCGTCGGCAGAGAGACGGTAGTAGTCGAGGGCCACATTCTGATCGCACACCGCCATGTTTTGCGGCAACAGCCGCTGGCGCAAGCGGCGATCCAGCACCTCGGTAGCGAGGATGTAAGAACCGGCGGGCAGCACCTTGCCACCCAGATCGGGATTGAGGTCGTTGAGGTAGGCGTTGCAGCCGATCACCAGATAATCGGCAGTGACCCGGCCGTGGGCAGTGGTCACCTCGACCCGCTTGCCGTAGTCGATATGGGTCACCCGAGAGTGTTCAAACAGGGCAACCCCGAGGCTGGCGGCGGCGCGCGCCTCGCCGAGCGCCAGATTGAGGGGATGCAGGTGGCCGGAGCCCATGTCGATGAGGCCACCGATGTAGCGATCCGACCCCACCACGGTATGGATATCTTCCCGCGCCACCAGCTTCAGCTCGTGCTCGTAGCCAAGGCTCGCCAGATGCGCGAGATCCTCCTCGAAACCGACCAGATGGCGCTGGCGGGTGGCAAGATCGCAATAACCCCAACGCAGATCGCAGTCGATATTGAAATGCTCGACCCGCTCGCGCACCAGCTGCACCGCCCCAAGCCCCATCAGATCCAGCTCACGGACCCCTTGCTCGCCAATCCAGCGGGTAAACTGGCTGGTGTCGTGGCCGATACCGCGAATAAGCTGACCACCGTTGCGCCCCGACGCCCCCCAGCCGATACGATTGGCCTCCAGCAACACCACCTTGTAACCGGCATCCGCCAGATTGATGGCGGTGTTAAGGCCGGTAAAGCCGCCGCCGATGATGCAGACGTCCGCCTTGTGCTCCCCCTCCAGCTCCGGCCACTGTTGCGGATCGTTGCGAGTGGCCGCGTAGTAGGAGGCGACGTGCTCCTGATGTCCGTTGTGCTTTCCTGCCTGCATACTCAGCATCCTGCTTTGGTTGCAAATTGTTTAATAAAATAAGCAAAGTTGTTTCGATAATACCCAGTTCCTCCTCCACTCACCAACCGGTGCGGATCACAGAAATGCAAAAGGCGCCCCGAAGGGCGCCTTTTCATGCAATCAAGGTGCTGTAACGAATTACAGTACGTTGATGGCGTTCAGGTCGGCAAAAGCCTGTTCCAGACGCTTGATCATGGAAGTCTGACCTTCACGCAGCCATACGCGCGGATCGTAGAACTTCTTGTTCGGCTTGTCAGCGCCTTCCGGGTTGCCCAGCTGGCCTTGCAGGTAAGCTTCGTTCTTCTGATAGAACTTCAGCAGACCTTCCCAAGTTGCCCACTGGGTGTCGGTGTCGATGTTCATCTTCACTACGCCGTAGGAGATGGACTCGCGGATCTCTTCCAGAGTGGAACCTGAACCACCGTGGAATACGAAGTCCAGAGACTTGGCAGGCAGCGCAAACTTCTCGGAAACGTACTTCTGGGACGCGTCCAGGATGGACGGGGTCAGCTTGACGTTACCCGGCTTGTATACACCGTGTACGTTGCCGAAGGAGGCAGCGATGGTGAAACGCGGGCTGATCTTGGACAGACGCTCGTAAGCGTAAGCAACATCTTCCGGCTGGGTGTACAGGGAAGATTGATCCAGGTGGCTGTTGTCTACGCCATCTTCTTCGCCACCGGTGCAACCCAGTTCCAGCTCCAGAGTCATGTTCATCTTGGCCATGCGGGTCAGGTACTCGCAGCAGATGTCGATGTTCTCTTCCAGAGACTCTTCGGACAGATCCAGCATGTGGGAGGAGAACAGCGGCTTGCCGGTTTCAGCAAAGTGCTTCTCGCCCGCTTCCAGCAGACCGTCGATCCACGGCAGCAGCTTCTTGGCAGCGTGGTCGGTGTGCAGGATAACCGGGATACCGTAGGCTTCGGCAACAGCGTGAACGTGCTTGGCACCGGAGATGGCACCCAGGATGGCGGCTTTCTGGCCTTCCATCTTCAGACCCTTACCGGCGGTGAACACGGCACCACCGTTGGAGAACTGAACGATTACCGGCGCTTTAACATTGGCAGCAGCTTCCAGCACAGCGTTAACGGAGTCGGTACCAACACAGTTAACTGCTGGCAGAGCAAAGCCGTTCTCTTTAGCGATGGCGAACACTTTCTGAACGTCATCACCAGTGATCACGCCGGGTTTTACGAAGTCGAAAATTTTCTTAGACATGTTTAATCGTCCTGTCTCGTATGCCGTTAATAAAAAATGGGAGGTTCATCATGAACCGGCACAGCGGCCACATGATAAACGAAACGGGAGGCGTTTGCCCCCCGTCTCGGGTCAATTAGGCTTTGGCGCGCTGTTCCAGCATCGCAACAGCCGGCAGTACCTTGCCTTCTACGAACTCCAGGAAGGCGCCGCCGCCAGTGGAGATATAGGAGACTTTGTCGGCGATGCCAAACTTGTCGATGGCAGCCAGGGTGTCACCACCGCCAGCGATGGAGAAGGCCGGAGAAGCAGCGATGGCTTCAGCGATCACTTTGGTGCCAGCAGAGAACTGATCGAACTCGAACACACCGACCGGGCCGTTCCACAGAATGGTCTTGGCGTTCATGATGATGTCAGCCAGGGCCTTGGCAGAGTCAGGGCCGATGTCGAAGATCATGTCGCCGTCGGTCACGTCAGCAACAGACTTGATGGTGGCCGGAGTGGACTCGGAGAACTCGGTGCCTACAACCACGTCGGTGGTGACCGGAATGTTGGTCTCGGCAGCCAGCTTCTTGGCGGTGTCGAGCAGGTCGTGTTCGCACAGGGACTTGCCGACGTTGTGACCGGCAGCAGCGATGAAGGTGTTGGCGATGCCACCACCGACCACCAGCTGGTCAGCGATCTTGGAGAGGGATTCCAGCACGGTCAGCTTGGTAGAGACCTTGGAGCCGCCAACGATGGCAACCATCGGGCGCTCGGGCTTGAGCATGGCTTTACCCAGGGCTTCCAGTTCACCCGCCAGCAGCGGACCGGCACAAGCAACAGGAGCAAACTGGGCAACACCGTAGGTAGAACCTTCGGCGCGGTGAGCAGTACCGAACGCATCCATTACAAAGACATCACACAGGGCGGCGTATTTTTTGGCCAGCTCTTCGGTGTTCTTCTTCTCGCCTTTGTTGAAACGGCAGTTTTCCAGCACAACCAGTTCACCGGCGGCGACATCTACGCCATCCAGGTAATCTTTGGCCAGACGAACCGGGCAAGACAGAGCGTCTTTCAGATAGTTAACAACCGGAGCCAGGGAGAATTCTTCGTTGTATTCACCCTCGGTCGGACGACCCAGGTGGGAGGTGATCATCAGCTTGGCGCCCTTTTCCAGAGCCAGCTTGATGGTCGGCAGCGTCGCCACGATACGTGCATCGGAAGTGACCTTACCGTCTTTTACCGGTACGTTCAGGTCAGCACGGATCAGAACGCGTTTACCCGCCAGATCCAGGTCAGTCATCTTGATAACAGACATATTCAGTCCTCTATATTTTCAGGTAATGTTAAAAACAGTAACCTATTCGCCCGGGGCAGGCTCAGCCTGCGGCCATCATGGCCCGGGTGGTATCCAGCATCCGGTTTGCGAAGCCCCATTCGTTATCACACCACATCAACATCTTGACGAGGTTGGCATCGCTCACCCGGGTCTGGGTACCATCAATGATGCAGGAGTGTGCATCATGATTGAAGTCTACGGAGACCAAAGGCTCTTCCGTGTAATCCAGAATACCTTGTAATGTACCTCTGGACGCCCGTTGCAGGGCTTGATTTACGTCAGTAACTGTCACTTTTTTACGAACAGTAATACTGAGATCCATCGCTGTTACATTGATGGTCGGCACCCGTACCGCAATCGCCTCGAACTTGCCGGCGAAGTGGGGCAGGATACGCTCCAACCCCTTTGCCAGCTTGGTGTCCACCGGAATAATGGACTGGCTGGCAGCACGGGTTCGGCGCAAGTCACTGTGGTAGGCATCGATGACTTGCTGATCATGCATGGCCGAATGAATTGTCGTAATAGTACCACAATTTATCTCGAATTCTCGATGCAATGTTTCAATCACCGGCACCACGCAGTTGGTGGTGCAGGAGGCGTTGGAGACGATCCGCTCCCGTCCGGTCAGCACCTGATGGTTGACCCCGTAGACCACGGTGGCATCCACATCCGCATCGGCCGGGTGGGAAAAGAGCACCTTGCCCGCCCCCGCCGCCAGATGCAGCTCTGCATCGGCCCGCGAGCCGAACACCCCGGTGCAATCGAGCACCACATCCACCCCCAGCGCCCGCCACGGCAGCTTCGCCGGATCCCGCTCGGCAAACAGGGAGATGAGATCCTCCCCCACCAGCATGCTGTTGCCCGCCAGTTGTACCGGATGGTGGAAGCGACCGTGACTGGTATCGTAACGGGTCAGGTGCACCATGGCCTCGGGGGCCGCCAGCTCATTGATGGCGACAATCTTGATGGTCTTGTCGCGCCCGCTTTCATAGAGGGCTCGCAACACATTGCGACCGATCCGTCCGTAACCATTGATGGCAATCTTGATCATCGAGAATCCGTTTCCTTGAACCAGCAACAGGGCGGCACACTGGCCGCCCGGGGGCCCCGGCTACGACAGCAGGGCCTCCTTGAATTCACCGCGGGCCAGCAACGCCGCCCCGAATACCCCGGCACTGTCACCAAGGGCAGGAGCAATAATGGGGGTTGTGAAGCGGGGATTAAAGAGGAAGGGCAAAATTGTCTGCCGTCCCACGCTGTAAAGGCTCTGTACGTTACCCACCCCGCCGCCGATGACGATCACGTCCGGGTCGAGAATGTTGACCACGTTGGCCAGCGCCTGACCAAACAGCAGGTGCAGCCGGTCGATGGTGAGCTTGGCCACATGATCGTGAGCGGTGGCGGCCGCTATTTGAGCGAGCGAGAGGCGACGCTTGGCCTTGGCCTCGTACCAGGCCTCCAGCGCCGGGCCGCTGATCAGGGTCTCGACGCAGCCACGCCTGCCGCAGTAGCACTCGGGACCATCGGGGGAGAGCACATTGTGACCCCACTCACCGGCGATGCCGTGGTGGCCGTTGAGGATCTGGCCGTTGATGACGATACCGGAGCCAACCCCGGTGCCCATGATGATGCCGAACACCACTTTCGCATCGGGATGGTGCTGACGCACTGCGCCGAGGTGGGTTTCTGCCAGCGCGAAGCAGTTGGCGTCGTTGGCAATCAGTACCGGCACGCCCAGCTTGCGCTCCAG
Source organism: Aeromonas sobria (assembly GCF_006243315.1). Lineage (GTDB taxonomy): Bacteria > Pseudomonadota > Gammaproteobacteria > Enterobacterales > Aeromonadaceae > Aeromonas > Aeromonas sobria_A. The sequence continues at coordinate 162,535 of NZ_NKWE01000001.1, forward strand.
ATCTTCCTTGAACGGCTTGCCGTTGAGCTCGGTGGTGTTGCAGTTCTTCATCAGGCCGGTTTGCGGATCCCGCGCCCCCGGGGTGCCCATGCCGATAACGGTCGGGCGCTGGCCAACCTTCTCGACGCACTGTGCCACCAGCTTGGCGATCTGGCCGATCATGTGGTCATAACCACCAGCCCGCTCGGTGGGAATGCGGTGGCGCAACAGCACCTCGTCGCCATCCAGCACCACGCATTCACACTTGGTACCGCCAAGATCGATACCCCAATCCAGTGATTTGCTGCTCATCTTGCCTCCTGCGCGGGTGCCACGCTCTTTTCGTCGCGGCGCCTTTTTAAATGTAAAACGGGGCCTTGTGGCCCCGGATATCAATCACTCTCTCTTCGCTCACCCAGCCTTAGCGGCCGTGGTACTGAGCAGAGAACTCGTGCACCGCGTTGACGAACACGCCGGCATGCTCCGGGTTCACATCCTGATGGATGCCGTGACCCAGGTTGAAGACGTGGCCGTTGCCCTGACCGAAACCGGCCAGAATGGAGGCAACCTCTTCACGGATCCGTGCCGGATTGGCGTAGAGCATGGAGGGATCCATGTTGCCCTGCAGCGCCACCTTGTCACCGACCCGGCGCTTGGCATCGGCAATGTCGATGGTCCAGTCCAGCCCCAGCGCATCGCAACCGGTGGCGGCGATCTGCTCCAGCCACTGACCACCGTTCTTGGTGAATAGGGTGACCGGCACGCGACGACCATCGTGCTCGCGGATCAGGCCATCGACAATCTTGTGCATGTACTGCAGGGAGAAGTCGCGGTAATCGCGCGGGGTGAGCACGCCGCCCCAGGTGTCGAACACCATGACGGATTGGGCACCCGCCATGATCTGGGCGTTGAGGTAGCTGATGACGCTGTCGGCCAGCTTGTAGAGCAACAGATGCAGGGTTTGCGGCTCGGCATACATCATCTGCTTGATCTTGGTGAACGCCTTGGAGCTGCCCCCCTCCACCATGTAGGTGGCCAGGGTCCATGGACTGCCGGAAAAGCCAATCAGCGGCACTTCGCCCTTCAGCTCGCGGCGGATGGTGCGCACCGCGTTCATCACGTAGCCCAGCTCATCTTCCGGATCCGGGATCGGCAGCGCCTGCACGTCAGCCATGGAGGTGATCGGGCGCTCGAAGCGCGGGCCTTCACCCTGCTCGAAGTAGAGACCCAGCCCCATGGCATCGGGCACGGTGAGGATGTCGGAGAAGAGGATGGCGGCATCGAGCGGGTAGCGGCGCAGGGGCTGCAGGGTGACTTCACAGGCCAGTTCGGCGTTGCGGCACAGGGACATGAAATCCCCCGCCTGGGCACGAGTCGCCTTGTATTCCGGCAGATAACGGCCAGCCTGGCGCATCATCCATACCGGGGTCATATCCACGTCCTGGCGCAGCAGGGCGCGCAGGTATCGATCGTTCTTCAGCTCTTTCATCCCAGTTCCTGAGTTCGTATCACGCATAAAATGGCGGCCATAATACCACTTTGCCCGACCAAGCGGACTGCCCCAAACGTGGCAAATGGGCGCGCGGTTGCAAAGATGTGAAGGGGCGCAAACCCGAGCACCCCTGTTTGTAAAAAGAAGTGCAAAAAAGTGGCGAAAAGATCAGCGCCCCTACCCCTCGCCTGCCAGCGACAGTGCGATCAGTCGCCGGGCGATAGTGCCGTGGGGCGGCAAGCGCGGCAACTGTTCGGCGGTGAAGAAAGCAGCGGCCACCAGTTCGTCATCCTGCACCCTGATCTCGCCGCTCTGGTAGTCGGCGGTAAAGCCCATCATCAGGCTATGGGGGAAGGGCCAGGGCTGGCTCGCCACGTAGCGCACATTGCGCACCCGGATGCCGCTCTCCTCGAACACCTCCCGTGCCACGCACTGCTCAAGATTCTCCCCCGCCTCCACAAAGCCGGCCAGCACGGTATACATGGGATCGTCGGCCTGATAGTGACGGCGATGGGCAGCCAGCAGGATCTCGGCCCCCTTGCGCACCGCCACGATAATGCAGGGTGAAATGCGCGGATAGGCCGTGTGGCCATGGTGGCACACCTGCGCCCACTCCCCCGCCTTCGGGGTCATGGGGGCGCCACACTCGCCGCAGAAACTGTGGGTACGGCGGAAGGTGGCTAGCTGCCAGGCGCGACCCGCGAGCCGAAAGCCCTCTTCGTCCCCCGCCACCATCAGCTGGCGCAGGGGGGCCATCATAGTCGTGTCGGCCTCATCCCCCAGATCCAGCAGATAGCAGGGCAGCCCCTGCCACTCGTCGAACAGCTCGAAATGGGCATCAGCCAGCGCTGCGGGCAGGCACGCTTTACTTCCCTGTGGCACCTCTCCCTGCTGATCGAGCAGTAGCAGATGATCGCCCCCTAGCACGAACCAGCGGGCTTGTTCGGTTAATGACATCAGATAATCACTCTCGCTTAAGTCCAATTACACAAAGTCCAGTTAAACAAAACCCTGGCCACGGCGGGCCCACCAAGGGGCAGCCGCCGCGCGAATGGCCCCATCTTACGACCAGCACAGGTCGCTGACGACCCCGCCGTGGCCGATTGTCCTCTTCGTAAAAAACGGATAGCCCAAATAAAGAGGCCGCCCTAAGGCGGCCCGCTGTTATCCGGCATCCACTATCCGGCCTCTATCGACGCGGATCAGGCATCGCCCATCGCCAGCAGGGAGGCGTTGCCACCCACCGCCGCGGTGTTGATGGTGCGGGTCTTCTCGGTGACGAAGCGGCTTAAGTAGTGGGGGCCACCTGCCTTGGGACCGGTGCCGGAGAGCCCCTGGCCGCCGAACGGCTGCACCCCGACCATGGCGCCGATCTGGTTGCGGTTGATGTAGACGTTGCCCACATTGATGCGGCTCGCCAGCTCCTCGGCGTGGGATTCGTTACGGCTGTGAATCCCCAGCGTCAGGCCGTAGCCGGTGCCGTTGATATCCGCGATCACCTTGTCCAGATCCCGGATGGCGTAGCGCACCACGTGCAGGATCGGGCCGAATTGCTCCTTCACCAGCTCGCGGATGGAGCCAATCTCCAGTGCGGTCGGCTGGACGAAGTGCCCTTCCATTGTCGCGGCGGGCATCGGCGCTTGGGCAATCAGCCGAGCGCGCGGGATCATCCGGGCCAGATGGGCATCCAGACCCAGCTTGGCATCGGCATCGATCACCGGGCCGACGTCGGTGTTGTGTTCGGCCGGATTGCCGACTTTGAGCTCCTGCATGGCGCCGGTGAGGATCTCCAGCACCCGCGGGGCTATCTCCTCCTGCAGATAGAGCACCCGCAGGGCCGAGCAGCGCTGACCGGCGCTCTGGAAGGCGGCGCTCACCACATCGCGTACCACCTGCTCTGGCAGGGCGGTAGAGTCGACGATCATGGCGTTCTGGCCGCCGGTCTCGGCGATGAGCGGCAGGATGGCGCCATCGCGCTGGGCCAGGGTCATGTTGATCAGCTTGGCGGTCTCGGTGGAGCCGGTGAAGCAGACGCCGCCGATGCGCGGATCCGCCGTCAGCTTGGCCCCCACGGTGGCGCCGTCACCGGGCAGCAGTTGCAGCACATCGCCCGGAATACCAGCCTGATGCGCCAGGGTCACCGCCAGATGGGCGATAAGGCCGGTCTGCTCCGCCGGTTTGGCGATGACGGTGTTGCCGGTGGCCAGCGCCGCCGCAACCTGGCCGAGGAAAATCGCCAGCGGGAAGTTCCACGGGCTGATGCAGACAAACACCCCGCGCCCCTGCAGGAACAGCTCGTTCTGCTCGCCGGTGTAACCGGGCAGCAGAGTCGCCTGCCCCATCAGACTGCGGGCCTGCACCGCGTAGTAGCGGCAAAAATCCACCGCCTCGCGCACTTCGTCGATGCCATCTTGTAGCAGCTTGCCCGCCTCGCGGGTACAGAGGGAGACGAACTGCTCGCGGTTGGCTTCCAGCAGATCCGCCAGCTTCTCCAGCGCAGCGGCACGCTCGCTCACCGGGGTTGCGCGCCAGCGCGGGAAGGCGGCGTGGGCGGAGGCCAAGGCCTGCTCCACCGCCTGCTCGTCAGCCCAGTGGATCTTGCCGACAGTCAGGCTCACATCCTGCGGGCTCAGCACCACGCGGGCTTCACTGCGCTTGAGGGTCTCGCCATCGACGATGGGGCCCGCCAGCCACTGCTTGCTCTCCAGCTCTTGCAAGCGGGCGAAGAAGGGACGCTGGATGGAGAGGATGTTCATGTTGACGCCGCTGGAGTTCTTGCGGTCGCTGAACAGGTTCACCGGCTGTGGAATGCGGTCGTTGGCAAAGCCGGAGTAGCGCTTGAGGGTGCGCAGCGGGTGCTCGGCCAGTGAATCCACCGGGGTGTTGGGGTCCACCAGCTTGTGAACGAAGGAGGTGTTGGCCCCGTTCTCCAGCAGGCGGCGCACCAGATAGGGCAGCAAGTCCTTGTGGGCACCGACCGGCGCATAGATGCGGCAGTGCAGGCCGGGATTGTCATTCAACACGGCGTTGTGCAGCTCCTCCCCCATGCCATGCAGGCGCTGGAATTCAAACTGGCGATCGCCGGCCATCTCCAGAATGCTGACCACGGTATTGGCGTTGTGGGTGGCGAACTGGGGGGCGATAAAGCCGCAGGTTGGCTCGCTCAGCAGGTAGCGGGCGCAGGCGAGGTAAGAGATATCGGTGCCCGCCTTGCGGGTAAACAGCGGGTAGCCGGGCAAGCCCGCCTGCTGGGCATATTTCAGCTCGCTGTCCCAATAGGCACCTTTTACCAGTCGCACCGGAATAAGATCACCCTGCTCGCGGGCCAGCGCGGTGAGCCAGCACAGCACCGGCAACGCGCGTTTGGAGTAGGCCTGCACCACCATGCCTAGCTTGCCCCAGCCACGGTTGGCGTCGGAGCGGTAGAGCTGCTCGAACAGATCGAGAGAGAGCTCGAGTCTGTCCATCTCCTCGGCATCGATGCTGATGGCCACATCCTTGTCGCGGGCCAGCCGCACCAGCCCCACCAGTCGCTCGCACATCTCGCCGAGCACCCGTTCGCGGTTGGCCACGTCATAGCGCGGATGCAGCGCCGAGAGCTTGATGGAGATGGAGGGGGCCGGGCCGCCGTCGCTGATCCGCTCGTTGCCCACCGCCTCGATGGCGTTGCGGTAATCGGTCAGATACTTGTCGGCATCCTGCAAAGTCAGCGCCGACTCACCCAGCATGTCGTAGGTGTGGGTGTAGCCCAGCTCGCGGGATTTGCGGCTCGCCTTGAGCGCCTCCTTCATGTCGCGACCCAGCACGAACTGCTTGCCCATGATCTTCATGGCAGCGTACATGGCGGAGCGCACCACCGGCTCCCCCAGCTTGTTGACCATGCGCCCCAGCAGGTTGGCCGGGTTGCCATCGAGCTTCTTGTCGAGCTTGATGATCTTGCCGGTCAGCATCAAGCCCCAGGTGGAGGCGTTGACCAGGGTGGAGTCGCTCTTGCGGAAATGGGATGACCAGTTGGCGCCGGAGAGCTTGTCCTTGATCAGGGCATCGGCGGTCTCGGCATCGGGAATGCGCAGCAGCGCCTCGGCCAGACACATCAGGATGATCCCCTCCTGAGTATCGAGGCTGTACTCCTGCAGGAAGGCGTCGATACCGTCACCGGAGCCGCTCTCTTTGCGCACCTTGGTCACCAGCATGCGGGCACGCTGGGTCACCTGCTCCAGCGCGGCACCATCCACCGCCAGCATGGCCGACAGTTCGGCCAGATAGGCATTTTCATCCACCACATAGTTCTGGGTGATGGCTTCGCGCAGGGCGGTCAAATCAGAGGGAATGTAGTCAGCAGCAAGCACGTGAGTCGCTTTGAACATAGGGGGTCTTCCTGTACGCCCGAAGGCTGATATCGACAAAGGCGGACGCGCCGCCGAAACGCCGATAATGTATACAATGTTGCACCCTATATGAAATGAATTTGTTGCCACTCTTTAACAAAGATCGCTAATTCTGCCTCATTCTCCCTCTACGAGTCCCTTTTCCGACTATGAAGAGGGTCAACTGGCATCAGTTTGTATACGATCTTGTGCCGTTGCTTTCCGCTATCCGGGCGCTGGCGACAGCAACCGGTGCCAGCAAAAATGCAGATAAAAAAGAAGGGCCGCCACGGCGACCCTTCAGTTTATTCAGACCAGTGTGGTCAATTCATCCAGCGATCGCCGCGGCTGCGACGACGGGGCAGCATCGGCAACAGGATGCCGAGCAGGATCCCCGCCCCCACCATGGCACCACCACGAATAAACCAGTCCATCTGCATGTCATGCTCCTGGTTGTCGTAGCTCTGGGTCAAAGCGTCATTCTGCTCTTTGAGATTGCCAAGCTCCTCCCCCTGGCTGACCAGCTGAGCCTTGAGGGCGGCAATCTCCTTGCTCTGGGCAGCAAGCTGGCCATCCTTCTCGGTGAAGCGTTTCTCGTTGTCACCGTTGAGATTCTGCAGGCGGTCTTTGAGCTCATCGCGCTCTTTTTCCACCTGGGGCAGCCGCTCACGCAGGCTGATCTGGCTCTGCAGTTCGCTGTTTTTGATCCATCCCTCGCGACCACGACTGTCCACCACCTGGGTGAAACCGGCCTCGCTGTTCACCGCTTTTACCTCCAGCGGTTCACCAGCTTTGATGCTGCCAAGGATCCGGTACTGGGTGCCCGGACCGTTGTGGATGAAGGTAAAAATGTTGTCTGAAACATAACGGGTATCGGCCAGTGCCTGTTGGGCACACAAGCAGATCAAAATCCCGAGAAGGGCGCGCATGGTCGATCGGTTCTCTTTTTCAGGTTTGGACAAGAGGTTGAATGTTAAGCCGCCTGCAGGTTAAAGGACAAGCAAAGAAAAAGCACCTGCCCCCGAATAAAGCGCGCAGAGTTGCGAGTCAGCTCGCAACTTGCCCGCCCGCAGCCTTACTTGTTTTTCAGCTCCCGCACCTCGCTGCGCAGGGCGCGGATCTCCTGCAACAGCTGCTCCTGCTGGCTGTTGTAGTGATGGCGCCACTTGTCGGTCTCGCCATCCCCCTTGTTGGGCTGCAAGAACAAACTGGCCATAAAACCGCTGATGGCACCGAACAGACCGACCCCGAACAGGATCAGCAGGCTGGCAACGAAACGCCCCTGCTCGGTCTTGGGGACCAGATCGCCATATCCCACGGTAGAGAGGGTCACCAGCGTCCACCAGAAGGCATCGTAAGGGGTCTCAATCTGACTGCCAGGCTGGCCAGACTCAATCCAGTACATGACGCCGGACCCCACCCCGAGCAGCAGGAAGAACAGGAACAGGATGCCAGATATGGTGGTCTCGTTGCGCTCGCGGCGGAACATGCCCCAGATATCCGGGTTTTCGCGGATCAGCTGATAGACCCGCCACAACTGGATCAACCGCGCCCAACGCAGTTGCTCCGCCATCGGCAGACTGCCCGGCAGATAGATCCAGTTGGCCCTGAAGAATGCCCACTTGTCGCTGGCCCGTACCCAGCCATAGGCAAAGTGAGCGAGGAAGAAGTAGCAGATCAGGCTGTCGATGTCATAGAAGAGCTGCAAGGTCTGCGGGGTGACACTCTGGTGCCCCCACCAGCGGGCCGTCACCAGCAATACCGACACAATAGACAAAAATGCCATCAGCAGATCCATCGCCCGCAGATGAGTTAAGTGACTTCGCATACATTTTCCAATGTTGAATACATTACGGATTAATAAAAAAGCAGATAATGCCGATAGCCCTGACGGGAAAGGATAAGCAGATTTTAAAAGGAGAATGATAATGCAGTTGAACCTGCTGGAAAAGCGAATGAGCAACATCCGTCTGGTACCCAAAGTGGTGCTGCTGATGGTGTTCAGTACCCTGATGCTACTGACCAAACTCTGGTTTGATGCCAACAATCTCGAGATGACCCTGCTCGCCGAAGGGCTGGATCCTGCCAAAGCGGACGCCATCTCCAATCGCCTGCTCTGGACCGGTTTGATGGAGACAGCCATCATGGGGTTGCTGTTCGTGATCCTGCTGCTCACCGGCTCCCGGCTGATGGTCAAACAGGTGAACTATCTGGTCGGCCTGCTGGAGCGCTTTGCCAAGCGGGATCTCAGCCACAAGGTGTTGCTCAAGTCCCGCGACGAGTTCGGTGACATCGCCAAGGCGGTCTCCCACTCGCAAGAGAACCTCAAAGAGGTATTCGGCAACCAGCGTATCGCCTGCAAGGAGCTCAACGACATCGCCTCCCAGGTGACCCTCTGCATGGAAGAAGCCCACGAAGCGATCAGCGAAGAGTTCACCCAGATTGAGCAACTGGCCAGTGCCATGAGCCAGATGGTGGGCGCCATTCGCGAGGTTGCAGCCCATGCGGATCAGGCCTCCCGTGCCACCGCAGAAACCAGCCAGTTGGCACACGAAGGCAGCCGCTGCGTCGCCGATACCGTCAGCACCATCGACACCCTTTCTGGCAACATCCAACGCTCGGCGAGCGTGGTTAATCAGGTAGAACAGGGGGTCGAGCAGATCGGCTCTGTGGTCGACACCATTCGCAGTATTTCCGAACAGACCAACCTGCTGGCCCTTAACGCCGCCATCGAAGCGGCCCGCGCCGGGGAGGCGGGTCGCGGCTTTGCGGTGGTCGCCTCCGAGGTACGCGAACTGGCCAACCGGGCTCAGGCCGCCACTGTCGAGATCCAGAAGATGATCGAACAGTTGCAGGGCAATGCCGGTCAGGCCGCCGAGCTGATGGCTCAGAGCGTGCGCCAGGCCGACAAGGGGGTGGAACAGGTGACACAGGCAGGCACCCAGCTCGCTACCATAGTGGAGCGGGTACTGGGGGTGGCCGACATGAATCGCCATATCGCCACCGCCTCCGAACAGCAGATCGCGGTCGCCGAAGAGATGCGCGGCAATCTGGAGCAGGTCAAACAGATCGCGGAAGGATCCGTGGTGGTTTTCCGTGAACTGCAGGAAGCCTCGGAACTGGTCGAGCAGCACAGCAAGGAGCTCGACAGCCAGATACACTCCTTCAAGCTCATCTGACAGCGCTCACTGACCGGGCATCACAGCCGCCGAGCCCCAATAGGAGGGCAAATCGCAGCCATAAAAAAATCCGAAACCAGTGGTTTCGGATTTTTTCTATTCGGCGAATGGCAGAGCCGGGTTATCCCCTCGCCTGCCACATCGGCAGTGCTTACTCAGCAGCCATGCGCGCTTCAATATAGGCCAGCGCACGGTCGATACGAGCAAGCACCCGCTCTTTACCCACCAGCGCCATCACGGCGTCGATACCCGGTGACTGGCCCAGACCGGTCACGGCAACACGCAGCGGCATGCCAACCTTGCCCATGCCCTGACCCAGTTCAGCGGCAGTGGCTTCAATCAGCTCGTGCAGCGCTTCGGTGGTCCAGCTATCCAGTGCAGCCAGCTTGGCCTTGGCCAGCGCCAGCGGCTCGGCCGCGACGCCACGCAGGTGCTTCTTGGCAGCGGCTTCGTCAATGGCTTCGTACTCTTCGAACAGATAGCGGCTCTGGGCAGCCATCTCAACGAGCGTATTGCAGCGCTCGGCCAGCAGAGTCACCACTTCTGGCAAGGTCGGGCCATTGCGGGTGTCAATCTGCTGGTTTTCCATGTGCCATGCCAGGAAGGTGGCAACGCGGGCTGGATCCAGAGTGCGCATGTAGTGGTTGTTGAGCCACAGCAGCTTGTCGGTATTGAAGGCAGAGGCGGACTTGGAGATGGCATCCAGGCTGAACAGCTTGATCATCTCATCCAGGGTGAAGATCTCCTGATCGCCGTGGGACCAGCCCAGACGCACCAGATAGTTCAGCAGCGCTTCCGGCAGGTAGCCGTCATCGCGATACTGCATCACGGAGACTGCACCGTGGCGCTTGGAGAGCTTGGCACCGTCGTCGCCCAGGATCATGGAGACGTGAGCAAACTCCGGTACCGGTGCGTTCAACGCCTTGTAGATGTTGATCTGGCGCGGGGTGTTGTTGATGTGGTCTTCGCCACGCACCACGTGGGTGATCTCCATATCCCAGTCATCGACCACTACGCAGAAGTTGTAGGTCGGGGCGCCATCGGTACGGCGGATGATCAGATCGTCCAGTTCGGTGTTGGCGAACTCGATACGGCCACGGACGTGGTCATCGAACACCACGGAGCCTTCAGTCGGGTTGCGGAAGCGAATAACGTGCGGCGCATCGGCCGGATGGTCGTGAGCGTGATCGCGGCACTTACCGTCATAACGGGGCTTCTCGCCATTGGCCATCTGGCCTTCGCGCAATTCGTCAAGCCGCTCGCGGGAGCAGTAGCACTTGTAGGCGCGGCCATCGGCCAGCATCTCGTCAATCAAGGCGTTATAACGGTCGAAACGCTTGGTCTGGTAGTAGGGGCCCTCATCCCAGTTCAGCTCCAACCAGCCCATTCCCTCAATAATGGCGTCGATCGCCTCCTGAGTGGAACGTTCCAGGTCAGTATCCTCAATACGCAGCACGAACTCACCGCCCTGGCTCTTTGCAAACAACCAGGAATAGAGTGCGGTACGGGCACCGCCGACATGCAAAAAGCCGGTCGGGCTGGGAGCAAAACGGGTTTTGACTTTCATCTTTAAGCCTTGTGTAGAGGGCCTTGGGCCAATTCGTTAGAAAAAACCGTCGCATTTTAGCACCGACCATCGCGGATGGGAAAACCATGAAGCCGTTGTGGGCCAAAGTAGCGGGATTAAATGTGTGCTCCGCTCGCTTACCGTCTGATATTTGAAGGGGATCGCAAAACAGAAGTGCTGTTTCAGATTTGCTATGCATCGCGCTGGAGAGCTGCCTCCTTCAGCCGATACCCAAATAACGCTCACCACACATCTCACGCACAAGGAAGAGACGATGCAATTTCGTTCTATCCAGAATCGCATTCTAGTGATGGCGGGGATCGCCATGACCGCAGCCCTGGTCATCCTGATCCTGCTCAATCAATACTCCGGCCAACAGACCCAAAAGATAACCATCAGCTCCAGCCGCGCAGCGCTGCAGCAGGAGGCATGGCAAAAAGTGAGCGCCAACGCCCGCGCCGAGGCCGCCACCATCACCCAATTGTTGCAAAAAGGGCTCTCCTATACCCAGCAGATGGCCAGCGCCCTCGCGTTGCAGCAACAGGGTAAGCTGCCACTGGATCGCCAGCAGGCTATCGATCTGCTCAAGGCGCAGCTGGCGCTGGAACCCCAGCTGTACGGCGCCTTTGCTGGCTTCGAACCAAACGGCTTCGACGGTCAGGATGCCACCTTCGCCGGCCAGAATGCACTCGGCAGTGACGGCAAGGGTCGCTTCGTCCCCTACTTCTATCGCGACAAGGATCAAATCGGCACCGACCTGCTGCTCTCCATCGAAAAAACTGATCCGGACCAATTCGGCAATCCCGCCAATGACTACTACTCCTGCCCGAAACGGGAAGGGCAATCCTGCCTTATTGATCCCTTCAAGGTGGATATCAACGGTCAACAGGTGCTGGTGAGCACCATCACCACCCCCATTCTGGTGGGCGGTCAGTTTAAGGGGATCGCCGCGCTGGACTTGGCGGTGGACTCCATCAGCCGTCAGGCCCAGTCCCTCAACAGCAACATCTATGACGGCAAGGGCGAGACCCTGATCGTCAGCGCCGCCGGCGTCATCACCGGCACCAGCGGCGATGCCAGCCTGCTCGGCAGTAGCGCAGAGAAGGTGCTTGGCAACCAGTGGCAGCAGTACCTTAAACCGGAAGTGCAGCGTCAGGAGCTGGACGAGTCGTTCCGCATCTCGGTGCCCATCATGGTGCCGGGGATGAGCCGTAACTGGGCCATCATCGTCACCCTGCCCTACAAGGTGGTACTGGCGGGAGCCGATCAACTGGAGAGCCAGCTGAGCGACATGAACCAGGCAGCCATGACCCAGCAATTGGTCGGCGCCGTTATCGTGCTGGTGCTGGCACTGGCCACCATGCTGGTGATCGCCCGCAGCATCACAGGCCCCATCCGTCAGATGGTCAGCCTGGTGGATGACATCGCCGATGGCGAGGGAGATCTCACCAAACGCCTCACCACCCGCTCGGTGGACGAGCTGGGGGATCTGGCCAAAGGGATCAACCGCTTTATCGACAAGCTGCAGGGGCTGCTCGGGGAGGTGCTGAACACCGCCAGCGAGGTGAACCGCCACGCCAGCGATACCGACCGCATCGCCGGTCAAACCGACAATAACCTGCAGCATCACCAGGCAGAGATGGAGCAGATGCTAACCGCCGTGCAGGAGATGTCCTACGTCAGTCAGGAGGTGGCGACCCATGCCAACAACACCGCCGACTCGGCCAAACAGGCCCAAAGTGCGGCCGAACAGGGTAAGGCGCGCTTCCAGCAGGTGATCCAGTCGATGCACAAGGTAGCAGCAGAAGCCGGTAAAGGGGCCGAAGTGGTCGAAGGGCTGGCCCATGACAGCACCCAGATCACCAGCATCCTCACCGTCATTCAGGGGATTGCCGACCAGACCAACCTGCTGGCGCTCAACGCGGCCATCGAGGCAGCGCGTGCTGGCGAACAGGGGCGCGGCTTTGCAGTGGTCGCTGACGAGGTGCGCAAACTGGCGGGTAACACCCAGCAAGCAGTACAAAATACCCAGGAGCTGATCGAAAAAATTCGCTTGAGCTCCGCCAATGCGGTCAACACCATCACCCACAGCCAGCAGCTGACCCATCAGGCGGTAGGCGAAGCGGATCTGGCGGAAGAGGCGCTGGGCACCATCTACAAGGCCATTGCCACTATCAACGACATGACCTATCAGATCGCCTCTGCTGCCGAAGAGCAGAGCTCGGTCTCCGAGACTGTCTCCGGCAACCTGTCAAAAACCAATGCTCTGGCCAACGACATTGCTCAGGATGCAACCGATACGGCCAAAGCCAGTCAGGCATTGCGTCAGGCAGCCGATCAATTGCAGCAATTATTGGGACAATTTCGTCTCAGCTGATAATTTTCCTCTCCGGTACTCTCCCCCTCGGGGGCGAGTACGTTTACCATAGGCAACGAATTTGCCTGATGGCAGGCAATGTAGTGAGAGGTAAATGCCGTGCCCACCCCGGACCGTCGCCCACGAGGCCATAACAGACGAGCCCAGCTGCGTCGCCAAGACGAATCTCAAGGATCCCTGCTCCATCGCATCAATGCCGTGACTCTGTCCCTGCGCCAACGTTTTGGCCAAGGGATGAGCAGCCTGGGCCAACGTCGCCAGGATGCCAAAGCAGGCAAATTCAAGCTGTCCAGCCCGCTGCCGCGCAAAAACACCATAGGTCTGCTGATCCTGATCCCGCTCTGGTTGCTGGTGCTGGCCTGGGAGCCGGCCCCGACCGCCCCCCAAGCGGCCCCATCCGGTTCGCTTGATGTGCCGCTGGCGGTACCGGCGCAAGCACTGACTGCCGGTAACGCTACCTCTGCGGCAGCCAAACCCGTGGTCGAGGAGAAGGTCAACGGTACCTGGCTGCAACACGAGGTGAAGGCTGGCGAGACCCTCTACTCCATCTGGCGCAAATTCGAGTTGCCGGGTGCGGAGCTGAGCCGCCTGATCGCCATCGAGGGGCCAGATCGGCCATTGACCCGCCTGCAATCGGGCCGCGCCATCTTCATCCTGGTGGACGACACCCGCCGCATCCAGCGGGTAGAGATCCGCTCCTATGGTCAGGCGGTCTACCGCTACGACCGGCAGGGCGAAGGGTTCGCCCTCAAGGAATAACAACACGGGAGGCGCTGGCCTCCCGTTTTTTTGGTCAATTGCCTTCAAATAAGCTACTGACTTCACAATATTTTTAGCTTGTTCGAAAAACGAAAGGGGGCAAATTGACAAGGATCTGCGCTAACGTACAATCGTTTGTGCTTTAAACGGGGATTGTTCTACGTGCTACTGGGACAAAGAGACGTGGTCAGTCATGAGCCAACCCCTGCTTGCAAGGCAAATGCAGCCCACCTCGGGCTTAGTTTCATTTCGTAATTGATAGGATTTAGCACATGTCTGACATTCGCACCGGCCAGGTAAAATGGTTCAACGAAACCAAGGGTTTTGGCTTTATCGAGCAATCCCAAGGACCGGACGTTTTCGTTCACTTCTCCTCCATCCAGAGCACTGGTTTCAAAACCCTGGCTGAAGGTCAGAAAGTCCAGTTCACTGTGACTCAGGGCCAAAAAGGTCCTCAGGCTGAGAACGTTACCCTGCTCTAAGCCACGCCAGTGAATATGCAGGAGGAGCCAAGGCCCCTCCTCTTTTTTTGCCCGCAATTTGCCCTCTTCGGTCACAACCACTTGCCCCGTTCAACCCACCGTGTGAGCCCCCATATCCTCCCTGCTTGCAAGAGGCGGTAGATACGCCCTGAGTAAACGCCAGATACGACAAAGCATCGCAGCGCGATGTGACGGGTAATTCAAATAGATAATGAAACCACGAAGAGATAAGGATTGGTGTGAGTGTCTTGAGATATTGGATGGATGTACTTCAAGGAGAGAGATTGGAGCAGGAAGCGAGACTCGAACTCGCGACCCCAGCCTTGGCAAGGCGCGGATCATGCTCTACCAACTGGATGTGGCAGTGAGTGTTTTGAGATATTGGATGGATGTACTTCGAGGAGAGAGATTGGAGCGGGAAACGAGACTCGAACTCGCGACCCCGACCTTGGCAAGGTCGTGCTCTACCAACTGAGCTATTCCCGCAACAGAATGTCATTTGCAAGTGATTGGAGCGGGAAACGAGACTCGAACTCGCGACCCCGACCTTGGCAAGGTCGTGCTCTACCAACTGAGCTATTCCCGCAACGGAATATCACTTACACATATCTAGTAAAACTCTTTGGAGCAGGAAACGAGATTCAAACTCGCTACCCCAGCCTTGGCAAACACGGATCATGCTCTACCAACCTGGCTACTCCGGCAAAACGTATTGGAGCGGGAAACGAGACTCGAACTCGCGACCCCGACCTTGGCAAGGTCGTGCTCTACCAACTGAGCTATTCCCGCAACAGATTGTCACTTGCAAATAATTTGGAGCGGGAAACGAGACTCGAACTCGCGACCCCGACCTTGGCAAGGTCGTGCTCTACCAACTGAGCTATTCCCGCAACGGAATGTCATTTGCAAATAGATTGAAGCAGGAAACGAGATTCAAACTCGCTACCCCAGCCTTGGCTGGCACAGATCATGCTCTACCAACTCTGTTACTCCGGCAATACATGTATTGGAGCGGGAAACGAGACTCGAACTCGCGACCCCGACCTTGGCAAGGTCGTGCTCTACCAACTGAGCTATTCCCGCAACAAATTGTGTTCGAAGGTGCAATGATGATTGGAGCGGGAAACGAGACTCGAACTCGCGACCCCGACCTTGGCAAGGTCGTGCTCTACCAACTGAGCTATTCCCGCATCGGGCTGGATTGAACCAGTTTCATCATCACTTTTTGGAGCGGGAAACGAGACTCGAACTCGCGACCCCGACCTTGGCAAGGTCGTGCTCTACCAACTGAGCTATTCCCGCAACTACCTTAAAACAGGTCGTACAGCATTTGGTTGCTTGCGCTACTGTACGGGAGCCGAATTATAAGAGCAGTCGTTCCAATTGCAAGGGCTTTTTTATCTGGTTGCGCGCGTTCGCTCAAAAGCTGGCCGAACTGCCGCTTTTAGCAACCAAACCAGGCTAACTCCTTACCTGGTACTCAGATTTTGAAGACGTGGCTGCGATAGAACTGCAATTCTGCAATGGATTCACGAATGTCATCCAGTGCCTGATGGGAGCCGCTCTTGGTGAACTGATCCAGCAACTCCGGCTGCCAGCGACGCACCAGCTCCTTGATGGTACTGACATCGACGTTGCGATAGTGGAAGAAGGCTTCCAGCTCGGCCATGTGCTTGACCATGAAGCGGCGATCCTGACCAATGCTGTTGCCACACAGCGGGCTGGTACGCTCCGGCACCCACTGACGAATAAACTCGAGGGTCTCGGCCACGGCTTTCGCCTCATCGTGCTGGCTCGCCTTGACCCGGGCCACCAGACCGCTCTTGGTGTGGGTATTAACGTTCCAGTCGTCCATCTTGGCCAGCTCTGCATCACTCTGGTGAATGGCGATGACCGGGCCTTGTGCCAGCACATTCAGATCCTTGTCGGTGACTATGGTGGCAATCTCCAGAACGACACACTCTTCAGGGTCCAGACCCGTCATTTCCATGTCGATCCATACCAGGTTCTGCGCGCTGACTGTCATGATTACTCTCTCTATATGGGAGGAATGGCGGAATTTTGCCAATTTGCATGTATCATACTGGCTTTGGATCTGTTCATAAACTGGCGAATCGAGTGGCAAAGAAAGCAAAACTCAATCTGGGTCAACAAAGGCGCGTCCAGGCTAACCGCGAGCGGCGACTGCAAAAAGATCACACCACAGTGGTGGATGACACCCTGTTTGGCCCGGCTATTGAAGGGATGGTGATCAGTCGTTTCGGTCAGCATGCAGACGTCGAAGCGACTGACGGCACCATCCATCGCAGCAACCTGCGGCGCAGCAGCATCAGCAGCCTGGTGTGTGGCGACAAGGTGGTGTGGCGTCCCGGCCTCAATGCCGCGACCGCCGGGGTCATCGAGGCGGTTCATCCCCGTCATTCAGTGCTGACCCGACCGGACTTCTACGACGGGGTAAAGCCCATCGCAGCCAATATCGACCAGATCATCATCGTTTCGGCGGTGTTACCCGAGTTCTCCACCAACATCGTCGACCGCTATCTGGTGGCCGCCGAGGATGTGGAGATCCAGCCACTCATAGTGCTGAACAAAGTCGATTTGCTGGATGATGCAGCGCGTCTGCGTATTGAGCAGCAGCTGACCCCCTATCGCAAGCTGGGCTATCAAGTGATCCTGGTCAGTTGCGAGAGCGGCGAAGGGCTTGACGAGCTCAAGGCCCAGTTCGAAGGCAAGATCAGCATCTTCGTCGGCCAGTCAGGGGTTGGTAAATCATCCCTGACCAACGCCTTGATGCCGGGGCTGGGAGTGCTCACTGGCGAGGTCTCGGAAAACTCGGGGCTCGGCCAGCACACCACTACCACGGCCCGACTCTATCACTTCCCGAGCGGTGGCGATCTGATCGACTCCCCGGGGATCCGCGAATTTGCCCTCTGGCATCTGGAAGCCGATCGCATCACCTGGTGCTTTATCGAGTTTCGCGACTATCTGGGGGGGTGCCGTTTTCGCGACTGTACCCACAAAGATGACCCAGGCTGCGCACTGCGTGGTGCCGTCAATAGCGGCCAAATCAGTGCCGATCGATTCTACAATTATCACCGCATCCTGGAAACCATGCAGGAAGCCCGTCACGGTCGGCAACAGGCCCGACTGTGACCCGCTATTCACCCCCTCTTTTGACTAAGAGCTGATGATCAACATGAGCATTACTGACAACCTTAAAATTGCCGGTCAATACTGTTTGCCCAAGCATGCCCTCTCCCGTCTGGTCGGCAAGTTTGCTGCTGCGCAAGCCGGTAACCTGACCACCCGCGTCATCGAGACCTTTATCAAGCAGTACCAGGTCGACATGAGTGAAGCGCTGCACGAAAGCCCGGCTCACTACAAGAGCTTCAACGAGTTCTTCACCCGTGAGCTCAAACCCGGTATCCGCCCGATAGTTGAAGATGCCATGACTCTGGCGCTGCCGGTGGATGGCACCGTCAGCCAGCTCGGCCCGATCCAGCAGGGCCGCATCATTCAGGCCAAGGGCCACGACTACAGCGCCCGTGAGCTGCTGGGCGGTTATCAGGATCTGGTGGCACCATTCCAAGGCGGCGATTTCGCTACCATCTATCTGGCGCCCAAGGATTACCACCGTATCCACATGCCGCTGGACGGCGTGCTGGAGAGCATGGTGTTCGTGCCGGGGGATCTGTTCTCCGTCAACCCGCTCACTGCCGAGAACGTGCCCAACCTGTTCGCCCGCAATGAGCGGGTGGTTGCGACTTTCCGCACCCCGCACGGCCCGATGGCGCTGGTGCTGGTCGGTGCCACCATCGTCGCCAGTATCGAAACCATCTGGGCCGGCAACATTGCGCCGGTTAAGCAGAAAGGTGTGTGTGGCCAGAAGGAAGTGGTGCGCTGGGATTACAGCGGTGATGAGGCTATCACTCTGCAAAAAGGGGCCGAGATGGGCCTGTTCAAGCTGGGCAGTACCGTGGTCTGTCTGTTTGGCCCCGGGATGCTGGCTGGCTTTGAATCCCACTTGACCAACGGTGTGACCACTCGCATGGGTCAACCCTTTGCCAAGCTGACGGAGCAAGCATGAGCGAGCAGCAACCCCCTGCACAGCCAGGCTCTGCGCAGAAAAACAACCCGCTGCACGGGCTGACGCTGGAAGCAATCGTCACCGCACTGGTCGAATACTACGGCTGGGAAGAGCTGGGGCAGCAAGTCAATATCCGCTGTTTCACTGAAGATCCCAGTATCAAGTCCAGCCTGAAGTTTTTGCGCAAGACCCCGTGGGCACGGGAAAAGGTGGAGAGCCTCTACCTCTACGTCCAGCGCAAGCAAGCCAAATCGAAGAAGGAAGGGCCAGATGGCGTTTAAGATTACCTATACCTATAAAAAACAGGCTAAAGAGCTCGGCTACGCGAACGACAAGTTCCGCAGCATCTACGATGCCATTGCCGCTGCCGAAGGGCTGGATCTCGCCAGTTTCCACGCCATGGAGGCCCAACTGGCTCAGGTTTGTCGTCGTGACAAGAAAAGCGTAAAGGATTACCAAGAGAACTACTTCAAAGAGTTGGGATTTTCCAACATCGTCATTGAACGAGATAATCAGGAGTAACCATGCGAACCTTGACCCTGCTGACCGCCTCTCTCTTATTGGCTGCCTGCAGCGCACCGGAGCCATCTATGGTAGGTAATGATCACGACAATCACGGCTGCCTTGCCAGTGCTGGCTACCAGTGGTCACCACTGGCCAACCAGTGTGTGCGCCTGTTTGAACAGGGTGTACGACTCAATCCGACCGACACCAGCCAGACCAGCAGCGCCTTCGTGCTGTTCAATGCCGACCAGACGCTGGCCGAGTTGCATCTGCCCAGCGGCGAGATGCTTGCTCTGACCCGTCAGGGTGCAGAGGGCAACTGGTCCTGGCTGGGCGGCGACTACACCCTCTTTATCTGGAAGGGTTATGTGCTCAAGTCCGGTGACAAGGTGCTTTATCAGGGGGAATAACCCCAAGGGATAGCGCACTGCGTGGTATCGGCGCGATACCAGTCAAACAAAATGCCGACCCTATGGTCGGCATTTTTGCAGGTAAACATGGCGTTATCAGGCGCGAATAAGATAATCCGCCTGCCCCACCCACTTGTAGCTGGTGAGCTCGGTCAACCCCATGGGGCCACGGGCATGGAGCATCTGGGTCGAAACCGCCACCTCGGCCCCCAGACCAAACTGGCCGCCATCGGTAAAGCGGGTCGAGGCGTTGACGTAAACCGCCGCCGAACCGGCACCGTTGACGAAACGCTCGGCGTTGGCCAGATCGTTGGTGAGGATGGCATCGGAGTGACCGGCGTTATGTTCGCGCATATGGGCCAGCGCCTCGTTCACATCCGCCACCAGCTTGACCCCCAGTGTCAACCCCAGCCACTCGGTGTCGAAATCTTCCGACCCCGCCTCGCACAGGTTGTCGGCGCCAACCAGCAGCCCCATGGCATTGGCCGCGCCGACCAGTGTCACCTTGCGTTCATTCATCAGCGCCACCAGCTGCGGCGCAAAAACAGCAGCGACTTTTTCATGTACCAGCAGGGTATCGAGCGCATTGCAGGCGGAGGGGCGCTGCACCTTGGCGTTGTCGATCACCGCCAGGGAGCGCTCCAGATCGGCGCTCGCGTCGACGAAGATATGGCTGATGCCAAAGCCGCCGATGATAACGGGGATGGAGCTGTTCTCCTTGCACATCTTGTGCAGCCCGGCACCGCCGCGGGGGATGATCATGTCCACATAACGATCGAGGCGCAGCAACTCGCCGACCAGCGCCCGATCCGGGTTGTCGATGTACTGTACCGCCTCGGCAGGCAGACCGGAGGCGGCTAGCGCACGCTGGATCACCCGCACCAGCTCCAGATTGGAGTGGAAGGTCTCGCGCCCGCCGCGCAGTATGCTGGCGTTGCCGGTCTTGAGGCAGAGGCTGGCGATGTCGATGGTGACGTTGGGGCGCGCCTCGTAGATAACGCCGATGACGCCGATGGGCACCCGACGACGGGAGAGCCGCAGGCCGTTCTCCAGCACCCGGCTGTCGATTTCAGCGCCAACCGGATCGTCCAGAGTGATCACCTTGCGCACATCGGCCACAATCCCGGCCAGCCGGGCCGGATTGAGCAGCAGCCGATCCAGCATCGCCTCGGAGAGGCCTGCCTCACGGCCTGCCGCGATATCCTTGTCGTTGGCAGCCAGGATCTGCTCGCTTCGCGCCTCCAGCTCGTCGGCGATGGCGGCCAGCGCCCGATTCTTCTGCGCCGTGCTGATGGTGGCCAGCTGATAGGCGGCTTCACGGGCCGCCTGCCCCATTTTCTCCAGACTCATTTCAGTTCCCTTTTATTCATGCCGTGCCGCCCTGATTAGAGCAGCACCATATCATCCCGATGGATCGCCCACAGACCCCGTAGCCATCGTTGGCTCTGGGCTAGTAGTACAAACCCACTCAGAGCAGCACCATGTCGTCTCGATGGATCGCTACTGAACCATATCCATAGCCCAATACCAGCTCAATCTGATCCGAGTGAACGCCGCGCAGCTTCTCCAGCTCCAGATGGTCGTAACGGCAGATGCCGCGGGCCAGCTCAACCCCCTTGGGATCGAGAATACGCACCACATCGCCCCGAATGAAGTCACCCTTGACCGCGACTATGCCCTTGGGTAACAGGCTGGAGCCTTTCTCCTGAATCGCAGCTACAGCCCCCTGATCCACATGTACTTCACCGTGAGGGGGTGGGCCAGCCAAAATCCAGCTCTTGCGCCCTTCCAGCGGCGAAGCCAACGCCGGGAACAGGGTGCCGATCCGCTCGCCCTTGGCAAGGCGACCGATCACCTCCGGCATCTGGCCGGTAGCAATCACCACGTTGACACCGGCGCGGCGCGCCACGTCGGCAGCCTGCAGCTTGGTGGCCATGCCGCCGGTACCGAGGCCGCTGACGCTGTCACCCGCCAGCGAGCGCAGGGTATCGTCGATGGTCTGCACCTCTTCGATCAGCTGGGCATCGGGATTGGTACGGGGATCGGCGGTAAAGAGTCCCTTCTGGTCGGTGAGCAGGATCAGCAGATCTGCATCCGCCAGAATGGCCGCGCGGGCCGAGAGGTTGTCGTTGTCGCCCACCTTGATCTCGGCGGTCGCCACCGCATCGTTCTCGTTGATCACCGGAATGATGTGGTGATCAAGCAGGGTGCGCAGGGTGTCACGGGCATTAAGGTAGCGTTCCCGGTCTTCCAGGTCGGCGCGAGTCAGCAGCATCTGGCCGATATGCACGCCATAAAGGTTAAACAGATCCTGCCATACCCGGATCAGCTGGGTCTGGCCGACGGCCGCCAGCATCTGCTTGTTGGGCAAGGTTGGCGCCAGTGGCGGATGGCCCAGATGTTCACGCCCGGCGGCAATAGCCCCCGATGTAACGACCACGACCCGATGGCCGTGACGGTGCAAGGCCGCACACTGTCTGACCAACTCGACCATATGGGCACGATTGAGCTGGGAAGACCCCCCTGTGAGCACGCTGGTGCCCAACTTGACGACTATGGTTTTGTTTTCCATGGGAGCATAAAGGCTAAAAAAGTAAGGAATATCTTTATACCCACGGCCATGGTGGCCTGCAAGGCAATTAACGTCGGGGTAAGGGGATGCGGGAAAATGCGCGGCTCAGGTGGCTCGCAGGGTTGGACGAAGGGTTAGCTGATAGCCCGGCGAAAGGGTCTGCTCCCCTCGCCGGGCATCAGGATTCAGGCAGCTGTCACGGTCAATTCATTGGTGACCTGATCAGCGGGTGCTAACTGGCACTCCAGAGCCGCCAACTTGTCACTGATGAGCTTGTAGAAGCGGTTAAGGGTTCGGTCAACCTCCGCCTGATGCTTCTTGGGGATCGCCTTATTGATCCACTCACCCTCGGCATTGTAGAAACCAAGCTCATAGTGGTAACGGAAATGGTGATCGTCCTGCTCCAGCACCAGCCACCAGCCCCAGAACTCCCGTTTGTCCGGCGCCGGTTTGGCACTGATGCAAACGGAAAGGCTGTCAAAACGGTAGCGCCCCTCTTCGCAGAGATCCTCACGCAAATAGGGGCCGAGAGCCGCAAACTGCCTCAGCAGCCGCTTGTAGGTCACTCTTTCAGACATGTTAACCTCCCTGTTAAACAAGCCACGCCATCTTATGAGGGCGTCAGTTTTTTAGCGCAATGTCAGGTACACAAATGTTGCTTCAACCACTGGACTATTTCGTCCAATGCCTTGTCATACACCTCCAGCAAAGGCTGTTTATCGAATACGATGGCCTTGCCATTACGGCTGGCTGCCGCCAATGCCCGTACATCCTGCTCGGGACAAATAAAATCTTTCTTGTGTCCGATACTTAATATCGGCACCGAGGTGCGACTCCCCAGTAATCCTTGGGTTTTAAGTGAAAATACCTGGCACTTGGTGCGCATGGCATCCCACTGCGCCGCATCGGCCCCCAACCGGTTAGCCAAGCTATCACGCATCATGCGTGGACACTTGGTAAACAACTCCTGATTGGTAAATAACTGATTGACCCCGGCCCCGACACAGACCACGGTGCGCAGTTTGAAGGGTTCGATAAAGGCCAGCCGGGCTGCAACATTGCCTGCCAGCCGAAAACCGACCATGGCAATACGCTGGTGATCGACCCAGGCTACATCGGATAGATGGTGCAGTACTGCCTGGTGGAGACGACTGGTGTCTTGTACCAGCGGCCAATGCTCGGCATAGCCGATCCCCGGCATATCAAGAGAGAGCATGCCGATGCCGTTGGGCTCGAGCCGCTTGAGATAAAAGCTGAGAAAATCGAGCTGCAGGGAGTCAATTCCCCCGCTGATGATCACCAGCGGCACCGGTTTGTCAGTGGTCGGCAGATGGAGATAACCCTGGATCTGCTTGCCGCGAAAAGGCACCTGGATCTCTTTGAGCGGCACTTTGAACAGCCTGCCCGCCTCACGATAGGCCATATTGCCAAGCAACTGGGCCTGATCGGCCAGTTCGTCATCTTTCAGGTGGGGGTAGCTGGCGATGGAGTAGTAACGCACGGCCTTCAGCAGCTGTTTGAGAGCCCCCTTGGGGTCGCCTTGCTCACACAGTTCACGGCCTCGCTTGAAGTAAGTCCCGGCCAGCTGGCTCCACTCATAGATCCAGTTGCCAGGTACGTATCCCTTGATGGTATCGAGATAGCAGTCGTGCGTACGCTCACCGGTTGCCATGGCAATCTGGGCCAGGGTTTGCTCTACCTCGACGGGATCGGCTCCTTGCCAAGCCCAAGAGGGGCGGCGTAACAGACGATACCAGCTCTTTGACATGGAGCCGTCGATAAACATCTGGTCTGACTGGGCCTCAGCCACGTCAGCCACACTGGAGTTGGAAATCTCGGATGTTTCCAATACCTTCTTGACGCGGGTAAATAACTTGTCAGTCAGGTTTAGGTCGTCGTTCAAGTCCAAGATGATGTCCCATTAAGAATCAGGCAATGGTCCATCTTAACCACTTTTAACGCCGATCAGCCACCCTGCAACAGATTGATACACAAAAAACTGGGCCCCAAATTGGGGCCCAGTGCAACCATAACTGTGAAATGCGACACACTAACGTGGTGTTACTCTTCTTCACAAATCGGCGTGGCGAACTCCAGCGCCATATCCCACGGCTGTTCGATCCAGGTATCCTGCGGGATGGCCACTTCGAAGTCGTCCAACAGCGCCTCACCCATCGGCTTGGCGAAGATCGCGATGAACTTGGCTTTCGGGTAGAGGTCGCGGATTGCCTTGGCGGTAGTACCGGTATCCACCAGATCTTCTACTACCAGCCAACCTTCACCATCACCCGCAGTCGTCGCGCCTTTGACCACTACCAGCTCGCGCTGGCTGTTATGGTCATAGCTGGAGATGCAGAGGGTTTCTACGTTACGGATGCCAAGTTCACGAGCCATCAGGGCTGCGGGTACCAGGCCACCACGGCTGACCGCGATGATACCTTTCCACTGGCTGACAGGCAGCTGACGACGGGCCAGACGGCGAGCTTCACGTTGCAGGTTATCCCACGACACATAGAACTTTTTCGGCATGTTATCTATCTCGAATAGTTATATAAAAACAATGACTTAAAGCAAAACCCCCGCTAGAAATCTTTCGGAGATCAGAAAATGTGGCTCGCGCCCAACTGAATTCAGATTGCA
This sequence comes from Aeromonas sobria, assembly GCF_006243315.1. Classification (GTDB taxonomy): domain Bacteria; phylum Pseudomonadota; class Gammaproteobacteria; order Enterobacterales; family Aeromonadaceae; genus Aeromonas; species Aeromonas sobria_A. The sequence goes on from NZ_NKWE01000001.1 coordinate 186,950, forward strand.
CTTCGGCTGCCTCAGGGCTAAGCCTCGGCAGCGGATCTGGATACAATGGAAGCAAAACTGACATATCCGGCGATCGGCTAGAGAGAGAGTGCCGAAACCGCGGACAAGCTGTTGGGCCGAGATGATAGCACCGTTTGCAGAGAAAATGCCTGGCAAACGTATGCCAAAAACAGGAAAAATCGGCATCACCCTCTCCATTCGGCAGATCCTGAGAGCCAAACGGCCAACCTGTCACCCCTGCTGTTGACACCAAAAAGGACACAGCGGTAAATCGCAGATAAAAAAATAGCAGGGGGAGGTTTGACCTCACGCACCTGCTGCTTTCTCGTCCCCGCCTAATCAGGCTACTCGTCTTAGCGACGAGTGACGAAGGGGTTAGGGTAGCTGAAACCCTGGGTATACAAAGAAGGGGCAAACCAATAGGTTGAGTTGCTGCCTGGCATATTAAAACTCCTGATTGCTTAACAAGTTACGTACCTTTATGCGGGCTCAAATCCTTGAACGAACACTCGGTTCCATGGAGGCGCACTTGCTTTGCTTCGGTTCCCTGGAGGCTTTCATCGTCATCCTGACGGGTGGCGAACCACGGGAGCTAATGTACCAGTCGACACCGTAAATTCAACTTTTTTGTGAGATCGGTCACAAAAATTTCTTTTGCACTACGCAGCATCGCTCTCACCTGACGATCGTACTGTCCTGTTGTCATACACCAGCACAATCAGCCTGCGATTTGCGCTGACGGCTCACATTTTTGTGCGATTGACTGTATTATCGTTAGCCTCTTCCTCGGCCCGCTGATGGGGCCCTGTTTTTTTCCGTGCTGGTAAGGAGTCCCGACGTGGCACAACTAAGTTCCTTGACCCCCCAACTGATTTGGCATTTCTTCGAACAGATCTGCTCCATTCCCCACCCTTCCAAGCATGAAGCCAAACTCAGTGCCTGGATCATCCAATGGGCCCAGGGGGAAGGGCTGACCGTCAAGCAAGATAAGGTCGGTAACATCATCATCAAGAAGCCGGCCACCCCGGGAATGGAAAACCGCAAAGCCGTGGTGCTGCAAGCCCATATCGACATGGTGCCGCAGGCCAATGCCGACACCAAACACGACTTCGCGACCGACCCTATCGATGCCTATATAGATGGTGAGTGGGTCACTGCCCGTGGCACGACTCTGGGTGCCGACAACGGCGTTGGCATGGCAGGCTGTCTGGCGGTGCTGGCCGACAAAACCATCAAACACGGCCCGCTGGAAGTGCTGCTGACCACCGACGAAGAGACCGGCATGACTGGCGCCTTCGGCCTCGAAGCAGGCTGGCTGGAGGGCGAAATTCTGCTCAACACCGACTCCGAAGAAGATGGCGAAGTCTACATGGGCTGCGCGGGCGGTGTGGATGCCAATATCCGCTTCCCGCTCGAACTGGTTGACGCCAGCGAAGGCGACGCTGTCGAGCTGGCGGTCAAAGGGCTGCGTGGCGGTCACTCTGGTTGCGACATCCATCGCGGCCGTGGCAACGCCAACAAGCTGCTGGTGCGCCTGCTCAAAGCAGCTGAGCCGCTAGGTATCCGTCTGGCCGAAATCCACGGCGGCACCCTGCGCAACGCCATCCCGCGCGAAGCCCGTGCCACCCTGCTGGTGCCAACCGCCAGCGTGAGCGAGTTCAACGCGCTGGTTGACCGTTACACCGGTATCTACCAGACCGAGCTGGCCGCCACCGAGCCAAATCTGACCCTGCTGGTCAACAGCGCTGCCAAACCGGCCAAGCTGATGAGCGTCTCCCTGCAGCAGCGCCTGCTGGATGCCCTGCTGGCCTGCCCGAACGGCGTGATGCGCATGAGCGATGCCATGCCCGGCGTGACCGAAACCTCTACCAACCTGGGGGTCATCAAGACTCAGGATGGCGAAGTGTACGTCCAGTGCCTGATCCGCTCCCTGATCGACTCCGGCCGCGAGAGCATCGAGCAGATGACCCGCTCCCTGTTCACCCTGGCGGGCGCCAGCTGCGAATTCACCGGTGCCTACCCGGGTTGGGCGCCGAATGTGGACTCCCCTGTGATGGCGCTGGTACGGAGCAGCTACCAGACCCTGTTCGGCACCATGCCCAACGTCATGGTGATCCATGCCGGTCTCGAGTGCGGTCTGTTCAAGAGCGCCTATCCAAAGTGGGACATGGTCTCCTTCGGCCCGACCATCCGTGGTGCCCACTCCCCTGACGAGAAGGTGCACATCCCGGCGGTCGAGCGTTTCTGGCAACTGCTGGTGCACGTGCTGGAAGCCATTCCGGCCAAATAACCCGGCGTGACGCCACACGGCAAAAACAAAAGCCCCGCACTGCTGCGGGGCTTTTTATTGTCTGCTGTGCCTGTATGACAGGCTTCAGCGCTTAACGAATGCCGCGCGCCTCGCGGATCCACTCCCAGGCTTGCTGGATCTCCTGGGTCTTCTCCTTGGCCATCTCCATCATCTCCGGCGGCAGCCCTTTGGCGGCCAGCTTGTCCGGATGGTGCTTGCTCATCTCCTTGCGGTAGGCGCGCTTGATATCCTGATCGCTGTCGCTTTCGCTCACCCCCAGCAGCTGGTAGGCATCCTTGAGCCGATCTGCAGAGGGCGCCTCCTGCCGGTACTGTTGGCCACCCGCACCACCGCCCTGATATTGGCCATGAGAACGATTGAAGAAGTTCATCTGCGCCTCGGCCATCGCCAGAATGCGGGCCAGCTCGATGCGACTGAAACCCAGCTCGTCGGCGATGGTATGAAGAATGGCGCGCTCGCCCTCCTCTACCCGCCCGTCAGCAAAGGCGGCCTGTAGCTGTACCTCAAGGAAGAAGCGCAGTATATCGCGCTGCCCCAGACTGGCGCGACGGAACTCGGCCAGGGTCTCGCGCAGCGGAAAATCGGCCTCTTTACCGAGACGAAACGACTCCTGCGCCCGGGCACGCTGATCACCGGCCAGCCGCATTCGATCCATCAGGTTGGAGGCAACCCGGATCTCATGCTCGGTTACCTGACCACTCGCTTTGGCGATATGGCCCATAACTGAAAAGGTGGCATGAAAAAAGACCGCTTGTTGTTGCGGGTTCGGGCCGCGGCGAAACGCCCCTTGCAGCCCCATACCCCGATCAAAACGGTGGCCGATCCACAGACCAATCAGGGCGCCAATGATATTGCCGAGCAGAAAACCGAAGAAGGCGCCCAGCACCTTACCCCAAATACGCATGGTTCAAGACCTCTTGATGTTAATGAGTGCGAGCCTGGAGCTGGTCGTCCAGCTCGCGCAGTCTCTCGACCGTGCCAATATCGCGCCATTCGCCAGCGAGCAAGCTGCCGCCCACTCGCCCTTGTGCCATCCACTCCCGCAGCAGCGGCGCCAGCTTGCGGGCGCCGCCAGCGAGACCGGCAAAGGCTGCCGGATCATATAGTCCGACCCCGCTGAAGGTAAATGCTGGCGTATCCATGACTCGCCCCTCTTGCAGAGCAAAATCGCCGGTTGGGTGTTGGGGTGGATTAGGTACCAGCCAGAGATGGGCCAGATCATCGCCAAGGGGCTGGCTGACCAGAGAGCGATAATCCAGATCGAGCCAGGTATCGCCGTTAATCACCAGAAATGGCGCAGAGCCCAGTAGCGGTAGCGCCTGCACGATACCGCCTGCAGTCTCCAATGCACTCTCCTCGGCCGACCAGTGGATGGTCACGCCAAGCGCACTGCCATCGCCGAGCGCCTCCACCAACTTGTGGCCGAGCCAGGCGTGGTTGATCACCAGTTCGGTCACCCCGGCGGCTTTGAGCTTGTCGATGTGATGGACGATGAGCGGCTTGCCCCCCACCGCCAGCAGCGGCTTGGGCAGCAAATCGGTGAGCGGGCGCATCCGCTCGCCACGGCCAGCAGCCAGGATCATCGCCTTCATGGTTTCACTCCCGCGTTGGCCATCCCGGGCAACACCACCCGCTCCAGCCACTGACCAAAACGGGCCAGTACCGGATAGGCGCTACCGTGAGTGCGACAGACATCCACCACGTAGCCGAGGGTGCGGGGAATATCCTTGAGGTAACCGGACTTGCCGTCACGATGATAAAGGCGGGTGAAGATCCCTGCCGCTTTCAGGTGGCGCTGCATGCCGGTCAGGTCGGCATCACGACGGAAACTGGCATAATCGAGCTCGCCAAGCAGACCCGCCTGCTGCAGGGTGGCAAAGCCATGGCGCATCCCTTCATCGATCACCTCATCCGGCCAGCGCACATAGCAATCTTTGAGCAGGGAGACCAGGTCATAGCTCAGGGGCCCGATCACCATGTCCTGAAAATCGATGATAGCAAGGGTGCTGGTCTCGGGAGTATCACCGCCACACACCATCAGGTTGCGACTGTGGAAATCCCGGTGCATCACCCCTTGCGGCTGGGCCAGATTGCAGGCGGTGAGGCAGGCAAAGGTCTCATCCAGCAACAACTGTTCTTCATTGCTCAGGGTCAACTGCAGATGCTGCCCCAGCAGCCACTCGGGGAAGATGCTGTTTTCTCGCGCCATAAAGGCCGCATCGAACGGCTCAAGCGCCAGTTCGACTGAGCCCAGTCGGGGCAACAGATCAATGGCTTTACCATACCAGGCCTGCACCGTTTGCGCGTTCAGACAGCTGATCAGCTGGGTATCGCCAAGGTCGCTGACCGCCAGCAAGCCCTGTTCGTAGTCCACCGCCTTGACCTCTGGCGCCAGCAGCTGACGCGCCAGCAAGGCGGCGGAGTTACGAACAAACTCATGATTTTTTTCGGTTTTAGGATTGGCATCTACCCATACCAGACCACCGCCACGGGAGTAGCGGCGAAAGCTGGCATCACCGGAAATAAGGGTCAACTGAAGGTTGGCATCACCAGAAACATGGCGTGCCCACTGCAAAAGCAGGGAATCGCGATCGTGCATAAGTCGGGGACCAAGGTGGAAAGCAGCACTTGGCTGTTAGCCCTGGCTGCAATAATGCTTTATCATTGCCGGCTAACATAAAGCAATGACATGCAATGTCAACTCGATGAAACCTGTCGTAAAATGCATGCCTTGGATCAACCGTATCTATCACGGATTGCACGAGTCTTTCACATGAAAAAATGGACACTGGGGTACGGCTATCCCATCGCCCTGACTATCAGCCTGGCACCCGCCCTGACATCCATGATGGTACAGGCGGCACCGTTCGATCCGCCGCCAGCCACCGGGATCCTCGATAGTCTTTGCTATGACTATGTTCCCAAAATCGTGAAGCCTGCATCTGATCAGGAGGCCAACGCGCTGCCCGTAGAGGTGGATGCCGACCGTCTCGAGGCCAAACAGGGCGGCACCGCCGTCTACGAAGGTGACGTCAAGGTGCGTCAAGGCGTTCGCAAGTTTGACTCCGACTATGCCCAGCTCGATCAGCAGAGCCGGGATGTCATCGCCATCGGCAACATCTATTACAACGACGGTCAGGTGACCGTCACCAGCGACAAGACCCTTAAATCCAACCTCAATACAAAAAATTCCGAGCTGGAAGAGGGCAATTATCAGGTGCACGGCTCACCGGTGCGCGGCTTTGCCAAGCGCGTGGTGATGACCAACAACAATCAGAACATCACCATGGAGGGGGCCCAGTACACCACCTGCCCCCCCGGTCAGGAAGTGTGGACCCTCAAGGCGGGCAGCATCGACATCGACCAGAAAGAGGTGTTCGGTGAAGCCTGGAATGCCAGCCTCTGGCTCTATGACTATCCGGTGTTCTACTTCCCGTACATCAACTTCCCCATCAAAGATGAGCGCAAGACCGGTCTGCTCTACCCGGGTTACAAGCAAAGTTCCAGCAACGGCATGGAGATCACCCAGCCATTTTATTGGAACATTGCCCCCAACTATGATGCCACCATCACCTCCCGCTTTATGGACAAACGCGGCCTGATGGAGCAGGTGGAGTTCCGCTACATGCCGGACCCCGCCCATACCGGCACCCTCTATTTTGAAAATCTGGCGGATGACAAGCAGTACACTCCGAGCAACCAGAGCCTGGCTGGCCTGTCCGATGGCCATCGCTACCTGATGAACCTCCGTCACGGCTCTGCCCTGATGGATGGCGCCCTGCGCTTTGGCATCGACTACACCAAGGTGCGGGACAAGGACTACAACTACTTCAACGACTTCAGCCCGCAAGTGGGCACCCAGGTCGACAGCCAGTTGCAGCAATCTTTTACCGCTGGCTACTACCAGCACAACTGGAACCTCACCTCCGAGGTACGCCGCTACCAGATCCTGAGTCCCTACGCGCTGCTGCCCCACGAGATGCTGCCCCGTATCGACTACAACTACTATCAGCAGGGGAAATGGTTCGATCTGGCCTGGAACAGCGAGCTGACCAAGTTTGGTTACGACAGTGGCAACGCCAGTGCCCAGCAGGCCGGTGAGCGTTACACCGCCACCCGTTTGCATCTGGCACCGACCCTGACCGTTCCATTGGTGGACGCACCGGGTTACTACCTCACCAGCCAGTACAAGCTGATGTTTACCTCCTACAACCAGGAGGTGCCCAAGGATCTGGTCTACACGGATCGCAGCCGCTTCACCGACGCGGATACCAAGCAGTTAACCCTCAAAGACGGCACAGTTACCCGTACCTTGCCCTCCTTCCGTCTCAAAGGGGGGGTCAACTTCGACCGCCCGCTCAACTGGTATGATGGCAAGGGGACCCAAACCCTGGAGCCCGAGTTCCAATATCTCTATGTTCCCTATCGGGATCAGGATGATATCGGGATCTATGACTCCACTACCACCCGTCAGGACTACTACAGCCTGTTCAGCGATCGCCGCTACGCCGGTCTCGACCGCATCAGCGATGCCAACCGGATCACCGTTGGCCTGACCAGCCGGGTCTATGACAATGTCGGTGATGAGCGGTTACGTCTGGCTGTGGCTCAAGCCTTCGAGATGACGCCGCCCAAGGTGCGCCTCTACCCGTCCGACCCAGAGAGCACCAACTCTCGCTCCCTGCTCTCCTTCGAGGGGGATGCCCGCATCACCGAGCAGTGGTTTGCCCATGCAGGCGCCCAGTACGACACAGCGGAAGGGGAGTTCATCGCCGGTAACAGCGCAGTGGAATACCGGACTGGCAAGCTGACCACCCAGCTCAACTACCGCTATATCAAGGATGGTAACCGGGACTACAGAGACCCGAACAACCCGGCCCTTACCGAAGATCTGAGCCAGGCCGGTTTGGTAATGATGGCGCCGATCGCCGATCAGTGGCAGATGTATGGCGGTTACTATCGTGATATCAAGCAGGATGTGAACATTGACCGGATGATTGGTGTCAAATATGACTCCTGTTGCTGGAGCATCAATATGAGTCTGGAGTGGCATAACCAGCCAGATAACATCACCCTGCAACCCACCTCGGAAAAAGTCATTGGTCTGCAGTTCGAGATGAAGGGACTTGGCAGTGTCGGTACCGGTGGCCGCAGCGTCACCATGGATACCGAGCTGTTGCCCTATGTTCGCCCGTTTAATCTGAAAGACCAGCAATGATGCTGGTCCAGCCTTGAGAGATGGATATGAAAAAGACCCTGATTGCCCTGCTGACCGCGGGAATGTTTGGTGCCATGAGTCAGGCTGCCCTGGCGGCGCCCGAGCTGATGGACAAGGTACTGGCCGTGGTCAACAAGGACGTGGTGCTGTCCAGTCAACAGGACGCACTGGTCAACAAGGTAAAACTTTCCGCTCAGGAGAGCGGCCAATCCCTGCCTGACGATGCCACCCTGCGCAAACAGGCGCTGGATCGACTGATCCAGGAGAGCTTGCAGTTGCAACTGGCGGATCGTCAGGGACTGAAAATCAGTGATACCCAGCTGGAGCAAGCTATTCAGGGGATCGCGGCCGATAACAAGATGACCCTGGAGCAGCTACGTGCTCAACTCGCCCGTGAAGGGATGACCTATGCCCAGTATCGGGAAGAGGTGCGCCGCGAAATCCTGATGAATGAAGTGCGCCGCAATCAGGTGCGTCGTCGCATCAACATCTCCGAACAGGAGGTGAAGCAGGTGGTCGAGGTTCTGAAAAAACAGGGCCAACAGCAGAATGAATATCACGTCGGTCATATCCAGATTGCCCTGCCGGACAACCCCACCGCTGCCCAGCTGGATGCCGCCAAGAGCAAGATTGACCGTATTCTGGCCGCCCTCAAGCAAGGTGCTGACTTCCGCAAGCTGGCTATTGCCGAGAGTAACGGCCCCAAAGCTCTGGAAGGGGGTGACTGGGGCTGGATGAGCCCGCAAGAGATGCCGACCCTGATGGCCGAAGCTGTACAGGGCGCCAACAAGGGTGACATCGTCGGCCCGCTGCGCTCCGGTGCCGGCCTGCACATCGTCAAGGTGTTCGACACCAAGGGTCAGCAACAAGTGATGCAGACCGAGGTAAAGGCCCGTCACATCCTGATCAAGCCCTCCATCATCCTGAGCGAAGAGAAAGCCAAAGGGATGCTGGACGGCATTCTGCACGACATCAAGAGCGGCAAGGCCAGCTTCGCCAGCATGGCAGAGAAGCACTCCGAAGATCCGGGCTCTGCGGTGCAGGGTGGCGAACTGGGCTGGTCTGATCCCAACGTCTATGTGCCGGAGTTCCGCGACATGGTCAACCGCCTGCAACCGGGCCAGATCAGCGCCCCGTTCCGTACCAGCCATGGCTGGCACATCGTTCAGCTGGAAGATCGCCGCAGTCAGGATGCCACCGACAAGGCTCAGGAGCAGCGCGCCTACCAGCTGATCTACAACCGCCGCTTCGTGGAAGAGTCCCAGGCATGGCTGGACGAGCTGCGTGACGAGGCCTACATCCAGATCGAAGGCGCCAGCAGCTGATGAGCTGCCGTCGTCTTGCCGTTACCCCGGGCGAACCAGCCGGGATCGGCCCGGATCTGGTGCTGCAGATTGCCCAGCAGGATTGGCCCCACCAGTTGGTGGTGATCGCCGATCCGCTGCTGCTGCGCGAGCGGGCAGCCCTGCTGGGGCTCAGCGTCGAGCTTGAACCCTATGATGCTGCCGCCCCTGCCCGCCCCCAGCGGGCTGGCACCCTGACCATCTGTCCGGTCACCCTCGGCGTCCCCGTGGTGCCGGGCGAGTTGAACGAAGGCAATGGCGCCTATGTGCTGGCGACCCTGCAACGCGCCTGTGATGGTAACCTCAGCGGTGAATTTGCCGCCGTGGTGACCGGACCGGTGCACAAGGGGATCATCAATCAGGCCGGCGTCTCGTTCAGCGGTCACACCGAATTCTTTGCCCAGCAGTCCAATACCGCCGATGTGGTGATGCTGCTGGCAACCGAGGGGCTACGGGTCGCACTGGCGACCACTCACATCCCCCTCGCCTACGTGGCAATGGCCATTACCGAGGATCGCCTCGGCAAGGTGATCAGGATCCTCAACGAGGATCTCACCACCAAGTTTGGCATCGCCAAACCCCGTATTTACGTCTGCGGTCTCAATCCCCATGCCGGGGAAGGTGGCCACCTCGGACGTGAAGAGATTGACGTGATCGAACCCGCTCTGGCCAATCTGCGCCAGGAGGGGATCGATCTGGTCGGCCCATTGCCGGCCGACACCCTGTTCCAGGAAAAATACCTCAAGGATGCGGATGCGGTACTCGCCATGTACCACGACCAGGGGCTGCCGGTGCTCAAATACAAGGGCTTTGGCAGTTCGGTCAATATCACTCTGGGGCTTCCCTTCATCCGCACTTCGGTGGATCACGGCACCGCACTGGATCTGGCAGGCAAAGGCTTGGCGGATTCGGGCAGTCTGATCACCGCGATTAACCACGCCATCAAGATGGTAGAGAAAAAAAGATATGAGCAGTAAGGCGCAGAGCAATAAAGTGCATATGGGTCACACCGCCCGTAAGCGATTCGGTCAAAACTTCTTGCACGATCGCTATGTGATCGACCAGATCGTCGCCGCCATCAACCCGCAACCGGGTCAGAATCTGGTGGAGATCGGTCCGGGTCTGGCTGCGCTGACCGAGCCGGTCGCCTCCCAGATGGACAAGATGACAGTGGTCGAGCTGGACCGGGATCTGGCGGCGCGCCTGCGCGAGCACCCGACCCTCAAAGACAAGCTGACCGTCATCGAAGCCGATGCCATGCGTTTCGACTTCGGCACCCTGATGGGTGAAGGCAAAGGGCCACTGCGGATCTTCGGCAACCTGCCGTATAACATCTCCACTCCGCTGATCTTCCACCTGTGCGAATTTGCCGACCGGGTTGAAGACATGCACTTCATGCTGCAAAAGGAAGTGGTATTGCGGATGTGTGCCGGTCCTGGCAGCAAAGCCTATGGCCGCCTGAGCGTGATGGTTCAGTACTACTGTCAGGTTGTACCGGTGCTGGAAGTGGGCCCGGGCGCCTTCAAACCCGCCCCCAAGGTCGACTCTGCCGTAGTGCGCCTGATGCCGCACAAAAACCCGACCATAGTCGCCAAAGACATTCGTTGCCTCAGCCGCGTCTGTACCGAGGGCTTTGGCCAGCGTCGCAAGACCATCCGCAACAGCTTCTCCAACTTCATTACCGACGCCCAGCTGACCGAGCTTGGTATCGATGGCAACCTGCGTCCGGAGAACCTCTCCCTCGAGCAGTTTGTCATGATCGCCAACTGGCTGGCGGATCAGCAACAGGCCTGATCCTGTGGCTCACCCGCACATCGAGATCCGCCCATACCCCGTGTATGTGGCGGAGTCCAAAGACCCTTACCAGTTTCACTATCTGATCGAGATTGAGAATCTGGGGCTCGGCCCGGTGCAACTGCTGCACCGGCGCTGGCTCATCACCGATGCCAATGGCAAGATGCAGGAAGTGGCAGGCCCAGGCGTGGTGGGGGAACAACCCGTCATCGCCGAAGGTGAGACCTACCGCTACCAGAGTGGCGTGCCGCTGGCGACCCCGCTTGGGGTGATGGAAGGGAGCTATACCCTGCAAGATGGCTCTGGTCAGCAGTTCGAGGCGCCCATCGCCCCCTTCACGCTGGCCATCCCCAATATTATCAACTGAGGTTTCATGGCGAACTATTTTGTCGGTGACATCCAGGGCTGTTACGACGACTTGCGCCGTCTGCTGGATCTTGCCGCGTTCGATCCGGGCAATGACACACTCTGGCTCTGCGGCGACCTGGTCGCCCGCGGCCCGGACTCCCTCAATACCCTGCGTTTCGTCAAAGGGTTGGGCAACCGCGCCGTCGCCGTGCTCGGTAATCACGACCTGCACCTGTTGGCGGTCGCTAATGGCGTCGCGCCGCTGAAAAAGAAAGACAAGCTGCAGAGCCTGATGGATGCCCCGGATCGGGATGAACTGCTGGATTGGCTACGCCACCGCCCGCTGCTGGCCGAGCATCCGGATCTGCCCATCATGATGGTGCATGCCGGTATCTCTCCGGCCTGGGATGCCCGCACCGCCCGCAACTGCGCCCGCGAGGTAGAGAGCCTGCTGCGCGGCGATCAGTACCAGTGGCTGCTGCACAACATGTATGGCGATCAGCCCGATGGCTGGCAAGATGACCTGGTCGGGATCGACCGCTACCGCTACATCATCAACACCTTCACCCGGATGCGCTTCTGCTATTTCGACGGTCGTCTCGACTTCAAATGCAAGAAGGGCCCCAAGGAGTCGACCCCAGGGCTGCGCCCCTGGTTCGAGCAGCGGGAACACCACGTGGATGACCCCATTCTGGTGTTTGGCCACTGGGCTGCCCTGATGGGCAACACCGGCAAAAGCGATATCAAGGCGCTCGATACCGGCTGCGTCTGGGGCAACAGCCTCACCCTGTGGCGCTACGAAGATGATGAGTTGATCACCACCCCCTGCCCGGTTCACGCCAGCTAGGGGCGGTGCTGTAAGCAGGCGGTCGCTGCCGCACTGATTGCCAAGAACCGCATCAATGACAAAGCCCGGCAAGCTGCCGGGCTTTCTGTTTTTCTCTGTGTTCCGGGCGGACAACGTTACAACTTGCGCCCCAACCGTTTTTCGATCTGGCGCCGCTCCCACTCAGGGCCAAACAGCTTGAACGGCTGAAATACCCGAATGGCATGGGAGGCAAGTCCCAACCCCCAGCCCAGCGCTGGCCACCAGGCCCAGATGTACTCCGGATTGCTCAAGTAGTTGATGACAAACAGCCCGCAGATCACCACCACATAGCTGGCGACATGGTGATAGAAGCCCTTGAGCCCCTCCACATAGCGCATGGCTTCCCGCTCTTCTGCCGATACCTGCACCGCATCCCGATCCATAGCGTCACTTCCTCTCATCTCGCGCTCCTGTTGCTCTGACCCATCCAATTGAGCCACATCGAGTTCAAAGACGGAGGCCAGGGCCTTGAGAGATTCCAGTCCGAGTTGCTGCCCCTGCTCGATCCGCTGGATAGTGCGGACACTCAAGCCAGTCATCGTCGCCAACTGATCCTGGGACCAACCCCGTTGCAATCTCAACTTCCTGACGATCATCGCGAACTCCTTGTGGTAATTGACAGGGCCAGCATAGGGCTTGCGCAGCGCAAGGTGACACGACAGATGGCCGACACTCACCTGACAGTCCTTTAAAATCAGATGGTTAAGGTGTGACCATTGTCAGTCAGCCGGTCGTTCCCCCAGATATTGAACAAACCGTAGCAGATAACCATCGGGATCCTGCAGCAAAAATTCGCGCTGCCCGGCCAGCATTTCGCCCACCGGATACCAGACTTCAGCGGGCTGCCGGAAGAGCACAATGTCAGCGCGCTGCAATCGGTCGAGTAGCGGCTGGATATCGCTCAGCTCCATCTGCAGATTGATCCCCCGACCGAACGGTGGTTCCAACGCCCCGACCTGCCAACCCGCCGGATGAACCTGTTCCAGCATCAGCTGTACCTGTTGCTGCTCCAGATAAGCAAAAGGAGGGTCATCACGCCGATAGCGGACTGAGAAGCCCAACAAGCCGGTATAGAACGCCAGAGAGCAAGCCAGATCGGTGACCGACAACTCCGGCACCATGGGGTTCCAATACACCTCATCCACTGCGACAGTTGGATTCGTCATGGCTTACAGGCTCTGCATCAGCTCGGCGGCGATCTCGAAAGAGCGCAACCGGGCTTGATGATCGACGATGGGGCCATTGAACATCAGCTCATCGGCCCGGGTTTCAGCCAGCAGCGCCTTGAGACCGTGACGAACCTGCTCCGGATCCCCCACCAGAGAGCGAGCCAGAGTCTGCTCCATCGCCATCAGTTCACGGGGCGCCCACTCGTCGCCAAGCTGGGCGATCGGCGCGGGCAGCTTGCCCGCATCACCGCGATGGAGGCGCAAGAACTGCTGCTGTACTGTGGTGAACTGGAAGCGAGCCTCCCGCTCGCTATCGGCAGCGATCATATTGATGCAGACCACTGCATGAGGCTTGGGCCAGCGAGCGGACGGGCGATACTGGCTGCGGTAGATCTCCAGCGCTTGCAGCAACATGGCAGGGGCGAAATGGGAGGCAAAACCAAACGGCAAGCCCATCGCCGCCGCCAGTTGCGCGCTGTAGAGGCTGGAGCCCAGCAGCCAGACTGGCAGATGTAGCCCCTGACCGGGCACCGCCTGCACCGCGCCGATCTCGTCGCCAAAGTAACTCATCAGCTCGCGCACATCGGCCGGGAAATCATCCACCTCACCACTGCGCATACGCCGCAGCGCCCGCATGGTGCGCTGATCGGTCCCGGGCGCACGGCCAAGACCAAGATCGATGCGGTCAGGGTAAAGAGAGCTTAGCGTGCCAAACTGCTCGGCAATGACCAGCGGCGAGTGGTTCGGCAACATGATGCCGCCCGCCCCGATCCGCAAAGTGGTGGTGGCCTCGGCCAGATGACCGATCAGCACCGAGGTGGCGGCGCTGGCAATGCCCGGCATGTTGTGATGCTCGGCCAGCCAGTAGCGCCGGTAGCCCCAGCCCTCGGCATGGCGGGCGAGATCCCGCGAACGGCGAAACGACTCGGCAGGTACAGAACCTTCGGCAACAGGCACCAGATCGAGCACGGAATAGGGGATGGCAGACATAAATACACTCCATTGCATCACAATTTGCTAACAGAGGGGCACTCTAGCATGAGATGTTCGAACGGAACACATCTGCCCTGCAGGGGCGCACGCGCCCGATGCAAAAAGGCCACCCCGCAAGCGGGATGGCCTTTTTCAGCACTGCGGCATGATCAGAACAACAGGTGCGCCACAGCAGCGATGACCGGCAAGGTGACCAGGGTGCGCAGCAGGAAGATAACGAACAGCTCCCACAGCTTGACCGGGATCTTGCTGCCCAGCAGCAGGGCCCCCACTTCCGACATATAGATCAGCTGGGTCACCGACATGGCGGCAATCACGAAGCGGGTCATGTCGCTCTCTATGGTCGAGGCCAGCACCGCCGGAATGAACATGTCGGCAAAACCGACCATGATGGTCTTGGAGGCCGCTTCCGCCTCCGGCAGTTGCAGCAGCTCCAGCAAAGGGACGAACGGGGCGCCAAGCCAGTTGAAGATAGGGGTGTGTTCGGCCAGTATCAAAGCACAGGTGCCGATCGCCATCACCACCGGTAATACGCCAAATATCATATCCAGCGCATTCTTCACCCCTTCCCGTGCTACCGCGCCCAGGTCACTCACATTATCAGCCTTGGTCAAGGCCCGCTCAAAGCCATAGCTCATCACGCTGTGCTGATGCGGCACGGCCTCTTGCTTGCGGCATAAGGGCGTGCCATCGGCATAGATATCTTTCTTCCAAGAGAGCGGTGGCAAACGCGGCACCACGATGGCAGCGACCACACCTGCCAGGCAGACGGTCAAGTAGAAGGGGACGAACATGTGCTCCAGCTTCACCTGGGAGATCACCACCAGACAGAAGGTGATGGAGACTGCAGAGAAGGTGGTGCCAATCACAGCAGCTTCACGCTGGGTATAGAACTTCCCTTCATACTGCTTGCTGGTCAGCAGGATGCCAACGCTGCCATCGCCAAGCCAGGAGGCAAAGCAGTCCACTGCAGAGCGACCCGGCAAGCGGAATACCGGGCGCATGATGCGGGTCATCATGGTGCCGACAAATTCCAGCAGCCCGAAATCGAGCAGCAGTGGCAGTAACAAACCGGCAAACAGGAAGACCGAAAACAGCACCGGCAGCAGATCGTGCAACACCAGACCACCGGTTGCGCCGGAATAGAGCAACTCTGGCCCCACCTGGAAGAAGGTCAACAGCACGAAAATACCGCCCAACACCCGCACACAGGCCCAGAAAGGGGAGACATTGAACAAACTGTTGAGGAAAGGGCGGCGCACCAGAAGCGCCGGCTTGAACAACCAGGCAATCACCGTCATCAGCATGGTGGTGGTGATCACCGCACTGACCATGGCCACCAGATAATCGGCAAACACCCGCTGCACCAGCTTGGCCAACACGGCAACCGGGATGGTGACGTTAGCGTCATAGACGACCGGCGTCATGAACAGCAGGATCCCGATAAGTGAAGGAACCAAAAACATCAACAAGTTACGGCGGGTATTGACCGCGGGTGCTTCGAGACTCTTTTCCAACATGATATGACAGCCCTAATGTTACATTTACCTGGCCTGGCCAACCTGCATATTCACCCATTGACCAGCAATAGCGGGCGCAAGAATACTCTAAAAAAATGCTCAAACAAGCCCTTAGTCGCGTGAATTACGCATAAATATTTCCACAGGTAAACCTTTCATCAAAACAACCGGATACGGCAACGCATATCGATTCAATCGACATCGCCAGATTATTGTTTCATTTTTGTTGGATTTTGTGGGCGGAATAACCCGTACCAAAGGCTCGGCAATAGCTGATGTAACCGACTCATCGAATCAGTGGTTGCTCGACAGGTATAAAAAAACCGGAGCCTGCGAAGGCTCCGGTTTTCAGTGACAGTAACGGGGATCAGTCACGCACGTAGATGACTTCAACACCATCATCTTCGTCGTCATCCCAATCGTCGTCATCCAGCCCTTCGTCGAAGGCCACAGAAGCGGCGAGCGCTTCAGCTTCAGCTTGAGCCAGCTGATTCTTGTGGTAATCGTCCCACTTGAACTCAACCTTCTCGATAGCATCTTGCGCATCTTGCGCCAGTTGACGAGGCATGGTGTCCAGCAAGTCCAGAATGTCGTAGCAGACCTTCTTGGTACCTTCCTTGCTGATGGCGGTGATGGCGTAGACCGGACCTTCATGGTTCAGGGCCGCCTTGACGCGATCCATCACTTCCTGGGCTTCTTCTTCCAGGATCAGATCCATCTTGTTGAACACCAACCAGCGCGGTTTGCCTGCCAGCTCGGGGCTGTACTTCTCCAGCTCGCCCACAATGGTGACGGCATTTTGCGCAGGATCAGAACCATCGACCGGGCAAATATCCACCAGATGGAGCAATACACGGCAACGCTCAAGGTGTTTCAGGAAACGAATACCGAGACCTGCACCGTCAGCAGCACCTTCGATCAGACCCGGAATATCGGCGATCACGAAAGAGCGGGAGTTCTCACCACGCACCACACCCAGATTCGGTACCAGGGTGGTGAAGGGATAATCGGCTACCTTGGGACGAGCAGCAGAGACCGCGCGAATAAAGGTAGACTTGCCCGCGTTGGGCAGACCCAGCATGCCGACGTCGGCCAGCAGCAGCAGCTCCAGCTTGAGGGTACGTACTTCGCCCGGAGTACCATTACTCTTCTGACGGGGAGCACGGTTAACTGAACTCTTGAAACGGGTGTTACCCAAACCGTGGAAACCACCTTTGGCAACCATCAGCTTCTGGCCATGGCTGGTCAAGTCACCCAGTCGCTCACCGGTATCTTCGTCACTGGCACGGGTACCGACCGGCACGCGCAGCACCCGATCCTTACCACGATGACCAGTACAGTTGGCACTACGACCATTTTCCCCACGCTCGGCAGCATGGAAGCGCTCGAAACGGTAGTCGATCAGGGTATTGAGGTTCTCATCTGCCAGCAGATAAACATCACCACCGTCACCACCATCACCACCATCGGGTCCACCGTTCGGAATATACAATTCCCGGCGAAAGCTTACGCAACCGTTACCACCATCGCCGGCATCGACTCGAATCTGGACTTCATCAACAAACTTCATAGGCACCGTCACCTTAATTCGAAAAACCGATACGCGATTATAGTGGTACAGACCCCTGCGGGCGATACGCATCTTGGCAATCCACACCTCTGTCGAGGCACGGGTCATCTGCGTTCCGTTTTTTCGTCAACAATTCAGAAAAACAAAAGCCCCGCCTGTTGGCGGGGCTTCGGATCCTTGCGGTCCGTAATTACTCAGCAATGATGCTTACGTATTTACGATTCAGCGGACCTTTAACTTCGAACAGGATTTTACCAGTCGCTTTCGCGAACAGGGTGTGATCTGTTCCCAGACCAACGTTAGTACCAGCATGGAACTTGGTGCCACGCTGACGAACGATGATGCTGCCAGCCAGAACTGTTTCGCCGCCGAAACGCTTCACGCCAAGGCGTTTAGCTTCAGAATCGCGACCGTTGCGGGATGAACCGCCAGCTTTTTTGTGTGCCATCTATCGGACTCCTCTAATTAAGCGCTGATGCCAGTGATTTTGACTTCAGTGAACCACTGACGGTGGCCCGCTTGCTTGCGATGGTGCTTACGACGACGGAACTTGACGATAGTCACTTTCTCGCCACGGCCGTGAGCCACAACTTCAGCTACAACCTTGCCACCTTCAACAAAAGGAGCACCTACTTTAAAAGTGTCGCCTGCAGCAACCATCAGAACTTCGTTGAAGTCGATGGTAGCGCCAGTCTCAACGTTCAGCTTTTCCAGACGAACGATTTGACCTTCGGCCACACGGTGTTGTTTTCCGCCGCTTTGGAATACCGCGTACATTTGATTAACTCCGTAAAGGCATGTCTTTTGCTCAAGGCTAGACATGCGCAAAAACCTATAACAATGGGCGGGCATTCTACGCAAATCGATTTGCTCAGGCAAGGCCAATTTAGCAAAAAGTTTATTTTGTGCGCATATCTGCCGCCGTGGATAAACACCTAACTGTAACCCATTGTGAAATCGTGTAGAATCCCCGCCATTACTAAAATCGCAGTTATTGCTGCTGTCACGTTACGAGACTTATGGACCAACAGACTATCCGTGCGCTCTGTGCCGCCGACATGACGGCGGTCAATGAACTGATCCTGGCCCGACTCCAGTCCGATGTTAGTCTGATCAATCAGCTGGGTTTCTACATTGTCAGTGCCGGCGGCAAGCGAATGCGCCCCATGCTGACAGTGATGGCCGCCCGCGCGCTCGGCTATGAAGGTGAGGATCACCTGAAACTGGCCGCTATCATCGAATTTATCCACACCTCCACTTTGCTGCATGATGACGTGGTCGATGAATCCGATCTGCGTCGCGGCCGTGAAACGGCGAATGCCATGTTTGGCAATGCCGCAAGCGTCTTGGTCGGTGATTATCTCTATAGCCGCTCCTTCCAGATGATGGCCGAACTCTCCAACCTGCGGGTGATGGAGATCCTGTCGGATGCCACCAACACCATTGCAGAAGGGGAAGTGTTGCAGTTGATGAACTGTAACGACCCGGATACCACCGAGCAGAGTTACATGACGGTCATCTACTGCAAGACCGCCAAGCTGTTCGAGGCCGCCACTCGCCTCGCCGCCGTACTGACCCATCAGCCCGAGCCCATCGAGCAGGCGATGACCGATTACGGCAAGTATCTGGGCACCGCGTTCCAGATCATCGATGACGTGATGGATTACTGCTCCCAGAGCGAGGAGATGGGCAAGAACGTCGGTGACGATCTGGCTGAAGGCAAGCCGACCCTGCCGCTACTGCGGGCCATGGCTGTAGGCAGTGCGGAAGAGCGTCAGCTGGTGCGCGATGCCATCGAGCACCGCAATGGTATGGAGCATCTCGACCAGATCCTCGGGATTCTCGACCGTACCGGTGCGCTGGAGTACTCACGCATGCGTGCCCGGGAGGAGGCTGACAAGGCCATTGCCGCCCTCGCCATCCTGCCGGACTCCCGCCACAAGCAGGCGCTGGAAACCCTTGCTCACATGGCGGTACAACGCAGCGCCTAAGTCTGCCGCTCCCCTGGCAAATAAAAAAGAGGCGCACGCCTCTTTTTTATTGCCTGTCATTCAACGGCCGGCGCCAAGTATCAAAACTCAGTGGTTCAACATCCAGAGGATCACCAGCCCGGCCACCACCAGGGACCCTCCGATGCGGCGCAACTGCTCCGGAGGCAGCTCGCTCAGCAGACGCAGCATCTGTTGCCATACTTTTGGGACCAGCAGCGGACCCAGCCCTTCAAACAGCAATAACAGCCCCAATCCTGCCAGCATAGATGTCAGCATCTTGTCCCCTTAAATAAAAAAGCCACCCGCATCGACAGGTGGCTTTAGCACTCAAAACAAAAGGGTCTGATGTGTCAGACCCTTTTGAGATAACCTCGCGGCGATAATTACTTGGTGCCGTTAGGAGATTTGAGGTAGCGGAAGAACTCGCTGTCCGGCTTCAGAACCATCAGGTCGTTGCCACCGGCGAAGCTCTTGCGATAGGCCTCCATACTACGCACGAAGCTGAAAAACTCGGGGTCTTTCTTGTAGCTGTCGGCATAGATCTTGGCTGCCTCAGCATCACCTTCACCACGCAGTTGCCGCGCATTACTCTCGGCGTCGGCGATCATCACGGTCACCTTGCGGTCGATGTCTGCACGCAGGATTTCAGCCTGCTCACGACCCTGGGAGCGATGCTCACGGGCTACCGCAGTCCGCTCGGCACGCATCCGCTGATAGATGGAGCTGGAGACTTCCACCGGCAGGTTGATCTGCTTGATCCGCACATCAACCACCTTGATACCGAGCTCGGAAGAGCGCGCCATCTTCATCAGCGCATCTTCCATCACGGTACTGCGCTCACCAGAGACGATGTCTTTGATGGTACGGTTACCGATCTCGGAACGCAGACCGTTGTTGATTTTACGCTTGAGCAGGTCTTCAGCCTGGATCTTGTTGCCACCACCGGTTGCCAGGTAGTACTTGGAGAAGTCCTCGATCTTCCACTTCACGTAGGAGTCGATGATGAGGTCTTTCTTCTCGGAGGTAACAAAGCGATCTGCCTGGCCTTCCAGCGTCTGGATGCGGGCATCCATCTTGCGAACCTGATCGATGAGTGGCACCTTGAAGTGCAGACCAGGCTCATAGAGCCGTGGCTCACCGGACTCAACCCGCTTCACCTTGCCAAACTGCACCACTATCCCTTTCTGACCTTCATCAATGATGAAAACAGAAGAGAAGCAGAACATGGCCGCTACAGCGATGACACCAATAGCTATTTTTTTCATCTATTAGTTTCTCCCTGAGCTGAAACGGTCACCGCCACGCAGCGGGGTCGGTGTAGAGTTGGCCCCTTCGTTAGAAGGTGGGGTCGATTCAACAGCTGGCGTGCCTGCCGGACGAGCCGGTTGTACCGCGTTCGCTTTACCAGACAGTTTGTCGAGCGGCAGATAAATCATGCTGTTGTTGCCAGCAGGCATGTCCACAACCACCTTGTTAGTCTGCTGATAGAGCTCTTCCATGGTTTCCAGGTAGATACGCTCACGAGTCAGTTCAGGCGCGGCTTGATACTGGGGCAGCAACTCGTTGAAGCGAGCAACTTCACCCTGGGCCTTCAACACGATCTGGGACTTGTAACCTTCGGCTTCCTGTTCCAGACGCTTGACCGAGCCACGTGCTTTTGGCTCAACTTCACGAGCATAAGCTTCGGCTTCACGGATAAAGCGCTGCTCATCTTCCTGAGCGGAGATGGCATCATCGAAGGCATCTTTCACCTCTTCCGGCGGACGAGCCGGCAAGAAGTTGACGTCGACGATTTGCAGGCCCATCTGGTAAGGTTCGACGATGCTATCGACAACCTGCCAGGTTTCCTGACGCACTTTTTCCCGACCGGTAGTCAGTACATCGTCCATCCGGGTATGGCCCACCACATAACGCAGGGCGCTATCGGTTGCCTGACTCAGACTCTCGTCGGCATTGGTCACACTGAACAGATACTGCTCGGGATTGACGACACGGTATTGCACGTCCATTTCGACCCGCACCACGTTTTCATCCTGAGTCAGCATGAAACCTGACGCTGGCAGGGAACGCACGGACTCCACATCCACCGGGATCACCCGATCGATAAAGGTCGGCTTCCAGCGCAGGCCCGGATCGACGTTATGGGAATACTCCCCAAAACGCAGCACCACGCCTCGCTCAGCTTCGCGAATGGTATAGAAGCCACTGACGACCCACACCACCACCGCCACAACCAGCGCGATGGATAGGCCAAACCGACCCACATCACCACCAGACTTGCCACCGCCAAAAAGACCACCAAACCGGCTGGTCACCTTGCGCAGCATCGCATCCAGATCAGGGGGTCCCTGATTCTTGCCGTTATTCCCCCAAGGGTCACGGTCTTTGCCGTTATTTCCAGGCTCATTCCAAGCCATCAGCGTCTCCATTAATACATGCAGATGGATATCATCCCTATCTGACCATCAATCGTTGATGAAGCCATTAAGCATTCATCTTCATCGACCAATCAATGTCGGATAAAGCGTTGTAAACTCTCACCTTCCAGTTTTACAAGGCGGTTCCAGTCGGCCACTTGCAAGCGGACTTCCAGTACAAAATCCCCCTCCTCGCTAAAACCTTCCCGTTCAATCCCTTTCAGCTGATAGAGCGCACTGCGCAATCTAGCAGCAGAGGGGGGTAACTGCAGGGTGTGATGCACCATGGAGCCAGCCAGCAATTCAGTCAGCGCCATAAACAGGTATTCACAGCCTTCGCCGGTCTGGGCCGATAACCAGACACGCACCGGGCGCCCCTCGTCATTACGTTCCAGACCCGCAGGGCGATCCGCCAGCTTGTCGATCTTGTTGCAGATCATCAGCTGCGGGCGGTCATCCGCTTCGATTTCGGCGAGCACCTGCTGCACGGCATCGATATTTTCCTGCATCTGCTCATCGGCACAGTCCACCACATGCAGCAACAGATCCGCTTCGCGGGTCTCCTGCAGGGTCGCCTTGAAGGCTGCGACCAGATCATGGGGCAAGTGTCGAATAAATCCAACTGTATCTGCCAAAATCACATCACCCACATCCCGGATCACCAGTTTACGCAGGGTGGGATCCAGAGTTGCAAACAACTGATCGGCAGCATACACACTGGCAGCTGTAAGTTGGTTGAACAAAGTAGACTTTCCGGCGTTGGTATAACCAACCAGTGACACCGTTGGCACTTCATTACGATTACGGGCGCGACGGCCCTGTTCCCGCTGCTTGGCCACCTTGTCGAGCCGACGCAAAATCGCCTTGATCCGTTCCCGCAGCAGCCGTCGGTCAGTTTCAAGTTGGGTTTCACCCGGGCCACGCAGACCGATCCCGCCCTTTTGACGCTCAAGGTGGGTCCAGCCTCGCACCAAGCGAGTGGATAGATGGCGTAACTGGGCCAGTTCGACCTGCAGTTTACCTTCGTGGGTTCGGGCGCGCTGGGCGAAGATATCGAGGATAAGACCTGTTCGGTCGACCACCCGGCACTGGAACAGACGCTCCAAGTTACGCTCTTGGGCAGGGCTCAGGGCATGGTTGAAGATCACCACGTCGGCACCCAGCATCTGGACTTGGGACGCGATCTCTTCAGCCTTGCCGCTACCGACAAACAGCTTGGCACTGGGAGCACTGCGACTGGTGGTAACAACCCCTAACGCATTGACGCCGGCAGAGCTCACCAACATCTTGAGCTCTTCCAGATCCTCGCGCTCACCTTCATCACTGAAGTTCACATGCACCAGAACGGCCTGTTCGCCAGCTTCATAACGGTCAAACAAGCGTTTGCTCCTTAACAGGGATCATGACCAATCCGAATCGGCGAGTCGACTCACCCGGGGATATCACGCCTCGGCTTCATCCTGTGCATCAGCCGCACCATCAGGCATTGGCTGGTGGTGGTTAACGGCACGCGCGGGAACCACAGTCGAAATAGCGTGCTTGTAAACCATCTGGCTCACGGTGTTTTTCAGCAAAATGACAAACTGGTCGAAAGACTCGATCTGACCTTGCAGTTTGATGCCGTTCACCAAATAGATAGAAACAGGAATCCGCTCACGGCGCAGCGCATTCAAAAACGGGTCTTGGAGAGATTGCCCCTTAGCCATTGTTCTTTTCCTTATAGTTTGTTGTTTTTAAACACCGGATATCAATATAACAACCTGATTATACAGGGAGTGTCAAGCCGCACCAGCGTGCGCAAGCACACGGTCGAGATTGCCGGACTCTCCAGATTCCAACCAGGTCACCTCGGGCCAGCCGCGCAACCAGGTCATCTGTCGTTTTGCCAATTGGCGTGTGGCAACAATGCCACGATAACGCATTTCATCATACTCCACTTCGCCGCACAGGTAGTCCCACATTTGGCGATAACCCACGCAGCGAATAGAGGGGAGATCCGGGTGCAGATCGCCGCGCATCATCAGCGCTCGCACCTCCTGCTCGAAACCACCTTGCAGCATCTTGTCGAAGCGCATTTCGATACGTTGGTGCAGCACAGCGCGATCACTGGGAGCAATGGCAAACTGCTGCACCCGATAGGGCAACCCCTCCCCCTGCACTTGCGTAAGCTCAGTGAGGGTCTTGCCGCTGATGCGGTAGACCTCAAGTGCCCGGCTGAGCCGCTGCGGGTCATTGGGGTGAATCCGCGCCCCGGCCACCGGGTCGATCCGCACCAGCTCGTCATGCAGCGCCTGCCAACCGAGGCGGGCTGCCTCTTCCTCAATCCCGGCACGAATGGCGGGATCGGCAGAAGGCAGCGGGGACAATCCCTCCAGCAGCGCCTTGAAATAGAGCATGGTGCCGCCCACCAATAGCGGAATGCGACCACGGTCGGCGATCTCTTTCATCTCCCGCAGGGCATCCTTGCAAAAATCAGCCGCCGAATAGCTCATGGCTGGGTCAAGAATGTCGATCAGCCGGTGCGGGGCCCGTGCCAGTTCATCGGCGGTCGGCTTGGCCGTACCTATATCCATGCCGCGATAGATCAGCGCCGAATCGACGCTGATGATGTCGCAGGGCAGCGCCTGGCACAGTTCAATGGCGAGATCCGTCTTGCCGGAGGCCGTCGGCCCCATCAGAAAAATTGCGGTCGGCAAGTCACTCGCCATGTTCAAACTCCTCCAGCACGGTCGCCAGCGAAAGCGGGCGCACCATGCGAATGTCTGCCAGTTGGTCACTGAAATCGGCCACAAGTTCCGTCAGCAGACGACTGGCAGTTGAAAAATCGTATATCTTCTCGCGGCTTATCCCCTGCTCCACCAGCCATTGGCATAATACTTCAGCCTGCTGACCGGCATCACTGTCAGATCCGCCCTCGATGAGTTGCAACAGTTCGGGTAACAGCCGCACCAGATCGGTCTGGCGCAGCAAGGCTGGCACCCGAGTCAGGATCATGGTGTCGCGCCCCCCGCTTTTCAACTCCAGCCCCATCCGTTTCAGCAAACGTTCCTGCTCGCTCACCAGCGCAATCAGATTCTTCGGCAATTTGAAGGAGACCGGCAGCAGCAGTGGCTGAGCCGCCAGTCCCTGTCCCCAGGCATCCAGCAACCAGCTTCGCAGCAGCACCCGCTCGGCGCGCACCAGCGAGAGCAGCGCCAGCTGATTATCCCGCTCGAGCAACAGGTAGGCCTGATCAACCAACGTCAGGGCACGGCATCCCCCCTGTTTTGACGGAGTCACTGTGGTGGTGTCTGGCTCAGCCGCCGTTGCCGTTGCGATGGGCAGGGTAGTTAACAGCGACCCCATGCCACGCATCGCCTCGCGACCTGGCGGCTCGGGCGGTTGGTAGTTGCTGGCGCGCGCAGCCGCCCCTTCCCGCACTTGCGCAGGCGCTCGATAGCTGTGCTCGGCGCCGTACCATTCAGGCCGTGGCGCCTGACCGGGATATTCAATCTGTGGGCTGACCGGCAGTTCGACCAGGATTTCGGCCAACGGCGCTTCCTGATGAGCAGTGCTGGCCCCTTCGCGGCGCAACGCAGTAAACAGCGCCTGAAAGATAAAGTCGTGCACCAGCCGCGCCTGATGGAAGCGCACCTCGTGCTTGGCCGGGTGGACGTTGACATCCACCTGACGGGGATCCAGCTCGATATAGAGCACATAGGTAGCGAAGCGATCGGCGGGCAGCAGCTCGTCATAGGCCTGGCGAATGGCGTGATTGATCAGCTTGTCGCGCATCATCCGGCCGTTGACATAGGTGTATTGCAGATCGTTTTGCGGTCTTGCTCCATCCGGGGTCGCCAGCCAGCCCCACAGCCGTACGTCGCTATGCTCGCTCTCTACCGCCAGCGCATGGTGCATAAAGGGGGTGCCGCAGACGGCGGCGAGGCGGCGCTCCTGCTCCGGCACCGTATTGGCGCCCTTGTACTGGCGCACCACCTTGCCGTTATGGCGCAGGATCAGGGTGGCGTCGAAGCGGGAGAGGGCGATGCGCCGCACCAGCTCATCGATATGGGCAAACTCGGTCTTTTCGCTGCGCATGAACTTGCGCCGAGCCGGAGTATTGAAGAAGAGATCCACCACCTCCACCGTGGTGCCCACCGGATGGGCCGCCGGCTTGATGGTGACGCTCATCTCGCGCCCTTGCGCCTCGGCTTGCCAGGCTTCGGACTGCTCTGCGGTGCGGGAGGTAAAGGTGAGACGGGAGACCGAACTGATGGAGGCGAGTGCCTCGCCACGAAAACCGAGGCTGTTGATCCCTTCCAGATCGTCCAGCGTGGCAACCTTGGAGGTGGCGTGACGCGACAGCGCCAGCACCAGCTCCTCTTTGGCGACACCACAGCCGTTGTCACGGATGCGGATCAGCTTGGCGCCCCCCTTGTCGATGTCGATCTCGACCCGGTCGGCACCTGCATCCAGGCTGTTTTCCACCAGCTCTTTCACCACCGAAGAGGGCCGTTCCACCACCTCTCCGGCAGCAATCTGGTTGGCCAGGATCGGGGGTAATATACGGATCGGCATCACTTACTCCTGAATTTCAATCTTGCAGATAGAGAGCCGCTCCACCACCTCTCCACCAACCGGAATCTGGTTGGCCAGGATTGGGGGTAATATATGGATCGGCATCACTTACTCCTGAATTTCAATCTTGCAGATAGAGAGCCGCTCCACCACCTATCCACCAACCGGAATCTGGTTGGCCAGGAGCGGGGGTAATATACGGATCGGCATCATTTACTCCTGAATTTCAATCTTGCGGATGGTATGCGCCGCGCCATCACCGCCGACAACAATCCCGCAGCTCAGGACTGGCACAACCAAAGGGAGCCGCATCGCCAGCTCCCGCGCGTTAGTTCTGGGGGATATAGAGCACTTGGCCTACCTGAATATCCCGCGACTTGAGCTTGTTGATCTCCACCAGTCGCGCCTGACTCACCCCATGTTTCTCGGCCAGGCGGGAGAGGCTCTCACCCCGCGCGACCACATGACGGATCATCTGCGACTGATTATTGCTCTGGGTGCGAGTCGCCTGAGCCGGTTGCCCGGAACGGGGAATATAAAGCACCTGACCAATCTGGACATCACGGCTCTTCAGATTGTTAATCTCCACCAAGCGCGCCTGACTCACTCCGTTCTTTTCAGCCAACCGAGAGAGGCTTTCACCTCGGGTGACCACGTGGCGGGTCATGCCCGCTTTGTCATTGGCGCCAACAGAGCTGACCGGGGCGGTCGGTGATGCGGTTGCAGCCGAATAGGGTTTGATCACCCCAGCACCAGAGCCACTGCTGACACTGCTGACCGGCGCCCCGCCGTCGCGCACGGTCGTCGCTGGCATCTTGTTGGTCACCACCGGCTGCGATTGCGCCTGTTGTGGCCGGCTCACCGGTTGCTTGGGGGCGACCGGCCGACTAACGGCGGCTGGCTGGCTGGCCTGTCCCTTGCCGGTCAACATGGCCCCCTTGGTCGGGTGGGCACGATAGTAGTTGCGGATCCCCTCGAAAATGGCGCGGGCCAGCTGGTCCTGATAACTGGCGGTAGCCAGCAGCTTCTCTTCCGCATGGTTGGAGATAAATCCGGTCTCCACCAGCACAGAGGGAATATCAGGCGCCTTGAGCACCGCCAGACTGGCGTGTTCCGGCTCTCTTTTGTGCAACTTGGCGACTTTGCCCATGGAACGCAGGATCTGGCGACTCACGTCGTAACCCTCGGCACGGGACTTGTCCATGGAGAGGTCGAGGAAAGTCTGCGCCAGATAGGGGTTAGGATCGGATTCAGCCAACACCTTACCCACCCCACCCAGCAGTTCGCCCTGCTTCTCTTGCTTTTCCAGCCAGCTGCCCATCTCGCGGTTAGCGCGGTTGGTCGACAAGACCCAGACCGAGGCGCCACGAGGGGTCGAGTTGTGGAAGCTGTCCGCATGCACCGACACCAGCAGATCCGCCTTGGCTTTGCGGGCAATCTCGGAGCGCTTGTTGAGATCGACGAAGTAGTCGCCACGGCGGGTCAGCACCGCCCGCATACCCGGCTCGCGGTCGATCAGCGCCGCCAACTTCTGGGAGACGGCCATGGTGACCCGTTTCTCGTAGGTGCGGCGCGGCCCGATGGAACCGGGGTCTTCCCCGCCATGACCCGGGTCAATGGCAATCACCACACCGCGGTGCTTGCCACTCACCGGCACCGGTTGCGCAGCGGCAGCGGATCGCTTCTCTTCATAAGGCAGGTCAATCACCAGACGGTGGCCATATGGCCCGGCTGGCGCCAGCGGAAACACCACCGGCTTGATGGTGGAGCTGAGATCCAGCACCAGACGCAAGCCCCCTTTCTCCAGCGGGGTGCTCTGGCGTATCTTGCGCACCAGCTCACTGTTGTTCTCGACCCGGGCCAGATTGGCGGCGTTGCTCGCCCCTTTCAGGTCGATTACCAGCCGATCCGGGCCGTTCAGGGTGAAATAGTTGAAATTGGGGGCACTGCTCATGTCGAGCACCACCCGGGTGTTATCCGGTGATGGCCAGATTCGTACGCTCTTGAGCTGATTCGCCCAAGAGGGTAACGCCATCAAAGAGAGAGCAAAAACAAGGATCAAGCGCACGTAGATGACAACCGTTCCAGAATGGCTTCGCCAATAGCAGTGCGGGCCTCTATCAGCACCTCACGCTGCTCGCCTACATAAGTGAGGGTAATTTCAAGGTCGGGGGCCGGTAACCAACCCTCGCCCTTCTCGGACCACTCCACCAGACAAAGGGTGTTGGCGGCAAAATAGTCCCGAATGCCCATGAACTCCAGCTCTTCCGGATCAGCCAGGCGATAGAGATCGAAATGGTAGACCTGCCAGCCATCGAGCTCGTAGGGCTCGACCAGGGTATAAGTCGGGCTTTTTACCTTGCCCGGATGGCCAAGGCCCTGTACCCAGCCGCGGGTCAGGGTAGTTTTACCTGCGCCCAGCGTGCCATGTAGAAATACTGTGGTCGCCTGCTGGCAAGCTTGTGCCAAACGACCACCTAGAGCCACTGTTGCTGCCTCATCCGGCAGTGTCATCATCAACTGTTTTGCCATGTTCTTCTTGTTAACTTGTTATGGTGTCGGGATTAACCAGTTTGCGGATCAGCGGCAGCAGATCTGACGCCAGCATGCCCCGCTCGCCGTCGGTGGCGGCCAAGTCGGCAGCCTCGCCGTGGATCACTGCACCCAGCCAGCTTGCCATGGTGGCAGAGCAGCCCTGAGCCAAAAGGGCGGCGATTATACCAGATAACAGATCGCCCATGCCGCCACTTGCCATGCCGGGATTGCCTTCACAACAGAGAGCGACCCGCTCGCCGTCATAAATAAGTGTCCCCGCCCCTTTTAACAACACCACACCGCCATAGCGCCGCTGCAGCGCCTGCACGGCGGCAAACCGGTCGGTTTCAATGTCGGCAATGGTGCATCCCAGCAGCCGCGCCGCTTCGCCGGGATGGGGCGTGAGCACCCAATTATCCTGATGGCGGGGAGATTGCGCCAGCCAATTCAATCCATCAGCGTCCAAAACCAGTGGCAGCCGATCGGTGAGATAACGGGCGATTTGCCCCCTTCCCCACTCATCCTGACCGAGGCCGGGGCCGATGACCCACACCGACGCCCACCCCTCGTCATCTGCGGTAGTGAGGCTCATCAGCTCGGGTTGATAGAGGCTGACCGGCGGGTGGTCCGGATGCTGACACACCCGCACCAACCCGGCCCCCGCCCGCAGGCAGGCGCGGGCAGCCAGCACTATGGCTCCCTGCATGCCGCGATTGCCTCCCACCAGCAGCACCTTGCCATAACAGCCCTTGTGGCAAGCGCGCTGGCGTGGGGTCAGCTGCGTGCTTAGCAGTGGATAATCAATACGCCAGGCGGCAGGCAACATAGCGTCATCCGGCGTGACGCCAAGGGGGTCACAGTCGAGCTGGCCAACGCAATCCACCCCGTCGCCGGTGAGCATCCCCTGCTTGATACCGATAAAGGTGAGGGTGCGAGTGACCTGCACCACGGCTCCCATGGCACGGCCGGTATCGCCGTTGAGGCCGGAGGGGAGATCCACCGCCAGCACGGGGGCAGCCAAGCCATTGATTGTTGTGACGATCTTTGTCAGTAACGGCGAGAGGGGGGTGTGGACGCCGGTGCCAAGCAGGGCATCGACCACCAGATCCGGGGTGGGCTGCTGCATCCCGTCAAACTGCTCGGCCAACCAGACCCGGCCACCGGCCGCCAGCCACTCATCGGCGGCCCGTCTGGCATCCCCTTTCAGCTGGTCGGGTGCTCTGGCGGCAATCACCACCACCTCGATGTCAATCTGGCGGGCAAGGCGGGCCAGCACATAACCATCACCGCCGTTATTACCGGGGCCGACAAAGATCCACCAGCAGCGACTGTCGGGCCAATGTAGGGTGGCATAGGTGCGCAGCGCGGCACCGGCTCGCTCCATCAGCGCATAGAGGGGTTGCCCCTCGCGCGCGGCCCAGTTGCGCTCCAGTGCGCGGATCTGTTCAGTCTGCCACAGCCCCTGTGGTAAACTGCCCCCCTCTTTTATGCCCAACGCGCCCCTGATGATCTCTACCATGACGGCTCCTGCCCCTTATCAACCGGCCCTCGCCAGCACACGCCTGCCAGGCCAAGCCGCATGAGCGCACCTGACTTCCACCAGCTGGCCCACGATATCAAGCTCTGGGCACGGGAGCTAGGATTTGACCAGGCGGGCATCACCGACACCGATCTGCGTAGCGAAGAGCCGAGATTGCAGGCTTGGCTGGATGCGGGCTATCACGGCAGCATGGATTACATGGCCCGCCACGGCATGATGCGAGCGCGCCCCCACGAGCTGCTGCCGGGCACGGTGCGGGTGTTGTCGGTGCGGATGAACTACCTGCCGTTCGAAGCGGGCTTCGCCGCCACCCTGCGCGACCCGACCCTCGGCTACATCAGCCGCTATGCCCTCGGCCGCGACTACCACAAGGTGCTGCGCAACCGGCTCAAACAGCTGGGAGATCGCATCGAAGCGCGCTGCGCCGAGCTGTTTCAAGGCACCGCAGACACCCTGGGGGAGTGGCGCCCCTTCGTCGACTCCGCCCCCATTTTGGAGCGGCCGCTGGCAGCCAAGGCGGGGCTCGGCTGGGTTGGCAAACACTCACTGCTGCTCAACGAATCAGCTGGTTCCTTCTTCTTTCTCGGTGAGCTGTTGCTCAACCTGCCGCTGCCGCTGGACCAGTCGGTGGAGAAGGCGCAGTGCGGCAAGTGCGTCGCCTGCATCAACATCTGCCCGACCGGCGCCATTGTCGCCCCCTATGTGGTGGATGGCCGCCGCTGCATCTCCTACCTCACCATCGAGAACGACGGCCCTATTCCGGAAGAGTTCAGGCCCTTGCTGGGCAACCGCATCTACGGCTGCGACGACTGCCAGCTTATCTGCCCCTGGAATCGCTACGCCGATGCCAGCCCAGAGCCCGATTTCAGCCCGCGCCCCAGCCTGCACCGCCCGCCCCTGCTGGCGCTGTGGCGCTGGAGCGAGAGTGATTTTCTCAAACAGACCGAAGGGAGCCCGATCCGCCGCATCGGCTATCAACGCTGGCGCCGCAATCTGGCAGTTGCCCTCGGCAATGGCCCGGCGACTCCCGAGGTCATCGCCGCCCTGCAACAGGGGCTGACCACCGCCGAGCCCATGGTGGCCGAACATATCGAATGGGCGCTGGCCACCCTTGCCCGGCGTCAGGATGAAGAGAACAAGAAAACCCGTTTGCTGATCCGCTGCATCGAAAAAGGTCTGCCGGATCACGCATAAGTGATCTGCCCCTTGCCGGATTGCTGCACTTTTTTCATGCTCTGCCGACCCGCAGTGACCAGAACACCGTAATTAGTACCAGCTGGTCGGCACACAACAAGGACAACACAGATGCAAATGTTGGGAGTGGATATTGGCGGCTCTGGGATCAAGGGCTGCCTGGTGGATACCAAAACCGGCGAACTGATCGGCGAGCGCCATCGCATTGCCACACCGCAACCGGCCACTCCGGCCGCCATCGCCCATACCCTCAAGGCGCTGGTAGAACACTTCGAGTGGAAAGGGCCGGTGGGTTGCGGCTTTCCCGCCACCATCCATAACGGGGTAGCCAAGAGTGCCGCCAATATCGACCAGAGCTGGATTGAGACCGATGCCGAGCATCTGTTTGCCGATGTCACCGGCAAGCCCTGCTATGTACTGAATGATGCCGATGCGGCGGGTTTGGCCGAGATGCGCTTTGGCACCGGTAAAGATCGCAAGGGGGTGATCATCCTCATCACGGTTGGCACCGGCATCGGCACCGCCGTGTTCGTCAACGGCCAGCTGCTACCCAATACCGAGCTGGGTCACCTGATGCTGGAAGGGATGGTGGCAGAGCACTACTGCTCCGATGCGGTGCGCAAGCGGGAAGATCTCTCCTGGAACCGCTGGGGCAAGCGCTTCAACAAGTATCTGGCGCGCCTCGAGTTTCTCTTCTCCCCCGATATCTTCATTCTGGGGGGCGGCAGCGCCACCAAGCTGGAGAAGTTTGTCGATCGTATCGAGACCCGGGCACCGCTCATTCCGGCGGCCAGCCTCAATCAGGCGGGCATTATCGGGGCCGCCCTCTACGCGGCCGAGCAGCAGGGCTGACCGACGTTCACTGCAGATCAGCAGATACCAATGGAAAGGGCCCGGCACTGCTGCCGGGCCCTTTTGTTTGGCGGCCATCTTGTCTGTTGGACCGCCATCAGGCGTTACATATCATCCAATCGATGCACCCCATGTACCAATCGGGTCAGGCGGGTCTGCTCCAGCCCGGCCAGATTGTCGAGCAGTGTGGTGGTGGCCGGTGTCGGGCACTCCCGGGCCAGATGGCCCAGCTCCCCCACCAACTGCTCTTCCCAGCGGCACACCTGAGTGACGATATCCTGAGTCTGGGCCGAGGCCGGTATCTCGAACCGGGTGATGGCAGGCAGCATATCCTCGCTGAAACTCTGGTTCAGCCAGGTCTCCCGCACCGACTCCCCCAGCTGAGCGGCATATTCGTGCAGATGGGCGCTGGCCGCATCCTCGCGACCTTGCAGATAGACCAGCAACATCCGACTGCGTTCGCTGTCCACCTGGCTGGCCATTCGCCCGTAACAGAGCCCGAGCTGGTGATGAACCTGCTCAAGATAGTGCAGCAACTCTTTGATCTGTTGGAATCTCATCGCCCTGCCCTCCATGTTTGCCGATATCGCCAGTATAAAAAACAACCACCAGTAACCCAATCCCTATCCGAGCCCCCCTTGCGCTGCATCAAGGTTGACGACGACAAAAGGGCAGGCAGGTGAGCCAGTCGCGAAGAGGGAACGATTTGTGCAGCTATTTGTGCAAATATTTGTGCAACTATGAAGAAGCGTCAGGCTCGACACCTGATGTAAGTGAAATTGGGCTGACACACTAATAAAACCAGCATTTACCCGCCATAACCCATCTTTAATTCGGCTATATGCCGCGCAGGCGAAACAGGATCTGGATGCGCAACCTATCCACCCTGTTCGTTATCCACCAGACAGAAATCCTTATCACTTTTTTAGACGTCTAGACGTAAAAACATGCGTTGACACGGCCATCCAGACATCTTAGCATCATCCTCCATGATGACAGAGTAACCCAGTGGAACCTCTGCCCAATTTACCCGCCTGTAGCGCCCTGTGCTGTAAGGCTGTGAGCACGGAATAATCCATGATTAAGTTGAACGGTCTCAACAAAGTCTACGGTACCGGCAGTGACGCCGTGCACGCCCTGCGTGACGTGAGTCTGCATGTACCCCAAGGCAAAATATTCGGGGTGATCGGTGCCTCCGGTGCCGGCAAAAGTACCCTCATTCGCTGTGTCAACCTGTTGGAGCGACCGACAGAGGGGCACGTCATCGTCGCGGGCCAGGATCTGGTCGCCCTGAGCGAGCGGGATTTGACCCAAGCCCGCCGTCAGATCGGGATGATTTTCCAGCACTTCAACCTGCTCGCCTCCCGCACCGTGTTTTCCAACATCGCCTTTCCGCTGGAGTTGGCAGGCTGGAGCAAAGAACAGATAAAAAACCGGGTCGAAGAGCTGTTGGCGCTGGTCGGGCTGGAAGCCCGTGCCCACGCCTATCCGTCCGAGCTCTCTGGTGGTCAGAAGCAACGTGTCGCCATCGCCCGGGCACTGGCGCCCGCGCCCAAGGTGCTGCTGTGTGACGAGGCTACCTCGGCCCTCGACCCGCAGACTACCCGCTCGATCCTGACCCTGCTCAAGGAGATCAACGTCAAGCTGGGGCTCACCATACTGCTGATCACCCACGAAATGAATGTGGTGAAGGGGATCTGTGACGAAGTGGCCATCATCAGTGACGGCCGCCTGATCGAGCAAGGCGAAGTGGCCTGGTTCTTCAGCAATGCCAAGACCCAGCTGGCCCGTGATTTCATCCACTCCACCATCCATCTGGAGGTACCGCAGGAGTATCAGGATCGGATGAGTAGCGAGCGGGTGGCTGGCAGTTATCCACTGGTGAAGCTCGGTTTTACCGGCAGCACGGTCGATACCCCGCTGATTTCCGAGGCGAGTCGCCGTTTCAACATCGACATCAGTATTTTGAGCGCGGATATCGAGTACGCCGGTGGCGTTAAATTCGGTTTTCTGCTGGCAGAGCTGTTCGGGGATGAAGCCCAGTGCGCGGCGACCCAGCAGTTCCTGACTGACAACCATATTCAGCTGGAGGTAATGGGTTATGTCCGAAGCCATGATTAATCTGCTCATTATCGAGCTGGGCAACACCTTGCTGATGGTCGCGGGCTCAGCCCTGTTTGGCTGCCTGCTTGGCCTGCCACTCGGCGTGGCGCTGCACGTGACCAAGGGGGGCCAAATCCTGGCCAACCCGCTGCTCAACCGCAGCCTCGGCATGGTGGTCAACGTGGGCCGCTCGGTGCCCTTTATCATCCTGCTGGTGGCGATCATCCCTCTCACCCGCTTGATTGTCGGCACCAGTATCGGCACTATCGCCGCTATCGTGCCGCTCACCATTGGCGCAGTGCCCTTTATCGCCCGACTGGTAGAAGGGGCCCTGATGGAGGTGCCGGATGGCCTGCTGGAAGCGGCCAAGGCGATGGGCGCCAAGCCGTTGCAAATCATCACCAAGGTGCTGCTGCCTGAAGCCCTGCCCGGCATCATCAACAGCGTCACCATCACCCTCGTCACCCTGGTGAACTACTCGGCCATGGCCGGGGCCATCGGTGGCGGTGGTCTGGGGGATGTGGGTATTCGTTATGGTTATCAGCGCTTTGACCCCACCGTCATGCTGGTAACCGTGGTTATCCTGGTAGTACTGGTTCAACTCATCCAGAGCGCAGGTGAGCGCCTGGTTCACAAATATGATCATCGTTAATCGTCGATTTCTGACAGGAGGTTTTATGAAATTTGGCATCAAATCCGTTGCGGCAGCGTTGCTGGCTGGCTTGGTTCTGACCGGTTGCGGTCAAAAAGAAGAGAGCAAGGTTCTGAAAGTGGGCGCCATTGCGGGCCCCGAGACCGAGCTGGTTGAAGTGGCTGCCAAGGTAGCGAAAGAGAAATACGGTCTGACCGTCGAGATCGTCAACTTCTCCGACTACGTCACCCCGAACGTGGCGCTGAACGATGGCAGCATCGACGTCAACGCCTTCCAGCACAAACCTTATCTGGATGCGCAGGTACGTGATCGCGACTTCAAGTTGATCCCAGTCGGCAACACCTTCGTCTACCCGATTGCCGGTTACTCCAAGAAGATCAAGGCGCTGAGCGAGCTGAAAGACGGCGCCCAGATCGCAGTACCGAACGATCCGACCAATCTGGGTCGCTCGCTGATCCTGCTGGCCAAACAGGGTCTGATCACCCTGAAGGATGGCGCCGGTCTGGAAGCAACTGTGCTGGATATCGCCAGCAACCCGCGCAACTTCAAGATTGTCGAGCTGGAAGCAGCCCAGTTGCCCCGTTCACTGGAAGATGTGGATCTCTCCATCATCAACAACACCTTTGCTGGTCAGATTGGTCTGACCCCGACCGAAAACGGCCTGTTTGTTGAAGATAAAGAGTCCCCCTACGTCAACCTGATCGTGGCACGCGACAACAACAAGGATGACGAGAAGGTCAAACAGTTCGTTCAGGCCTATCAGACCGACGAGGTCTACAAAAAGGGCGTCGAGTTGTTCAAAGGCGGCCTGGTCAAAGGTTGGTAATTGCTCACTTGGCAAAAAAGGCCACGCAATGCGTGGCCTTTTTTATTGGCGCCGCTATCATATCCGCGAGCACGGCAACACGAACATACTCATAACATGAAAAAATGGTATCTGGCCTACTGCAAGCCAAAAGAAGAGGCCCGCGCCCGCGCCCACCTCGATGCCCAGGGTATCGAATCTTATTACCCCATGGTGGAGATCGAGAAGCTGCGCCGGGGCAAACGAGTTCCAGTACGGGAACCCATGTTCCCCAACTACCTGTTTATCTTCGTCGATCTGGAAGAGGTGACACCGATCACCCTGAAATCGACCCGCGGCATCAGCCGGATCATCCACTTTGGCAGTGAATGGACCCCGATCAACAGCAAGCTGGTCTATCAGTTGATGAGTCGTGATGACAGCGACGAAGCAAGAGCCTGCTACGCCAACCTGCCCATCACGGGTGACAAGGTACTGATTGAAGAGGGGCCGCTGGCAGGATTTGAAGCCATCTATATGGAACCGGATGGGGAAAAACGGGCTATTTTGCTGGTCACCCTGCTCAATCAGGAGACCACCAGCAGCTTCGATAACCACACCTTCAGACGGCTCGATTAAGGAAAGTGGCGGGATCATCCCGCCATTTCACGCCTTGAGATCGAAGCGGGCAATCACTGCCGTCAGCTTGCCGGTATCCCCAGCCAGCCTAGCCACTATCTCCTCCCCCTGCTGACTGCGTTGGCAGGATTGACGGCTGAGCCCGGCGATATGGTCTACGGTGCCAGCCACCTCTGCGGCAACCCGGGATTGTTGCTCGCTAGCCACAGTGATCGCCTCCAGCTGACCCGATAGCGACTGCACCAGCTGGTTCATGGCGCTCAGGGTGTCGGTCACCAGTCCCACCGCATCTCGCCCCTGTTCAACCAATCGAGTACCCCCGCTCACCGTGAGCACCGTCTGGCGAGTCTGCTGGGAGATAGCTGCAATGGTCTGGCTGATCTCGGCGGTCGACTGATGAGTGCGGGTCGCCAGTTGGCGCACCTCGTCGGCCACCACCGCAAAACCGCGTCCCTGCTCCCCCGCCCGCGCCGCCTCGATTGCCGCATTGAGGGCCAGCAGATTGGTCTGCTCGGCAATGGTGGCGATCACTTCGGTGATCTGCCCAACCTGCTCACTTTGCTGCTCCAGCAGCCCCATGGCTTCGTTGGCCTGCCCAATCATGGCGGCAATCTGCTGCATGGTGTCGGTCATGCGCTCCAGGGTGATCTGCCCTTGCCGGGTCTGCTGCTGCACCTGATGAGCGCTATCAGCCGCGCTGGCAATATTATCCACCACATCACGGGCACGCATCGACATCTGATCAATGGCAACCGCCACCGCATCGACCTGCTGATCTTGCGCAGTCAAGTCACGCACGATGGCACCTGTGGTGCTGCCCACATCGTGGCACGCGGTCTCAACCTGCCCCACGGCTCCTTGCAGTTCCCCGACCAGATGACGCAACTGGGCAGACATCCGATTGATGGAGCCGGTCAACACACCCAGCTCATCCTGCCCCGTGATCGGCAGGGGCTCGGCCGCCAGTCGGCCATCCGCGACCTGTCCCGCCCGGGTCACCAGACTGGCGATGTCACGGGTCAGACGATGGCTGAAGAGCCAGGCGACCACCATGCCAAGCACGATGGCACTGCCGCTTGCCAGCAGCAGGGTTTGGCTGATGGTTTGCCCGGCTTGGGTCATCTGGAGCGAGATCGCCTCCACTTCGGCCCCGGTTTTGGTAATTTGCTGTACCAGCTGCTCACTGAGACGGGACTGCATCGGCTCGATGTCGGTGGCCATCAGAAAATTAGCCTGATCCCAATCCGGCGCCTGCCGCTTGCTGATCACCTGATCCACCAGCTCTGAGAAAGGGGTCGCCATCTCTTCAAACAGCTGCCAGAGGCTGCGCTGGGTCTCGGTAAAGAGCGCGGCTTGCTGTTTCACCTCGGCGACCCGCTGCTGGTGAAACTGGTAGTAATCCTGATATTTGCTGCGGTACTCGGGATCGCCGGAGATAAGAAAGTCCCGCAAAGCGGATAGCGCATTGGCGAGGCTGTTGTAGGCATCCCCCACCTGCTTGAGCAACATGCGGCGATCGCCGGAGAGCTGCTCCTGCGGGGTAGCGACCTCCTCATTGGCAAAAGATTGCAATTGATCGAGCGCCGCCTCCGCCAGCGGCCCCGCCTCTTGCAGCATCAGGGTGTGGGCAGGCAGGTTCTCTTCACTCTGGGCCAGGGTCCAGACCTGCTCCTGATGGCGCTTGAAAGTATCGAGGGACTGAGTGAGCGCCGGGCTGAACGCCTGATGGGCAATGGCTTGCCAGGCCGACCCCCACTCCTGCTTGAGGCGGGAGGCCTGGGCAGGGTCTTTACCGAGGATAAGATAGCCACGCAGGGCAGAAACGGTGGCAACCAGCGCCTTCTGGCTCGCCTCATCCCGCTGCAGGGCGGGCAGCGCCTGCTCCAGCAGGGTTTGTTGGGCCTGATTTATCTGGGTCAGCCGGTAATAGACCAGGGTCGATGAGAGCAGGATCAGCAGGTTGATAAAACCGAAACTAAGCAGTAGCTTGCTTGATATTTTCATGAACATCCTTGTTCAACTTGGGCGCTCAGGCCAACAAATCAGATAGATAGCAGTGTAGGCAATCTATCTTGCCAAGTCCGGTGCCAATGCTGCAATTCACTGCGTGGCATCGGCTTGGCGGAGAAAAATCCCTGACAAAGATCACAGCCGAGCTTGGCCAGCAGCTGCCAGGTCACCTCGTCTTCCACTCCCTCTGCCACCGATTTGAGTCCCAATTTGCGGGCCAGTTCAATACTGGATTCGATAATAGCCAAACGAGCCGGATCGGCATAGCAACGATGGACGAAGGAGCGATCCAGCTTCAACTCGGTAAAGGGCAGCGTGGCCAGCTGTTGCATTGAGGAGTAACCGGTGCCGAAGTCATCGATGGAGAGACCAAAGCCGTGCATCCGCAGCCGGGTCAACACCTCCAGCATGGCACCAATATCTCGAATGAAGGCACTCTCGGTCACCTCCAGGGTGATCAGTTCAGGATCAACGCTCCAGCGCTGACATTGCTCAACCAGGGTCTGGCACACGCCTCCCTCATGGAGCGAACTGACACACAGATTCATCGACAGATTGATCGATAACCCGGTTTTCCCCCAAAAATGGGCATCACTCAGCGACTTGCTGATGATGAGGTCAGTCAGCGGGTCGATCAGGCCGTGCTCCTCTGCCATCGGAATAAAGAGCCCCGGGGAGATCAGCCCGAACTCCGGATGCTGCCAGCGGGCCAACGCCTCCATCCCCACCCAGTGACCGGTCGCAAAACTGACCTTGGGCTGATACCAGGGCACAATCTGGTCACGATCAAGGGCCAACTTCAAGTCATCGACATCCAGGCGGTAGGCTTCCTCTCTGCAAGCAAGGGGTAGCGCGGGAGACCAGGCATCGATCAACTGCTTGAGCTGCGCCGGTCGACAGGGCTTTTCAATGCGGCCAAGCACCTGCAAACCATAGGCTGAGCCCATTCTCAGCACCGCATCAACCACATCCCCCCCCAGCGCACTGGAGAGAATAATGCCACCACGAAACCCCGCCAACGAGAGACGACGGAGCAAGCCCATGCCATCCATGCCAGGCATTCGCAAGTCACAAAACAGGATATCGATATTGTGCAGCTGACACAGCTCCAGCGCCTCCAGGCCATCTTTGGCTTCCAGCAACTGCTGATGACCCAGCCCACGGATCTGGTGCAGCAGAGTCTTGCGCTGAAAAGCGTGATCCTCGACCACCATGATGACCGGGTTGTGTTCTGTTTTATGCATTTAGCCATAACCTCGTTTTATGGGTTACCCGAGCGATCCACTCATCAACACGCTGGACCAAGCCCTCCAGCGCCCCCCATTGCTCTAATCGTGCTGCCGATTCAAGGCTTTCGGC
This sequence comes from Aeromonas sobria, assembly GCF_006243315.1. Classification (GTDB taxonomy): domain Bacteria; phylum Pseudomonadota; class Gammaproteobacteria; order Enterobacterales; family Aeromonadaceae; genus Aeromonas; species Aeromonas sobria_A. The sequence goes on from NZ_NKWE01000001.1 coordinate 226,717, forward strand.
CTGCTCCGCCAGCTCGTCTTCACCGACAATGCGGGCTGCGCCCTTGATACGGTGGGCAATCTCCAGCAAGGCCTCGGCATCACGGGTCGCGAGCGCCGCCAACATCTCTTCGCCATCTTGCTGGTTAGAGGCCAGATACTCCCCGGCCATCGCACGGCCAGTCGCTTCATCACTAAACAGGGCGATCCAACGCTCGGCTAACTCGCTGTCAGCACTCTCAACCATCGGCTCGGGCGCAGCCAGTTGCGAGGCGGGCAGCCACTGCAGCAAGGTCTGGCGCAAGGCCTCCAGCAAGTAAGGTTTGAGCAGCATGCCACTCATCCCCACGGCCGCCATGCGGGCTGACGATGCCTCCGAGGTATCCGCGGTGACACCTATGATGGGAGCCAACTCTCCTTGCGCCCGTAGCTGCTGAGTCAAGGTAAACCCATCCATTACCGGCATGTGGCAGTCGGTCAATAGCAATGAAAAACGCTGCTCTTGCCACGCTTTCAGTGCCTTCTCACCATCTTCTACTACCTCGCAATCGACTCCCAGCAGGGTCAACTGGCGCATCAATAAGGCACGATTGACCGGGTGGTCATCCGCCACCAGCACCCGACCGCTCAATGTTTGCTCGCTTTCTACCATGACGGTATGCACCGATCCGCCAAGTAATTCACGGCAGCTTTCAAGCAACAAATCCGGATAGAGCGGTGACTGGCCAAGCCGCCACCAGCGATCGGGTCCCAGCCGTGAGCGCAGTACTTCGCGGGAAGAGAAGATGATCCCCTTGAGGTCAGGCTTTTGTATCTGCGCTAACCAGTCACAGCCCAACGCGCGCTCTAGCTGATCTTCATCGGCCAGCAGCAACCCGCTGATGCCACTGCTCAGGCGCGCAGCATTGACCGGCTGCAAGGTGGCACCAAAGCGCTTCATCATTGCGTGTAACTGCGGGTCATCACCGAAGTACCACCACTCACTGTCCGCCAGCACGGGGGTATCCCACCTGGGTTTGGTAATGGGGATCGTGAAGCTGAAGCTGGCCCCCTCACCGGCACGGCTCTTGAGGGTCAAGCTGCCACCCATCTTGCGGACCAACTGATCACAGATAGCCAACCCAAGCCCGGTGCCGCCGAAGCGGCGATTGATATCCGACTCCAGTTGCTCGAATGGGGTAAACAGCAGCGCCTGCTTCTCCTTGGCGATCCCGATCCCGGAATCCGTCACCGTCACCACCAGCTGCTGACCGTGATAGTCCACCTTGATGGCAATGACCCCGATCTCGGTAAACTTGACCGCATTATTGAGCAGGTTGGAAACCACCTGCGCCACCCGGACGGCATCGATATCAGCCCGATCAGGAACATGTCCCGCCCAACAGAGGTCAACATGCAGCCCCTTGCCATGAGCCTGGGTAGCATGTCCGCGGATCGCATCGCATATCACCGTCTGAAGGTGGCTCATATGACAATTTATATGCAGCTGACCTGCCTCGATTTTGGAAAAATCGAGGATATCGTTCACCAGATAGAGCAAGTTATTGGTCGAGGTGACTACATTGCGCAGCAGGTAACGTTGATCATCATCCACGTCGCTCATCCGCAGCAGCTCCAGCATGCCATGCATACCCGAGATGGGCGTACGCAACTCATGGCTCATGGTGGCCAAAAAGCGGCTGCGTGCCTGCATAGCCTGTTCCGCATGGATGCGAGCCTCGCGCAGCTCATATTGCTGCAATTTGAGGGCGGTAATATCCTGCACCATGCCATTGAGCAGCAGGGTCTCCTCCCCTTGTACCACAAAGGTGCCACGCACCTGCAAGTAACGATCTCCGCCGGAATGGGGCACCTTGACCTCCCAATCGATCGGGGTCATGGTCGGCGCACTGGCAGCGACCCTGCAGACAAACTCCTGCAGCACCTCCTCGCTGACACCAAACTCGTTCCTCCCGGAGCAGTCAGACATCAGCGCCAGCGAAGAGACACCCAGGGTCTCCCCCGCCCCTTGCGAGATATAGAGAAATGCGCCATGACCGGAGCGATGCCACTGATACTGGTACACCACCCCCGGCATGCTGTCGGTCATATCCCGCAGCATGGCTTCCACTTCCCGAACCTTGTTTTCTGCCGCTTTCAGGGCACTGACATCGGTCAGCACGGTCAATACGCCATGAATGTCACCGTCGGGGCCCAGGTAAGGCAGCTTGACGTAGACCACATGAAACTGGGAGTTATCGATCCGCCGGGTATAGCCGGCCCCCTCCAGCAGGCAGGAGGTAGCCCAAACAGACTGCTCCTCAAGCAACATCTTTTCCCGTTCCTCGGGCGACATGTAACTCCAGCCATCCCCGCCGGACTCGGCCCCGATAAAGGCCTCCCGGTATGCCTTGTTACACAAGGTCAGGTTCTGTTGACGATCCCGCAGCGCCACCATGCTCGGCAACGAGTCGAGCAAGGTCTGAACAAATGCCAACTGCTCATTGAGCAGCTTCTGTGCCATGCGCCGCTGGACGATCTGCCGCTGCAAGGTACGGTTCCAGACCCAGAACAGGGCAAAAAACAGCATAGATACTGAACAGCCAACCACAAACCACAGCACCACAGTGTGGGTCTCCAGGCCGGTTTGCAGTCGCATCGTCAGCCAACGAGCTTCAAGCTTGCTAATCTCGTGCTGGGGGATGGCATAGAGAATTTTGGTCAGGACCTGCTGCAGCATAGGGTCGGCAGGGGATATCCCCATGGCACCGGGAATACGCAAGTCTTGCCCGGAGTAGACCACCCGGTAGCGATCTTCAAAGCCCCGTCCCAGGGCGGCAGGCAGGGTGGTCATGGTGAGCAGCACATAATCAGCCCGTCCATCATCAAGCAAGCGCAGCAGACGACTGTCATCCTTGACTGCTACCGGGTATGCGCCTAGCGAGGCCAACAGCTCCTCGTCAATGGACGCATCCACAATGCCGACCCGCGAGCCGCGCAACAATTCGATATTAGGCAGGTTTTTACTTTGCTTGGTACCGACGATAACGCGATCGACAAACATGTAGTTGGGGGTATAAAAACCCAGATGCTCGCGCTCTGCCGACGGGGTCATCACTGGAATAAAGTCGATTACGTGTTGTTTGAGCAGATCCTGGGTATCTCGCCAGGAGTCGGTGCGCACCAGCGAGAACTCCAGACCGGAGTAGCGACGCAGCAGGGCCACCATATCGGGTACGAAACCTATCAGTCGGCCACGGTAATTGAACTCGCTCATCGAGACCCAGTGAGGCGAGACGCCGTACCGCAAGGTCTGATGCGTGCGCAGCCACTCCTGCTCTTCAGGGGTAAATTTGACGGTAGTGATCTGCCCCGATGCCGCAGCCTGCCCCCCATTGATTGTTTCGAGAATAGGACGCAAGTCAGTGATAGGAAGCTCGGGCATCAAGCTATTTATTAAGCTGATGAGCGCCTTGTCAGCACGGTTGATACTGACCGAGAGCGAGGCGACCGGCGCCCACGCAGGCGTGAGGATGGTGAGCCCCGCATTCGGGTGCTGATCCAGCTCTGATAGTATTGAAGGCATGTCGGCCAGATAGGCATCAGCCAGCTGCTGCTTGAGCATAAAGACGGCTTCACTGCGGCGTTCTGCCGCAGTGACTTGCGATAGCCCCAGCGCCTTGAGCTGATCACAGGAGTCGGCCCCCACCACACAAACCCAGCGCATTTTTTTCGCGTCACTCAGTGACAACTCCGTGCGGCCGCTACTGAGCAGCACCCCACGGGGAATGGCGAACGGCAGAGGAATCGAGGCGATGTGATTCTGCCACTGATCGCCGGGGGGAAAGTTGATGACCACATGGATCTCGCCATCGCGCAACGCGTCAAGCGCACGATCGTAGGAGGTAAACTCCTTGTAGTGCAGGGTGACCCCCAGAGCTCTGGCGATCAATAGCGCCGTCTCGGGCACCGGACCGTTGAATCCCTGAACCACATCCTTGAAGCTATAGGGGGGAGACCCCATCATCGGCATACCAATGATCAGATCATGATGTGTGGATAACCACTCACGCTCTGCTTCATTCAGTAAACCTGTATTCAAACTGGTACTCGCCTGACCCACCACACTCCATAGCAGCAGCAATAAAAACTGGAATAGACGGCAACTGCGGCGGCTCATCAACTCGCTCCAAAGAAAAATAGGCCGCAAATAATAGAGATTTCCGCAAGATTCGCGAATAGATATTCGCGTTTTAACTTAACCCCAGCTTAACCAACTAAAAATGGCAGACCAGGGTCTGCCATTCGCACCAGGAAAGGGGTCATACAGACCCCTTTCATCAGGTTATTCGATTCCCGAGCCGGAAGCCGGTTTGATACTCCCGCTCGCGAACAAGGGCGATTTGACCCTGATATCCTTCCAGCCCGATATCTTTGAGCAGGGCGGGGGACAGATTAACCTGCACGAGACGACGCTCGACCCGGGCGATCCGTCGCTGGACCAGGGATTCAACACTACGCAGTAAAACCAGTTCGATAGACATGACATTCTCCAGTTGAACATGCGGTTCTCCCGGAGAAAGTGGATATCACCCTGCGGGACGAACCGCGGGTGATAAAAAGACAGGGGTTACCTGTTTACGCCACGCGGTAAAAGAGCACGAGATTTCACGCCGCACGCAGTGCCGCGAGAGGATGCAATATTGAGCATCAGATGTTGCATATTCGTCTCCTTACCGGATGAAAGTTGAACAGATTGCAGAAGTCTAAAAAATATCCGAATTTAAAACAAGCCTCTCCCGACTCCTTTTTAACCGTTTTTGCGGCATTTTATGCTGCCCGTGAAGCAACCCCGGGGCATCAGATCCCCGAGAGCAGCCGGTACTCCTCCAATACATAGGTATCTGTCATGCCGCTGACATAATCGAGCAGCAGCCGCACCCGGTAATACCACTCCTGCTCGTTGTGACAGGCAAAGCGTGGATCAGGGGTGGCGATCGCCAGCCGGTAGGCCTTGAGGTGGCGGGCCGAGAGGCGGTGATAGAGCCGCCGGGCAAAGAACAGCGCCTGACTCCCCTCCCCGGCCAGCAGACGGGCAAATTGTGGCGCCGGCAGCGCCAGCAGGCAGGCATAGCTTGTCAGCACCCCGCGCAGCGCCGCATAGCCTTCCAGTTCGAGGGCTTCCACCTCGGGGCGCAGAAAGACCAGCTCGCGGGCCACCCGCTTGAGGATATCGAGCACCCGCGCCGCGGGTGCCTGACCGTGAAGCAGCGCTTGCGGATAAGAGCCCTGCAAAATGGCCTGATGCTCGCTGACATAGCTCTGCGCCGCCAGCGCCACCAGATCCCGGGTCAACTGTTGGCGAAAATGGGGGAAAAAGCCCCGGCTGGAGGCCAGCGCGTCATCAAGCAAGGTGCCCATGTAGTCGCTCTGATCGGCCCCTCGCAACGCAGCCAGCAGTTCACCCAGCGTCAGGACCCGCCGATCGACCGCATCCTCCAGATCGGCGATGCAGTAGGAGATGTCATCGGCCGCCTCCATGATGTAGGCGAGCGGGTGACGACAGCCGGGAGCCAGTCCCAGACTCTGGCCGAGGGCGCGGTAGAGCGGCTGCTCGCTGAAGAAGATGCCGCGCTTGCTGCTCCAGCCATGATGCTGGCCATAGCTCACTCCGGGCTGGGGCTGCTGGGGGTATTTGCACAGCGCCCCCAGCTGGCCGAGGGTCAGGTTGAGCTCGTGCAGGCTGTGTACCAGCCGCAGGCTCTGGGCGTTGCCATCGAACAGCTGCAGATCGTGACGCAATTCCGCCCACTGGGCCGAGGGAGGCTGCGCCAGCGCCTGCTGATAGAGGGGATCGAGCATCTCGCCAAGCCACTGGCTCATCACCTGCTCGCCAAAGTGGCCAAACGGCGGGTTGCCAACATCGTGCAGCAGGCAGGACATCTCCACCAGATTGATAAAAGCCCCTGCGCAAACCTCACCGGGCGGCAAAGCGGCCAGAATGCGGCGGCTGATCTGGCGGCCGGTCTCCTGCACCTCCAGCGAGTGGGTGAGACGGCTGCGCACCGAGGCCTTCACATCGAGCGGAAAGACCTGGGTCTTCTGCTGCAGCCGGCGCACCGGCGCCGCCTGCACTATGCGGGCGCGATCCTGCTCGGTCGCCTCCAGCAAATCCTCATCCCCCCAGGGGTGGATGCGCTCGGGGGTAATCAAACGGCTATACATCTTGCAGCTCCTTGCCAACAACTTCCCTCAGACTCAAGACAACCTCCACTCTCAAGACAACAACCAGCGCCGCAGACGGGCGATATCGCCGGGATATTCGCGGCGCAGCGTCTCAATCCAATCCTCTACGTTTTCCCACCAGGCGGGGTGATCCGGGCTCTGGATCAGCTGGGCAGTCTGCTGCAGGCGGCGCAGGCCGATGGAGCCTGCCGCCCCTTTGATCTTGTGCGCCTCCTCCACCACCCCCGCCTGATCCTTGGCAATCATGTTGGAGTCGAGCACTGCCATATAGTCGGGGAGCATCTTCTCGAACAGATCGACGCTGGAGAGCAGCACCGGCTTGCCGACGGTATCGGCGTAGTCGGTGAGGAAGGGCAGATCCAGCAGCGCATCCTGATTCCCCGCATCCGCCTGCTCGTCTGCCTCATCCTCGGCCAGATCGGCAAACAGGTGACCAATCACCTCCCGCACCGCTTTGGAGCCGAGCGGCTTGTTGATCACATCCTGCATGCCGTGATCCCGATAATACTGGCGATCGCCGGTGGAATTGGCGGTGAGCGCCACCATGGGCGGCAGGCTGTCGCCATAACGCTCCAGCAGTTTTGCGGCCACATCGAAGCCGGTCATATCCGGCAGCTGGATATCGAGCAAAATGAGGTCGAAATCATCCGGGTTGGCCATCGCCAACGCCTGGGTACCGTCCCGTGCCACCAGCACCTGATGACCCAGCTTGTTAAGCAAAGCGCAGGCCACCGTCACGTTGAGCTCCACATCCTCCACCAGCAGGATATCGAGGGAGGGCATCTCATCAGCGGGCTCCGGCAGCACAGGCTCGGCGCAGGCCACCTCCAGTTCGGCCGTGAAGCAGGAGCCTTCGCCCGGATCGCTATCGACATAGAGCTGACCACCCATCGCCTGCACCAGCTGGCGGGAAACCGCGAGGCCAATGCCGGTACCGGTGGCGTGCTTCTTGCCTTGCACCTGATAGTACATGGCGAAGATCTTCTCCTGCTGGGCGCGCGGGATGCCGACGCCGGTATCCTCCACCTCAAAATGAAGCGCCAGCTTGCCCGGCTGGTCAGCGGGATGGGAGAGGCAGCGCACGGTCACGCCCCCTTCATCAGTGAACTTGACTGCATTGCCCACCAGGTTCCACAACACCTGACGCAAGCGGGTGCCGTCGGCCATCACGAATTGCGGCATGTCACCATCGCGATCGAAATGGAGATAGAGTCCCTTCTGCTCCGCCTGAATGCGGGAGAGGGTCTCCAGCTCGTCGAGAAACGCGGGCAAGTCGATGCGGGTCGGCGCTATCTCGAGGCGACGGCGATCGAGTTTGTCGAGATCGATGATGTCATTGAAGATATTGCCAAGGGTGACCGCACTCAGATGGATGATCTTGAGCTGCTGATGCTGTTTGGCATCGAGGGGGGTATCCATCAGCATCCGGCTTAAGCCCACAATACCGTTAAGCGGGGTGCGCAACTCGTGGCTGATGGTGGAGATGAAGGTGGTCTTGTCGCGGCTCGCCTTCTCCAGCTTGTCCTGATACTGCTTGCGCTCGGTGATATCGCGGCCAAAACCGAGCAGACCCAACCGCTTGCCGAAACGATCGAAGAAGGGCACTTTGCGCAGCTCGAAGTAGGCTTTGCGGCCATCCGGGTACTCAAGCCACTGCTCGTAGGTGAGCGGCTCGTTGCTGCTGAACACTTGCCGGTCGGTCTCCACAATCTTGTTGGCGATCTCCTGCTTGTAGACATCGAACGGGGTCAGCCCGATCAACTCGGCCTCCACCTTGCCGGTCAGCTCCTCCATGGCGCGGTTGCAGCCAGAGAACTGCTCATCCTCGTTGCGGTAGTAGACCAGATCGGGGGAGCAGTCGATGAAGGAACGCAGCAACGCGGTGCGTTCCCCCAGATGCAACTGAGCCTTCTCGCGCTGAAATACCTCGTTCTCCAAATCATCGATCGCTTGCTGGCGTAGATCCTCGGCCCGGTTGGTCTCGGCAATCTGGGTATTGAGGCGGCTGATGTTCTCCTGCAACTGGCTATTGAGCTCCAGATCCCGCTCGCGCATATCTTGCAGCTTGCGCACCATCCGGGTCAGGCGCTGACGGGAGTCCTCCAGCTGGTCCACCACGATGGAGAGAAAATAGACCGCCCAGGGGGTTACCAACAGGCCAAAGAACACCGAGCGAACGAAGTCGATCACATCGATATTGCCGCGCAGGAACAGGGTCACCCCCATCTGGATGGCGACCGCCAGCACTATGATTCCCGCCGCCAAAAACATGCTGAATCGCACCAGTCCCAGCTTGGTCATCAAGTCGACGTAATATTGCGCCCAGGATTTAATCTGCTTCATCTTGTTGTTTTCCCCCGATATGCGCGGTACAGAATAACAGCACAACCGAGTGAACTCTTCTTAATCTCATACAACGACCCCTCGATTGTGTGAGCTGATAGACGAATACTGCAGGCATAACGCCAGTCGGTACGCCATACACAGCATTAAGGAGCACAATTCCATGCGTCATCTTCCGCTACTTGGCCTGGGTCTGCTGGCTGCCAACAGTGCCTACGCCGATTTGGGTGCTATCCCCAAGCAGTCCGGCTGGTCCGGTTTTCTGCTGGGTGGCATCAATGTCATTGACTACCAATCCAATTTTTATAACGGCAACGATGACCACAACACGATCGCCGGTCTGAATGGCCCACAAAGCAGCTCCACCGTTGCGCCACTGCTCAACGCCGATATCCGCTACACCTTTGCCGATACGCGCACCCAACTCTTCCTCGGCAACCTGATCCAGGATGCCATTCGTTTCGACTTCACCCAGCAACTGGGACTGCGGCAGGAGCTGGGAGACAAGGGGATTGTCGGTGGCTCGCTGGTATTCAGCGCCATGCCAACCGAGCAGTGGAGCGATCCATTCGCCGTGGGGGTAGCCCGCAGCTCGACCGATATCAACTCCACCGGGGCACGGGCAAGCTGGGACAAAATCTGGGGCAGCAACTTCAACGCTAGCCTGACTACCCGCAATATCGATGTCGATGAAGAGCGCAGCGGTAGCCAATATGGTGCCGAGACAGCAGCCAAGCTGGATCGCAATGGCAAGATCCACGCTCTCGAACTCTCCTATCAGTGGCGTTTTGCCCCCGGCCAAGTGCTGGAACCTGCGCTGATCTATCGCGACGCAGACCTTGATGGCAGCGCCCAGCGCTACAAACAGAGCGGCATACAGCTGACCTATGCCAAGCGGGGGCCCCAGTGGTCATTGGTCAATAACCTCTACCTCGGCCAAAGTAACTATGACGAGGCCAATCCCCTCTTTGGCCAGTACGCCGATGCCGACGAGTTTGCCGCAAACGTCATCTTTTTCTGGCATAACCTGTTTGGCGTCAGCGCCCTCTCGGCCACCGCCAGTGCGGCGTATGCCAAATCCAGCTCCGATATCAGCTTCTACGATTCACAAGCCACCCGCTTCAGCACCGGCCTGCTCTACAACTTCTAGTGCGTAGTGGGCGTTACCCGCCAAAAAAGAGCAAGGCCACTCGAGAGTGGCCTTGCTGCTGTCTGCTTGCGTCTCAAATCCCTAAAGAGTCGAGCAGATCGTCGTGATCGTTGGCGACCGGAGCCGCAGCCTGAACCGGCTTGGCGGCATCCAGCTTGGTCTGGGCGATCAGGGCGTCAGGATCCAGCTCCTCGTGCTCCATCCCCTCACTGTGAATGCGGATAAACTCGGTTTTGTCCATCGCCAGCTCCAGATAGAAGATGTTGTTGCGGGCGGTGAAGAAGGTGACGCGGCGCGCTTCCGGGTTATCGAGGTTGGTATCGACACTCAGCATAACCTGCTTGTTCAAGGCCAACATCTTCGGCTGGTTCTGGGTGATATGGGTCTGCAGATCGCGACCCACCTTGACGGTAAAGCTGCCGACGATCTGGTTCATCAGCTCGCCCATCACGTTGCTCACCTCGTCAGAGGTGTGGGAGATGGCAAGATCCTCCTTGGATAGCCCCATGCTGAGCATGTAGCTCTCGTACAGTTCCATGGCAGCGGCGGCGGAAAAGTTGATCACCACCAGACCGGAAAAACCGCCATCAAACAGCACAAAACAGCCGATATCTGGCTTGAGGCAGGTCTTGCTGATCCGCTGTACCATGCCGGAAAAACGAACCTGACTCTGCGTTGCAGCACTGAGTACCTGAGTCACCGAGTTGCACAGGCTGAGCAGCACATCCTCAGTGGTCAATACGGCTTCATCATCGGATCTTGTTACTATCATGGGACCTTCCTGAACATCGAAAATGGGCTTATCTATACCATAACTCTAACAGATGGCGCGGCCCGGAGACTGAAATAGCGACACGCCTCTCAGTTGACTCCGCTATCAACAGTCACAGGGGGTAAAACCGCTTAGCTTGGCGAGCCGGATACGCCATCTATCGGCTTGTTCAGCCAACTCTTGTGGCTCATAAGGTACGGTCGGATGGGCTCCCCAGATGGGGCCGGGCCAAGCGCGATCCGTTGCAAAACGGGCGACATGGTGAAGATGGAGTTGCGGCACCAGATTGCCCAGCGCCCCTATGTTGATCTTGTCCGGGCTGAGGCCCTGTTCCATCAGGGTGGCGACGGCGCAGGACTCCTGCATCAGCTGTTGCTGCTGCTCCGGTGCCAGATGGTGAATTTCCCGCAAGTTGGCGACCCGTGGCACCAGGATCAGCCAAGGGTACTGGCTATCTTTGGCCAGCAAGACACGGCAGAGAGGCAGATCCCCGAGCAACCGGGTATCTGCCTGCAGGCGTGAATGCAATTCAAACATGAAAACCTCGTTGAGTACGATGAACAGAGCGCCTGAAAAAGGCGTGTCCACGTTACTGCAACGGGCAACAAACTTAAAGCTGCGGCACGGCCCAACCGATAAAGCGCTTGCGCATAGCCGGATCGGCCTTGAGGAACAGCTGCTGCAACTGCCCTTCCAGCTCGCTGGCTGCCACAATAGGTTGCACCCCACCGGCGACCGTGGCCGCTGGCTGCGTAGCAACGGCGCCTGCTGTCAGCGCCGCCTTGCCACCGCTGCGGTTGTATTCAGCCAGTTTGCCGTTCCAATCCACCCCAAGCAGCATGCCGCTGGTCACCAACGCATCCTGTTGGATGGCAAGTGCCCGGCCATTATCCTGCAACCCTACCACCGGGGCCTTGGCATAGGCTTGCATCCCCCGCTCGTCTCCCGGCACGCTGGCCGTCAGCTGCAAATGCTGATTGCTGCCCTGATAGCGCACCACCTGCGGCTCGGAGCGCACCTGCCGATCATTCTCACTGCTGCTGCGACTGGGGATCACCCCCTCGAAGCGCACCAGCAGTTGCTGCTCGCCATCCGCCAGGGTGGCATGCTGCTCATCCTGTAAGGTGCCGTTGCTCACCGCGAGGATGCGGAAATTCTCCGGCACCTTCACTTCCACTACGGCCTGCGCACTGCCTGCCCCCAAGACTGCACAGAGCAGCACAAACCCGGTCAACCCTCTATTACTCTTCATTCCCGCTGATCTTCCTGATGCCGATGATGGGCGCAGGGTAGCAGCCGAAGATGACAGAAAAATAACGCAGCTCAGAGCAGATAGCGGGGCCGCTCGGCAAACCACTGGGCCAGCACTTGTTTAAACAGCCGGATCTTGCGCGGCACCCGCCGCTGCTGGGCATGCAGCACATGGAGCTGATGCAGGCCGCTCTGCCACTCGTCGAGCACGCTCACCAGCTCTCCCGCCGCCAGCAGCGATTCCACCAGCATCAGCGGACACTTGGCATAGCCCATACCGGCGCGCGCCAACTGCAGCACAGTGCTGTAGTGGTTGGCCCGCACCTTCCCCTGCACCAGAATGTGGGCCTCTTCCCCCTCACGGATGAAGTGCCACTGCTCCCAAGCTGGATTGTGCCCCTGCAACAGGCAACTACGGCCACTCAGCTCATAAGGGGTGACCGGACGCCCCTCGCGTGCCACCAGTGCGGGACTGGCGACCACCACATCCCTGAGCCGCCCCAGCGGCAGCGCCACCAGATTGTCCGGTACCTCGTTCATGGCGCGCAGGGCGATGTCGTTCTCCCCCTGACTCATGTCGACCATCTGGTTGGTAAAGTTGAGTTCCACCTCCACTCCCGGGCAGAGCGCGGCAAAGCTGGCCAGCAGCTCGCTCACCATGCGATCGCCGGTGCTGACCGGGCAGGTAAAACGCAAGCGGCCGCCATCCTCTTCGGTCAGCGCCTGAATATCCTGCTCCGCCTGCCGTGCCAGCGCGAAGATCTCCCCCGCCTGCTGATAGAGGGTCTTGCCCGCCTCGGTCAGGCTGAGGCGGCGGGTGGTGCGCTGCAACAGTTGCGCATTGAGGGAGGACTCCAGCGCACTGACGTGGCGGCTCAGCATCCCCTTGCTCACTCCCAGCGTATCGGCAGCGGCCGAGAAACTGCCGCGCAGCACCACTTCGTAAAAGCTGACCAGATGGGCGATATCCATCATTAGCTCCAATATGGAAACAATGGGTTTATTTTACGCGCTTTTTCGCATTTTCTGTTGCGCTAGAATCAACACATCCCAACCAGGAGTGATGCAGATGAAAATTGTGATTGTGGGTGCCTCTGGCACCGTCGGCTCCGCGGTCAGTGAACTGCTTGCCCAAGATCATCAGGTGATCCGGGTCGGCCACAGCCGTGGCGATGCCACGGTCGACATGCGCGATCCCGCCTCCATCAAGGCGCTGTTTGCCCAGCTGGGCCAGTTCGATGCGCTGGTGGTCGCCAGCGGTAGCGTGGCCTTCAACGGCCTGACCGAGATGACCGACGAACAGTGGCAGGTGGGAGTGGAGAGCAAGCTGATGGGCCAGATCAACCTGACCCGCGCCGCCATCCCCTATCTGAATGACAAAGGCTCCATCACCCTGATCAGCGGCATTCTGAGCGAGGAGCCGATCAACTGGGGGGTGAGTGCCAGCACCGTCAACGGCGCCATCGATCACTTTGTGAAAGCGGCCGCCTGCGAGCTGCCCCGCGGCCTGCGCATCAATGTGGTGAGCCCCACCGTGCTGGAGGAGTCGATGGACAAATACGCCGACTTCTTCCCGGGCTTCGTGCCGGTGCCCGCCGCCAAGGTGGCGCAGGCTTACAAGAAGTCGGTGCTGGGCATCCAGACCGGTCAGGTGTTCAGGGTCAACGGCTGATCGCCGCTCGCTTGCCACCAGACCAGCAATAAAAACGGGCCCCGCAGCGGGGCCCGTCTGTTTCTCTGCCTCTCTCCTTCGCCACCAGCAAACGTTTGTTTATTGGCAACAACAAAAGAGAGCAAGCCTTAGTCGATCAGACCGTATTGTTCGCGCAATACCTCGATGATCTCCTGCTTGGGATTGGCAGAGCGCACCAGCTTGTGGCCAATGATCTTCTCGGCGATCCCGACGTAGGTGTTGGAGATATCCATCATCACTTCGGTCGGCAGCTTGTTATCGCGGGCCAGGGCAAAACGTTCCGGCATGCGGTTCTTGTTGAGCAGGATGTCCGGATCCGGGAAGTGGTTCAGCAGCCACTGACGGAAACCCTCTTTGGACTTCTCGACAATCTGACCGTCGCGCAGGGCCGCGCCATCCCAGATACGGGAGCTGTCGGGGGTACCCACTTCGTCCATGTAGATCAGCTTCTCGTTGCCCGCCGCATCGTGAACGTAGCCAAACTCGAACTTGGTATCGACGAAGATCTGATCCAGCGCGGTCAGCGCGTCGCTGATGACGTTGAAGCCCTCTTTGAGCAGCACTTCGTAGCGGTCGATGTCGGCCGGTTTGCTGAAGTTGAAGCCTTTATAGTGGCGCTCGATATCGGCACGGGAGACGTTGACGTCATCGGCTTCTGGCACACCATCCAGCCCTTTCAGCACGCCCTTGGTGGACGGGGTGATAAGGATCTCCGGCAGCTTCTGATCTTTTTTGAGCCCTTCTGGCAGGGTGATGCCGCAGAACTCGCGCTCACCATCCTTGTAGGCTCGCCACATGGAGCCGGTGATGTACTGGCGGGCAATGGCCTCGATCATCACCGGACGGGCTTTTTGCACGATCCAGACGAAGGGGTGCGGAATATCCAGAATGTGGCTATCGGCCAGTCCCTTCTCCTTGAACAGCTTGAACCAGTGGCTGGAGATGGCGTTGAGCGCCGCCCCTTTGCCCGGTACACCGTTCAGGCCATCCACACCTTGCCAGATGCAATCGAAGGCCGAGATGCGGTCACTGATCACCATGAGGGCGAGGGGCGCATCGGCTGGCACATCATAGCCTTTCTCTTTGATGAGCCGGGCACTGTCTGCCGGGGTCAACCAGTAGACGCTGCGCACTTTGCCGGAATGGACAGGTTTATCGGTACGGATCGGCAAATCGTCATTCACCGCCAATACTTGATCTGCAAGACTCATGGCTGATAACTCTTCCTGTTTGTGGGGGGTAAACATCGCAAGCCACGTTTCCCATCAACGGGTTACCACGTGATGGCAAGGGGGCTCACATCATTGAAAACATGCACCATTCCCCTCGTTTGCAGAGGGATCCCGATATAAAAACAGGGGCACAAGGCCCCTGTATTTATTCTGCTTTTGCTGCTGCCTGATCGGCCAGCCCTTTGGCGAACGCCTCGGACAGGCTGATATACATCTGGGAGATGACCCCGGACGAGACCGGCTTTTTATCCTTGTCGAACAAGGTGATGGAGGTCTTGCCCCCCGCCATCTCGCCCAGCTGGAAGCGGAACTTCTCCTCCTCCAGTTTGAACGGTTCACTACCCTTCTCTTTCCAGAACTTGGCGCCCGGCTCTTCGTACTCGACGTCGATCCAGCCCAGTGACTGCTGGGTGTCCTTGATGATGAAGCCGTAAGCGGGCAGTACCTGATTAAGGCGACGCCACACCTGATCAAAGGATCCTTCGGCAATCCAGGCGCTCAGCTCGTTGTTGTCCAGCCCCAGTTGCAGAGCCATACCATCGTTGGACTTGTGCTGTTCGCGCGCTTTCAACTGCTGGTCGTAATAGAGGGAGAACTGGTTCAGCACCCGGGCGGCGTAACGCTGAGCATCGGCAGAGGTCAGCTTGTTACTGCTCTCACCATCGATGGTCTCTTCATGATCCAGCACCCGCACCGACATGTTGACAGCGTGGCGCTGCACATCGTTGCGCAAAGTGAACTGGTAACGCTGACGGATTTTGAAATCTTCGTCATCTTCACCCCAGCCATCGAGGGCAACCGTGTTGTCAAACCAACCGGTTTGCAATACGCCATCTTGCTGATCCAGCTTCTCGGTGGTCACCTTGTATTTGGCTAGGAAGTTCATCAGGAACGACCAGGTATCACGCTCCACGCTCTGGCTGGTGCTCAGGGCATAGAAGGCCACGGTTGGCTCGCTGGCGGTTTGCACCACCTGACTGCCCGGTACCACGGTCAGCAGCTGGGCAGGCGGACGCACGTCAATCTTGGCGCCGAGGGCACCTTCACGGCTGCTCTCGGGCAACGGCGGGATATCGTACTGGCTGTTGAAAGTGGGGGCGCTCAATCCTGCGGGGATCAAGAACGCACGGCCCTCGAGACGGGCATCTTCATATTCGAAGCCCCGGTTGGCCATTTTGCGATCCTGGGGGGTGCTGCAACCAGCCAATACGGCTACGGTCGCAACACTCAGCACCAGACGGGCTCTATTTCCCTTTCCATTTGATTTAAACACTCGCCATCAACTCCGCAGTGGTCAGTGCTCGCGCCATCGCTTGTTCGCCCTCGGCAGTGAGGTCAACCAGCGGCAAACGCAAGGTTGCTGTTGCAATCAACCCCAGCTGGGCACAGGCCCATTTCACCGGGGTAGGACTCGGTTCGCAGAACAGAGTCTGATGCAACGGCATCAAGAGATTGTTGATGTCATGGGCCTGTCCGGCATGACCGGTCAGCGCAGCACGACACATGTCGGCCATCTGGGCCGCTGCAATATTGGTGGTAACCGAGATAACACCATCGCCACCTTGCAGCATAAAATCACAACCAGTGGCATCGTCGCCACTGTAAAGGGCAAACTCCGGCCCGCACAGCTCACGCAATAACGGGGTGCGGCTCAAATCACCGGTCGCCTCTTTCAAACCGATAATGCCGGGAACCTTGGCCAGACGGGCTACGGTCTCCGGTTTGAGATCGCAGCAGGTGCGACCGGGCACATTATAAAGAATTTGGGGCAGACCACTAGCCTCGGCGATCGCACAATAGTGGCGATAGAGGCCCTCTTGGGTAGGTTTGTTGTAGTAAGGGGTAACCGAGAGACCTGCCACTACACCGGTTTTGGCCAGCCGTTTGGTCAATTCAATGGCATGGGCGGTATTATTGGAGCCGCAACCGGCGATGACGGGGATGCGACCGGCGGCATACTCAACGGTCTTTTCAACAACGGCGATATGCTCCTGCTCGCTCAGGGTCACCGATTCCCCTGTGGTACCCACCGCAACAATGGCGCTGGTCCCGGCGCTGACATGATAGTCGACCAGCTTGGCCAGACTGGCCCAGTCGACTTCACCTGAAGCCAGCATGGGGGTAACGAGCGCAACAATACTACCGCGTAACATGGATATTTCTCCCGATTTTCAGGGGCGTAATGGTAAAGCTGCCCCCTTTTAAAAACAAGGGAGAGAGGGGATAAGCCGTGATACCATCCGCCACAAAAAGTAATGAACGAAAGTCGGCGGCGCCCATCAGGGAGTGGTCATCACGGCCAGAGGGTTAGCTTGCCACGGTCGCTTTCGCAACAAAATAATGGACGAGAGAAGATTTATGACTCATTACCTGGTCGTAACGGCCATCGGCACGGACAGGCCTGGCATCGTCAATGAAGTGACCCGCCACGTCAGTGGCTGTGGTTGCAACATCGTCGACAGCCGCCTTGGCATCTTCGGCAATGAATTTACCTTTATCATGCTGCTCTCGGGCGACTGGAACAGCATGATGCAACTCGAGATCAGCCTGCCCCTGCGCAGCCAGGAGTGGGACCTCATCACCA
Organism: Aeromonas sobria; assembly: GCF_006243315.1. Lineage (GTDB taxonomy): Bacteria > Pseudomonadota > Gammaproteobacteria > Enterobacterales > Aeromonadaceae > Aeromonas > Aeromonas sobria_A. The sequence goes on from NZ_NKWE01000001.1 coordinate 243,945, forward strand.
TGATGAAGCGCACCGAGCGCCACCACTCCCTGCAGTATGATATCGGCGCCAGTGCCGAACTGTTGATCCGCGACCAGCCCGGCATCGTAAGCCAGTGCACCCAGTTCTTCAGCGAACATGGCTGGAACATCCAGGCGATGCAATCCATGACCCTGGAGCAGCAGCCGTTCAACCTGCTCAAGATCAGTTTTCAGCTCAATCTGGCCCGAGCAGGGGAAGTCGAAGGTTCACAAACCGCCTTCGCGGCATTCTGTGGTGTACTGGGTGCCGAATCGTTCGAATTTATCGTCAATCGCAAACACGCCTGAGGGCGTTTTACCCGAGGAGACCCCATGCAACCATTACAAGCTGGCAGCCCCGCCCCCGCGTTCTCCCTGCCTGATCAGAATGGCAATCCTGTCAGCCTCGCTGACCTGCGCGGCAACAAGGTACTGGTCTACTTCTATCCCAAGGCGATGACCCCTGGCTGCACCACCCAAGCCTGTGAGCTGCGCAACGTCAATGCCGAGCTGGCCGCCCTCAATGTGGTGGTGCTCGGCATCAGTCCGGATCCGGCCAAACGGCTGAAGAAGTTCGAAGAGCGGGATCAGCTCAACTTCACCCTGCTGGCCGATGAGGATCACGCCGTTGCCGATGCGTTTGGCGTCTGGGGCCCGAAAAAGTTCATGGGCAAGGAGTATGACGGTATTCACCGCCAGAGCTTCCTGATCGACGAAGAGGGCAAGATTGCCCACCACTTCGACAAGTTCAAAACCAGCGATCACCATCAGGTGGTGTTGAATTTCCTCAAGGGATAACCCTCCCCTGCGTCATTGAAAGGCCTGCCACGCGGGCCTTTGTTGTCTGGCGAATAGCCTCTTGCCCGCTGATTTTTCTCACCAATCCCCGCTCAGATCAAAAAATTCATTTTATATATGGGTTAACGTGACCCCAGAATCATCTTCCAGCGAGATACCCCATGAACATGAGCAACACCGAGCGTTTGATCCTGAGCAACCAGTACGAAATCCTGGCGAAACTCAACCCTGAAAAAGCGGCTTTCTATCAACGTGCCAGCACCATCATCGAGCGCGGCTACTGCCTGCAGATCCTCGAGCTGGAGAAGAGCTTCAGCCATCTGGATCTGGCGACCTGCCAGGAAGTAATCGATACCCTGGAGCTGCACCACGCGCTGGCTATCTCATGGGGTAATCTGGATGCGGCCGATCAGGGCGAAATCAACGCCAGCCGTCTGGAGTTCAATGGCTACAGCCGCAGCCAGGAGCGTGAGCTGGCCGACTATGTCTGCTTCCTGCTGGAGGTAGACAAGCGCTTCCCTGAGCTCAAGTGCCCGTGCGACGAACTCTCCAGCGACATCGCCATGCGCGACAAATACCAGCGGATGCTGCAGGTATGGCGTCAGTGCCCCCGTCAGTACAAGCTCTCCATTCAAGAGGTCCGCAAGGTGCTGGCGGCCTGATCCTCACGCCATCACCAAGCAGCAAAAAAGGCGCCAGCGGCGCCTTTTTGTATAGAAGGGGGTTTATTCGTAGAGAAAGGATTTATCGAGCTGCTGGAAGGCGGCCTTGAGGGTATCGGCCAGCTCCTCATAGCGCGGCTGGGAGACCAGCGGACGGCGCCCCCCCTGCTCGTTCATCTTGCCGTTGATCTCCCGATACCAGCTGGCAAGAGAAGGGGACAAACGAGTATCTGCTCGATGACCGAGCCAGTAGTAGCCCTGCAGCGGCAAGCTGAGCAGAAACAGTACCGAAGTAATGACGGAAGGCCAGTAGTGCAGCTCGCCAAACTGGAACTGCAACATCACGCTGAGCACTGCCAAGGCAGGTATAACCTTGAGGGAAAATTCGGTAGCCTTGATCACCCGATTTTCAGGAAACATCGAATTGAGCTCGGGACGGCGCGGCCAAAGCGTCATATAATGACGCCCTTGCTGTAACTTGGTTCCAAAAATGTTCATGCTCATACTACCTCCGAGCGCTTTTTGAACGTAACAACGGCAAAACCGCGACAAAATTTGATGCAAAATAACAAAGGTTGAGGATGACTTTGTTATTTTTCAACAATCGGGTTATCCTTTGTACGCCCATTTTTGCGTCAAAAGCATCTCGCTATTGACCTGTCAGGGACGTCTGGATTTCGGGTCTTGTATCACTATACAAGGGGCAAGCAATAGATTGCCAACCCTCATAAGGATTAGTTGAAATTTTTTGGACGCACAACGTCCAACGCATCCGCCTACACCCCCCAATCTGCGATAGGATTTATTCATGAGTAAGCTGGTTCTTGTTCTTAACTGTGGCAGCTCTTCCCTGAAGTTTGCTGTCATTGACGCAACCACCGGTGATGACCTGCTGTCCGGCCTGGCAGAGTGCTTCGGCCTCGACGACGCCCGCATCAAGTGGAAACTGAATGGCGAGAAAGGCAGTGCCGATCTGGGCGCTGGTGCCGCTCACCAGGAAGCGCTGGACTTCATCGTCAACAAGATCCTGCCGCTCAATCCGGAACTGGCCAAAAACCTGATCGCTATCGGTCACCGTGTAGTACACGGCGGTGAGCGCTTCACCTCCTCCGTCGTCATCTGCGAAGACGTCATCGCTGGCATCGAAGCCGCCGTGCCGTACGCACCGCTGCACAACCCGGCTCACCTGATCGGTATCCGTGAAGCTCGCCGTGTATTCCCGGCGCTGGCTGACAAGAACGTGGCCGTATTCGACACCGCGTTCCACCAGACCATGCCGCAAGAAGCCTTCCTGTACGCTCTGCCGTACAAGCTCTACAAAGAGAACGGCATCCGTCGCTACGGCGCCCACGGCACCAGCCACTACTACATCAGCCTGGAAGCTGCCAAGCAGCTGAACAAGCCGGTTTCCGAGCTGAACATCATCAACTGCCACCTGGGCAACGGCGGTTCCGTCTGCGCCATCAAGAATGGCCAGTCTGTTGATACCTCCATGGGTCTGACCCCGCTGGAAGGCCTGGTGATGGGCACCCGCTCCGGCGATCTGGACCCGGCCATCATCTTCTTCCTGCACGACAAGCTGGGCATGAGCGTTGCTGATATCAACACCATGCTGACCAAAGAGTCCGGCCTGCTGGGTCTGACCGAAGTGACCTCCGACTGCCGTTTCGTTGAAGACAACTACGACAGCAAAGAAGAAGCCAAGCGTGCCATGGATGTTTACTGCTACCGCCTGGCCAAGTACATCGGTGCTTACGCCGCTGCCATGGACGGTCGTCTGGATGCCGTGGTCTTCACCGGTGGTATCGGTGAAAACTCCGCACCGATCCGTGCAATCACCCTGAACAAGCTGGGTCTGCTGGGCTTTGACGTTGATCACGACGCCAACCTGGCTGCCCGCTTCGGCAAGGGTGGCGAGATCACCAAGGCTGGCTCCACCAAGGCCCTGGTTATCCCGACCAATGAAGAGTGGGTCATTGCCCACGATGCGCTGGAACTGATTGGCGCTTAATTGATGCAGTAACTCGAGGCCGCCCCAGGGCGGCCTTTTCCTGATCCCAAAAAATGAACAAGGGGTATAAAGTGGCACGCACTATTATGCTTATCCCGGTCGGCACTGGTGTCGGCGTAACTTCCGTGAGTCTTGGCGTGGTTCGCGCTATGGAACGTCACGGTGTCAATGTCAGCTTCTTCAAACCGGTCGCTCAGCCGCGTCCGGGTGAAACCGGTACCGAGCGCTCCACCGCCGTTATCCGTGCAGCTGCCAACATCAACCCGCCCGAGCCGTTCACTCTCTCCTATGCCGAGAACATGATCAGCTCCAGCAATACCGATATCCTGCTGGAAGAGATCGTTGCCCGCTTCGAAGAGCACGTAAAATCCAGTGGTGCCGAAGTGCTGGTTGTCGAAGGCATGGTGCCGACCGACAAGCAGCCCTTTGCCAACAAGCTGAACTACGACGTCGCTAAAGCGCTGGACGCTGACATGGTATTCGTGACCCATCCGGGCCATGACTCCAGCCAGAAGCTGAAAGAGCGTATCGAGCTGGCCTGCTCCAACTTCGGTGGTGTCAACAACCCCCGGATCGTTGGTTGCGTCATCAACAAGGTCGGCGCCCCGGTTGACGAGCATGGCGTGACCCGCCCTGATCTGACCGAGATGTTCGAAGCCCATCACCACATGTCTGAAGCGGCCCACAATCTGGAAGTGCTGCAGGTATTTGGCAAGAGCCCGCTGCGCATTCTGGGTTGCATCCCCTGGAACACCCAGCTGATCGCCCCCCGTGCCAAGGATCTCGCCAAGCATCTGGCGGCCAAGATCCTGCATAAGGGTGAGCTGGACAGCCGTCGTCTGCAGACCGTGACCTTCTGTGCCCGCTCCATCCACAACATGGTTGAGCACTTCCGTCCGGGTAGCCTGCTGGTGACCTCTGGCGACCGCTCTGACGTCATCGTCTCTGCCTGCCTCTCCGCCATGAACGGCGTCAAGCTGGGTGCCCTGCTGCTGACCGGCAACTATCATCCGGAACCGCAAGTGATGGCCCTGTGTCAACAGGCTATGGCCACCGGTCTGCCGATCATGATCACCGGCACCAACACCTGGCAAACCGCAGTCAGCCTGCAGAACTTCAACGTCGATATTCCGGAAGATGACCGCGAGCGTATCGAGCTGGTGCAGGATTATGTGGCTGGCCACATCGACAAGCACTGGATCGAGTCGCTGACCGTCAGCTCTACCCGCTCCCGTCGTCTGAGCCCGCCAGCATTCCGTTATCAACTGACCGAGCTGGCCCGTCAGGCTAACAAGCGTGTTGTGCTGCCGGAAGGTGAAGAGCCACGCACCATCAAGGCTGCCGCCATCTGTGCCGAGCGTGGCATCGCCCGTCCGGTGCTGCTGGGCAACCCGGAAGAGATCCGTCGCGTTGCCGAACAGCAAGGCGTAGTGCTGAGCAGCAGTGTCGAGATCATCGATCCGGCCATGGTGCGCGAGCGCTATGTGCCGCGTCTGGTCGAGCTGCGCAAGAGCAAGGGCATGACCGAAGTGGTTGCCCGCGAACAGCTGGAAGACAACGTGGTACTGGGTACCATGATGCTGGAGCGCAACGAAGTTGACGGCCTGGTTTCTGGCGCGGTGCACACCACTGCCAACACCATCCGTCCGCCGATGCAGATCATCAAGACCGCTCCGGGCGCCTCACTGATCTCCTCCATCTTCTTCATGCTGCTGCCTGACCAGGTGCTGGTTTACGGTGACTGCGCGATCAACCCGGATCCGACTGCCGAGCAGTTGGCCGAGATCGCCATCCAGTCTGCTGACTCCGCTGCCGCCTTCGGCATCGAGCCGCGCGTAGCCATGATCTCCTACTCTACCGGTACCTCTGGCGCCGGTGCTGATGTAGAGAAAGTGCGTGCCGCGACTGAGCTGGCCAAAGCCAAGCGCCCGGACCTCATCATCGACGGCCCGCTGCAGTATGACGCGGCCATCATGGAGAACGTGGCCAAGTCCAAGGCGCCGAACTCACCGGTTGCTGGTAAAGCGACCGTGTTTGTGTTCCCTGACCTGAACACCGGTAATACCACCTACAAGGCGGTACAGCGCTCTGCTGACCTGGTCTCCATCGGCCCTATGCTGCAAGGCATGCGCAAGCCGGTCAACGACCTCTCTCGTGGTGCCCTGGTTGACGACATCGTCTACACCATCGCCCTGACCGGTATTCAGGCTGCCCAAGCTGAGTAATCAGCCCGTTACCTGAAAAAACCGATCTCGAAGGCTGCTCACCGTTGGTGAGCAGCCTTTTTTATTAATGATCCCTTAAACACCAGCGAAACATACCATCAGCGCAGTATTGCGCAGAATAATCTCATCCAGCGCACCAGCAACGACTTGAGCAGAGCATCTCGGGGAAGCGTGCTCGCCATATTAAAGATGCATATTAAATACATTCAAGATCATAAGGTTGAACGTATGAGGGCATTCATAGCGGAGCGCTTATAGCAAATTTGTCCACCATCGGCATGGCGATCTGACCTGTTAGAAATTGCAGTAAAAAAGACCCGTTCGATACGCTATTTCTCAATGTGCCGCTCGGCAACATCCACATCAAGGAGGAATGGAAATGCTGATGAAGAAGCTCTCTGCAGTCATGCTGCTGGCCTGCTTGCCCCTGTTCAGCCAACCCGTGCTGGCAGCGGAGAAAACTGCGCCCAAGCAGACCACCACAACCACTGCCGCCAAGGAGGACGGCAAACTGAATATCAATACGGCGACCCTTGCCGAACTCACCAGCCTCAAAGGCATTGGTGACAAAAAGGCGCAAGCCATCATAGATTACCGTGATAAGCAGGGAAAATTCACCTCGGTCGATCAGCTGGCAGATGTCAATGGCATAGGTCCGGCCACGCTAGATGCAAACAGGGAGATGATTGTCGTCAAATAATGTCGACTGGAACAGTTGCAAATGGGGCAGCCGGTGGCTGCCCCATTTTTCTTGGAGTATCATGGCGGCACTTTCATCTCTCTGGATAGTTTTCCATGAAAAAGACTCCTCTGATCGTTCGCAAGGCTGTGTTTCCGGTAGCTGGCCTGGGTACCCGCATGTTGCCAGCCACCAAAGCCATCCCGAAAGAGATGCTGCCGGTAGTCGACAAACCGCTGATCCAGTATGTGGTGCGCGAAGCGATCGCGGCCGGGATCAAGGAGATCATTCTGGTCACCCACTCAAGCAAGAACTCCATCGAAAACCACTTCGACAAGAGCTTCGAGCTGGAAGCGACCCTCGAGAAGCGGGTCAAACGCCAGCTGCTGGAAGAGGTACAACAGATCTGCCCGAAAGACGTCACCATCATGCACGTCCGCCAGGGCGAGGCCAAAGGTCTGGGCCACGCGGTGCTGTGCGCTCGTCCGCTGATCGGTGACAACCCCTTCGCCGTGCTGCTGCCGGATGTGCTGATCGACGAGGTTGCCAGCAACCTCAAGCAGGACAATCTGGCCGAGATGGTGCATATGTTCGAAGAGAACCAGATCAGCCAGATCATGGTGGAAGCGGTGCCCGCGAGCGAAGTGGACAAGTACGGCATTGCCGACATCAGGGGCGAGGTTCTGAGCGAGGGGATGTCCCTGCCGATGCAAGCCATTGTCGAGAAGCCGCCCCGGGACGAAGCCCCTTCCAATCTGGCGGTAGTGGGCCGCTATGTGCTCTCTTCCAATATCTGGCCACTGCTGGAGAAAACCCCGGCCGGTGCTGGCGACGAGATCCAGTTAACTGACGCCATCGCCATGCTGATGGAGCAAGAACAGGTCAACGCCTACTTCATGAAAGGCAAGAGCCACGATTGCGGCAGCAAGCTCGGCTATATGAAAGCCAATGTGCAGTATGCGGTACGTCACGCCGAACTGAATGGTGAATTTACCGATTGGCTGAAGCAGTTCGTCAAACAGTTGTAATAGCTGCAAAATCTGTTTTCTATAGAAGTATTCAAGGAGCATCATTCGATGCTCCTTTTTCATTTATGCAACATCTTATCAATCTCTGACAAATAAATTCTCAGCAAATCATAATGTTGTAATTTATTCACACATGTTCTATAAGGATTGAGGCGTGTTTCTCGCCCTTGCATAAAAAACTCAAAAAAATATAAGACACAGGTGGAAGTTCCAATGAATAACCCGTCAAAAGGGACCTTTTTAGGTCACCCTAAAGGGCTTTTTTTGCTCTTTAGTACCGAACTGTGGGAGAGATTCTCCTATTACGGCATGCGTGCCGTGCTGGTGCTCTATCTGACTGACCTGACTGCCAACGGCGGTCTGGGCTGGAGTCAGGCAGATGCCCTCAAACTCTACGGTATCTATACCGGTCTGGTTTATATCACTCCGCTGATTGGCGGCTGGCTGGCAGACACCTTCCTGGGTCAACGTCGCGCCATCCTGATCGGTGCCGTGCTGATGGCTGCGGGTCAATTCACTCTGGCACTGCCCCATGCCATGTTCCCGGATATGGTCAACACCATGTTCTACGCCGGGCTCGCGCTGCTGATCGTGGGTAACGGCCTGTTCAAACCGAACATCTCCACCATGGTGGGTGACCTCTATGAAGAGGGCGATCACCGCCGTGATGGTGCCTTCACCATCTTCTACATGGGCATCAACCTGGGTTCCCTGCTGGCAGGCGTAATCTGTGGTGCTGCCGCCACTGCCTACGGCTGGCAAGCGGCCTTCGTCGGCGCCGGTATCGGCATGCTGCTCTCTCTGGTGATCCAGGCCACCATGGCCCAGCGTTTCCTCGGCAACATAGGTCGCGTCACCGCCGCCCAGCGTGCTGCAGCCCTGCGTACCCATGAGCAAAAAGCGCCACTGACCAAGCAGGAAGTGGATCGCATCAAAGTTATTCTGGTACTGGGCCTGTTTACCATCATCTTCTGGGCCGGTTTCGAGCAGGCCGGTGGTCTGATGAACCTCTACACCCAGGAGTATACCGACCGGATGATCGGCAGCTTCGAAGTGCCGACCGCCTGGTTCCAGTCCCTGAACCCGTTCTTTATCATCACTCTGGCCCCCATAGTGGCAGCCATCTGGATCAAGCTCGGCAAGAAAGAGCCGAACTCTCCGGTCAAGTTTGCCATGGGTCTGCTGTTCCTGGCTGTCGGCTTCCTGTTCATGATCGGCGCGGTGCTGCAGCAAGGTGGCGATCAAGCAGTCAAGACCTCCATGTTCTGGCTGGTGGGTGCTTATCTGTTCCACACCCTGGGCGAGCTCTGCCTCTCCCCGATCGGTCTGTCTATGGTGACCAAGCTGGCTCCGCTGCGCCTGGCCTCCCTGATGATGGGAGCCTGGTTCGGCTTCGTTGCTCTGGCTAACTATGCAGCCGGCTTTATCGGCTCCTTCGTTGGTGAAGCGGGTCCGATTGCCATCTTCGGTGGCATCGCCCTGGCTGCGGTGCTGAGCGCCCTGATCCTGCTGACCATGGCTAACCGCCTGGTCTACTGGATGCACGGTGCCGAAGGCCCGGCCAAAGAGCCGCAAGCTCAAGACAAGAAACTGCAGTCCGCCGCCGTCTAACACGGTCAGGATTGTAAATAACAAACAGGGCGCCGATAGGCGCCCTGTTTGTTTTGGCCTGTGGTCAGGCGGCATCAGTGATGGCGTACCTGCACATCCAGCGATCCGCCGCTGTCACTACGAAACTGCAGAGCAAAGGGTTCATGCCAGCTGCGCTTGTGCAGGGCGTAGTGGCTGCTGCGCATCAAGCCAAGGGGCAAGCCGCCGGAGCGCATCAACCAGTGGGGAGAGGTGAGTCCGGCATTAGCGAACACCAGCCCATCGTGCTGATCAAACAACAGCGCCGCCATGGCAAAAGAGTGGCGCAAACCGGATGCCATCAACTGATGGTTAAGGTAGTCGAGCAACCGGTGCGGTTGGCTCAGCAACCGGCTCTGGTGCTGTTGAAACTGGCGATAGGGCACATTCATCAGAGATCGCACCAGCGCCCCGCAAAATGCCGCATCCGTGCCCATGATGGGCAGCTCCATCACCAGCACCAGCAGCTTGTCCTCCACCTTGAAGGTATCGGGGATAAACAGGTGACCCAACCCCTTGAACGTGACCTGCCAGGGGCCCCACTCCTGCAAACCTGGCGGTTTCAGCCCTGCCAGCAGACGGCTGGCGGCTTTGTCATGGGCACTGAAATAATCGATGTGATCCATCAGCTCCAGCTGCTGCGCCCGGTTAGCGCTGCCGTTAAGGGACTGCTCGATGCTGCGCTCGACCAGCGCGAAATTCTCAAGGGGCTTGAGCAGATAGTCCCGCGCACCGGCGCGCAGGGCGCTGGCGACCGCCTCCATGGTGCTCTGGGCAGAGATGACAATGACCGGAATATGGGGATAGCGAGCAGCGAGACAGGCTATCACCTCATGGCCATCCATATTGGGCATATTGAGATCGCACAGCACCACGTCGGGATGGTAGAGCGCCGCCGCCGATAGTCCTTCAATGCCATCTTCGGCCTGAAACACTGTGGCCCCGTCCCGTGCGAGGTAACTCACTAACGAGTGGCGAAAAACGGCCTCGTCCTCCACCACCAGGATCCGTAGCCCGGCTTTTGGCATCTTGATAAAAACCTTATTAGTCAACTGGTTATTTAGATACTAAGACTAGCTCAAAAGTGCGGTCAGCGCGGAAACCCTGCGCCAAAAATAGACCTGGATCCAGTTATGGCTCAATGGAGAACCCTGTTCACGAGCGGTTCATTTGCGATGTGATCCAACCCCTTCAGACCGCCATCTGAATTGTGCAAGTGGGCGCCTTAAGGGATAATGCCCCCACGTAGGACCACAAAGAACACCATGATCCCAGCCGAATACAGCGCCCTTGCTCACCCCAGATTGTCCCATCCGGCACGCAGCCTCTATACCCTGCAACTGCGCAGACTGGTGCAGGAAAATCAGCTGGCCAGGCTCAACTACCCCGAGCTTGGCCGCGCATTGGCGGTGGTCGACCCGGGTGATCCCAGCGGTTTCTCGTTTCAGGTCAATGCCCGCCAGCTGACCGAGCTGTTCGACGAGCTGATGGAGGCTGGGCTGTTGCAGGTCGAAGCACAGGCAGAGAGTGAGCACTACCATCAGTGCCCGTTTCTGCTACCGCTACTGGTCCAGAAACTGCGCAGTCCGCTGCCGGAGCGCCCCTTCCAGATGCACCTGCAGTGGCGACCGGATGAGGAGCTGCCCGCCCTCGCCCGCCTGTGCGGGGTGATCGATGCCAGCTACAGCGAAGAGGATCTGGGGGAGTTTATCGCCTACTGGCTGGGGCGCCCCGAGGTGTTCGACTCCCAGCATCAATGGATGCTCAAATTCATTCGCGCCCTCAAGACCCGCCGCTATACCCGCCGCAAGCCGATGGAGGAGCAGGGTTACCAGCAGGTGACGCCGGCCCCTGCCGAGGCTGGCCCGAGCAAACGGGCCCAGCAGATGATCGAAGAGGCCAAGCGGCTGGCCCAACAGCAAACGCAGGAACAGGAGCCGGATAATGATTGATAGCGGCCCCTGCCTGCAGGCAAAATCAACCCCCTGTCTACCCATCCCTGACCGAGCAGAAGGAGCATTCCATGACTGACCCGCAAGATCCCCTGCGCCAGGAGCTGGAAGAGATCGAAGCCAAGCGCAAGAGAATCGCCAAGGCCAAGCAGGATCATCGCATTCACGATCCCGAGCTGAGCCAGCACGTTGGCGGTCTGCTGGAGCGCATTCGTCGCCTGCAGGCCGAGACCGGCGGCGGCCAGTATGATTACGAGACCCTGCGCAAAGAGTACGATGCCAAGGCCAACGCCGAGGTGCGCGAGCTGCAGAAGACAGCCCGTCAGGAGCGGATCCAGAAGCTGATTGCCCAGGCTGACCTCAACCCCGACTGGGTGTTCGAAAAGATGGATGCCAACGATCCCGCGCTACAATATCCCGTCGAAACCGCCCGTTACTTTATCAGCGGTTTCGAGCACTGGGAGAAGAGCGGTGGCGGCTGCATGCTGATTTATGGCGACTATGGCACCGGCAAGTCGACCCTGGCGGGCGCAGTGGCACACGAGCTGATCGAACTTCACCAGAAATCGGTGATCTTCCAGCAGTGGGCCTCCATCGTCGATCGCCTCTTCTTCAACGTGATTCCCGATCAGGATGAGCGCAACCAGTACCGCCGTGCGCTGGAAGAGGTGGATCTGCTGATCATCGACGAGGTATCGGCCAACCGCGCCAAGATGGCGGAGAGCCAGTCCAGCTTCCTCGGCCACCTGCTGCGCCGCCGTCGCAACCTGTCAAAGAGCGTCATCATCATCACCAACCATACGCCCCAAAGCCTGCATCAGGCGATCGGTGATTTCAGCTACGAGGCGATCAAGGCCTTCAACCCGGTGGATATCCACCTGAGCGGCCCCAGCCGTCGCCCCAGCATCGGCAACTACAACGGCTGATGCCCTTGTCATCGGGTGCGAGTCGCTGGCGGATCGCACTCTCTCCTCCCTGTCAGCTCACAAATAGAAACAGCTCTCATTTACAGCGAGCGACCAAGCCACTAGGCTAACCCCTTTTGCCAAGGGAGCTCAGCTATGCCAACCACACTGATTTTCGGAGCCAGCCGCGGGCTGGGACGCGCCTTTACTCACCATGCCCTGAATGAGGGTCATCGGGTGGTGGCGCTGGTACGCAGCACCGAGATGGCCACCGAACTGCGCGCGCTGGGAGTCGAGGTTATCGAAGGAGATGCACTGGATCTGGCTGCGGTGCAGCAGGCCTGCATTGCGGCAGGGCAAGATGCACAGGTCGTCTCCACCCTTGGCAGCTTCCGCCAGACAGCACCGGTGGACTATCAAGGCAATCGTCATGTGATCGATGCCATGGAGCAGACAGGCCTCAAGCGGCTGCTGCTGGTCACCTCTCTCGGCTGCGGCGACAGCTGGCAATATCTGCCGGAGCGGGCCCGCGCCGCCTTCGGCCACGAGGTGCGCCTCAAGAGTCTGGCGGAGAGCTGGCTGCAGACCAGCCCCCTAGCGTGGACCATTCTGCGCCCGGCGGGCCTGCAGGATGGCGACGCCACCGGCCGCGCCGAGCTGAGTCAGGGTAAGGAGGTACACGGACTGGTGCGCCGTGCCGATGTGGCCGCCCAAGGCCTGCACCTGCTGGCAGATGACACGGCAGTGGGGCAGATCTACGCCATCGCCGATCCCGAGCTCCAGCGCGGCTAAACCTGCTCCATCTCCATCATCTTCACCGATCCAGCGCATAACAAAACGGTCAGCCTTTCGGCTGACCGTTTCTCGTTTTATTGCACGCGCCATCTCACGCGCGCTTGCACCATGGCGCTTAACCGGCGGTCGTTTCCCCCGGAATGACCTGCTGGCTGGCCACCGGCAGCGACCGCTGCCGCCAGCGCAGCAGCAGGCAGGCCAGCGCGCCGTAGAGCAGCGCCAGTCCCCACAGCTGCCACCAGTAGTGTGCCACCTGCTCAAAGCCCGCTCCCATCTGGTTGAGGCGCAGAAAACCCTCGATGGCCGGGATAGTGGGCACCCACTGAGCCAGCCAGTTGAGGGGGGCCGGGATCAGCTCCAGCGGCCAGATAAAGCCCGCCAGAAAGACCAGCGGCAGGGAGGAGAGCAGCACCACCTGAGTGGGCAGATCCCTGCGAGTAAACAGGGCCCCCAGCACCACCCCGAGCCAGCAGGTCGCCAGCAGAAACGGCAGGGTAAAGATCCACAACTCGAACGGATCTGCATGGCGAGCGATGTTGTAGTGATCGAAACAGAAGCCGAGGAAGTAGGTAATTGGCAGCACAAAAAGCCCCCCCACTACCAGCGTTCTGGCCAGCAGCAGCGGCAGTACCGGCGCGCTTTGCCAATAACCTGCTTCGCCCCGACCACTGCGCTGATTATGGGTCGCCCCCAGGATCCCCGCCCCCATCAGCAATACCTGATGCAGGATCAGCACGAACACCGCCGGCACTACGTAGTTGACGTAGCCCATGGTGGGGTTGAACACCGGCACCACATTGAGGGCCACCGCATTCCAGCCCATGGTCGCTTGCGGCAGCGCCTCGCCATGACTCAGCAGCCGCGCCACCTTCACCTGCGCGGCTAGGGTGCCACCGGCCTGCGCCAGCCCTTCGGCAATGGTGCCGTAGACCAGAAAGTAGGAAGCATCACCGGCATAGCTCAGGGTGACGCTCTTGCCCTGCATCAGATCCCGATAGAAGTGGTTGGGAATGTGCAGGATCCCGCTCGCCTCCCCGGCCATCATCAACTGGCGCGCTTCGGCCAGCGAATGGGCCCGCGCCACCAGCTTCACCTGCGGTGTGGCATCGGCCATAAACTCCAGCTGACGCGACAGCTGGCTGCCATCCTCGTTGACCACTACCACCGCCTCTTCCCGCGGCAACTGATGCAGATAGGGCTGGGGATAGAGGAACGAATAGAAAAACACACCGCCAAACAGGGTCAGCATGATGGCGCGATCCGCCAGCAGGGTGCGCAGCTCTAAACGCAACAGATCAACAAATCCAAGCATCACTGCGGCTCCTTCTCTGCTACTGCAACTACGGCTGATTGACGGGCCAGCTCTGCCTGCTGTTTATAACGGCGCACCACCAGCAGCAGGGGGAGCAGGAACAGCAATAACGCCCCCAGTTGCGGCAGCGCCGATACGAGGGGCAAACCGTAGTTGCTCTGGCCAATCTGCAGTTCAACATAATGGGAGACCGGCAACAGGCTGCGCCAGAATTGGGCAAAATCCCCCATGGCGCTCACCGGAAAGGTCACCCCCATGAAAGCGAAACCGGGCGCAGTGTAAGCCCCCGCCAGCGACAGGGCGCGCGCCGGATCCCGAATGATGCAGTAGAAAAAAGCCCCCATGGTGACGCAGGCGGCCGAGGCCAGCCCCAACCCCACCACCAGCACCAGCCAGCTGCCGTGCATGGGATAGGAGAAGCCCTTGAACAACAGCAGCGTCCAGATGATCCCCCAGCCCCAGCCAATCAGCACGTGGGGCAGCAGGGTGCGCCACAGGCCGAACCAGACACCACGGGTGGTCCAGTCCAGTCCCAGCCGATCGGTGCGGGCCAGCGCATTGAGGCCAAACAGCACCACCAGGATCTGCCACACCGCGGGCAGAATGGCACTCAGCAGAAACTGGGCATAGCTGGAGTTGAGGTTGTAGAGCGCCGTTATCTGACTGCTGATGGGCACCGACTGCCCGAGCGCTCCGGGCAGCGCCTTGCCATCGGCCATCGCCGCCAGCACGCCTACCTGACCGTTGAGGGTACCCACCACCTGCGCCAGCGCCGAGCTGACCAGCTTGGCGATCAGGATAAACTGGCCGTTGTTGAACACCGTCACCTGCGGCTGGGTGCCCTGACGGGCATCCCGCTCCAGATGGTTGGGGATCACCACCAGCGCATAGATGTCGCCGCCGCGCAGGGCGTGCGCCCCCGCATCGATGGAGTCAAATTGATTGGCCACCTTGAGCCCGGCCGAGCCATCCAGCGAGAAGGCGAGCTGGCGCGACAGCACGCTTCGATCCAGATCCACCAGCCCCACCTTGAGGTCACGGGCCAGCCCTGCCGAGAAGATCCAGCAGAGGAACCCCATCAGCAGCAGCGGCACCCAGCTCATCAGGGCGCGGCTAAACGGGTCCTGCCACAGCAGCCGAAATTCACGTCCCATCAGAGTTCGACCAGCACACTCATGCCAACCCGCAACCCGTCAACCGGTTGCAGCGGGCGGGCCTCCACCTGAAAGCTCTTCATGTCAAAGCCCTGACGGGTATCGGTGGCACGCCAGGTAGCGAAATCCCCCATCACCGCGACATGGGTCACCTTGAAGCGCACCATCTGGTCGCCAAGGCCCGGGATACGGGCATCAAACTCGGTATCCACGGTGAAACGCGGCAACAGATCTTCACGAATATGGAACTGGGCCCAGGCATCGTTCATGTCGAGCAGGGTCACCACCGGAAAACCTTGTGGCGCCAGCTCACCGCTGCGCAGCAGCACCTGGCTCACTTCGCCGCCATGGGGACTATTGATGCGGGTATCGGCCAGATAAGCCTCCACCTCGGCTACCGAGCCTGCCGCCATATTGGCTTTCTCACGGGCGGCGACCTTGGTCTCTTCCCGCGCCCCTTCCAGCGCCATCTGATATTGCTGCCACGCCATCCCTTCGCTGTACTTGGCGGCTTGCCAGGCAGTCCAGGCCTCATCACGCTTTTGCAGCGGCATCACGCCATCTCGGTGCAGACTGGCGATCCGTTCATAGGTCTTGCCACGCAGCTGGGCGGCGGCCTTGGCCTTCTGCCACTGATCCTTGGCAGCCGCGATCTGCTGGGAACGCGCCCCTTTTTCAGCCTCTTGTGCCATGGCACCTGCGGCCGCTTCACCGGCTTTGGCCTGGCTCAGCTTGGCCTCAATTTCCGGACTGGCCAGGGTAAAGACCGGCTGATCCTTACTCAGCTGATCGCCCTTTTTCACCAACACCTCGTCAATACGCCCGGGCACCTTGGAGGAGACCGAATATTGCTGCGCTTCGATCTGCCCTTGCAGATGCACCGGCTCGGGCTGATAGGCCAGCCAGAAACGCCAGCCCAGCCACACCACCAGGATCACCAACGCCAATGGCAACAACAGCGGTTTACCCTGGCTCATCTTCTTTTTGATGGGGGGATGGCTCATCACTTCACCTCGACAAACTGGCGACCCTTGACGGTCGAAACAGACATGAAAAAAGGAACAGACAGGGCCGGGATCACGAGTTCACCTCGATCACCTGACCATGCTGATATTGATTGAAACTGTTCATCTGGCCGGAGAGGGCCAGCAGACGGGCCAGCGACACCACATATTGATAAGCCGCCGCCGCGCGCTGGGTCTTGACCCCCGCCAGCTGGTTACGGGCATCCACCACATCGAGGGAGGTAGAGAGCCCCTGACCGAATGCCTTGTCACGCAGCAGCACGTTCTCCTCTGCCAGCGCCTGGGTAGACGAGAGGGACTGATACTCTTCCAGCCCTTGTGCCGCTTCGCGCCAGGTCTTCTCTACCAGCAACTCCAGATCCTGGCGGGTCTTTGCTTGCAGCAGATTGACCTGCAATTCGGCGCTCTTGGCTGCCTGCACCGTCTCGGAGCGGCCATCGCGGCTGATCAGCGGCATGCTGACGCCCACCCCCACCAGCCAGTCCGGGGCAGTCTTGGAAGCGAGCGAATCATCTTCATAGAGGTTGTAGTTGCCGAACATGAACACTTCGGGAGCATATTTGCCCTTCTCCATCCGGATCATCCCCTTGGCTTGCTCTTGCTTGGCGCTGAGCAGCTTGAGACCCGGGTGCACGTCCAACGTCTGACTTACCAGCCCGTCGAGTCCGGGCAACTCTTTATTGACGAACAGGCCACTGCCCGGCTCTGCACTCGGCAATTTGAGCATATGGCCGAGGGCCAGCTCGGCAATCTCGAGACCACGGCGGGACTTCTGGGTATCGATCCGAGCCCGGTCATAAGCCGACTGAGCAGAGAGCCGCTCCACTTTGGCGATCTGGCCCTGAGCCTCGAGCTTTTTGGCATGATCCAGATGGTGGGCCAACCCCTCCTCGATCTCCTGCTTGGTCATCACCACTTGAGCGGCCAGCACCACCCCGAAATAGGTCTGGGATAGGCTCTCGAAGGTGGCTTGCTGCTTGAGCACCAGCAATTGCTGCGCCTCGCTCACCTGCGCCTGGCGGATATCTTGCGCCGCATCGATACGACCACCGGTAAAGAGCGGCCAGAGCATCTTGACCGAGCTGGTTACCACGTTCTGCTTGGTCAGCGGGGTGACAAAATCATCCGGACTGAGGTGGAACTTCTGCATGAGTGGCGCCAACACCTGACCCAGCTCCGGATGGCTGGCAATGGGGTTGAGATCCATCATGTCCAGTTCCACCGGCTGATCGAGGTGGGTATAGCTGGCCCCCAAATCCACCTTGGGCAGATACATATCCTTGGCGGCCTCGCGCAGTTGCTTGGCCCGGTCCACCCCTGCCTGCTCGGCGGCCAACCCTTCATCCTGCTGGATGACCCGGGTCCAGGCTTCGCCGAAGCTGATGGTCTGTGCCTGCGCCGATCCCAGCACGGCTCCCATCAGACACGGCCAGAGTGATTTAATGAACCTTGACGTCATAGTTCCCCAATCCGCTTTTGTTGCATACGCGCATATGTTGCATAAATGTTTGGAGCATTTGCTCGACTTTAGCCGGCTATCATAACGCAAAGCAGGCCCACAAGTGGACTGCCAATTATGCAGACAACCGACATAGCTAGTACAGCCATCCCGCATGTGCAATCTGGCCGTTTTTCAATAACTCCAGAATTTGCAAGCCTTGGCGCGACGTTTTTTTCAGAAAAAAATGGCTGACGCTCAAATACTAACCTTTTCTCCTGCCTAAAAAATGCGTAATATACGCCGCCCTAAGCCGATGGTAACCGTGGAATGCAGATAGGTCCCCACACGCTTGAAACACCCTTGATTGTGGCTCCCATGGCCGGTGTAACAGACCGACCGTTTCGTGAACTTTGTTTACGATTGGGGGCTGGCATGGCCGTTTCCGAGATGCTGCTGGCCAACCCGGATGTCTGGGATACCCAGAAAACCAGGATGAGGATGGATCACTCTGCAGAAGGCGGTTTGCGATCGGTCCAGATTGCCGGGGCCGACCCCGAGATGATGGCGTTTGCTGCCCGCTACAACGTGGAGCAGGGCGCACAGATCGTCGACATCAACATGGGGTGTCCGGCAAAAAAAGTGAATAAGAAGCTGGCAGGCTCAGCCCTGCTGCGTGTACCCGATCAGGTCAAAGCAATTTGCCGGGCCGTGGTGGATGCAGTTGAGGTCCCTGTCACCTTGAAGATCCGCACAGGATGGGATCCGGATAACCGCAATGGCGTGGAGATCGCCCGAATCGCCGAAGATTGTGGTATCGCGGCCCTCGCCGTGCATGGTCGTACCCGTGCCTGCCTTTATCGGGGCGAAGCGGAGTACGACACAATCAGGGCGATTAAGCAGGCCGTATCGATTCCTGTTGTCGCCAATGGCGACATAGACAGCCCGGAGAAAGCCCGGTATGTCCTCGACTATACCGGTGTCGACGCCGTGATGATCGGCCGCGCAGCGCAAGGACGACCCTGGATTTTCCGGGAAATCCGTCATTTTCTTGAGACGGGCACCAAGCTGCCGCCTCCCGAAAGGGAAGAGGTTCGCACCCTGATGAACGAGCATGTAACCAACCTGCACCGCTTTTATGGTGCCTATTTGGGAGCGCGCATTGCCCGTAAACACGTGGGCTGGTATCTGGATGAAGAAGAGACGGGCCGAGAATTCCGCAAGCACTTCAATGCCCTGGATTGTGCAGACGCACAACTAGAGGCACTCGAAGCGTATTTCGATGGATTAGGTTAACAAGATAACTAAAGAGCCGACCGAATATGTTCGAACAAACCCTGACTTCTGATGCATTGGTAACAACTACTCACAATCACGCCGCCGAGCCAACCCAGCGCCCCCTGCGTGACTCTGTGCAACAGGCCCTGCGTAACTACCTGGCCCAGTTGAACGGTCAGGAAGTGATTGAACTGTACGATATGGTTCTCTCCGAAGTTGAAGCGCCGATGCTGGACGTGATCATGCAGTACACCCGTGGTAACCAGACTCGCGCTGCCGTGATGATGGGGATCAACCGTGGCACTCTGCGCAAGAAGCTCAAGCGTTACGGCATGAACTAAGCCGTAAAAGCTAAGCTATTGAAAATAAAAGCACTTTCATTCTAATGGAAGTGCTTTTTTAGTTTTGAACCCACATTTGAACCCACAACTACTGAACTAGACATCATTGTTGATGGCTCCAATGTAACGATGTTGAGCCATGTCTTTAGTCTCATTACTCCGCACCTCCTCCTTTGCTTTCATCTAATGCAAAAGAGGGCCTAGGGCCCTCTCTGTCTTACCATCTACTCTGTATCTCTACTGTCAACACTGCTCGGTAGGTTATTTGCTACACCACGAAATGCTGCCAGAGCCGCTTCAAGGTGCTCGATAATTTCATGCTGCTGCCTATCATGTCATTTTGGCTAGCGAGGGAGGCTAGATAACGCTACATTCCGCTGAACCGTCATCTTGACTCCGGTACGGGGGTTCCCTTCCAAATGAATCATGTTCAACAGGTGCCGGTCCGTGATACTCGAAAACTTTTGAGCCATGTGTCTGGCCAACGAATCACTGGCAGTAGTCAAAATCAGATTCATAGACGGCATAGAGGTCGCGACCAATCGGAAGATATCCAACATTGCCACTCGATTGAGGTCATCCAAATGCGCTATCGGCTCGTCAAGAAAGAAACTTCCTCCAGTATTCCGAGCTCTAGCTAGGTACAGCGACAAGGCCAGATCCTGACGCTGGCCCTGGCTCAACTTCCCTTCTGCGTCCAATGCAGATTCATGGCCTTCGGCGAAGACTGTCCACTTCAACGCATCTTCGCCCTCTGAGACTCCTAGGCCCTTGTAGACTTCGTTGGCATGCATTCTAGAAAACAGCTCAGCAGCTGGACTGAGCAATGGCTTGAGGCTGGAGACAGTGAAATTTTTCACATGCAAAGCGTACTGTTCAATCGCAAGATCCGCTTCAGCGATATAGCCTGTGCCGACTTTCAACTTACTGGTCAACTCAACCAACTCTTGCTCAAGCACTTTCAGCCTTGCAGAATCGTTATCAACACTAACTACCGCTTCGCATTCGTCGAGCATGCGGAAGTATGTCGCTATATCATTACCTCGCAGGCTTACCTGTTGACGCATGAGTTCGTAGGACTGCATCAACACGGGTTGATCACCAAAAAGCTCACACCAAAGGGAATCGAAACCACTGGTGGCTCCTACTGCCGCTGCAATACTCGCGTTAAGACCCGAGAGCTCGTTCGCCTTGGCCTGAACGGCTTGTAACAGCCCTTGTACAACAAGAACAAGATGAGCTCTTGCTGGCTCGTACTGGTCGAATTGCTCCTGAAAATGTTTCTTGTAGCTGTCAAAATGCTCGAGCGAGACCGATACTCGAGTTGACACACTATTAGCGGGTATAATTCCGAAGAACGTCTCCACCTCTGTAAGCTTTGCGAAAATCCGGCTTAGCTGAATCGCGGCGGTCACCCTACTGTTCAAGTTTACAAGGCCAGACACCTGCATTTCGGAGAAGTTCTGAACCCCCATAATTTCAAAATACTTAGTCCTTGTCGCGAATGACTGCAATTCTTGGTTAACTGAGTTAACGCGGGCCAAATAAGTGTCGTACGCTGATTTTTGGGTCGCGGAGAGCGCTAGGGATTTAACAGCCTCTTGCTCCTTCTGGCGAGCCTGTGACAACGCGCGAGCCGCAGCTTCAAGTGCCGGGGCAAGAACGTTCATATGCGAGGAGATTTCTAGCCGCAGTTTATTTGTCGTGCCCCAGTTGTAATTACAGAGCGGACAATGGGCATCATCATGAGCATGGGCAACTTCATTGCCCATTGCTTTCAGTTTTCCTAATACGTTAGAAAACGCGTCAAATTCTGCTTCCGCTCGGATACGCCAATTCTTTGCCACATCGGCCAGACGAACCTTTTCCTCATAGTCGATAGCAGGCACTACCGGATTGGCTATGAGATCATTTTTCTGACGCTCCAACTCCATGATTTTTTGGAAATTCGCCGACAGCAAGGCAGTTGCCTCTTTCCACTGCTCTTGCCGATCAGAACTCCACCCCAGCTCAACAAACCTAGCAGTCAGCTCGGCCTGGCTTAGATCCGCTGCCTGAAAAAACTCTCCCACGCCTTGAGCAGTAGTAGCTGATTGCCATCCTTGGAGAATTAGCAGGCTTTCATCAGCCCATTTCAGTGCTCGCTCAGCGTCAGAGACTCTCTGTTGGGCCTTGGACAACTCCGATGCTTTAACAGCCTGATCTTCGCTGGCCTGTTTTTGTTCCTGCGTGAGGACATCAACTGATTGACGGAGAGTCCCTATCTGCTGCAAAGAACTGTGGTACTGTGACCACTGTTCATACAGAGTATTCAGTACTACCAAGTGTCGCTGCTGCTTTTGACCGAGTGATTTGACACGTACCTTAGCTGCCCCCAGCCGCTCAGAAATACTTCCTTCAACTGCTGGCGGTAACGCGGTGAAAATTGAGTCAAGATTACTCTGCGCTGTATCTTTGGCTGGAGAGCTAATGGCCAGTGCTGTTTTGAGCGTTGTAATCTCAGCTCTAACACGAGCAACGCTATCAGCTAGCCCCTTTGTACTGGGGAGTGCTTGTCGGTAATCGCGCAAATCCCGCAACGTGCTGGTGAGATGGCCAAAACCCAGAATATCTGCAAAAATTTGCTGACGTTCATCAGCCTTATTATTATCAATCAACAAGGCTAAGGAGTTGGAGTAAAGCCACCGACTATTGCGCAACCACCCACGTTTCGCCTTACGCAACGCTATAGTACTTCTTCCCGAAATTGACTGCGGTGTGAGCATTCCCAGCAGATGTTCATCGTTTATCTTATTCTTTTTTCCGCCTTCTTGGGTCATCCACAATGAACTGTTGGTTCTGGTAAGTACGTGAAGCTTTCCATCAATCAAGCACTCTGCCGACACTAAAGTTCTAACTTTTCCCCACTGGCACTCCAACGCAGCCCCGTTCAGATCATCGACCTTACCTGTGATCAACCATTCCAAAGCGTAGCAGATGGTGCTTTTACCTGTACCGTTGGCTGCATGGATAACGGTTAACGGCGCATCCAACGGCACCACCAACTCATCTGGAATACCCCGAAAATTTTGGATGGTAACGGTTATGAACTTGATGGGTAGGTTATTCATTGAGATTCCACTCTTTACCATGGAGTTCGGCAAGCTTTTGACTGCCCATTTCAGCCAGCAATTCTATAAGCTGGAGGTAATTGGTATTCTCCGACGCAAAGACTACCGCGTCACTAGGTTCTTCGATGCGTTCGAGACCTAATGGCGTTATTCGCTCGTAGCGCTCCCAACCATCCGCCCCCCAAATGACAACATGCTTCCTGACAAACCTTACATCTCTCTCGATATCCAGAATGAACGCCTTGAACTCCTCAGTGACTTGGGTGGTTGCTATCACGAGATAGCCATCAATGACGAGGCCTGAACGTTCCCGTTGGACGATCAGGGCATCCAAAAACGTTTCTGCAAGCTTGGCCTGACGCAGTGCGTCAGCACTTGTATCAGTGGTAATATTGACCAACAAAATAGAGGCAAAAGAGGCCTCCCAATAACCGAGCTCATTCCCTATCGTACCATCCTGCCAATGTTGATTCGTATCCGATAGATATTGCTGGGTCGAGGCTCTGGAGAAGCCTGCATCTTCAGCTCGACGCCCTATGATTTCAATCAGCTCATTGAGCATCTAACTTCCCCTTTCGGACGAAAATATCTTTCATGAATTGATCGGGGGACGGGGCTCGTGGATCGTCATACGCCGATTCAATATCGCCTAAATTGAACATGTAAACGCTTCTCGCAATCGCAGGTTCAGTGATTGATCCCTTCGGCGCTGGTGGGCTCGTGTAATCGTATCGCCCATCACTGAGTTTCTTGTCTGTGATGTTCCCCCGACCCTGGGCAAAGACAATTAGGCTGGGATGCCCGCCCGGCTGTCGAGCCCAATCAAAAAGATCACCTTCTATTTGTCTGGCGGGATAGTTCTTGTTTGACCAGGCCATGAGGTTGACCTCTCCATGCACAGGGTCATCATGCCGAATATGCCCCTGCTGATCCGGGGAGCACCCCCACTGACTGGCGGGAGGGACGTTTAGGTAACTCAGTGCTTGGACTGTTCTCATCACGTTCTCACCAGATTTGGACAACGCCTCCAGTGAAAAATCCTCTCCCGCTCTGACACCAAACAATGTTCGATAGGTGAACTCCGAGTCGTCTGGCAGACCAGTGCTTTGCACCAAGTTATTGAGCAGATCCAGCTCTGTTTTCACAGCTGGCAGATAACCAGGGAATGGAGGATACCTATCGAAGAGTTCATGAAACTCAAGCGACACTGGTTGCATGTCGTCTGCCACAGCTCCCGCAACCAAGCGATGTGCCTTTACAGCAGCCATGGTCAGCTCTGCAGTCCAGTCGAGCGTGAACGTGATAGCACCGCTGGTGCTCCGACGCATGACACATCCAGATGGATTAACGGTTGCTGGGGTACGTCGGGTTGCGAACTCGACGTCGATCGCCGGAAAGATGCCAGTAGCACTGTACAGCTCGGTAGGACACGCTCCGACACGGTTACTGTTGGCAATCGCAGTGGCAATGGTTGAGTGTATGCGTTGACCGTAGTGATCTGAGACCGAGGTCAATACTTTTTCGAGGCTGGTGACGCTAATGGAGGCAAGGACAAGATTGGGCCGCTTCGAACGGTCCTCTTTCTGGCTAGCCATAATTCGTCGTAATTGCGACCTGGCATTTGAAATCGGGTTAGTAAAATCGTTACCCAAGGTTGGCCAAAGCACAATATCTTCAAACGCCAGACGGAGCGACACCTCACCGTGCCCGTACCCCACCTCACCGGTCTCGTTCTCCACGAGCACATAGCAGTTGAAAATACCCTGCGAGGGATCTTTGACCCAACACCAGCCTGCCCTGTAACGCAGCAGTGGAGCCGGATCCCACTCAGGGTCGATCCAAATCATGTCATCAGAATTCTTCCAATCTGCAAGCTGGGCTCCTGTCACCGCCCCACAACCTATGAAGACTACCGCTTTGCTATCGTACGTATCGACAAGATGGTGAAGTTCTGTCCAATTGCCCGGCTCTGCCACCTCGGCTCCGCCGGTAAAGATCACGGGAAGCGAGCCGAAGTTATTGAACAGCCTCCCAGTTTTGGGTTGGAGCATGCTTCGCATGAAAGGCAAAAGCTCCGTCCCCTGCAATAGGCCCAGATTGAATCGCTGATTGCGACCCAGTTTTAATTTGATGTATTCAGTCCGGATTCCGGAGATAAGCCCTTCGTCCTCCTCACTGACTATCAGATGACGTGATTGCAGAAACGCTTTTAGCTCACCAATGAGCTTCGCCGAGTCAGACTCAAACTTGAAGTAGGTCGACTTGATATGCGGATAGGCACCCACTAGCCGGGAGAGGTCATCTTTTTTATGAAGGCCAGTATGAAGGTTGTCGATCCTGGCCCAGACTAAATCACATAACTGCGCCTGAGTGAGGCTTTTCAGGGCATCATGCTTCCTCAGGGTTGCAGATCCTTTACGTGCGGCTAATGCTTTCTCTTCGAATTTTGTTCTCAGATCTTCGAAGCGTTGCCGCCCTTTCCCTGTCATGAACTCGAAAAGCTTGCCAGCAGCCCGATCGGATACTGCAACGTAGTAGCGGAACGGTTCACCTGGGGCGGATGCGATGCCGGACTTGATGGTCGCGTAAAGGAAGAATTTGCAGATCTCCTGAATGACCATGTCAAGGGAAACGATACCATTGTAGCGCTTGCACTGGATCACGCCGACAGGAGCAGAATCATCAAGCAAGATAACATCACGCCCTTGATCAGCACCGTCGTTTAGACGACGGGCCTCATCATACCAGTCTTCCGAACCATCCTGTGCTCGAGCTGTATAGAGGTCCGCCAGGAGCAGTTCAAAATGGTCATCCCCCATCCGTTCGAAGGGTAGTTGGCCGCAGTCAAACGCGAAGAGATCAGGGGTGTTAGGGTTCTCTTCTCGCAGCTGGCAGTTTTCTTCATCGCTAAAAAATTGGACATCAATAGTCGCCAAACTTTTGCTCCTTGAGCGGCCTCGACCACTCGGGTGATAGGCGCTGCCTTGACCAGATAGGTCTTGGCCCAGCTGACCAAGCTACACAGCGTGGTTTGGCGGCCACTTGGCAAGGTTTCAACCAACTGCTCGGGGGTAAAGACATAGTGCTGACAAACCCGCTCGAATACCTCGCGCAAAGAGCGGGCTGCACCATAGGCCAATACCTTGAGCACAGCAGGCATAATGGCTTCATAGCTGGGCAGGGGTTCTTTCGCCGGGTAACCAGAGCGAGACAAAACAAGAGCTTATCTTGCCACAGCACCACAGCTGGAGCCAGTTGGTATCGAGATCACTGGGAGCAACCTCAAAAAAACAGAGTCACCAAAACAAAGGGAAGGCCATAAATGGCCTTCCCCAAGACCTACCCACTTATCACGGACGAGTAGGTGCCAAAATGTTACCACAAGCGGATTTGTGGTCACGCCTTGCGCGTCAGGATTGTCGTCCACGATCGTCGTTGGGTAAATGGCTAAGTAGACATAGCCGTAGCTGCCAAGGGGGTCGGCTTCGCAGGTAAAGCCGCCGTGCTGGATAGTGATGCAGTGCTGACGTTGGGCATCCAGTTCGCCGGTCAGCAGCTTGGCTTCCAGAGCCTTGATGATCTCCGGGAAAGCCAGGTCGAGCTTGTCTATCTGCATCTGACCCCACTCACCGATCAGACTGGCACGATCGGATAGAAAATCGAGCCGGTAGTGACTTTGTATCAGACGAGCGCCAAAGCGTGGTGAGATATCACGAGGCAGACCCCAGCTGATGCTGGGGGGCGGTGTGAGAGCCTGGTGCTCTGGATGGTGTGTGGGATGGGTCATGGTCATAATTAGCGATACCTCAGTTCAATGCAGATGATGGTGCCGGGCACGTTGTGGCGCTGGCGTAGTCTGGTCAGGTGCTCTGGAAGGCCGGTCAGGCTTGCCAGTCGCCCTCGGTAGAGCCGGGAGAGATTGACGTAGTCGGGATAGCTCACGGTGATGGTCACCTGATGCCCTGGCTGCCAACGGCCAAACAGGAGGGCTTTGGCCTCCTTGATGGTGGTGATGCCGGGAGCGGGTAACGTCTGCCGGTTGCGCAGATGCAACTTGTTAAGCTCGGGAGCATAGCGATGCACCTCAAGTCCAGTGATAAGACGGGTCATGTTCGGTGACTCCAAAGATGTAAAGGGCCAGCCTGTGAGGGCTGGCCCTTTATGCTGTGGGTGGATGAGCGAGACAGTGGGGCGTCAACGAGCGCAGTCAGCCATATCATTGAGCACTGGCTTGCAATTGAGCCGGTCCAGCAGGTGCAGCGAGCCGTACTGGGCCACCAGCCGGTCGATAGCCATCTGGGCACAGGCCGTTCTACTGGGCTTATTCTCGGGTATGGAGTAACGAGCGGTGAGCCAGCCACCGAGCAGCGCGATGCGATAGCCACTCGGGATGTGGGTGAGCGAGGTGCCGATGCCCCTCCCGTGAATGAGGAAAGGCACTGCCTGCCCGCCGATGTCGATATCCATGCGTTGGCCCTTTAGCTCAAAGGTGGTGAACTCGCCGGTTTGCGGATGTTTGCCTGGTACCTTGATGGCGATGTTCTTAGCCATTTCACACCTCCGGCTTGCGTTCAAAGTGGCGGGTCACAACGCCTGCGTCCGGGTCGATACTGATAAACGCCGGAGCCTGCGGGTGGTACTGGTAGAGCCGCGCCAGTTCGGCACGAAACGCCTCGACGTTCGGCGCAATCACATGGTGGGTATCCCCCTCTGCATAGGTAAAGGTCTCCAGCTTCTCGGTGTTAATCCAGATGCCGAAATACCATGCGTCTTCCTCGGTATCGTACTGCTGCCAGCCCTGGGTCAGCAGTGTTCGGTCGTAGTAGTAGCGGTCGGCCTGATGGCTCTCTCGGTCGATGCGGCAGCCCGTTACGGTGAGCTCAGGCGGGATACGCCCTGCCTTGTGGGCTTTCTTGACCCGTCGCAGCAGCTTGAGGGCCTTGGCTCTGCGACGGCCATTACCGAGCGGATGCTGCTGTGTGGCCCGTAATGCCAGGTGGGTCATTATCTTCGGCGCGGTGTTGTGGTTGAGTTGGCCGATAGCGGCGGTGAGTTGTCGGGCGGACAGAGTCTTGTAATCACGTAAGTCATGCATGGTTGGGCTTCCTTCAAATGCAAACAGCCCCTCGGCGTGAGGGGCTGTTAGAGGTCTTGTGTGTGCTGGTGGCCGTGGTTCAGGTGTGACTACACCAAGCCGGCTTGTCATTACTGCCGTGGTTGACGTAGGCCCCGACAATTACCCGTTGCCACTCACCGACCGGCTGACCCGCTGCATTACAAGCGCAGCGAAAGCGGGCGAAGTTAATCTCACGTGGCAGGTGTTCACGCATATCCCGTGGACTGACAAAGAGCGAGGTTTTGTGCAGCACCGGGTTGGGCGCAACAATGGGGCCGCCAATACGCCGTCCCTCCACATCGTGGGCATAGGCAAAGCCCGGCAGCATCAACTGCTGACTGATGAGCTTGGCGAGTGCCGGATGGACACACATGGCCTCTGCCACGGCGGCCTGGCTAAAGCTATCGTTGAACTCAATCATTGATGTTTCTCCATTTCAGCCGGTGAACGGTAAGCCGCTGCCAGCAGCGCAAACTGTTCAACGAGGTAACTGATGCTGATGCCCAGTTCATCACTGACCCCATCCCCTAGACGGTGATGCAGGTGTGCCATGTCATCAGAGATACGTTGGGCTATCTGGGCGGTTGAGCTCGGTGGCGAGCTTGTCACTGTCAGGGTTATGGAGAGATCCATCACATCTCTCCCCAAGGGGCTTGTTCCCACAGCGACAGCCGGGTTAGCACGTCTTGTGCGAGAGCCTGTTGCAACTGCTGTATCACCTTCACCAACCGAGGCGCTTGCTCAGGGCCCCCGCTCCATTCGCTCGACTGGTACAGGGCGCAGCATGTGAATTTGTAGAGCGCCACCAGTTCGGCATCGGTGAGTGGTGCCTGATGGTAACGATGGGCAGGTTTAAGCGGCCCCAGCTTGGTCGAGCGGTGCTGACGTGGTTCCTTCTGGTCCTGCTGACGCCCAAGCTGATAGCGATGCCAAACTGCACGGCGATTGGCGAGCATCATCAGCCGTGCTAACCGGTCAACCCGCCACGCCCAGGTGCTGGTCGTGTCTGCTGGCGGCTGCCACCAGAGGGTGCGTAGCAACTCAAGGGTATAGTGCGGTGGCATGGGGGCATTGCCAAAACGGTGTAGCTGTACGGCAAAGGCAAGGTAGTCCTGGCGATCGATCATGAAAGCAGACATTGAGTGACTCCTTGAAATGCAAAAGGCCACCTGCAGTGAGGTGGCCTTGGGGGTTGTGTCGGGATATCCAGATCATGGTGTTGGCGCTGATGATTCGGGTGAGCGAGCGGCCTGTATGTTATTGCTGCGCCTGTTCTACGCCTGGGTGAGCCGCATCAAACAAGATGGCGTAGAGCGCACAATCAATGCCGTTGACGGCATCGTGGTGCGGGTAATAGGGCTGAGATCCTCTGGAGCGCTCGAAGTAGTCGCCAAAGCAGCTCAGACATTCGCGTATCTCGATGGTGGAGCCTTGCAGCAAGGTCTCTTCAAACTGCTTGGCATAAACCTCGTCATCACGGGCTTTGGTGACCGCCTTCTCCAACAATGCCAAGGCCTCTTGGTTGCTGGCGGCTGCCAAGCGATGGCGCAGCTTGCCTAGCGTTTCCTTCAGGGAATAGGGGTTAGGTACTCGCATGGTGTTTGTCCCTTCTTGGCGCGGCTAATGGCGCAGATGATGCAGCAGCGCATCAATGGCCTCGACACAGTCAGCCTGGGTGAGCTGGTAACCGCTCGGCAGGTGAGCCACGATAGCGGGCGCTGCCTGCATCTCGACGTTGTCAGCAAGCCAGCAGCGCAGCTCGATGAGGATATCGAGGGCAGTGAGGTGTGATTTACCGAGGGCCAGGTTCATAGCAGGTTTCGCTCAGCTAGGGATACCACCCCCTCGGCGCCAACTACCAGATGGTCAAGCAGTCGCACATCGACCAGCGCCAAGGCCTCTTTGAGGGCTTGGGTGAAGATCCGGTCAGATTGACTGGGTTCCGGATCACCGCTGGGGTGATTGTGCACCGCGATAATCGATGCACTACAAAGCAGTAGGGCCCTTTTGACTACTTCCCGTGGATAAATGCTGGCGCTGTCGAGGGTGCCACGAAACAGCTCCTCAAAGGCCAGTACACGATGTTGGGAGTCGAGGAACAGTGCACCGAACACTTCATGCTCCCGGTCCTGTAGCAGGGTTTGTAGTCGCTCCGCGGCCTCGGAGGTGCTGGTGATGGCGCTACCTTTGGCCAGACGCTTGCGAGCAATCTGATTGGCGATGCGCAGCAGGTCTTGCTCGGTCACCGGTTCGGTGACGACATAAGTGCCGGGGCATTCCCCGGCTTTGAGTTTGTGGTAACGCATATGGGGTTCTCCAAATAAACAAACCCCCGGCACACATGAAGCATGGCGGGGTCACAGAGGTTGAGATGATGTTGGCTTACGCTGGGGGCAGTCGGTTGTGCAGTTGACGATGCTGGTGGCTCATGTTGTGGTGGCGGGCTCACTCGCCACCGGTATCAACGGTTCGGGGACCTGCACGGTGAACGGGATATCAAGCGCAACGCTCAGGCGCTCGGCTAGTTCGTAAGCTGGGCCGATGGTGTCGTAGTCAGCTACCCAAGTTGCCAAGGCCAGCTCGCTTGCTTCCATCGCTCGCAGGTAGACGCTGTAGCCGTGTACGGGTAGGCCACTGTCACGCACCACCTGCGTTTCCCCCTCTCGATTAATCGCTTCAAGCTCAACGGCTATCGGTTGTTTGGGCATCTTTCGCCTCCTCTTGGGGTAAGGGGTCACTCTCCACACGATAACCGTGATGAGTACAGGTGCGCTGCAGGTCGCTCAAAAAGCTCCCCAGTACACGGGGCTGCTCAGAGAGTGGAACGGGGCCAGCCTGACAGCGCCAGAAACACCGACGCTTGGGGTCCACGCAGATTTCATCCACGGGCTGACTCATGGTGCGCCAATCCTCGGCATTGGTGAGGGAGAGCAGTTGCCACTGCCCCCCAGACCAGCGCACATGCAGCGTGACGGTGCGGGCATGTGCGCTACCAGGAGTCAGGTGCAGCAACCAGCGCTCACTCTGGCGAGTTGGCTGCAGCTTGGCTTTGGCGGCGACCAGTCCCAGCCACTGACGTGAGTAATGGGAGAGCGGCAGTTCGTTAGTCATCACACACCTCCTAATCCCCACTGACCGTGACGGTGAAGTACGCCATCCGGCAGTAGGCAACAAAGTTGGTCTGCCACAGGGTGAATAACTCATGGGCCTCTGAGCGCTGGATTGGCCCCCACCCTTGCAGATAGTGCTCGTCATCCAGGAAGTTGAAATCGAGCTCCTTGCAAAGCTCGGCATTCTGGCCCAGTCCCTGGTAGCTGAAGTCGGTGACGTAATCGAACAGCCAGCCATCAAGGCCGCGGATCAGGCGTATCTCGACGGGGTGAGCCCCTCCTTGCTCGGGGCTGTAGGTGGGACTGCGAAAGTTGAAGGTGAGTTGGGTCAGGCGCTCGAGGTTGAGGTTGAGATTGGCGACCTCCTGATTGAGTAACGCGAGCAGCGCTTGGGCAACGGGCAGGGCAAAGCCATCCCGGAAAAAGGGAATAGTCATAAGCGTTCCTTGTCATATCCAATAAAACGAGGGAGGCATTAGCCTCCCTCTGGGTGTGGTTGCAATGGTTGGTGTAAGCCATCGTCACGGTGTGCCAAAGTCCTGTAATGACCCAGGCGCAATGCAGTTATTATCCGGGGTACCGATGGCGGGCAGTACCTCTGTAAGGTGGCTGGTGGGCAAATCGATGGGCGGATTTGACGGCAGCAATAGCGCCACTGAGGTTGCGTTGCGAAGCGCTTCCCAGAACGTGGGGAAGTCCCCTTGCCGGTAAGGGGCATCGTAGCGTTGCCCGTCCACCAGCAAGGCAAACTGACGCCTGCTGTCGCTGCCATAATCGCGACCGTTCACCGTCGCCAACATGGTGAGCGGTGCACCATCCCGGCAGATGATAGTGAGCAGGGTGGAGCCTGCGAGGGTGACGGTGTAATTCGCCTGCGTGCCCGGCCCCCAACTGCGAGACCAGCCACTTTCCTCTGCCCCGACACCACTGGTGGCAAGAGCCACCAGCAGCGCGATAAGTCGGTTCATTGTGGTTACCTTTTAAAAATAACAGGGAGGCTGTTGCCTCCCTGGGGTAGGTTATTGGTCAAACGACAGCGTCTGCTCGCCACCGAGTGTGGTCACCGTGACCTCAAGCGGGTTGCAGTCCTCTGGCAGCAGAGAGAGCGTCACTTTGCCGCCAAAGCCCATCCGAAATGGCAGCTTGGCTTTCGGATCGATCGTGCAACTGCCCCGGTTGATCTTGAGGTCGGTGATCACCATCCGGTTACTGCGGCTGGTGATGTCGAGCAGGTACTTGTTCCAGGTCGTTTTGCGATAGTAGGGATTGATGCGCTTACGCAGGTGCACATCCCCATCCTTCAACGGTTCGATGTTGGCCAGATCATCATCAAGCACAGCCGCGCTGTGCTGCTCGGCGGTTAGACAAGGGAAGCCTGGCGTACCCAGTGCAGGTAAGGTTTTCGCTATCCCATTGGTTGGAAAAGAGAATTTTCGGCTATTTCTATCACCCTGATAGACTCCCAGCTCTTTTGCATTTCTCAATGCTGTCCAAAGCTTTTCAAAACTTTGCTTGTCTTGAAGTGCCCGGTGACCAACGAAGATCTTGCCATCGACGTCAAACACGAAATCATTTTGATAGTCCTGAGAGCCGTACTTTCCGACACTCATGATGTCCACATCGATAGTGGCTGGTTTGTTGGGGTGACATCGAATGGTGAATGAGTCAGCTCGGTTATATACGGAATAGGTATATCCTTTGCTCGCATCGCCAAAACTGCTCCAGCTCCCTTTGGCTAGTTGTGGCTTCTCTGACTCAGGCTTCTCTTTAGCTCGGCAAAAATAGCCCGGTGAACCGACTGCAGGCAACGCAGCCGCGAGTCCCGTGGTGGGCACTGGGACGACCCCCTGCTCTTCCTCATCTTCAGTAAAAATCGCCAACTGTTTGGCGGCGCGAAGCGCTTCCCAAAAGGCCGGGAAGTCCTCACCGAGACGACGAATACCATCGTATCGCTTGCCATCAATAATCAGTCCGAATGCCTTGTTGCCATAATGGCCATACTGGATATAACCCACCTTCGCAATGAGTTCGGCGGTTGCGCTGGGGTCGCAGGTGAGGGTCAGGCTCACCTCGTCTTCCCCTGAGTTGTCCTCCACCCAGTAGTTGTATCCCGGAAAGGGTTTGCCCTTGCTGACTTGCCACACACCCTCTTGGGTTGGCTCGGCTTGGGCCTGAATGGCTGCCAGCATGGCAAGGAGTAACAGTGACTTTTTCATATTTATTTCCTTGTTATTTGTTCCGTCTAGTTCGACTTAAAACGTCTACACTCGACCAAAATCAACCACAAAAGGCGATCCTCATCTTTTTGAGTCCTTCATGTCAATGGGTCTAGCTATCAACCTTTCAAGTTGATTCGGAGGACGTATGACAAAGATCGATCAAGATGAGTTAGCCCGGCTGGTGGGTAAGGCGATTGCTCACCAACGCCAACAGCGTGGATTGACCCAGGAGGCTGTGGCCGAACGGTTAGAGATAGGGATGGAAGCGGTATCGCGTATGGAGCGCGGGGTTGTGGTTCCCACCATTGTGCGATTGGCTGAACTGGCTCACATATTTGACTGTGAGCTGGTGGACTTGCTGCGTGAAACCAGCCCCCGTCCTCAGGAGCAGGCCATCATCCTCAGCCAGCAGTTGGCAACGCTGAGTAATGATGACCGGCAACTGGTGATGGAGATGATGACGACGCTGATTGGCCGGTTAGTCCGTTAACCAATCCCACAGTTTGTGAACACCGTAAGCCGCGGCAATACCCACCGCTACTGGTGCCCATGCTGGAGCGCTCCCTAGCGCAACCAGGGAGGCCGCCGTGGTCGTCGCTGCGGTACTACTGACATAGGCGCTAGTCAGCCCGGCTCCTGTCGTGGAGGCGAGCTTGCCGACCGAGGTCTTCACCACTTGGGAGGCGATCACCGTTTGGGCGGCACGGGTGACCTGAGGTGAGTGATGGCGGTCTTCAATACACCACTGCACAAAGTGCTCGCAATTGTTGAACAGCAGGTTGTAGCTGCGCTCCCCCAGGCGACGGCGGGCACGATTGACCGCCTCTTCCCGGCTGAAGTGACGATAGGGGTGCTGCTGGACCCGGACGTCATTTCCCTGGGCAAACTGGCTGAGCCTGGAGCGGACAATCTGGCAAGCATCGTGTCCCGAGAAGGGGCCTTGGTAGTGGATCACCATATTGTTACCAACGTAGACCCCATGGTGCTCATAACCGATGCGCGAGGAGATAAGGTGGTCGCCATAGTTCAATGCGGACATGTTGTACTCTCCTACTGCAGCAAGGTGATGGCTTGTGCCAGGGCACGGGATTTGAGTTGCGCCCCTTGGCCAAACCAGGCGGAGTCCAACCGATGATCCTGGCTGCGGGTACGGCGATGGTGATCGACATACTCTGTTACCGCATTGACCAACCCCCACGCGGTGTTGTGCGAACTGGCCAACTCTGCCCCCATTCCCGCTCCTTGGTAGAGCTCATGCAAACGCTGCACAGGCCGGGTGAGCACAATGCTCTCTTCATCTAAAGGCTGTGCCAGCAGGTCACTAAAAAAGCGCAGTGCCTCTTGAGGTGCCACAGGGCGCTGGCTGAGCGCTTTAGCATGCAGGCCGAAATGGTCCCACTGGCTTACCCCCAGTCCCAGCGCCTGCTTCACTGCTGCAGCGTCAAACAGGGTTGAGTGCGGCACCTTGATGGCGGCGGACTGGTTACCTACTGCTACCTGAAGGGTGTTGTTGCAGACTACCCGCACCGAGGTGAACTGCGCCGTGGTGCAGAGGGTGCCATCACAGCTGGTCGCCAGCAGCAGATAGGACTTCACCAGGTCACCGTCTTTGAGCATCAGGTCCTGGCCGGTCTTGGCCAAGGCCCAGAGTTTGCGGCCGCCTTTGAGTGAGCCTGCGGTCTCCAGCTCGAAACCGCCCGCTTCCACCAAATCTTGATAGAAGTGCAGTACCTCATGGGGCTGCACCACGTTGTAACGCTGTGAGACCACCGACAGCGGCGCCAAGGTATCGGAACGGTAGAGGACTTTGCTGTCGGGGTAGGTGTGTAGGATTGGATTGTCAGGCGTGCTCTGATACAGCACATCGCTTTGCTCGATGGTCCAGTCCATCCCGGCAGCTTGTAGCCAGACATCCAGGGATTGCTGTGGGGGTAAGACATTGCCGAGGCCATGCCAGGGGGTTTGGCCGGTGTAGGCCATGGAATCAATCAAATGAGCCATAGAGGTCTCCAATGAAAAAGGGACTGCCGAAGCAGTCCCTGAGGTAGGTTCATGGAGATAACATATGTTTGAGATTTGGTTCACTTTATGTTTATGGCGTGCAGAAATGGGGCTGAAAAATAATTGGAAAATAAGTAAAACCTTAGGGGCTGTCGTCATAAGATTGAGGCCCATAGGCATCTGCGCTGCGGCCACAAACGAGCTCGGATTTTTGGCGTATCTTGTAGCAATACCTCGCCATTGCTTCAGATAAAGGAAGGCGTTTTCCACCAGATGCCTTGCCCATACTGAACCTCATCCCTGATACCAAGTGGTGCTTATGATCTCACACTAAGGACTCGCTCGCGCCTCTCCTGGCGTTGTACTGAAAATCATCAGCTCAAGACGACAGTCCCTAGTACCAGACTCAGTGATCCAAGCATCGAAACTAAATCTGCATTGAAAATGCTCTGCGCCCCAAGGTTCGAAAGTCCATGCCCCCTGAAACGATCTGATCAAATACGAATCGACCATTTTGCT
Source organism: Aeromonas sobria (assembly GCF_006243315.1). Taxonomy (GTDB): domain Bacteria; phylum Pseudomonadota; class Gammaproteobacteria; order Enterobacterales; family Aeromonadaceae; genus Aeromonas; species Aeromonas sobria_A. The sequence continues at coordinate 279,251 of NZ_NKWE01000001.1, forward strand.
GTCGCAGATAGCGCTCAGTACCACACCCTTCTTCGCAGTTCGCTCTGAATCCGGCAGGATTCTGATAAACCAGATTAGCCCTTGCCCTACAGACTGGACATGTTTCCAAGGCAAGGACTCCTTGGTTGAGTATCTCCAGGGCTATTCCCTGCTGAGTTGCGTTTGCCGCAACCAAGGCCTTTTTCAGTGACTCAACTGGCTTTTCGGACACGGCCTCCCGCACTTCCAGAGCATGGGATTGGTGATCTACGTATACTCCCCGGATCCCATCAGCCAAAGTCAGAACCTTTAATGGAATTTTTGTGAGAGGCCGCCCATAGCTCCGCAGCACCTTACGGTAAAGCGCTCGATCCACAAGCTGACCAAAGCGCTCCACGCAGTACATGTCAGACGGAGAAAGAGAAATCCAGTGCTCCTGATACGCAGAGTTTGGGAGTTCTTGCCCAATTGCAGGCCAGGCGATGAATCTATCCTCAGGGAGTCCCTGAAGTTCCTCCGCTCTAGGCGTGTTGCTCAGCCAAGGCACCACAGTAAGCAAGATTTCGGCAGCAGAATATTCACCTGATGCAATGCTCACCAATTGCCATTCAAGTCCGCTTTGCTGGAGTCTTATGATTCCTCCTGCCCATGAACCTTCATCTTGCCCGTGCAGGTACGGATGTAGCGCATGCCTCAGAACTAGGCCCGCATAACGCGAATAGGCATGTGCCAGATACTGGTTCTGCCGGAACCGCTCTTCGGGGGTGTTCTGCGAGATTAGCGTCGCCTTGTCCAGAAGATCCCAAAGAGTCGACAGGTGTCGGTAATGAGGGTCATGACTAAGTATATTGGTCAGGTGTAGCGAGCCCATGACCTGTGCTTGCTGGCTGACCAACAGGTATAAACCACTCTGGCGCAACCCTGAAATGGTTCGGTGCAGACGCTGAAGAGTCTCTAGCGTTTCGCCAAGACGCTCAGAGGCCTTACTGGTCTTGCCTTGGTCAAATGTCATTCCCCAGAGCCGACAAACCTCGTGAGAAAGACGGTAATCAATCTCTTCTGACTGATAAAACTCCAACGCTTGGGTCAGGGTTTCCTGCAGGCTTTTCAGCGCGAGCAGGCGCCCCCACAAATGGTGTTCTATTTTATCCAGCAGCCGAGCATAGACACGGTTCTCGTAAATACCGTGGTCGTCTTCGCTAAATCGAGCAAGCACTTTCTTCGGAATCACACCGCTTAGCGTCTGCCGCTGCCAGCACTCTGAATGCGATGCCAGATGCACCAGAGTACCTTTTGCCATGCGCCGCGCACGCGCGACATCAGTCACCTCATCCTCATAGTGCAGATCTAGACGTGGGCGCTGTGATATCTGATGCAGATGCCCTTGTTGCACCACATCAAGCAAACGCTCTTCCAAAGGGAGGAGATGACTTTGGGAGCCAATGATCGCTGCAGGCATCAACGGCGAAATCAACTTGGATCGTTGTAGGTCGGCGTCTATGGTCACTATTGCTTTGCACAACTGATCTGATTGGGTGGCCTGAGCATGCTTAGGCATAACAAAGGACCGCATCTCACTGCCCAGTTGGCACCGCTCACCACCATCACTCACCAGTACACCTGAAAACGCAGGTGTGTGCCCATTGAAGACAGGGCCACTAGCCGCAAGCTGATAGCGCCCCGGCTCGATTACAGGTGGTAGCTGACGACATTGCTCCCCTGTGAGTCTGTCAAGCCACATTAGTTACGACCTTCTAGGCGTCGAATATCTGCATCCAGCATATCGAAAGATTTTCTCGGTTCTCCATCAAGGGCAGCCTTGATCCAGAAAGTCTCTAAGGCGTCCTTCAAGCTTCGGACTGCTTCAGCACCAATGTTGTAGCGACCAGTTACCTTGCCCGAACGCATGACTCGAGTAGACAGCAAGTGATCCAGCGCCTCGCCTGAAGAGGCGCCGCTTGCCAGCATCACCGGGATGAAGTCCAGAGCCTGCTTCTCAAAACGATTGCCCCACCCAAGCGCAAATTGGCTACTCAGCTGCTCAGTAAAAGTGGCCCGAGTCATTTGTTGTAGCAACTCAGCGACCTCCGTCTTTCGCTCTGTGCGAGCTCGGACAAATGCCTTGTGAAGGGAACGATAGGAGTAGCTCGCCGGCGCAATTTTCTTGATATCAAAACGATGATCCTGCTTAGGCAGTGTCATCACATGAGCACGGTCATAGGTCTTGTCAGCCAGTTCATTGGTAGTTTCATCATGATTGGCCGTGCCAATGAACCAAACATTTCCTGGCACTAAGATTTTACGCCCCTCATGTAGCATCGTGGGCGCATTTGGTAGGGCCGTCTCGGACAGACTGATCAAGCGTTCGTCCCGATTGTTCTTCTCCAACGCGGAGAGGAACTCGGCAAAGTACTGCTCGGGGCGAGATAGATTCATTTCATCCAGCAGGATGACGTTACAGGTGTCCTGCCAGCGAGGGGTCTGAGCCTTGTACAGAGCTTGCAAGCAGTCTTTCTCGTAAAAGCGCCGCTCGAAAGCGTTGTAATGCCCCAGTAGATCGTCGCGATCACGCCAACCGGCTTGGACGGCGATGTCCGTGCAGAAGCCCCCCATTGCCTTGGCAAAAGCCTTGGCCAGACTTGTTTTGCCAGTCCCGCTTATGCCATGGAGGACATGCAATTGGCTCATGGCCAAGCCGCCAAGCAGTACGCGAATATCTTCGAGTGGATAGAATAGCTCTACATGCTTTTCGGCCTTGGCAATCCGGTGCTGCAGCTCTTCGGCAAACAACTTGAGATCTGACACATCCTCAAGCTCCATGCTGACTCGGTACTCACGATCCGAGTCCATCAGCGACATTGCCGGGAATGGCGTCAGTGTCTTCTGTGCGCTGGTCAGTTGATCAATGCGGCTTTCCAGATCATCTATATGCACTGTCAGCGTATTTTTGTGTTGTTCCAACACTCGCTTCTCACGCGCAACAGCCTCCAACTCAGTCGATGCGACGCGCTTGCTGCTCAGTTCTCGCCGCAGCTCATCGAGCTCGGGTCGCAGAACTGAAAGATCCCGTTCCAGGTCAGCCTTGCTGTTGCGTAGGTATTCATTTTCCCGCTGAAGCTCAGCAGTGTCCGACTGTTCTAGGTCACGCTTCAGGACTTTGTTTTCCTGGTTCAGGCTGTCAAGCTGCTCCAGAATCTCTCTACCTGTTCGCTCACCCAGCTCCAGTTTTAGCTCCTGCATATCCGCTAGCTGTCTCTTTAACTCTCCAGCTTTATTCCAGGCCCTATCACGCTGACTTTCCAAGCTAGAAATGGTTTGAGCATGGATCGTACGCTCTGCCTCCATTTCAGTGGCAATGCGCTGTTCCATTTCCACTTCTGCCGTTTTAATTTCGGACCACTCGCGATCAAGCCTGCTGCGCGCACGATCTAGCTCCATCTTGCTTTGCTTGATTTCGTGCTCGCGCTGATCCAATTGACTAACGCGTTCAGCCTCTGCCTCGGTACAGTTAAATTTGACCTCAGCCAGACGTCGGGCGACCAAAGAAAGCTCGCTATCAAGTAGGCGCTTCTCCTCCTGCAACTGCTGTAACTGAATCTCATGCTGCTGAACCATCTGACGCTGGCGATCCTCAAGCTGGCGCAACGCATCTTCGTTTTGCTCGACGAAGCCGGCTTGCGCATTTGTTTCACGCATGTTGAGTGAGCGCTCAGCATCCAGCAGTTCCGATTTCCTCTTGGCCAGCACTTTTTGTTCGCCAGCAAAATCGGCCTGAGCAAGAGCCAACGTTGCTCTCTCCACTTCAAGCGCTTGTTGCTCTGTAGCAATGATTTGTTCTCGAACTTCAACAGTGGACGCTAGTTTGTTAGCCTCGCACCAACGTTCTGAAGCCTCATCACATAGGCGATCCTTGAACTTCAGCAGCTCTCTACAGGCATCAGCAAACTGCTCAATCCAACGAACCAGATCTGTGTCCCCCTCAAAACGCACGCAAACACTGTGCAACCAGTCTAAGTCGACCTGGATTTCCAAGCTCATATTGAACGACTGATAGACCTTGGACGCGCTCTCAAAAGAAGCGCTCCAAACAGGAACCAGCTTTTCCAAAGAAGGGCGTGAAGCCCTTGCCATGGCAGGAGTTATCACCGCCGCTGGAATCTGCTGTGGACCAAATTTATTCGAGTTCTTCTTCCTCATTACATCCATTCCTTAAAACATGCGGTGAAGCTCAGGGCGTACTGAATACTGTCCAGCGCCATGCAACTGGTGATTTGAGTTGTTTCTCGTCCGGTAAAACTGCTCTGGGCGTGACTGCTCTGGTTACGTAGGTTTGCGAGTTCCAGGAGCTTGGCCAACTGCAGCTCGCGATCACCGAGTATCTTAAGGGGGTGCTGCTGCGCCTGAAGAGTGCCCATTGCTGCGGCAAACAGTAGTGCCTTGAGTGAGTCACTTGGCCTAGCGCAGGCCCTGACAACTTGATTGATTTTCTGCCTAGACAGTAGCCTGATGACATCTTCAGTGAATGCAGGAATCTGCAACTCTGAGAGAATCCGCTGATTGAGCTTTGGATCTGGCCGCTGCTGTTTTGGTAGCAGCCCAGCATCGGTTGGATACGTGCGAATCAGCCACTGCATGACAACCTCCAGCAGCTTCTGGCACTCCATCATCGCCGCATCCAGCTCTTGGCCGTGGCTGTCACCTTGATGGAGCTTCTCTCTGCGCACCAGTAGTGCGGCCAAATGCCGCCTGATGTCAGGCTGGCGTTCAACCCATGGGAACTCAATTAGCACCTGCAGCTCTGTCTGCTTGCGCAATGCCTCTAACCATTGCTCGACACTCTGATTGCCGGCACACGGCATACTCACCAATGGTTCAAGACGTGCGAGCAGCTTGGCGTCACCCTCAATCGCCTGCAGAAGTGTGTCCTGCAGCCACCAAGCACTTTTTCGCAGTTCAAATGGATCTTTGACTGACCACAGAGCATTACCATCGTCATCAGCAATAACCCAGAGAAGTACCCGCGCAGATTGCGGTGCATCATCCAGCCGCTGCACCCCCTGCAAACTGATCTGTTTCGGTAGTTGGTTGCCTTGGTCAAGCTGCTGGCTGGCTCGATAATCTTCACGATAATCCCGGTAGGCGAGTGTCAGGGACTCATGATCGAGTGCTGGCAGATCAGCTCTCCCTCTCGCGATCATGTACGGTTTGATGGTATCCCCGGTCTTTCTTTCACCAAAGAATTCTGGGTAGTGAGCCAGCGGGTCCTTTGGCTCTAGTGGATGTAGCTGGGCAACCAGGCGCGGCCAAAACTGCCCCGTCAGCGTATCCTGCAGCAAATAGCCAGTTTTCAGGTTGGCGTCGTCTGTCTCCTCGTCGTCTAGCAGGCGCTCACCCTTGGCCGTCAATGCTTGAGCGCTCTCTACCAACCAGCCATTACTCACGCATTGAGCCAAAATCAGTTTAATCAGGTTCTGGTGAAGCCCGGTCAGCTCGGCCATGGCCTCATCGCGGACAGTGCATGCACGAATCAACCCGAGTACCGCACGCTGAAATAGATTCAACTCAGGCCGCTTGGCGTTTGGGTAAAGCACTCGATGAACCAGCACTGGCCAGAGCACCGCCTTTTTCTTGCCCATCGGGGTAGTTCCGAAGCTGAGATATGTGCCGGATTCAACGAACACTGCCATGCTCACCTCCACACATCAGGTAGAAGGCCGCCAATGCTGGCACCGCCTCCTCTGCCTCGGGACTGGTTGCCAGTGCCGAATCACCCACGCAAATCAGCATTTGCCGCTGGCGACTCATGGCCACGTTCATTCTGTTCGGCAAACGCAGGAAGCCAAACTGGCGATTCAATTGCTTCTCACGATCAGCGACTACATCGCCGCTCGATTGCCCCAGTCTTGCCTGCTGATAGGTGCGTACGCACGACAGCAAGACAACATCGAACTCCTTGCCTTGAAAGGCATCGACGGAGCCCACTCGCAACCGCTCTTCGAGGCTGACTGAGCCATCGCCTCGTACCTTTCTGGCCCACTTGAAATGCTCGTGGGGCTCATAGGCACCGTTGCGTTGCTCCATCAACGCAACCCCGTCTATCCGCTGCTCAGCGAGTTTCTCCATGATCAAATCACGTTGCGCAGCATAGAAGGTGATGATGCCAATAGAAAGGCTGTCACCTCCGGCCTGCATCAGCTTTATCACTTCCTCAGCAATGCGCTGAGCCTCAATATCCCGGATCCGGCTCATCCCGGTTCTGGGGCGCAGGTCCTTGCCCAGAGAAACGGGGACGTCGATCCATTGGCATACCCGGCCTCGGTAGTGCAGCTCAAGCTCCCCCAGATCGTTCAGAAAATCCTGTGAGAAGACAAAATCCTCCGCAGCCCTGCCAGAGTGAACTACCCCTAGACCAACGGCCTCGTAGAATTGTTTACTGACGAAACTCCCTAGTATGGGATGCATACGGAATTGGGTATCCAGCATCACGACCCGGCGAATCATGTCCTGTTTCTCCAGCTCTTGCAGCTTCATGCGCATTCTCTCGAACAGGCTGGAGCGAAACGCGGCCAATTGCAGTTCGGTCAGATCGTGCTCATCCTGCAGTTGTCCTTCAATGTCAGGTTCGAGCATGTGCGGCAACTGCCGGTCATCGCCCACCAAGACGATGCGCCGCTTCGCCATGGACATCGGCACAAACAGATCCAAAGGGTTGGCACGCGCTGCCTCATCGATCACCACGGTGTCGAACTCAATATCGGTGCTATCCAATCCAGCCACTGACTTCAGGCTCGCCATCTGCCGGCCTGCTGCTTGCTGGCAGGTTGCGCCTACCACCATGGAGTACTCATTAACAACAGCCTGAGCAGCGTTGCGGTCCATCGCCAAGCTATCGGCTAGCTGCTCCAGCACCCAAGCCACACCCTGTTTGCGCTGACGCAACTTGCTCTCTAGATGCCTGTCGACTTCATCAAGCAGAGCTTGACCCTCTGGGTCCGCCTGACGCCTCAATTCCGCAGGCCGGTAGTCGGGCAAATACTGTTCGAGTAGACGAGCTTGGTACTCCGCAAGCTCCTGTAAGGCAGATTCAGAAAGTTGCGAGCTATCCGCAGCATCTTGCAGCAATGTCAGCAGTTCGGCACTGCTGCCTTGACCATAACGCTTCAACCAAGTGAGTAAATCCCAGGCGCGATCAGGACCATCGTCGCTAAATGAAGAGATTTCGACACGTAGCGCTCGAATGCGTCGCAAGGCTTGTCCATCTGGCCGGCTCTCGGCCACGCTTGGCGCCTGATTCTTTAGTCGCTCGATATAGTCTTCGAGCTGACTTTCCAGCCTGGGTGGCAATACCAGACCGCTCTGATCCAAACCTTGCAGCCCATCCAAAATGCGGCCGAATACATCCGCCTGTTGAGCTAGCGATGCACCGACAACTCGAGCTAGCGCTAACTTGGTCGACAAATCCCTGATGAACTCCAGCTCTGGGTATTTGCTGTACTCCGCAGTGATTTTTTCCTGCAAATGAGCTGCATGTCGCTCAAGCCAGGGATCGATCAGTGACGCCTCATCGCTCGCGCCACGCTTACCGCCTACGCGCGCTCCAGGTAAACCGAACACATCGCTGCGATCCAGAGCGTTGTCTACAGCATCGTGCTGAAAGCTGCTGATCAGGACCTGCGCGGAAATGTCCCGTTCTTCTGTCTCTTCAGCCAAGCGACGCTGCAGCGCAGCGATTACCTGCGTTTTGCCTGTACCGGGTGGGCCAATGATGATGGCCAGGTCCGGGGTGTTGAGAGCAGCATCTAGGGCCAGTTCCTGTTTCTCTGTAGGCTTCCCCCCTTTGAAGGTTTCCTGCGCATAGGGTGTAAGCCCTTTGATGGGGCGCCGCCGGGCTGCCGGCACCGCAATCCCCTCTAAGAGCCACTTCAACTGCGGCAAGCGCTTGCCCGAGTCAATGGACTGCTTCGCCGCAAGGCGCCGCTTGCCTACGGAGCGCTGGCCTGCCAGTGAAAGGTAAAGCCAACCCTCAGCCTGTTTCGGGCGAATATCACGCCGGTTCGAGGCAGTCTTGAATACAACACAGTCAGGTTCAAAACGTATGGTGCCGCGCGGTGTACTCGCAGTTGCCTTTGACTCGTCGGTGCTTAGCTCCTCCGCCCAGTCTGGCCGCTCAGTACCCAGGTCAAACTGGGTGTCGCTTGGCAATTCGAGATTGCGCCAACGCTGACGAAACTCCCGGTATTCATCCTGTGACTTCGGAGTCAGACGCCAGAGGTTTTCACGTCCATCTTCGCAGCCCTCACATTGCACAAATCGCAGTGAACGCAGGGTCTCGGCTTGCTGCAATGCACTCTGCCATTCCTTGTCGTTATAGAGATTCCATAATTCCAAATAACTGGCACTGTCGCGCAGCGCTGCATCCAACAACGCCTGTTGACTGGCGTTGTTGAGAACCGCGGCAACAGAGGCATCACGGAACTCAAACTGGCCGATCAGCAATGAGAACGCGCCGTCACGGCGCGAGTGGCGGGTAAGGCGCTTGATCAACAGTCCACGGTCTTGCCGTTGATCCACATCAGCGCGCCAACCCTTGCCCAGCAGCTGGAAGGCTCCCTTGGAGGCGCTGTTGCTAAAGCGCGCGACGGTGAGCCAGTCACCCTCGGCCAGCCCACGTACCAGGAACTGCTCCGCGAACCATCGGCAGGCAAGGTCGATGTTCTTATCGGCGATTTCCTGCTTTCCGTAGAGATCATCAGCAATTAGCTCGTCGACCCCAAGGTCAAGCTGCATGGCGGACACTTCGACTGGTGTGCAGTACTGCACCAGTAGCTGGCCACTCTGTTTGCTGGTCAGCAGCCAGCGGCTCTGATCGCGCATTACCAGGCGGCTAAAAAGAGCATGGTCAGCCGGAGCGCAGTTCACCTTGACACGTAAGTCGCCCTGAATCGCCAGCCACTCATCCTGATAGCTTTGGAGAAAGATCACCTGACCAGCCTGAAAGCCATCGATGAGCTCATCTGTAGAGAGCGCCAGCACGTCCTCGGACAGCAGGGAAAAGTCTTTAAATTCCATATCTCATCACCACCGGAACTGCCAAATGACATGGGACTCACTCAAATCACCCACATGTAGCCGATAGGGCTCCTCGTGCTGTCCGCGCAGACTTTCCTTGAGCCCCTGGTAACGCTCCAGTGGCTTCCTCGCTGAGCCCCGCTGCAGATGCAACTTGCTCTGCAGCGGGTGGATGCCGAGCCCCTGAGCGGAGTACTCGATGCGAAGATGGTCCGCAGGCCAGCGGTCGTAGCTGAAAGTGGGCATCAAACGCTTGAGCTCCAGATCGCCCCCCGGTTGCAGCCATACCTTACGGCCGGTGGCAATCATGTAGCCTGCCTCCTCAGACCAACCCTCTGCTTCGTCCGGCAGAGCGATAAACTCCTCGAACAACACCAGCCGGCTATCGGCAGGTTCGTCGCAGAAAAAGCATGACGCCTTATCGAGTGAATCAAGCTCCGCAGGCAGCAAGGTAGCGCCGCCGCAACCGGCGCAGCAGTAAAGGCGCTCGTCAATTTCCGCCAACGCCTCGAGCCACTCAGCCATGCTTGGACGCTCGCAGGGACTATGCAGCCCCTGCTCGAAACAACGGCAAAACAGTGCAGGTAATTTGCTGTGCTCTACCAGTTGGATAGGCAGGTTGGCAAAGCACTGATTGGCATCGTCCAGGGAGTCATTTACCCAAGGATGTTCACCGCGCAGCGCGGCCTCCTCCTCTTCTGGCTCCCCATCACTGACCAACTCCCCCTTAAAGGGGTGGTTATGAGTCAGCAACTGATAGGCGATGACAGCAAAACTCCAAATGTCCGTCAGACTGGACAGCAGCGCGTCACCACGCACCACTTCTGGGGCGCCATAGTCAGCCGTGTGCAAAGTCAGGCCTCTGTGCGTTTCCAGACTGATGTTGTCGCAGTCGATCAGCCATGTTTCCGCATGGATGGGGTCATCCGATACAAAGATGTTGCTCGGGGATAGATCGCCGTAAAGCATGCCGCGCGCATGCAATTGATTCAGTGTTCTGGCCAGCTGGCTCAGAATACGGATGCGCCGGCGCAGTCCACCCTGCCGAAGATAATCGGCAGACGCCTCATCTTCTGCATTGATGAAGCTGTCGAGCAGGCCTTGCAACGGAACCAGACCATCCATCAGCTCCATGACATAGCCAAAGCGCGGCTCAGCCAGCAGTACCAGCGGCCTAGCCAGTTTCAAATCGCTGAGGTTCTGGTGAATCAGCCAAGTGATATGGCGATGCCAGCGTTGACGGGCTTGCTCATCTTTGTTGATAAAGCCCTTGATCAGAGCTTGGGGGTACTGAGTCCGGTAGACGATACCCTGACCACCGCGGCTCAATTCCTCTCTCAGTTCATAAACCGAGCCTTTGGTGTCCTGCACCACGCGCTTCTGTTGCGCTGTCGTAGTAGCTTTCATCTGCTTCAATCCGTTCTGAAAATTCCAGCGATGCTCTTGTCGTCGCCATGACGAGGTGTGGACCAGCCGTGTAGCTCTCGTGTCAGCCACTGGCGCATGCGGCGTTTGCTGCAGCGCAACTGGCGCTGGTAGACCGCATCGAAGAATGGCTCCAGCTGCTCTGGAATCAGGTCATCCGATATGCCATCCGTCATCAGCAACACGCCGTCACCCGGCTTGCTCAACTCAAGCTCTGTGCTGCAGTAACCCTGCGAATTAGCCTGCGCCAAAGTAGTGGTCTGATTGCCGAAGCCTTGGCGCAGATCAGTCAGTACCTGAAACACTCCCTGGTTTCTGACCAGCAGCAGGCCATCCCCAACCTGACCAGCCGCACCTTGTCCTGATGCATCCACCCTAGCCCACAGACAGGTCGTCTCATGATCCCTGTAGCAGTCACCAAAATGCGCCAGCCAGGCATCACGCAAAGCAGGGACAACCCCACCATGCGGCATGTCTTGTTGCTGGCGGGCCAACTGCCTGAACAGCTGGACGGCTTTCTGCGAGCCAATATGACTAAGCGGCCGGCTGCCTAGTCCATCAGCCACAGCAACACACCAACCACCTCGGCTACCGCTGACGCATAAGGCATCCTGATTCTGCGCACAATCCAGCTGATGCGAGGGGCCTCGCACGGATGCCCCACCTGCCAACAGAGGCATCAGAATTCCCAGTCTTGATCGTCAGCGCTGGGGATCTGTAAGGGCGTAGTTTGATTAGGTGTGGCCGACTGGCTGCGCGCACTGACGCTCATGGTCACAGCACGGAAGAATCGGTGAATATCGCGGGCATTCTCGGCACGGAACAGCGGTGCCTCAGGGTCGTTGGCGAAATCTTCGAGCATGGTTCCATCCGCATCAGCGCCGATGGCCATGGCAAAACGAGTGGCCTTAGAGGAGCGCTCACCATTGACCAGACGAGCAAAGGGTCCTTGCCAGTCATCATTGGGGTAACCATCGGATACCAGCACGATTACCGGCTTGTAGGCGCGAGAAGGAATGCAGTCCTTGTCTTCGATCATCTGGCTGGCCAACGACAGGGCACCGCCTAGTGGGGTCATGCCTTCTGCAAGCAGCGGCGTAAAGCTTTGCAGTTGATGAGCAGGGGTCAGCGGTAGGTTCAACTCAGCTTGGCTGCCGCCAAAGGTGATCACGCTGACCTGGAGCTCAGCGCGCAGGCGGCTCTCACCTGAAAAGCTGGCGATCATGTCCTTGAGCCCTTTGTTCAGAGCTTCGATCTTGCCGTCTACCGACATGCTTCCGCTGGTATCGGCCAGCACGATGATCGGTAGTGGGCGCGCAGTTTGGACCTGGAATTTTTTGAGCTCTGACATGGGGACTTTCCTTGTTTATTCTCTCGAAGTTCTAGCGAGTTGCATGGCAATTGTAAAAAATAGTTATTAATAAATTGCTTAAGTGCAGAATTATAAAATCGACAGCATCCAGGTCAACAAGGGAAGGTGCGAATAAGTGGGTCACCCCTTCATCATGAACCGGCGTTGTTGATCAAATCAGCCGTTGGATAGCCGTTCCCTAAGCCGTCGAGACAACTCAATTCACTGGCTGGCGAACAGGCATACCAAGCCCATTAGCTTGTTCATCACCTTCACGCCAGCCAGGATTTCGCCCACCTGGGCGTTGTAGCTCCGCAGGCTCAGCTTTGGCCCGATGAGTTGCTTGAACCGGTACATGGCGGTCTCTGCTATCGAGCGCTGGTGATAGCCGGAGTCTGTCTTCCATTGCTTCAACTCACCCGACTTGAGCGCCGTCACCGCCTCGTTGCGGGGATGACCCTCCTCCCACAGCGCCGCATTCTTTCTCGGCGGTATGGTGGCTGTCGCCCCCCTCTTTTTCAGTAGCGCAGATAGGCCTTGGTGTCGTACGTACCATCGGTGCTGACCTGTTTTATCTTGCGTCGCAAGGGGTTGAGCCATGCCGGTAGCACCTCGTTATCCGCCACCGTCCCCAGGCTGACTTCAGCCGCGATGACCGCATGGGTTGTGGCATCCACCGCTAGGTGCTTGCGCCACACTCGTTGCTTCTCCTTGCCGTGTTTGCGAATTTTCCATTCGCCTTCGCCATAGACCTTGAGGCCGGTGGCATCGATGACCCGATAAGCCACCGGGCCTTGGCTGTGGAGGCGGTACTTGATGTCGACGGTTTTGGCGCGCTTGCTGATAGAGCTGTAATCCGGCGACTGCAAAGGCACAGCCATCAGTTGGAACAACGAGTTAATGAAGCCTTCCAAGGCGCGCAGCGGCAAAGCCTTTTAGCATCAGGGCAGTCTCAATGGCGGTGTCACTGTAGTGGAACCCCCGCCCTCGGCGGCCATGGTGGACCTGGCAATGCCACTGCTTAATGGCTTGTACGTCCATCCCGATGGTCAACGAACCTCATCCCTGATGTCAAGTGGGGCTCGTGATCTCACATCAGAGACTTGTTCGCACTTTCCTTAGGCTCTCGTGGTGCAGCTCAAATACACTGCGTGTGGCTCTGGCAAGTTGCTGTACTGTCATTCGTGGTTCCAAGTCGGGAGCCAATAAGATACTACTCCCGAGGGCCCCTGAGAACCCTGGGTCTTCCCCCTTTCCTGCTTCTGTGAGGCACCTCCATCTTGCCTACGCTACGGGAGCGTTCAAACATCGTAGCCAGTAACCTCTCATCCATTTTTAACAAATAGTTCAGGGCGTTATCTAATAGCCTTCCTCGCTTGCTCAAATCATCCCAATGCACCTCTCCAATACCGCACGTACCCCATTCATCGTATTTCCGCTTATCAGCATTGCAATTGTGATAACTACCAGCCTTCCAAGCTTCTCCCAACAAACGGCCTAACCGGATATCGTTCTGCACAAAATTGCCATTGAAGAAGAATGCAATGTGATAGTGATATTCCCGGTGCTTGCCATACTCTAATTTCCATACATAACCGACCAGTGATTTGTACTCTCGCTTAACCGAGCGTAAATACCACTCTCGTTCCTCTTGAGCCTCTTCGATAGTCACTGAGTCTTTAAAGTGAAAATCAACTCGTACAACCAGTAGTTTTGCATACTGGGCAAACAGGTCATCCACATACGATTTTATACTTGTGCTATTACGCAGCTCAGAGCGTCTCAGATTGCGTAGACGCTTCTGATGATGCGGTGACATCAGCTCACTCATGAAATCGTCTAGAACGTATTGTAGCTCAGTCAAAAGTTCACTTCGTGCTTCAGCAGATAAACATTCGTCAAATATATTAATGTCTCGGTATTGATAGAAGGATTTCAGAAATAGCTCTACAGAGGGATGAGCTGCTTTAGCCTCTTGGTATTGATAGTAGTGTTTGGTTACTGCATCCATTGCTTTTTGGAAAGCATGGATACTAAATAATGGATGGTTAGACTCTAAGTCTTTAATGAAGTCTAGGATATCTGTAGGCATGAGTAGTCCCTCAATGAAGAGTGGCAATAGGATTGGTGGATGCCAATCCTATTGGTATAGTTAACGCTAATTTAATTGAATGATATTGATCAAGTTGAATGTGAATGGTGTTAATTGAAATGAATTTAAATGGATAATTGAATATGAATGGTATTAATTGAATGAATTGAATAACATAAGTCCCTTAAATAGCATCCAGCTTGATTTCTCGAATGTTCGATAATTATTAGTAGTGGCATATATAGAAGAGAAAGCATTTTTACATGGATAACAACAAGGTCTACGCCGATTAACTTATGGAGCCTTCCAGGCTTGAATTAAGCATCTCTCATCGATGCCTTTGCATATAACCAAGCATCAATTTCATGCTCAAGCCAGCCGACAGCTGCCAAGCCTAGCTTAAATTGCTTAGGGAAAGACGAATCATAGCGAGGGGATTTCTTGCTGATGCGGTCGTAAATAGTCGAACGAGCGAGGCCGGTCTTTTGGGCAACATCATCGATACGAAGTACTTTGATTGAGGTGTTCATGGTGAGCTCCTGGTAGTTGGGGGTTTCGTTCACCAGAAGGAAAGCGAGGTTAGAAAAAACTGGCCTTAAGGGGGTAAGGCCGCGACAGCAAGTTAAGGATGGCCTGTTATAACAGGCCGCAAGATGGGCGGATAGTGATGCATAGGGTGTCTTTGAGGGGTAACTCATGCGATAGTCAGTGTGACTGACATCGCGTTGGGGTAGGAAGTCTATGAGGGGATTTGGCTGTGAAGGCCACGCCTAAAAAGCCATCTAGCACCTAGGTGACACAGTCATATCAGGCCTGACAATTAGATTGGGGAGGGTGGGTTGAATATCGAGCGCAGAGTTATTGGTTTTATCTATCATTGTTTTTCTTTCCCGTCCAACATCAAGGCTGGGGGCTCGATGAAATATAAATGTGACAATGCATATAAACGTGTAATGTCATCCATCGTGGGGCGGGAAGAAAGTGCAGTATACGACCTTATCTACCGATACCTGATTTATAAAAGAGGAAGCCTAATATCCTCGACCTCTCTATTTCAGCAAAATATTCACTTTGAGGATGTGTGCCACTATCGCTTTGTTGGGAAGAACATGCTCTGGCAACTGGTTCCAATAAATAAAAGAAATGACGCATTTAGACTTGAAAGCGCCAGTGTTGACCTGGAGCGGTTTGACTTTTTTGTCCAGGAGTGGCTGCCTCGCTCAGTTGGCGAGATGGTCTACGCAACAAACATATATAGCCAGACACTCTCGCAAGAGGATGTTGACACGTATATACAAACAGTCCTGTCATACTTTGCCGAAGTGTTGGAAAAGGAAAGTTATCCTATTGAGGGCGCTTTTGAGAAAATGCCTTCGATAGACACATTGTCAGTAGTCTTCATTAATCTCATGAAAATTTCTGATAGTGATGAAAGCAACATGGCGTTACGAAGCAATTGCATTGCAGACATCTTTTTTTCGTTGCATGGTGAGAGGTTATTACTCGTTAACAATAATCATCTTGTAGGCGGAGTACTACAGGTGCTCATTGACTCAACTATTATGTCTGCACTCACCGATGAGGTAGCAAGACGCACACGTAAAAAAGCCATCGCTGCAATAATATTTGGAGCTGAACAGTTATCGTTAACGGCCATTGATGAACGGTTGTCAAACAAGCTAGCAAATTTGGTTTACTCAGATGACCATACCGTCGAGCGTTTGTCGAAAACGGTGTTTTCATCCATCAAATCATGTTGGTGGTTTTCTGAACTGCTCGCATCCGCAAAAGACAAGAAAGAGAAGGTTATTTATTTAATCGCACTGCTCAATTCGTTTTCCATGACGCACCATCAAATCGATGACCTTTTGAAAAGCATAAGGTCAGCTAACAGCACGAAAAGAAGTAAGGAGCAGCGGTCGGCCGAAGAGGTGAGGCAACTGACCTTTGATGTTACGCCTGCAGTGAGGGCGCAATTTGAGCGGTTATACAGCGAGAAACGTAAGCTTAGAGAGGAACTAACCAGGAGGCAGTTGATTACAGAGGTTATTGAGGCAGAGTATAGAAAAGCTATCAATGTCTCCAGGCGAAAGAGGAATGGCTTTGGTATTGTATTTGATAAGGAACGGGATATATATTATCCCGCTTCGGTAGTGAGTTCTGAGCAAACAACTAAAAAAAACACAAAAAAGTCAAAGTCAAAATTTGCAAGACGATATTCGAAGAAAAAAAGATGAATGCGCATCTTATGGTTCACTTCTTGGTAATGAGGTTCTGATGAACGATTTTTTGAAAGTGCTGTTAAATGTGCGTAGCCTGCGGGCAGTACTGCGTGAACTACCGCTGGAACAGGTAAAAGAAGCACGCGAAAAGATTGAAGCGATTTATCTGGAGCGGTTGGAGGTGGCAGAGAAAGAGCAAGCAGCCAATGCTGAGCGTCAGCAAAAACTGGCTGAGTTCCAAGCGATGTTGGCTCAAGCTGGCATTGACCCGACTGAGTTGGTAGGCAGTGCCCCAGCAGCAGCGACTGCGGCTAAAGCTAAACGAGCACCGCGTCCCCCGAAATACCGTTATGTTGAGAATGGCGTCGAGAAAACCTGGACAGGTCAGGGCCGTACACCCAAGTTTCTGGCTGAGCAACTCGAGCAAGGTCGTCAGCTGGATGACTTCCTTATCTAAATAGACAAGGCCATGCCCTCACGGTGTGGCCTCTCTGTTTACAGGCTCCGTGGCCAATTAATGACAGACCTCGTCATTACGAACCTGGAATATTCGGTAATGATCTGTCGCATGACTGAGGTCAGCTCTAATGACATTATTCAAAACATCCTTTAGCATGCGCATGATGCTGGCTTAGCTCAGTAGGTCACCAGTTCAATTCCGGTAGCCAGCACCACGATCACCACCAAACTCCTCATAGCCGCTCCTGATGCCAGCCATAAAAGACTTAGACGCAGAACGTACCGATTTGGATGCGCGATTACGTGAAGCCATCGATAGTTGGGATCCACGTCGCCCCAGACGCTGGCTAGCTAAATATGGCGGTTGGCGAGTTGAAAAGCGTTCCCTCCTCACGCAGCGATATTGTGCGATACGCGACGAAGCCCAAGCCTTGCTGACGAGTAGTTAGCCTGGGTATTCACAGTGATTACCTGAACAAATCGCTCAATGGGTAGTCCAATGTGCCTACCTATCACTCAGCGTAATGACGGAATGACATGTCTATCAATCCGAATCCACCTTTGCCGCGTTACTTGCAATTAGCACATTGGCTGCACGAACAGTCGCGAGCAATCAGCGCACGTGAAGCAGCAGACGTATTTGGCGTATCGCCTTGGTCCATAGAACGCGATTTTGCCAGGATTCGAGCGTTGTCCGGGATCGTGGTGTTCGATGAGCAACGAGTCCCCAGCAAAGGTGGACAGCAGTATCTACTGCGGGTGCTGCAAATCTTTCCCTACTGGCTTGACGAACACCAGCAACCCCATCAGCAGCTCGCCAGTTCCTGGGACCTCAACGCCCCCCTCACGTGGCGAGACCTACTCTGCCGCCCTTGGTGCCAATTAGTCGCCCGACATCAACGCAGCATCGACGATTGATCCTGCTCGCATAGACTGCTTGCCTATCTACGTGTTCCAAGCTCTTGGGGAAGGCTGTTGGCTCGATACACCGCTCATGCAAGGTCTTTTATCAACCATTGGTGTGATATTGTGCCATCTGATTAATTGTTGATAGTATTTAGTACATTGACTCACTTTGTAAGCCGAACGATTGACCATTACTCCGTTCTACTTCCTCAATACCACCGATGCACTGACGTTGATCACTAAGTTCGGTATCGCAACAGACGAACAAACCATCGTGAGCTTACTTCGTTCCCTGTGCTAACAGATGGGGTTCGACCATTTTCGTTTGGGGTTCATTTCACCCAGCTCGATACAGCGCCCTGACGTACGTATCTTCAATGGCTGCCCTGTTGACTGGGTTCAAGTTTACAACGAACGGGATTTTCTGACTGTCGATCCGGTCGTGCGTAAAGGCATGGTCCATAGCACGCCAATCCTGTGGGCCAATCTCATCACTGAGTGTTGCGACCAACACGATGCTGCCGGGTTGGAGGTCATGATGCTAGCCCAAGAGGCGGGGCTACGCGATGGCATCACCATCCCGTGGCATGGGCCTAATGGCCAAGTGGGGCTGCTCTCGTTCATCACACGTACACCCCGGACTGAACATCAATGGCTGAGTGCGATCCCTTTTCTGAGCTGGTTGGCGACACACATTTTCGAAGCCGTTGCTCGAGTTTGTCTGTCAGATGCCGCGCCTCGTGAGTCGCTGA
Source organism: Aeromonas sobria (assembly GCF_006243315.1). Taxonomy (GTDB): domain Bacteria; phylum Pseudomonadota; class Gammaproteobacteria; order Enterobacterales; family Aeromonadaceae; genus Aeromonas; species Aeromonas sobria_A. The sequence continues at coordinate 297,506 of NZ_NKWE01000001.1, forward strand.
GCCAGCGGGAACTGGAAGTATGCCAGTGGGCGGCGGAGGGCAAGCAGGTCAGCGATATTGCCAAGATCCTGGGTATTACACCTCGGACGGTGACCTTTCACCTGGAGCGCATTGTGGAGAAGCTGGGGGCTAGCAGCAAGAATCAGGCAATCTCTTTGGCACTGAAGCAAGGGATGGTCAGGCTGAATATCGATGCAGCACAAGTGCGAAATATTGATGATAATGGTGTTTAGTGTGGCTTTGAGCAATTTATTGCTTTGCATTCAGGTTAAACGACTGTTTGCGCAATTATTGCCAGTGCATGTGCGCTGTTTGCGCGAAAGTTTGCTCGTGACGAAGGGGCCGGTACGTGGGGCCGCCGGTAAGTGACTGATAAATAACAGTTCGAAAATGTGGCATGGTCGCTGCTAAAGGTTGGTCGAGTGCTATCTCGTTTAACTAATCCATTTAGGAGCATACCCATGCCAACACCATGTTATATCAGCATCGAAGGTAAAACCCAGGGCAACATCACCGCTGGTGCCTTCACTTCCGATTCCGTCGGCAACATCTTCGTACAAGGTCACGAAGACGAGATGCTGGTACAAGAGTTCAATCACCAGGTAACCGTACCAACTGACCCGCAATCCGGTCAGCCTGCTGGTCAGCGTGTCCACAAGCCGTTCAAGTTCACCGTGGCACTGAACAAAGCGGTGCCGCTGATGTACAACGCCCTGGCCTCCGGTGAGATGCTGCCGAAGGTAAACCTGAAGTGGTACCGCACCTCTGTTGAGGGCAAGCAGGAGCACTTCTTCTCTACCGTGCTGACCGATGCCGTTATTGTGGACATCGACTGCCAGATGCCGCACTGCCAAGACCCGGCGAAGTCTGACTTCACCCAGCTTATCCAGGTCTCTCTGGCATACCGCAAGATTGACTGGGAGCACACTGTTGCCGGTACCTCTGGTGCTGACGACTGGCGTGCGCCTATCGAGGCCTAAGCCTCCCTTTCTTACTTTGGCATTCCTTGTAGTAAATCTTGTATTGTGTGGCCGGTGTGCAACCGGCCTATCAGCCCGTGCTTTCTCCGGTCGGCCTTTGGCTGCCGGAGCTTTTATGTTTTGCCATCCCCCTGTTCTGGCGCTGGTGTCTTGTATAGCGAGGGCGGAGTGATGGCAAAGCACACAAGAGGTTTGAATTATGTGTCCCTCCATTGCCCTGCTCGGTGACATTGGCACCGACCACGATGGCTTCCTTCCTACGCCGGTGATAGCCGCGAGCCCTGATGTCTTTCTCGATGGCAAGCCAGTAGCCCGTCAGGGCGACCCGTTAGCGCCCCACGACAAGCCGAATAACCCTCCTCACCCGCGTAACATTGCCGGTGGTGTGGGCTCGGTGTTGGTGAATGGCAAGCCTATCGCGGTCACCGGCATAGCGGTGGATTGTGGTGGTGTGGTGATTGGTTCGGGCAGCGGACAGGCAGGATAAGGAACAGAGTTATGGCACAGAGCACAGGATTACAATTCACCGTCAAGGTTGGCGCACTGGCTGATAACACCTTTGTGGTAGCGAGCTTCAAACTCGATGAAGGCCTAAACAGCCCGTTTAGCCTCAAGCTGGAGGTGGCAAGTCACCAACCGGACATCGACTTCGGTGCCGTGCTGGACCAGCCCTGCGAGCTGATGGTGTGGTACAATGGCGAGCTGCAACGCCGGGTATGCGGGGTAGTGAGCGACTTTGCGCAAGGGGACAGCGGCTTTCGCCGCACCCGCTATCAGCTACAAGTCAAACCTGCGCTGTGGCGATTGGGCCTGCGCCAAAACTCCCGTATCTTCCAGGCACAGAAGCCTGATGAAATCCTCTCCATTTTGCTGCAAGAGCACGGCATCACTGACTACGCCTTTGCGCTCAAGAACGAGCATGCTCAGCGCGAGTATTGCGTGCAGTACCGCGAGACCGACCTCGATTTTGTTAACCGCCTCGCCGCCGAAGAGGGGCTGTTCTACTTCCACGAGTTTGAGCAAGGTAAACATCGCATCGTGTTTGCCGACGATGCGGCAGCCCTGACTGCTGGCCCCGAGCTGTTCTTCAACCTCGGTAACCGCTCGCTGGAACAGGGCCCTTACGTTCGCCAGTTCCACTACCGCGAATCAGTGCGCCCCTCCGACGTAGTGCTCAAAGACTACAGCTTCAAGACCCCGGCCTATGGCCTCTCCCAGAAGAAAATGGGCGCTGAGCTCGAGCACCAACGGGATACCTACCAGCATTTTGACTATCCGGGCCGCTACAAGCAGGACGGCAGCGGCAAGGCATTTGCCCAACACCGACTCGACGCGCTGCGCAATGACGCGGTGGCGGGCAGTGGCAAGTCCAACAGTGCAGCTCTGCTGCCGGGACAGTTCTTCTCGCTGACCGAACACCCCAACGGCAGCCTCAATACCGACTGGCAAATCGTCCATATCCGCCACACAGGTGAACAGCCACAGGCGTTGGAAGAGGAAGGCGGCAGCGGCCCGACCGTCTACAACAACGAGTTTGGCGTAGTGAAAGCGAGCACCACCTGGCGCGCCCGTATCGGCAGCCCGGAAGCACCCCACAAGCCCATGGTGGATGGCCCGCAAATTGCCATCGTGGTAGGGCCAGACGGCGAAGAGATTTACTGCGACGAACATGGCCGGGTGAAACTGCAATTCCCTTGGGACCGTTACAGTGATGGCCTTGACCAAAGTTCCTGCTGGGTGCGGGTGAGTCAGGGGTGGGCCGGTGGCCAATACGGCATGATGGCTATCCCGCGTATCGGCCACGAGGTCATCGTGAGCTTTTTGGAAGGAGACCCTGACCAGCCCATCGTGACCGGTCGCACCTTCCACGCCACCAACCGACCGCCTTACGAGCTGCCCGCCAACAAGACCCGCACCGTGCTGCGCACCGAGACCCATCAGGGCGAGGGCTTCAACGAGCTGCGTTTTGAAGACCAGGCGGGGCAGGAAGAGATTTATATCCACGGCCAGAAAGACCTCAACGTGGTTATCCAAAACGATGCGGCATGGCACATCAAGCATGACCAGCACACTGACATCGACAACGAACGGGTGACTCGGGTCAGAAAGGTCGCGAACAAAGATGGCGGCACCAGCCTTGGCAACGATCACCTGACGGTCGAGGGCGAGAAACGCGATCACATCAAGGCGGACTATTCGCTGACGGTCGATACCTCGATGCACCAGAAGCTGGGCCAATCGCTGTTGGTTGATGCTGGCCAAGAGGTTCACATCAAGGCCGGTAACAAGATTGTCATGGAAGCAGGTTCTGAGTTGACCCTCAAGGTCGGCGGCAGTTTTGTGAAGCTAGACCCAAGCGGCGTCACAATGGTCGGCCCCACCATCAAGATGAACTCGGGCGGTAGCCCTGGCTCAGGCTCAGGTTGGGCGGGCCAAATGCCGGGCTTGCCTGGTGGTGTGGAAGTGCCTGCCTACACACCACCGCCACCCTTCAAAGGGGGAGAAGCGTGCCCGCTGCTTGCCAGAGCGGATGCGTCCATGTCGATTAACGAGTGTGAATAACCATGACGACCATCTTTGAACTATGGCGGGCAGCGCCCACGTCAGAGGATCATGGCCTTTACGTGATCCTGGACAGCCTGCATAAACCGGATCCTGTCGCGCACTGGCGTGAGCAAGAGTGGGCAACTCACATACATCCCCTGTATTACCAAACCCCCATGGAGAGCATTCTCAAAGCGAGCCCGTGGTTGTGTCAGGTTGCCACTGAAAAGCTGGCTGATGTTGAGCAGTGGATACATGAACAGCAGGATCCAATATGGGGCTGGATTTATATCAGCGAGCAATCCTGGCAAGAGCAGCTCACTCATTGGCAGAACCACCTGCGGATCATGATTGATGGCGAGTTGCGGGCAGTACGGCTGCAAGACCCCAGGGTGCTCTCTATTTGGCTTTCGGTAAAAGAGCCTGCTCTGTGGCAAGGGCTGCTGAGTCCTGTCACGGTTTTGCAGTTGCCAGACCATGCTTCCGAAAGCCGCCCCCATCCACTGGCGTCAGCCTCTAGTGTGCTCCCTTGGACGCTCCCAGCCGTATTGAGCGATGCGTGGCACCGCAGTCCCTTCGGGATAAAAGTAGCGGCCAGTAACTTCGAAGTGGCCTTGTGGGAGAAGGATGTGCAACTAAGCGAGTCTCTCTACCAACAAGGTGGGGATCTTGAGAAACAGCTCTCGACGTGGTTGACCTCCTTGGTTAAAACGGGACAGCCAATCCGAAGTCTGACGATGACAGATGTAACCACGTGGGCTGGCACCATGGTGCAGAACAAATAAGGAATGGCCGTTGCTATGAAAAAACGTTACATCGTATTGGGAGTGGTTGGTTTTGGCATCTTCTATATCAGCCGCCCATGGTTGCCGATGCTCTATTTTTGGGGCGACAGTATCGAGGTTGAAATTAATACCCCTGCCCACCTTGTTCCATCTGTCGGGGGGACTTACTCCTCTTCATCATGCCAGAACCTGACGTTTTCGGACTTTAGCTGGATTGATGGACGACGTGGTGGAAAAGCCAAGCTGGAAAAAATATCAGACACTCAGTATCGCGCCAAAGTCTATTACAAAGACTTTGGTCCCTGTAGTTGGCATCTGAAGTCACTAGGCTGGTCTTTGGAATATAAGGATGCTGCTGCCGTACTAAAAGGGGCGGTTAGCGCATCGGCGGGTGGTAATAAGGTAGTAATTGGCTCTGATGCCTATTTTGATGACTCAGATAGGAACAGCAGCTTGTATAGTGAAAGTGCGGTATTTACCATAAGTCAAACCTTGGTGCCTTACATACTGTCTGATGATTATAAGATGGGTCGCTCTTTTTATATGGAAAATAAAGATCATGAAATAGATACCTATTATTACAACCCTTACAAAAGTGGTGGTGATGCGAAGATTATCTATAACGTTATCGTAGATGAATCTAGCCTAAAGGGGCTCACTGCTGACGAGGCATACCGAATTCAGGAAGAGCAATTGGTTCGGGAGCGGAAAGAGAAGGAAGAGAAAGAGGCTGCTGAACGGAAAAAAATTCGGGATCAAATTGATGAAAATCGTCGCCAGCGTGAAGAAAGAGAAGCCCTTGAGGCGAAGAACAAATCGTCTCAGTAATCGACAAATAAAGCGCGAGGAGTTTTTATGAATAAGTTGCAGGGCTGCGTTGATTGCAACAACTTCGTATATAGTTTTGATATTGAGTTAGTAGACGAGCTTGAACAACCAATATCAGATATTGACTATGAGATTTTACTTGAAAGAAACAATCTTGTATTGGCAAAAGGTAAAACGGATGGTCAAGGAAAAATCAGCGTAGAGGGACTTCCCTCATTACCACTGCGCTTAGTTTTGGATACAGCTAAGTTTCTTGAAGAAATGCAAGAACCCCAGCGTCACCTGCGCTTGGGCCGCACTCTGGCTGACTCCACAGTAAAACCTCGCGCCGAGCAGCAGGGACGTGAGTACAGCTATGCTACAGTAGGCAAACTTATCAATGAGTTGCCTGTTATTCCGGATTGGCCTGAAAAGCGCGACTTGCCCGCATTCCACTTCCCTGACAAAGCCCCCAAAGGGTGGTCGATTCGTCCTCGGGGAAAAGATCACAAGCACCGTAAACTCACCCTTGAAGTCTGCCCATTTCGGGCTTGGGTATTGATGCTGCACAATGGCCCCGAATACAGTTTGGTTAACGGTTATAATCTCTCTCTGATGAGTATTTTGGCCTATGCCGATGGCGACCGGGATGAGCACGGCTCCAAGGCTGGTGCGCTCAAACCCTATGTGGAGCAGGTATTAACCCATCTCGGGCGCTTGCCATTCAAAGTGAACACTCAATATCTGGCGCCTGTGGTGAAAGACGTGCCCTTTGCAGATCGTTACCGTCATTACGATTTTATTGATACCAGCAGCAAAGAGATGGAAGAGGTGGGAAATACTCAGCTGCTCTATATGGTAAACAATGAACACGCGGTAGTTGCGTGGCGCGGCACGGTTAACTTGGAAGATGTCGCTACCGATCTTTATGGTATTCAGGGCGCTGACCCAATACTACCCAGCGGAAAAATTCATCTTGGATTTAAAAATGCCTATACAGATCTCAAGTTAACGGAGAAACCAAAAAAAGCCTTTGACAAGATGAATAATATTCTAGCAGGCAAGCCACTTTTTATTTGTGGCCATAGTCTAGGTGGGGCTCTTGCACTTATTCACGCTGCTGAACATCGAGCCAAGAAGCCGCATTTGTATACTTATGGTATGCCAAGGGTATTTGATCGCACAGCGATTGCTAAATTGAATGAGATCGTGCATTACCGTCACGTCAACAACAACGATTTTGTTACTGCTATTCCTCATCCTAAATGGGGTTCTATGCGTGTGCTGTTGGCTCTTAGCACCGCATTATTACCATATCCTACCCCTGCGAAATATTCGCCCGAAGTTCGCCGTTATCTTGATAGCCAAGACTACCAGCACCACGGAAAAATAATTCATTTCTCTAACTTTAGCATGGCTTATGATACAGGCCCTGGCTACCAAAATATGGGATGGATGGCCTCCTATGGAAAAACAATAAAGACCATGCAGCTCAAATCATTATTGGCCCCTTCATTAATTGGCGCGAACGATCAGAAAGCATATGAGTTAGTCACTAGACAATATAGCCGTGCTGACCTTGACAATCCTGATAGAAAATCCATTGATGCGCCAGAGCATAGCTCAACAAACTATGCTCGCTATTTGGGTGATCGTTTGTATGACCGCCTTTGCCAAGACCACGGCACACCGTCTCATTTCGAACAGCAGGCTAAGAAAATCAAGCAGGTGGCTCACTCAAGCATAGATAAAGATAAGCCAGCCCAATTTGATGCGTTCTTGCAAGCCGATGCTCGTGTACTGGCTCAGTCCCTGTTGCCTGTCGCAGTTCAACCCATCGAGGCCAATGGATTGGAGCGATGCTACCTCTATGCCATGCAGCTGCCTAAAGAGGCCATTCGTAGTGAACAAGCAGAGGTTGCGAAAGAAAGTCAGCAACTGAAGGAACAAGTGAACAGTGATGCCAATTATCAACTGCATCGCCAAGCCATCTATGAGCTGCCTGGCAAGCTCACCTCCTTGCCCAAGGTGGATGATAGCGTGAAGGAAAGTATTAAATTGGCCAACCAGCAAGCAAATGGCATGAAAGAAATGGCCGCCTTGTTGCAATGAGTCTTGGAGCTCTAAACATAGAGAACAGATTGAGAGATAAAAATGAAGCAGTACCAAAACTGGCTGGCCCAGTATCTGATTTGCCGTCGTGATAACGATCATGCCATGGCCGCAGAATTGGCCGAGAGCATCTGTGCTTTCTGGCAAGCGAGAGGTGATAAAGCTGAGCATACGAAGTGGCTGAAGGTCTATCAGGATCACCGACAAAAAACCACCTGACAGGCAAGGCTAATGGCCAGGGAAGGCGCCGCATCAGCTTTATGCCCATCAGGTGGTTGTGTAGCATAACGGAGCTGCCTTCAAGATGGCACTAGCTGTACAGGCTGGGTAAAAAATAAATGGAGGTTACACTGGGTGTAACCTCCATAGACACAGTCTACAAATCGATCTGAAGAAAAGGGCTGTTGCTCCCCTACCCCACTTGTAGATGCACAATATTGTCTGGCGGTTGTTCTGATGGTTTTAAAATCCCTCCCCACAACTCCAGAGCCATTTTTTGTTCCGGTAACCGAACCGTATGAACATAGTGAGCCATTACACCAGGTAGGGCATGACCTAAAATTTGTTCCACGACATGGGGGGCAATCCCAGCCTCGTTTAGGCGGGTCGCTAAGCTCCTTCGCAGATCGTGCCATGTCCAAGGGGCGCTATGCCCGATCCGTCTCCAAATTCCCCTCCCCCACTGACTTACCGCTTCTGGTCGCTTGAGCTCCCCTAGCAAGTATGAGGATGACTGTGCGGCGGCAGCTTTCAACAAGGCCTCGATCGTCGGCCGAATAAAATCAGGTATTGGTCTCACAATTTTATTACCTGTTTTTGAGTTGGACGCAGGTACTGTCCATGTGCCTTCAACTAGATTCCATTCTTCGGGTGCTGATAGCCGAGCTTCTTGAGTTCTTGCGCCAAACGACAACAGAATCTTGGCCAAATTTCCGTAGTAGAAATATGGACCTAACTTCTCAGCCCAATCCCATAGAGTTCGCAGCTCTTCTAGTGTCAGAACCCTATCTCGCTTACTCGCTTTTTGCCCAACATCAGCAACGGTCAAGTCATCCAACGCGTTACTCACAGCAAACTGTCTGACACGGCAAAACTTCAGAGCATGTTTACAGTTTTGGAAACAATAACCACTAGCCACAGGCGCCACCTTCGAGTACTCGTCAAAGACGCTCAACCAGTGACGAGTATCACAATCTGACAGCGGAAGATCTCCGATACGGGGATAGACCCACTTTGCAAATTGCTGGCGATGCTTCTCACTGTTTGACCTTTTCTTATCGGCGTGATGGCAGAGCCAATACTCGAGTGCATCTTTAACCGTGACAGGCTTGAGCCTTTCATCTTTCCCGATCCGCGTCATCAAGGCAGGATCATTGCCCTCTTCCAACCAAGCTCGACATTGCGCCGCCTTTTTCCTTGCCTCGGAAAGCGACAGCCCCCCCTCCTGGCCGGTATAGGATCCCAGAGTCAGGTTTTTTGCCTTGCCTAAAATTCGATAGCGGTACACGAAGCTGACTTTTCCGCTATTCCTCCAAAGAACAGACAGCCCATCCCTGTCCGCAACCTTTCTGGGCGTATCATCATCGTGACCACGCAGCATTGCTTTGAGTTTTGAATCTGAGATTGCCATTTTTGAACCCACACTTGAACCCACACCTGTCTTATATCCCCTAAGATGACTTTAGACAAGAATGGAATTTTAAACGATATAAATCAATTGCATATCGACAACTTATAGACAACACCAAACAGCATTAGACAGCCAATGTGATAATACGGCATGAACTGATTGTTGGCTGTCAGCCATTGATATGAAAGGCGCCCGGTAGCAATACCTGGCGCCTTTCCTTTATTCTCCCCCCTCCATTTCACTACTCTGCCCCCAATGAACCGCACACCCCTGCTGCTAATGGTACTGGTCACCCTGCTGGCCGCTGCTGGCTGGATATTCTCCAAAGAGGCGATCCACGAACTGCCCCCCGCCGCCTTTATCGGCAGCCGCTTTCTGCTGGCTGCCTTATTGCTGCTGCCGCTGGCCTGGTTGCGCGAACCGCCGCCAACTCGCGCCCAGCTGCTACGTGCCGCTGGTTGCGGCACTCTGCTTGGCACCAGCCTGTTGCTGTGGGTCACCGCCATCAGCCAGAGTGATGCGCTCGGCAGCGGCGCTTTTATCATGAGCGTCGCCACCCTGATGGCGCCGCTGGCCGCCTGGGCCGCCTTCAAGAGCAAACCTGGCCGCCACTACTGGCTCACCCTGCCCATCGCCATCGCGGGCCTGCTGTTACTCTCCAGCAGCACCCATTGGGGAGTCTCGCTATCGCTGTTCTGGTTTCTGGCGGCCGCGACGTCGTTGGGTATCCAGCTCGCCGTCCATCGCCACTTTGCCCAATCCATTCCCCCCACCTGGCTTACCTGCATCCAGCTGGCGATGACCGGTCTGCTCGGCACCCTGCTCTCCTTGCTGACCGAACAGTGGCCCGAAGGCGGGGTCAGCCACGGCATCTGGGGCTGGTTTGCGGCGAGCGTGTTGATCGCCACCACCCTGCGCTACTGGCTGCTTACCCACGCATTGAGCAAGATGACGACCGCCCACGCCGCCCTGATGATGCTGCTGGAACCGGTCTGGACCCTGATGCTGAGCACCCTTGTATATAACGAACCCCTCGGCGGCGCCAAACTGGCCGGAGCCGGACTGGTGCTCGGCGCGCTGGTGCTCTACCAACTCCCCCTGCTGCTGCGTAGTCGCAGGCTAAAACCGGCTCACTAGGCGCCCACTGCAAACACCACAGATCAGGTGAACAACACCAAAACAGAGGGGCCTGCAGTTGCAGGCCCCTCTGTTGCATTACCACGACGCGAAGGCGGGGTACGGCGGCTTAATCCAGCCTGGACGCTAACCACTCCAATCCCTGATTGCCGAAGGTGAACAGCTGGTCGCTATAACCCTGACCAATCACGCTACGAATAATCTCGGGGTCGATATTGAGATAGTCGTGCACCAGCGCATTGCGAAGGCCAATGATCTTGCGCCAGCCACTCAGCGTGTCGGGGGATAGCTCGCCACGCTGGGCCAGGATCTCGAATGCCTGATAAGCATCCTGCGGGGTATGGCCCGCCAGCGCTCTGGCCCAGTGTTTTGCCACCCCGATACACGCTTCGATAGAAACCTGCAGAGTTCGCTCGGCGGCCCGGTACTCCAGATTGGAAAGCGCACGTTGCGCCAGAATAGCCCGGATCTCTGACAGCTCGGCCTGATAGCGCGACAGGCTGATGCGCAAAGCGCCGATATAGGCGTTATCGCTCATCTCTACTCCTTTGATTGATGCTTGCTGATATCGGTCTGGCGACGGGGATAACCAAGTTCCATCTGCGACATGATCCGTGCTTCTTCCTGCAAGCGCCGCCCCTCATCACGGCTATAGAGAGGGCGATTGGCATCGACTACCGCAAAAGCCAACGGGATCGGGGCCTGATTGATATCGACGACCGAGAGTTTCCCTTCCGCCAGCCCCAGGGCGCGTTGCCACTCCAGCGCCAGCAGTTCGGGCCGCAGCCGGTTCTCCAGTGCAGCACCCAGAGGCCCACTCTGTTTGACCGGATAAAAGGCCACCGCCAGATCCCAGTCACTGGCGGGGCCCGCCGTCCCCTTGGCTCGAGATCCGTAGAGCCAAAGTACCTGCACCTGGGCATGGGTGCTGGCGAGGTTGATCAACTGTTCGAGCATGTCGCTATCGGATGTCATATCGGGCACGGCCACCTGACTGGTCAATAAAGGGTTTTGGCATGCTCGTGATGATACAAGTTATGGCATCACAAGGCCGCCCTTTTGTTCCCCTGCACAACAGCCGCAACCAGGAGGCCCCCCTCGACTGTGGGCAGGATCAAGATCCGTGGGGTGCTCGACCAGCCCTTGCGACCGGCCCGTTTTACTTGCAAGGTGTGGGCATCGCTACGGTCTGGTCGCTTGCCAAGTGTGATTGGACAAGTAAAGCGCCACCGAACACCACCAAAAACGCGGCCACCAACGGCCAGACCAGCCACCATATCGCCGGATTGCTGGCAATCTGTTAACGGCATTTAACCCTTGGTATCCACAGGGTTAAAGGGCATACCCCATGAAAAAATGCCATATGGCCAGCTTGATGGAGGTCACATTCCTCCCCCGCGACCCTCCCTATCATTCCTCCATCATCCGCCAGCCCGTCAAGTTGGCGATGGCACTTAAGTGGAACACTCACGAATAACAAGAGAACACACCATGCAGCAAACCAGCACCCTCAAGACGGTCATGGTCAGCATATTGGCAACCGCCATGCTGATCTTTGTGGCCCAGTACCTGATAGGCAAGCAGGAGATCAAGATAGGCATCGCCATCATCCCGATCCTGCCGATGCTCTTTGCCGTCATCATCGGCATGATCGTCTCCGCCAAGCCGGTCAAGGATCGCATCCCCGGCTGGAAGACGCTCTTCACCGAAAAAGAGGAGGGCTTCTGCGGCAAGATGGTGGGCTTCAGCTTGCTGATCCTGGGCACCCAGTACGCGGGGATGATCATCCCCAACCTGAAGATGATCCTGAGCGTCGGCGTACCGCTGTTCCTGCAGGAGATTGGCAACCTGCTGCCGATCCTGATCGCCATTCCGCTGGCGGTGAAGTTCGGCTTTGGCCGACGCGCCATCGGGGCCTGCTCCTCCATCAGCCGTGAGCCGTCGGTCGCGGTCATTCAGGGCAAGTTCGGCACCGGCTCCCAGGAGTACATCGGCGTGCTGGCCATCTACCTGTGCGGCTCCGTCATCGGCACCCTCTGGTTCAGCGTGCTGGGCAGTATCGCCCCGCTCACCGGTCTGCACCCGCTGGCGCTGGCCGCCGGTTCCGGCGTGGGCTCAGGCTCCATGCTGAGTGCCGCCTCCGGTGCCCTGATCAACGGTCTCGACGAAGCGCTGGCCCAGCAGGTGCTGAGTATCGCGGCTGCCTCGAATCTGCTCTCGTCTGCCCTCGGCGCCCTCTCCCTCACCTATCTGGGTCTGCCGCTCGCTGAAAAAATCTATGCCCTGACTTCCAAAGGAGAGAAAGCATGAAAAGCATCGTAATGGATATGCGGTTCGTCTTTCTGGCGATCCTGCTGGCCATGTTTACCCAGACCCTGACCACCGGCACCCCGCTCTGGCTGATGGGTGACAGCTTCATCGCCATGTCACTGGTGGTGTTCGCCTCGCTGATTGCCAAGCGCTACCTGCCCTCCTCCCTGCCGGCATTTGCCTATGCCACCATCATCGGCATTCTGATCTGCCTGCCGGAGACCCCGGTGCGCGGCCTCTTCATTGATGCCGTTGCCAAGATCTCCTGCCTCTCCTGCTGCGTACCGCTGCTGGCCTTTGCCGGTCTCTCGGTGGGCGGCCAGCTGGAAGAGCTGAAGAAGATGTCCTGGAAAGTGATCCTGATCTTCATGATCGTCTCCACCTGCTGCTTCTTCGGCGCCTCACTGGTTGCCCAGATTGGCTTCACCATGCAAGGGATCATCTGATGAGCAACATCCACATTGAACCGGCCCTGCTGGCCCTGCGCGACTTCAGTCACGAAGTGCGCCACCACCTGCACACCATTCCGGAGGCCTCCGGCGTCGAGTTCAAGACCTCGGCCTACTGCCGCGAGCTGATGACGGGCTTCGGCTATCGCCTCACCGACTACCCGGGCTTCACCGGTTTTCACGGCGATCTGGTGGTCGACCCGGTACTGCCGACCATCGCCTTCCGTGCCGACATGGATGGCCTCGAGATGCACGACATGAGCGAGGTTGCGTTCAAATCGAGCCACGAGGGGATGGCCCACAACTGCGGTCACGACTCTCATATGGCGATTGCCCTGACCGCCGCCAAGTTTCTGGCCACCAACAAAGCGCGCCTGCAGTACAACGTCCGCTTTATCTTCCAGATGGCGGAAGAGGATATGCGGGTGCCGGGCGCCGAGAAGATGGTCGAACTGGGTTGCATGAAGGGGGTGGACGAGGTCTATGCCCTCCATAACGATGGCGCCATGGAGACCGGCACCATCAAGTTCAACAACGGTGTCATGTCCTCCTGGGGCTCCGCCTGGACGCTGGATGTACACGGTATCTCCGCCCACGGCTCTACTCCCCACAAGGGGCTGGATGCCATCCGCGAAGCGGTGCGGATCATCGAGGATATGGATTACATCGTCGCCAAGCGCACCAGTCCGTTCAGCCCGGCGGTATTCGGCTGCGGCATGATCAACGGCGGCACCATCCCCAACGCCATCGCTGACCATGTGCAGGCGCGCGGCACCATCCGCGCCATGGATGCCGAGACCGACCAGATCCTGAAGAACAGCTTCAAGGAGATCGTGGCCCAGAGCGAACTGCGCGGCTTCAAGACCAAGATGGTCTATGCCGGTTATCCGGCGGTAGAGAACCACGCCGATGCCTGCGCCCGCCTGCTGCAAGCGACCGCCGATGTATTGCCCTCTGAGGGGATCAACCCTCAGGGTCAGCCGATGACCGGCAGCGAAGATTTCAGCTACATGGTCAACGCCTGCCGTGGCCGCAAGGGGGCCATGTTCTTCCTCGGCAGCGGCTGTCAGGCCAAGGGGATCTGCAACTACCTGCATGCGAATCCCTACTATCTGGATGATGACTGCCTGTTAGTGGGAGCCCAGATCTTTATCAATCTGGCGACCCGCGGCGCTTAATCCCGCATCCTGAAAAAGCAGAAGAGAGGCCGCGGCCTCTCTTTTTTTGTCTCTGCGTTTTTTATCCCCGCGCTTTATCTCTATCTCTGCGCGGCAAGCAACCGAAGTCTACAACCAGGGCAGGTCCGCCATATTGGCGGTGGGCGGCTGGTTGATAAGGTGCAGTTGCACCGTCTCCCGGCTGATATGGGGAGCGTAGAGGTGGATAAAGTCGTACATGTAGTCGCGAAGATGGGCATGTTTGCGCAGACAGATATGGGTGGCACTCGAGGCGATCAGGTGGTCGATATTGAGGCTCACCAGATCCTCCCTGTCCCCCTCGTCAAAGGCCACGCTGGCGATCACCCCGACCCCCATCCCGAGCCGGACGTAGTGCTTGATCACGTCGGTGTCGGTGGCGGTCAGCACGGTTTTCGGCGAGAGGCCGTGGCGGCTGAAGGCCTTGTCCATCTTGGATCGGCCGGTAAAGCCGAACACATAGGTGATCAGGGGATAGCGAGCCAGATCCGCCATCGAGAGTGGCTGGCAGTCGATCAGCGGATGGCCGTGGGGCACCACCACGCTGCGGCCCCAGCGATGGCAGGGGACGGCGGCCAGCTCGTCGAACAGATACATGGATTCGGTGGCGATCGCCATATCCACATCGCCGCTTTGCACCATCTGGGCCAGCTGGGCAGGCGCCCCCTGATGGAGATGTATCGCCACATCGGGATAGCGGCGGGTGAACTCGGTGATCACCGCTGGCAGCTTGTAACGCGCCTGAGTGTGGGTGGTGGCGATACGCAACACCCCGCTGGTGGCCAGCTGCTCCCCCAGCGACAGCTGGTTGATCTGCTCCACCTGCGCCACCACCCCCTTGGCCAGCTCCATCACCTGCTCGCCGGCACTGGTCAAGCCGACCAGATTCTTCCCCTTGCGGGTAAAGAGGGCGAGCCCCAGCTCATCTTCCAACATCTTCATCTGCTTGCTGAGGGTGGGCTGGGAGGTGTAGAGCTTCTCCGCCGTCGCCGAGATGTTGAAGTTGTTCTTCACGATCTCGGTAAAATTCTTGAGCCGGGCGATGTTCATCTGGGCAAGGGATCTCGCTGCTGCGGCCAGTGGGGCTGGCCTGAAAAAGAGAGCGCGGGGCTGACCCCGCACCTGACCGCCGACCATACCACAGCGCCGCGCACGATAACCTGCCCCAGGTCAGAAAGCGGCGCGCTAGTCGCTGGCGAGCTTGATCCCGAGTCCGACAAACAGGGTGCCGATGCCCCGGTTGAGCCAGCGGCCGATCCGGGCAGGCAGTTTTACCTTGTTGCGGGCATAGACCGTGCTGAAGACCAGCAAGTGGCACCAGATCATCCCGTTCAGGTTGAAGATGCAGCCGAGCAGGATAAAAGCGAGCGCCTTGTCGGGAGCATCCTGCGCAATGAACTGGGGCACGAAGGCGAGGAAAAAGAGCGCTACTTTGGGGTTGAGCACATTGGTCAGCACTCCCTGCCGGTAGATCTGGCCATAGGATAGTGCAGGCAGAGTGACCCCTCTCTCCATTGCACCCGGTGTTTGCTGGCGCAGCAGAGAGAACCCCAAATAGATGAGGTAGAGGGCGCCAGCCAGCTTGATGACCGTAAACAGCTCGGCCGAGGCGCTGAGCAGCGCCGACAGACCGAGCGCCGCCGCCAGCACATGCACCATAACGCCGGTACCGATGCCAAGGGCAGCCACCGAACCGGCACGCCACCCTTGCGACCCGCTGCGCAGCATGATGAGCAGGGAGTCGGGCCCCGGCATGATATTGAGCAGCAGCCCCGAGACCACAAACAGCGCCAGATCATGAATACCGAACATAGACTCCATCCTCGCATAGCAAAACCAAACAAAGAGGGCTCCGCAGAGCCCCCTTCCATCTTATTTTCAACCCGTCTGACCGAGCCGCAGCGGCAACTCTACCTTAAGGGCGCAACGCCTTGTCAGCCCGGGAGATGCCGCAGACCCCGGAGCGCACCACTTCGATGATCTCGTTGGTCTGGGCGGCAGTCTTGATAAAGGCATCCAGCTTCTCGCTGGTACCTACCAGCTGCACCGTGTACTGCTCGGGGGTGACATCGACGATCTGGCCACGGAAGATATCCGCCAGCCGTTTCAGCTCGTCGCGGGCACCACCGGCGGCGCGTGCCTTGACCAGTGCGATCTCCCGCTCGATATGCTCCCCTTCGCTCAAGTCACACACCTTGAGCACATCCACCAGCTTGTGCAGTTGCTTCTGGATCTGCTCCAGCACCCGCTCGTCACCCATGGTGACTATGGTCATGCGCGACAGGGTGGGATCCTCGGTGGGCGCCACCGTCAGGGTCTCGATGTTGTAGCCACGCTGGGAGAAGAGGCCCACCACACGGCTCAGGGCGCCGGATTCGTTCTCCAGCAGAACGGAAATAATATGTCTCATGATATTTCCCCCGCCTTGTTCAGCGACATCTCTTCAACGGCGGATTCCACCAGTACGACCGAAATAATATGTTCCATCGTCAGGTCCTCTCCGTCTTGCTCAGCCACATCTCGTCCATGGCACCAAACTTGATCTGCATCGGATAGACGTGCTCATCCGGGTCGACCGAGATATCCATGAACACCAGCCGATCCTTCATGGCGAAGGCCTTCTCCATGGCACTCTCCAGCTCGGCCGGATCGCTCACCGCGATACCGACGTGGCCGTAGGCTTCCGCCAGTTTGACGAAGTCCGGCAAGGACTCCATGTAGGAGTGGCTGTGACGGCCGCCGTAGAACATCTTCTGCCACTGCTTTACCATGCCCAGCGCACGGTTGTTGATGGAGATGATCTTGATGGGTACCCCATACTGCAAGCAAGTAGAGAGCTCCTGAATGTTCATCTGCACCGAGCCATCACCGGTGACGCAGCAGACCACCGCATCCGGGTTGGCAAACTGGGCCCCCATGGCGGCCGGAATGCCGAAGCCCATGGTGCCGAGGCCGCCAGAGTTGATCCACTGACGCGGTTTGGCAAAGGGGTAGTAGAGCGCCGCAAACATCTGGTGCTGGCCTACATCGGAGGCGACGAACGCCTGTCCCTGAGTCACCTTGTAGAGGGTCTCGATCACCTGCTGAGGCTTGATCTGGGTAGCCGACTTTTCGTAAGCGAGGCAGTGACGGGAGCGCCACTGGTTGATCTGGCTCCACCAATCCGTCATCGCCTGATGATCGTTAGCAAAGCCACACTCGCGGATCACCTCCAGCATCTGTTCCAGCACGGTTTCTACCGAGCCAACGATGGGCACATGAGCCTGCACCGTCTTGGAGATGGATGTCGGATCGATATCAATATGCACTATGGTGGCATTGGGGCAGAACTTGGCCACGTTGTTGGTGACGCGGTCATCGAAGCGGGCACCCACGGCAAAAATCAGATCCGCATTGTGCATGCTCTTGTTGGCTTCGAAGGTACCGTGCATCCCCAGCATGCCGATAAATTGCGGATGAATACCGGAGAAGGCCCCCAGCCCCATCAGAGTGGTGGTGACCGGCAGGTTCAGCAACTCAGCCAGCTTGGTCACCAGATGATCCGCATTGGCGTTGATGGCACCACCGCCCACGTACATCACCGGGCGCTGGGCATCCACCAGCAGCTTGGCAGCCCGCTTGATCTGGCCCTTGTGGCCAGACTTGGTCGGATTGTAGGAGCGCATGCTTACCGACTCGGGATACTGGTAGGGGAATTTCTCTTTGGGGTTCTGCACATCTTTGGGCAGATCCACCACCACAGGCCCCGGGCGGCCGCTGGCGGCAATGTAGTAGGCCTTCTTGATGGCCTCGGGAATGTCGCTCGCCTTCTTGCACAGGAAGCTGTGCTTCACCACCGGGCGGGAGATGCCGATCATGTCGGTCTCCTGGAATGCATCCTCACCGATCATGGTGGTCGGCACCTGGCCGGAGAGGATCACCAGCGGAATGGAATCCATATAGGCGGTGGCAATACCGGTAATGCAGTTGGTCGCCCCGGGACCGGAGGTCACCAGCACAGTCCCCACCTTGCCGGTGGAGCGGGCGTAACCGTCAGCCATGTGAACCGCGGCTTGCTCGTGGCGCACCAGCACATGCTCCATCTTGCCGTTTTCGAAGAGTGCGTCATAGATGTCGAGCACCGAGCCACCAGGGTAGCCAAAGACGTGCTCCACCCCCTGATCTTCCAGCGCTCTAACCACCATCTGGGCGCCTGATAACATCTCCATGATAAAGCCCTCCAGGCTTTGCTCCGTTTTGCGAATCCCGTCAACGGCGCAGTGCTTCCCGGCACAACCCGACCCGTTTCTTGTTGTTATCTGAATGCAGATCGGGCTAATTCCGCCCCGTTGACCGGTGAAAAAAAGGATTTTTCAATCATTCACCCGAAAATCGGGTGAAAAACCAACTTAACCCGCTTCATAACCGTTGTCCACGGCTTTTCCTGACCAGAACAGTCATACATTTCAACCCACTATTAACATTCAAGGAGTTGGCATCGCAGCCATGAGATAAAAGGGAAGCAACTCGGGTAATGGCCAGCAAATCATCCCGCCGAGGGGAACAGCGGCCACAAAAAAGCCCACCAGTCAGCGGTGGGCTTTATAGCAGAAGCTTGACTTAGTTGTCCTGATCCGGCTCAGCCAGCCAGATCTGCTGATCCGGATCTGTCTCTTCACTGACCGAAATGCTGACGCCCATATCCAGCAGCTCGTGCAGAGTCAGATTATCTGCCAGCGTCATGGTTTCGCCATTCTCATTGGTAAAGCGCATTTGTTCCGTCCTCTCCTTGGTGGGATCGCCTTTCAGTCTAGTCAACAACGCTCACTTGCGATAACCAGCAACTGGATAAACAGTCCCCGCCATCCAGCTCGCTCAAGCGATCACTCACCTCCTCCGGAAACAGGGTGCGGGCCCAGAGCCGACGTGACAGCGACGCCACGCTCTCATCGGCACCGGCCGCCAGCCAGCGGGCCAGCTCCCCTGCCACATCGGGGTAGCTGATCGCCCCCGGCGAAGGGCTGTCGAGCCAGCCGCGCACCAGATTGGCATCAAGGCAGTCCATCAGGGTCGCCAGCCCCATCATCTCGAGGGTCTTGCCGTTGGTCAGTTGCTCAAACTGACCGCCAAGGGGTTTGACCAGCAGCTTCTTGCCGAGAGTGAGTGCCTCGGAGGCGAGCTCGAAGCCCGCGTTGGAGATGACGCCGCGACAACCGGCCAACACAGAGATAAACCCCTGCCGCGACGGCGGCTCGAAGCGCAGGTTGCGCCACTGGCTGGAAGTGCGGATGGCGGGGTGAAAACAGACGAAGCGCTGCTGACCGAAGCGCGACAACAGGGCGGCGATCGCCTCGGTCTGCTCGAACGGCAGATAGACCAGGATCTCGCCGTTATCCGGCGCAGGGGCGATGGGGTCGATCACCGGCGGCAACAAAGGGTGGCCGAAGTGAAACCAGTGCAGCCCGAGCGGTTGATCCACCGGGGCAAAGTGGCGCATCAGCTGACGACTGACACCATCCGCCCCCCAGCGCGGGATCGGCCAGTTGAAACTGGCTTGATGGCTGATGGTAAGACTTGGCTTGCCATAGCGGCGGGCAGCGTGGGCGGTCAATGGCTCAAAATCGCTCACCACCAGATCGTATTCGCTGCAGTCGAGAGCCCGCAGATCCCGCCAGAAGGTGAGTGGCGACGCAGCCTGCAGGGTGCGCCACGGCGAGACCCGCCCCTCGTGACTGACAAAGGTGAGCCCGGCAAAGGCGCGGTAGGCGCCGAACTCATCCATATCGAAATAGCGGTCGGCAGGGCGGCCGCTGAAGAGATAGTCCACCTCGACTCCGGCCGTGCGTAGCGCCCGTGCCAGGGTGCGACTGCGGCTGATATGGCCGTTACCGGTGCCTTGCACGCCAAACAGTATCCTCATGGATGGCTCCAGCCGAGCGCCAACACGGCGCAACCGCCACCCAGCAAGGCCCCCGCCACCAGATCGCTAAGGTAGTGGACCCCGAGCAGCAGCCGCGATGCCCCCACCAGCGCCGCCCAGCCAAACAGCAGGGGCGCCCAGAGCGGAAAGCCGCTGGCCAGTATGGTGGCCATCAGAAAGGCGGCGGCGGTATGGCCAGAGGGGAGACTGTAGCGATCAGAAGGGGTGATAAAGACCGGCAAACCGACTGGCCGTTGCCGTTTCAAGCTGTTTTTCAGCAGCAGATAGAGGGGTAACTCAATGGCAAAAGCGAGCAGAGCCAGCTGCACCAGTTCCCGTTCTGCCTCCCCCTGCCACCAGAGCAGGGCGGCCAGCACAGCGTAAAGCGGGCCATCACCGGTACGGGAGACAAGGCGGCTGACCCTCGCCTGCGGCCGGTTGTAGGCGTGAAGCAGGCAGACCCTGCATACCTGCTGGTCCCATTGTTGGATCTTGTTCATAACCCCTCCGTCCCTGAAATCTCTTGGCAGCATGCAGCCGAGGGATGACGTTCCGTTGAACGGGGGATAACAGATTTATGAAAAAAGGGCCGAATGGCCCTTTTTAATCTCGACTGACAACGGGATCAGTGGCTGCCGCGCAGACCGGTCTCCATCATACGGCAGTTGTGATCCGCCAGACGGGTCATGAAATTCTCATCAACCTTGAGGCCGAACACCTGCTCGTAGAGATCTTTCATCACGAACGGCTGCCACATCATGCTGAGGAAGGAGATCTTCAGCATCTCGGGATCCAGGTTATCAGCCAGCTCGCCGTTGGACTTCATGGTTTCCAGCAGGGCGTCGAACTGCGGCAGCTGACGTTCCAGCAGGCGATTCAGCACAAAATCCCGACCAGGACTCTTCTCACTAGACAATGCACTGGAGATAGCGGAAGTCAGCTCGCTGTTGGGCGCCATCACCTGATAGTAAGTATTGAGCATCTCATTGATGCTGTGATTGCTCTGCTCATCTTGCCAGGCGTGATCAAGCGGCTCGGCCACATCGCCCAGCACAGCTTTGTAAAGACCCTCTTTACTGCCGAAGTAGTAGTGGATCATGGCCAGATTCGAGCCAGCCAGCTCCGCTATTTCGCGGGTAGTCACCTTGCTATAGGGAGTATTGAGAAAACGCTCACGGGCAGCAGCAAGCAACTTGTCACGAATGTCAGAACGTCCGACCGGACGACCAGGTCTACGTTTTTCCATGAAACACCTCAGATAATGCAGTCAATGCTGATAAGTCGATCTGGTTGTGCAAATAATCGAGCACAGCAGGAATGACCAGATAATCGGTCATAGGCCGAATATGGAACAAGGAAATTTGCAGTCCTTTACAATCCGATTAAATATCTCAGCAGATTGCTCCTGACAATTCAGGTTGACACAGCATAAAAATCTCGATATTGGTAAAAGCGTTATCGACTGGAAGGAATAACAACGTCATGCATATCGCCACCCCGCTACTACTACTTTCCCTAATCGCGTTAACTCGCGCGGGATCCTTGTAGCCGGGCTAAGGCATAGCCGGAATTTACAAAAACCCGTGCACCCTGCACGGGTTTTTTTATGCCGCAGCAGGATGCACGTTACCGAACTTAGGAAGAGGGAAGTCACATGTCAGATAGGGTCATCATATTCGACACCACCTTGCGCGATGGTGAGCAGGCCCTGGCGGCCAGTTTGACAGTCAAGGAGAAGCTGCAGATCGCACTGGCACTGGAGCGGCTCGGTGTCGATGTCATGGAAGTGGGCTTCCCGGTCTCCTCTCCCGGCGATTTTCAATCGGTGCAGACCATCGCCCGCCACATCAAAAATAGCCGGGTTTGCGCCCTCGCCCGCGCCCTGCCCAAGGATATCGATGCCGCCGGTGAAGCCTTGCGGGTCGCCGACGCCTTTCGTATCCACACCTTTATCTCCACCTCCTCCATCCATGTGGAGAGCAAGCTGAAAAAGAGCTTCGAGGATGTACTGGAGATGGGCACCAGCGCCATCAAACACGCCCTGCGCTACACCGACGATGTGGAGTTCTCCTGCGAGGATGCGGGCCGCACGCCAATTGACAACCTCTGCCGCATGGTCGAGGCCGCCATCAAGGCGGGCGCCCGCACCATCAATATCCCCGATACCGTGGGCTACACGGTGCCGACCGAATTCTCCGGCATCATCCACACCCTGTTCAATCGGGTGCCCAACATCGACAAGGCCATCATTTCGGTGCACTGCCACGACGATCTGGGGCTCTCGGTGGCCAACTCCATCGGCGCGGTGCAGATGGGGGCCCGCCAGATCGAGTGCACCATCAACGGCATCGGCGAACGGGCGGGTAACTGCTCGCTGGAAGAGGTGGCGATGATCCTGAAGACCCGCGCAGATCTGCTCGGGCTGCATACCAACATCCGCCACAACGAAATTCATCGCACCAGCACGCTGGTCAGCCAGTTGTGCAACATGCCGGTGCAGCCCAACAAGGCGATCGTCGGCGCCAACGCCTTCTCCCACAGCTCCGGCATCCATCAGGATGGGGTGCTCAAGGCGAAAAACACCTACGAAATCATCACCCCCGAGAGCATTGGCCTGACCCAGAACAACCTCAACATGACCTCCCGCTCCGGCCGCCACGTCATCAAGCACCGGATGGAGTCCATGGGTTATGCCGAGAGCAGCTACGACCTTGACCACCTCTACGGCAAGTTCCTGACACTGGCCGACAAAAAAGGACAGGTGTTCGACTACGACCTCGAAGCACTGGCTTTCTTCAGCCAGATCCACGAAGAGCCAGAGCACTTCAAGCTCGAATACCTCGGGGTGCAGAGCGGCAGCTCAGTGCTGGCAACCGCCTCGGTCAAATTAAAGGTGGGGCAGGATCTGGTGTGTGAAGCGGCCACCGGCAATGGCCCGGTGGATGCTGTCTACCAGTGCATCAACCGCATTACCGGCTACCAGATCCGCATCGACAAGTACGCCCTCAAAGCCAAGGGCGAGGGGGAAGATGCCCTCGGTCAGGTCGATATTGTCGCCGAATACAAAGGCCGCAAATTCCACGGCATGGGGTTGGCCACCGACATCATCGAATCCTCGGCCCATGCCCTGCTCCATGTGATCAACAGCATCTGGCGCGCCGATCAGGTGGCCGAGCAGATGGAACGCAATAACGGCATCAAATCAGAAACCGTCTGACCACACAGACGACATGGAATGACAACATCAGGACGGGGAGCGTCTGAACCGGCAACCGCGCGCAGCGTCGGGGAAACCGGACAGAGGGATCTCAAAGACAATATCAGGATGGAGAGTGTATGAGCAGTTATCGGATCGCAGTATTGCCGGGTGACGGCATTGGCCCGGAAGTGATGGCCGAGGCCGTCAAGGTGCTGGAAAAGGTGCAGGCCAAGTTCGGCTTCGCCTTCAAATATGATCGCCACGACGTGGGCGGCATCGCCATCGACAACCACGGCACCCCGCTGCCGCAAAGCACCATCAAAGGCTGCGAAGCGGCCGACGCCGTGCTGTTTGGCTCGGTCGGCGGCCCCAAGTGGGAGCATCTGCCACCCAACGACCAGCCGGAGCGCGGCGCCCTGCTGCCCCTGCGCGCCCACTTCAAGCTGTTCTGCAACCTGCGTCCTGCCCGCATCTACACCGGTCTGGAGCAGTTCTCCCCGCTGCGCGCCGACATCTCCGATCGCGGCTTCGACATCGCCTGCGTGCGCGAGCTGACCGGCGGCATCTACTTCGGCCAGCCCAAGGGGCGAGAGGGCGAAGGGGCGAACGAGAAGGCGTTCGACACCGAGGTGTACCATCGCTTCGAGATCGAGCGCATCGCCAAGATTGCCTTTGAGTCGGCCCGGGTGCGCAAAGCCAAGGTCACCTCCATCGACAAGGCCAACGTGCTCGCCTCCTCCATTCTGTGGCGCGAGGTGGTGACTCAGGTTGCCAAATCCTACCCGGACGTGGCGCTGAACCACATGTACATCGACAACGCCACCATGCAGCTCATCAAGGATCCCTCCCAGTTCGACGTGCTGCTCTGCTCCAACCTGTTCGGTGACATCCTCTCCGACGAATGCGCCATGATCACCGGCTCCATGGGGCTGCTCCCCTCTGCCAGCCTCAACGAGTCGGGTTTCGGCCTGTTCGAACCGGCCGGTGGTTCAGCTCCCGATATCGCCGGAAAAGGGATCGCCAACCCCATCGCCCAGATCCTCTCTGCCGCCCTGATGCTGCGCTATAGCCTGGGCCAGGAAGCTGCCGCCCAGGCCATCGAGCAGGCCGTGGCCCAGAGCCTGGCCGAGGGTTACTTCACCGCCGACCTGCATCAGGCCAGCGCCCGCCATCCGGTGCAGAGCACGTCCGAGATGGGCAGCCAGATCGCCGCCCGGATCTGAGCCACATAACAGATAACTCTGAGCCACATAACAAGGAAGAGAGAAGCAATGGCCAAGACCCTTTATCAAAAAGTATTCGACGCCCATGTGGTACGGGAAGTGGCAGGGGAAACCCCCCTTATCTACATCGACCGCCATCTGGTGCATGAAGTGACCAGCCCGCAGGCATTCGACGGCCTGCGCGCCATGAACCGTCCGCTGCGCCGCCCGGATCTGACCTGGGCCACCATGGATCACAACGTCTCCACCACCAGCAAGGACATCGCCGCCTCCGGCGAGATGGCCCGCATCCAGATGGAGACGCTCGCCGACAATTGCAAAGAGTTCGGGGTTCGCCTCTACGATCTGAACCACAAATATCAGGGGATCGTCCATGTGATGGGCCCCGAGCTCGGCATTACCCTGCCCGGCACCACCATCGTCTGCGGCGACTCCCACACTGCCACCCATGGCGCCTTCGGCTCGCTGGCGTTTGGCATCGGCACCTCGGAAGTGGAACATGTGATGGCCACCCAGACCCTGAAACAGGGCCGCGCCAACACCATGCGTATTTCGGTCAACGGCAAGCTGGCCGAAGGCATCAGCGCCAAGGACGTGGTGCTGGCCATCATCGGCCGGGTCGGCCATGCCGGTGGTACCGGCTACGTGGTGGAGTTCGCGGGAGAGGCCATTGCGAGCCTCTCCATGGAAGGGCGGATGACGGTGTGCAACATGGCCATCGAACTGGGTGCCAAGGCGGGGATGATTGCCCCCGACCAGACCACCATCGACTACATCCGTGGCAAGGAGTTTGCCCCCAAGGCCGAAGCGCTGGAGCAGGCCATCGCCTACTGGCAGAGCCTCAAGAGCGACGAAGGTGCCCACTTCGATGCCGAAGTAGTGCTGGACGCTGCCGATATCGCCCCGCAGGTCACCTGGGGCACCAACCCGGGGCAGGTGATTGCCGTCAATGAACCGATTCCGGCACCGGAATCCTTCAGCGATCTGATGGAGCAGCAGTCCGCCCGCAAGGCGCTGGCCTACATGGATTTGCAACCGGGCCAGAAGCTCTCCGATGTCGCCATCGACAAGGTGTTTATCGGGTCGTGCACCAACAGCCGCATCGAGGATCTGCGCGCTGCCGCCGCCATCGCCCGTGGTCGCAAGGTGGCAGCTGGCGTACAAGCGCTGGTGGTGCCGGGCTCCGAGCAGGTGAAGGCGCAGGCCGAAGCCGAGGGGCTCGACAAGATCTTCATCGAGGCAGGCTTTGAGTGGCGCCTGCCCGGCTGCTCCATGTGTCTCGCCATGAACAACGACCGGCTGCAACCGGGGGAGCGCTGCGCCTCCACCAGCAACCGCAACTTCGAAGGGCGTCAGGGCCGCGCTGGCCGCACCCATCTGGTGAGCCCGGCCATGGCTGCCGCTGCCGCCGTCACCGGCCGCTTCGCCGACATTCGTGCGCTGTAATTACGAGGAGAACAAGATGACAGGCTTCAAGCAACACAAAGGGATCGTCGTCCCCCTCGACAGCGCCAACGTCGACACCGACGCCATCATTCCCAAGCAGTTTTTGCAGAAGGTAAACCGCATCGGTTTTGGCAAGCACCTGTTCCACGACTGGCGCTTCCTCGACGATGCGGGCCAACAGCCCAACCCCGAGTTTGTGCTCAACCAATCGCAGTTCGCCGGTGCCAGCATCCTGCTGGCCCGCGAGAACTTCGGCTGTGGTTCGAGCCGCGAGCACGCCCCCTGGGCGCTGGCCGACTACGGCTTCAAGACCATCATTGCCCCTAGCTTTGCCGACATTTTCTACGGCAATGCCATCAACAACGGCATGGTGCCGGTACGCCTGAAGGAGGAGGAGATCAACGCCCTGTTCCAGCTGGTTGCCACCAAGCCGGGCATCCAAATTGAAGTGGATTTGGAAGCCAATCAGGTGCGCGCCGGTGAGCTCAGCTTCGGTTTCGAGATCGACGAGTTCCGCCGCTACTGCCTGCTCAACGGGCTGGACGCCATCGGCCTGACCCTGCAGCACGAAGCAGCCATCAGTACCTTTGAGGCGAAGCAGCCAAGCTGGATTTAACGCGCCAGTTGCAAAAAAACGAGTAGAATCAACAGGGAGCTTCGGCTCCCTGTTTTACTGTCCGCTACGCTTCCCACTTTGGGCCACCGGAACTGGCCCGTGCCACAGGAAAGGATGATGAAGAGACCGACGGCAATCCCTCTACTCTGTGCCCTGCTGCTAACCCTGCCTGCGGGCGCCAGCCAAACCAGCTTCAACAACAGCCTCGGTCAGATCAACGTCGGCTGGCAGGATAGCGAAGGCAAGCCCCAGCAGCTTACTTACCGGCTGGAACAGGGCAAGCTGCCGCCGCTTATCGCCTATCGCCCCGCCAGGATGCAGGAGGAAGTGTTGCAGGTATTGCTGCGGGAGGTGCGCCAGAACTATCCCGAGGTGCAGTTCACCCTCACCCGCCCCACGCTGGAGCTGCATCTGAAAAGCCGCAATCAGGATAAAGCGCGCGAAGCGATGGCCTGGCTGGAATCACAGCGCAGCAAAGAGGAGCTGGCGTGGCTGACCGAGCATTACTTTCAGTACTTCACAACCCCTGACGGACAACTGGCGGTCAAGCAAGATCATCCGCGCATTGCGCTGGAGAGTCGCAGCACCTTGGCACCGCTGGCGAGTCAACTCAAGCAGCAGGGCAGCACCGAGACGGAAGCGCGCCAGAAAACCGTGGCCCATATGCTGACCTTTATCCAGAGCATCCCCTACCAGCAGTTGGATAATCTCAATGGACGGCAGGGCAAGGGGTTTCTCGCTCCTCGCCAGGTGTTGGAACAGAATCGGGGCGATTGCGACAGCAAGGTGGCCCTGATGGCCGCCATGCTGGCCCAACTCTTTCCCGAGCTGAAACAGGCCATGGTATTCGTCCCCGGCCATGCCTTGCTGGCCGTTGACTTGCCCGCCAAACCGGGGGATGCCACCATCAACTGGCAAGGGCAATCCTATTTACTGCTCGAGCCCACAGGCCCCGCCACCTTGCCAGCCGGCCAAATAGCATCGACCAGCAAAACGCTGGTCGATAGTAAACAAATCAGTGTGCAACCGCTTAAAGCCAACAAGTGAGCCTGTCTATCTCAGGCTCACACTGTGACCCATGACGACCGATTGATTAGATCGCTAGCTCAAGCCACGGGTAAAAACTCTATCGCCAACAGCAAGCCATCATCCTCGTCCAGCACCCGAATGATGCGGGCCTGCGCCTCGAAAGGGGGCAGCAGGTTGTTGTGCGTGGCCAGGCTAACCCGGATCGGCAGATTGATGTCGAGCTGGTGTTCAGATACCGCAATCCCCATGCCGTTGGCACTGAGATCCCGGCAGACTCCCTCCAGCACCTGCTGTTGCTGATAGACAGTGACCGGAGCATTGATAACCATGCGCGCAAAGGCACGCCTTTCCTTGGTATTGGTAAGCACGCGAACATCCTCTGTTAGGTGGGCGTCATCTCATGGGTATTGCACAATTGTGCTGGTCTACCCAAAAGAACGTTAATACAATGCGGTTCGTTTCTCAAACGGGGTGCGGTTTACCGCTGAGATTATACCCGTATACCTGATCCAGATAATGCTGGCGGAGGAATTTGAGGCATGGCGCTCATTTTTTGCGCTCTCACCCGCTGGCACCTCATTATTAACAAGTAATAGGGAGTGCCACCAATGAAAACCCTGCTGCTGGTCACCACCGGCCTGCTGTCGGCCAATGTGTTCGCCGCCGATACCCTCACCGTCTACACCTACAGCTC
Organism: Aeromonas sobria; assembly: GCF_006243315.1. Lineage (GTDB taxonomy): Bacteria > Pseudomonadota > Gammaproteobacteria > Enterobacterales > Aeromonadaceae > Aeromonas > Aeromonas sobria_A. The sequence continues at coordinate 325,562 of NZ_NKWE01000001.1, forward strand.
CTTCACTGCCGAGTGGGGCCCAGGGCCCAAGATCAAACAAGCCTTCGAGAAAGAGTGCGGCTGCACCCTCAATCTGGTTTCCCTCGAAGATGGCGTGGCCATCCTCAACCGGCTGCGGCTGGAGGGCAAACACAGCAAGGCCGATCTGGTACTGGGGCTCGACGATGCGCTCATCAGCGAAGCCAAGCAGAGCGGCCTGTTCGCCCCCCATCCCACCAAGCTCGACGGTATCAAGGTACCGGGGGGCTGGCAGGATAAGACCTTCGTCCCCTACGACTACGGCTACTTCGCCTTTGTTTATGACAAGGAGAAGCTCAAGCAGCCACCCAAGAGTCTGAAAGAGCTGGTGGAGCGGCCCGACCTTAAGGTGATCTATCAGGATCCCCGCACCTCCACCCCGGGACAGGGGCTGATGCTGTGGATGAAGTCCGTTTATGGCGACAAGGTGCCCGCCGCCTGGGCCGAACTTGCCAAGAAAACGGTCACCGTTACCAAGGGGTGGTCAGAAGCCTATGGCATGTTCCTCGATGGCGAGGCGGACATGGTGCTCTCCTACACCACCTCCCCCGCTTACCACCTGATTGGCGAAAACAAGCCCCAGTATCAGGCAGCAGCCTTCGAGGAGGGTCACTACCGTCAGGTGGAAGTGGCCGCCAAGCTGAACAGTGCCACTCAGGGCAAGCTGGCCGATCAGTTCCTGCAATTCATGGTGAGCCCCGCCTTCCAGAACGAGATCCCTACCGGCAACTGGATGTATCCGGTCATCGATACCCAACTACCCAAGGGCTTCGAGCAGATGATCACCGTCAGCAAACCGCTGGCCTTCAGCGCTGATGAGGTGGCCGCCAATCGCAAAGGGTGGATCCGCGAGTGGCTGCAAGCCGTCACCCAGTGAGCCGTCACTCCCTGAAACTACAGACTCGTCCCCTCTGGTGGCTGCCGGGCAGCGCAGCCACCCTGTTGATCCTGTTGTTGTCCCTCGGGCCGCTCGCGGCCCTGTTGTGGCAAGCCGGTTCGCTGGCGCCCCGCACCCTGCTCGCAGATCCTTATCTGCGTCACGTGCTGGGCTTCAGTCTGGGGCAGGCACTGCTCTCCACCCTGCTGAGCCTCGGGCTGGCCATTCCGGTAGCTCGTGCGCTGGCGCGGCGCCGCTTCATTGGCCGCACCCTGCTGATCAAGCTGTTTGGCCTCTCGCTGGTGCTGCCGGTCATCATCGCCATCTTCGGTATCGTGGCGGTACACGGCAAACAGGGGTGGCTGCCGCAACTGCTGCGCTCACTTGGGCTGGATCCCGGCAACTACCTCTACGGCCTGTTTGGCATCCTGCTAGCCCACGTCTTCTTCAACATGCCGCTGGCGGCCCGCCTGATGCTGCAGAGCATAGAGAGCATCCCCGAATCGAGCTGGCGCCTCGCCAGCCAGCTAGGCATGTGCTCATCCCATATCTTCCGGCTGCTGGAGTGGCCGCTCATTCGCGGCATATTGCCGGGACTGGCCAGCCTCATCTTCATGCTCTGTTTCACCAGCTTCACCACAGTGCTGGCGCTGGGGGGCGGGCCGAAATCCACCACGCTGGAGGTGGCGGTCTATCAGGCGCTGCGCTTTGACTTCGATCTCGCCACCGCGGGCGGACTGGCGCTGGTGCAGCTGATCCTGACCGCTGCCCTGCTCGCCTTGCAGCACAAGCTGCAGAGCACCCCGGCCAGTCGGGTAACACCGCGCCGCCCCTGCTTGCGACCGGATCGCCACCAGCCGGGCACGGCCATGGTGGATGCTCTCTCGCTCTGCATCGGGCTCGCCATCTTCCTGCCGCCCCTGCTGGCCATAGTAGTGGCCGGTCTTCACCCCGGCCTGCTGACGGCGCTCAGCTCAAGCAAGCTGTGGCAGGCCAGCGGCCAGTCGCTGCTGATTGCGCTGGCGGCAGGCACCCTGGCGACCCTGCTCGGTAGCGGCCTGCTGCTGACCAGCCGCCACCTCAAGGTGCGCACCCGCCAGCGGCGAGCTGCGGCCCTCTGGGAGGCCAGCGGCTCGATGATCCTGATGATCCCGGCTGTGGTGCTCTCCACCGGCCTCTTCATCCTGTTTATGCCGTTCACCGATGTCTTTGCCCTCGGTCCCTGGCTGGTGGTGCTGGTAAACGCCCTGATGGCGCTGCCCTATGTGCTGCGCACTCTCTCTGCCCCCATGCAGCTGGTGGTTCGCCAATATGATCGACTGGCCGACAGTCTGGGGGTGCGCGGCCTTCATCGCCTGCAACTGGTGGAGTGGCCACTGTTGCGCCGCCCGCTGGCACTGGCGATGGCGCTGTCGATGATCCTCTCGCTGGGGGATCTCGGCGCCATCGCCATGTTTGGCAGTCAGGAGCTCACCACCCTGCCTTGGCTGCTCTACCAACAGCTCGGCAGCTATCGATTGACCGAGGCAGCCGCCACCGCTCTGCTGCTGCTCACACTCTGTTTCTCCCTGTTCTGGCTGGTGGAGCGGGGGCTAGGAGGAAAAAATGGCGAGCATCATTGAGCTACAAAAAGCCTTGCGCCCCTGCGCTAGCGTTTCTGCGGCTGTTCTGGCTAGTGGAACAGGCCCTTTGAGGAGGAAAACATGCTGAACATTGATGAACTGGTGACCAGCTACCCCGACTGGCGCGTCAGCTTCAGCGCGACCCTGCCCAAGGGAGAGATCACCGCGCTGATCGGCCCAAGCGGCGCAGGAAAGTCGACCCTGCTCGGGATGATCGCCGGCTTCGTGCCGGTGGAATCAGGCCGCCTCAGTTTCGATGGTGAAGATCTGCTGCCGCTGGGCCCGGCCGAGCGACCGGTTACCACCCTGTTTCAGGATCACAACCTGTTCCTCCATCTGTCGGTGTTCGACAATATCGCCATCGGTTTGCACCCGGGCCTGCGCCTGAGTGCCGCCCAGCGGGCACAGGTGATCGATGCGGCCAGGCGGGTTGGTCTTGGCGAGATGCTAAGCCGCCTGCCTGAGCAGCTCTCCGGCGGCCAGCAGCAGCGAGTCGGGCTGGCCCGGGCGCTGGTGCGGGGCAAGCCATTGCTGCTACTGGATGAGCCCTTCTCGGCCCTCGATCCCGCCTTGCGCCGGGAGATGCTGGCCGAAGTGGCCCGCCTCGCCTGCGAGCAGGGCATTACCGTGTTGATGGTCTCCCATAACCCGGAAGACGCCCAGCTCATCGCCGATCAGGTGCTGTTCGTCGATGAGGGGCGCATCGCCCTGCAAGGCAAACCCGACATTCTGCAAAACAGCGATAATCCCGGGTTGTTGCGCTACCTGGGTCGCGCTCTAGCACCACAGTGAATGGCTAACAAGCTGATGGCCTCCCCTATCATGCCGGAGGATGCTCAGGACTGCGGCGCTATCTGGGCCAATAACCCTCAGCCACAAGGTCAGCAGCGGGATCAAAAAAGGGGAAGCCGATTGGCTTCCCCTTTCTCATATCACGATTTCAAGTTAAATCAGAGGTTCTCCTCGGCGAACGAAGCCAGTCGGCTGCGCACCACGCCGTTGAGGAAGATGTTGGCACTGCCGTCGAAGTCCTTGAAACGCTCAACGATATAGGTGAGACCGGAAGTCACCGGACTCAAATAGTTGGAGTCGATCTGGGCCAAGTTACCGGAGCAGACTATCTTGGTTCCCTCACCGCAACGGGTGATGATGGTCTTGATCTGGGACGCGGTCAGGTTCTGGCACTCATCCAGCAGCACGAAGGTGTTCTGGATACTGCGCCCGCGCATGAAGTTGACCGATTTGAACTGGATGTTGGCCTTCTCCATGATGTAGCTGAGCGAGCCACTCATGTTCTCGTCTTGCTTGTGCAGCACCTCCAGGGTGTCGGTCACCGCCGCCAGCCAAGGCATCATCTTCTCCTCTTCGGTGCCGGGCAGGAAACCGATGCTCTCGGCAATTTCCGGGGTATTCCGGGTGACGATCACTTTCTCGTAAATGCCCTTCTCAATCACCAGCTCCAGCGCTGCCGCCATCGCCAGTAAGGTCTTGCCGCAACCCGCCGGGCCGGTCAGGATCACCAGATCGATGTGCGGATCGAGCAGTGCATCCAGCGCCATCCCCTGATAGACGTTCTTGGGATGTACACCCCACGCCTTGCGGGACATCAGCCGCTCGCGCCCCAGATCCTTGATGCGGATCTTGTTGCCTTCGTGGCTAAGCACCCGAGCGGCAAAGAAGTTCTCCTCGTCGATCAGGTACTGATTGACGTGAATGCCTTCCAGCAGGTTGTCGTCGATCACATGAATGGTATCTCGGCCATGGGTCTCGCTCTCACACTCGCCGACCCGCTCCCAGAAGCTGCCCGGCACCACCTGAAAGCCTTTGGCCAACAGGCGGATATCGTCGATCAGCTGGTCGCTGCGATAATCTTCAACACGGGCAAGCCCAGCCCCTTTGGCCTTGAGGCGCATGTTGATATCTTTGGTGACCAGCACCACCTGGCGTTTCATCTCATGCTTTTGCAGATAGAGGGCAGCGTTGATGATGCGGTTGTCAGCTTCCTTGTCGGTGAACACCTCGGCATCCTGAGGCAGATGGTGGTCACTGAAGATACAGATATTGCCGCTCGCTTCGCCAGCCAGCGGAACGCCCTGGGTGATCTGCTCCGGGGTCGCATCGCGGAACACATCTTCCAGCGCACGAATGGCCACCCGCGCGTCGCGGCTGACATCCTTGTTGCGATCCTTGATGTTATCGAGCTCTTCCAGCACAGTCATGGGGATAAGCACGTCGTGCTCTTTGAAGGAGTAGATAGCGAGGGGTTCGTGAAGCAGAACGTTGGTATCCAGGATAAACAGCTTTCGGTCCGTATTGTCCATAAGCATTCTCCTTGGCACTGAAGGGCCACGTGTGTGAATCTCAGATGTCATTGAAACCACACGGCCGTGACAGTTTTATTACCCTCAACGCTACGCCCGATTTTACTATCACGCAACAAATCACTTGACCGAACGTTTTGATTGCCCATAAAAACAGCAATAAAAAGACCGGTACACAGACCGGTCTTTTTGCTTTCGCTCAATGAGTTAAACACACCTGCCAGCCACTCTGGGAGGCGCTGCAGCTGAGGCTGTGCAGCAACCATTGAGCACCAGCCCCCCTTGCTGTGGCACTGATAGCAGAGCCCAGCATTGGTCGCAAAGCCACGATCAGCAGATCTCCGAACCAGGGCACTTAACTAATTCATTGACTGAACGAATGAATACTCAGAGATAGATCAGGGCTTCTTGACGTAGACGGTCGGTGTTTCACCCGCCATATTCAGATAGAACTCGTAGACACCATCGCTATCCGGCGAGAACTTCATATCCTCATACTTGGAGCAGGGATTGACCGGCACCGCCTCACCACCCAATACGGCGACACCATCACTCGGGCTCTTGTAGCCAAAGTTACTACCGCAGCTCCAGCCCGAGTCAGCAAACTTGAACTTGTAGGGTGCCCACTCTTTCTTGAGCGTCCCTTTGGCCATGTAGAGCTTGTCAGCGACCTTGATGACCTTGCTCTCATCGGTCGCCATCCAGTCGTTCATCTCCCCGCGCAGGTAGATGGACTTGCCACCGAAGTCGCTGTTGTCTGCCGCAGCCTGCTCCGCACCACCATTGGATGTGCAACCACCTAATACCAGGGTTCCCGCCGCCAGCATCATCGTTACTGTTCTTTTGAACATGGGTCTATTCCTTAAATTATTGTGATTCCTTGGTCCATCAATGTGGACTGAAGAATTAAACCAGAGCAGGCATCACAAGAAAGGTAGAGGCATCACATTCTGTGTTTTTTATATCCAACCCATTGAACCAATGAGTAACAATTGAACAGGAAATGGCATAGGAAAAACAGAGAAAACGACAGAGAAAAGGGCATAAAAGGTCAATATTTGGGCAACTTGCTGAATGGCAGCCAATAAAAAACCCCGCTCATCGAGCGGGGTTTCTTGTATTGGGTGCCTGGCAGTGTCC
>NZ_NKWE01000010.1:0-25066 GCF_006243315.1 Aeromonas sobria
CAGGTTTTCGGGGGGATTACCCCCCACCGGGGATCGCCACACAAAAATGCAACAACTTTCCCCAATTAGACCGTAAAAGGCTACATCCAAAGGGGTATTTTGCAGGGTGATCACTTTTGTTGATAGCTGAGATAACAACAAATACCCCTATCGAGGTACTCAAATAAAAAAACCTTTAAAACCACGACTTACAAGGCGTTAGAGGGTTATTCATTGCAGGTTAATTTTGTGATGGCACGGGGATTTTACCCATTTGGCATGGCAGAAAATGCACCTTAAGTGGTAAACTCAAGCGCTTTTGAGTGACCTTGCATGTTGAATAATTGTTAGGCCGGAATATTTGGCGTGACCACAGCAGCGACTCATTCAACCACCCGTCGTGATGTATTTCTCGGCGCTAACCAACCTCTCTTCCCGTAACGGTAGTGCAATTGAGTATGATTACAATCAAAAGAGGACTGGACATCCCCGTGCTGGGTGCGCCAGAGCAAGTAATCTACGATGGCCCCGCCATCACCCGTGTTGCGACACTGGGCGAGGAGTTCGTGGGGATGCGACCTACTATGTTCGTCAAAGTAGGTGATCGCGTCATCAAAGGTCAGGATCTTTTTGAAGACAAGAAGAATCCGGGCGTTAAATTCACAGCTCCCGCCACCGGTGTGGTTTCAGAAATCAACCGTGGTGCCAAACGTATTCTCCAGTCTGTGGTCATCGACCTCGACGGATCTGATGAACAGGTGACCTTTGAGCATGTTGCTTCTGCCGAGCTGGCCAAGCTCGAGCGCAGCAAGGTGCAAGATATCCTGATCACATCAGGTCAATGGACTGCATTGCGTACTCGTCCATTCAGCAAAGTGCCGGCGGTAGGCTCTGCCCCGCGCGCCATCTTTGTTACTGCAATGGACAGCAACCCGCTGGCCGCCAGTGCCGAGCTGATTATCAAGGAACAGCCCCAGGCATTCCTCGATGGTCTGGCCGTCCTGACCCGCCTGACCGACGGCACCGTCTATGTCTGTAAAGGCGAAGGCAGTCTGCCCCACTCTCCGCTGGCTCAGGTCAAGGAAGAGATCTTCGTCGGGCCACACCCTGCCGGTTTGCCAGGTACCCATATCCACTTCCTGGATCCGGTCAGTAGCACCAAGGTGCAGTGGCACATCAACTATCAGGATGTGATCGCATTCGGCAAGTTGTTCACCACCGGTCAGATCTGCACCGACAAGGTGATCGCGCTGGCCGGTCCGAACGTGCTCAAACCTCGTTTGTTGCGTACCCGTTTGGGTGCCTGCATCAGCCAGTTGACCAACAATGAGCTGCGTGCCGACGAAAACCGTGTCATCTCCGGATCTATCCTCAGTGGTGCCAAAGCCGAAGGGGTTCACGACTACCTGGGCCGTTATCACAATCAGGTCTGTGCATTGGGTGAAGGTCGCGAGAAAGAGTTCCTTGGCTGGATCAACCCCAGCGCCAACAAGTTCTCGATCACCCGCACCACCCTCTCTCACCTAATGAAGGGCAAGCTGATCAACTTCACCACCACTACCAACGGTAGTGACCGCTCCATGGTACCGATTGGTAGCTATGAGCGGGTGATGCCACTCGACATCCTGCCAACCTTGCTGCTGCGAGACATGATCTCTGGCGATAGCGATGGTGCGCAAGCACTGGGCTGCCTGGAGCTGGATGAGGAAGATTTGGCGCTCTGTACCTTTGTCTGCCCTGGCAAGACAGAGTACGGCCCAGTCTTGCGTGAGTGCCTGACCAAGATTGAACTGGAAGGTTAAGCAATGAGTTTCAAGCAACTTCTTGAAAATATGGAACACCACTTTGAACCGGGTGGCAAGTACGCCAAGTACTACGCCCTGTTCGAAGCGGCATACACCCTGTTCTACACCCCGGGTACCGTTACCCGCAATGCTGCCCACGTCCGTGATGCGCTCGATCTGAAGCGTATGATGATCATGGTGTGGCTGGCCGTGTTCCCGGCGATGTTCTGGGGCATGTTCAACGTAGGTAACCAGGCGATTGCCGCCATTGCCCATATGGGCTCCGCTGCTGGTGCCAGCAGCTGGCAATATGCGCTGGCGACCATGCTGGGCGCCTCCCTCGATCCAGCTGTCGCCGGTATCGGCAGCAAGATGCTGATCGGCGCTACCCACTTCTTCCCAATCTACCTGACCGCATTCCTGGTCGGCGGCTTCTGGGAAGTGCTGTTCGCCATGGTGCGCAAACACGAGATCAACGAAGGCTTCTTCGTCACCTCGATCCTGTTTGCCCTGATCGTGCCGCCAGAGCTGCCCCTGTGGCAAGCTGCGCTGGGTATCACTTTCGGTGTGGTAATGGCCAAAGAAGTGTTCGGTGGTACCGGCAAGAACTTCCTGAACCCGGCTCTTGCGGGTCGTGCGTTCCTGTTCTTCGCCTACCCGGGCCAGATCTCCGGTGATGCCGTGTGGGTTGCCGTTGACGGCTTCTCCGGCGCTACCGCCCTGAGCCAGTGGGCTCAAGGCGGCCAGATGGCACTGATCCACGGTGCAACCGGCCAGGCTATCAGCTGGATGGACGCATTCCTTGGTAACCTGCCAGGTTCCATCGGTGAAGTCTCTACCCTGATGATCCTGCTGGGTGCCGCCATGATCGTCTACATGCGGATCGCCTCCTGGCGCATCATTGCCGGTGTGATGATCGGTATGATCGCTACCTCCCTGCTGTTTAACGTCATCGGTTCCGATACCAACCCCATGTTCAGCATGCCGTGGCACTGGCATCTGGTACTGGGCGGCTTCGCCTTCGGTATGGCCTTTATGGCGACCGACCCGGTCTCCGCTGCCTTTACCAACAAGGGCAAGTGGTGGTATGGCGCATTGATCGGCGTCATGGTGGTGCTGGTTCGTGTAGTCAACCCTGCATTCCCGGAAGGTATGATGCTGGCCATTCTGTTTGCGAACCTGTTTGCTCCCCTGATGGACCACTTCGTCGCTCAGGCAAACATCAAGCGGAGGATTGCTCGTGGCGTTTAATAAAGATTCAACCCTCGGCACCATCAGCGTGGTTACCGGCCTGTGTCTGGCCTGTTCCATCGTGGTATCCGTTGCCGCTGTTGGCCTGCGCTCTACTCAGGAAGAGAATAAGGCGATCGACAAGCAGAGCAACATTCTCGCGGTAGCGGGTGTGAATGTGAACGATGTAGCCAAGCGTGATATCGCCAAGCTATACGGTAACAATATCGAAGCTCGTCTGGTCGACCTCGCGACCGGTAACTTTGTTGAAGGCAAGACCAGCAAGGATGCCGACAACTTCGACACCAAGCTGGCCGCCAAAAATCCAGCGACCAGCATTCGTCTTGCTGCCGCTGACGACAAAGCCAGCCTGCGCCAGATCTCCCAACAGATCCCGGTATTCTTCGCCAAAGACAGCGAAGGCAAGATCGACAGCATCATCCTGCCCGTCTACGGTCAGGGTCTGTGGTCGACCATGTATGCCTTCGTTGCAATAGCTGCTGATGGCCAGACCATCAAAGGCATCACCTACTATGACCATGGTGAAACCCCGGGTCTGGGTGGCGAGATCGAAAACCCGGCTTGGCGCGAACTGTTTGTTGGCAAAAAGCTGTTCAACCAAAGTGGCGAACCGGCGCTGCGCGTCATCAAGGGCCATGCTCCGGAAGGTTCCGAGCATGATATCGATGGTCTGTCTGGCGCGACCCTGACCGGTAACGGTGTTCAGCATACCTTCGACTTCTGGATGGGTCCCAAGGGCTTTGGTCCTTTCCTGGCCAAGGTTCGTGCAGGAGAAATCAACAATGGCTGACAAGAGCGAAATGAAGAAGTTGCTGTTGACGCCGGTGCTTGGCAACAACCCCATCGCCTTGCAGGTGTTGGGGGTCTGTTCTGCACTGGCGGTTACCAGCCAGATGAAGACAGCGTTTGTAATGACCCTGGCGGTCATGGCGGTCACCGCCTTCTCAAACCTGTTTATCTCTCTGATCCGCAATCACATCCCGAACAGTGTCCGGATCATCGTCCAGATGGCGATCATCGCCTCACTGGTTATCGTGGTTGACCAGGTGCTCAAGGCTTACGCCTATGACATCTCCAAGCAGCTGTCGGTATTCGTGGGTCTGATCATCACCAACTGTATCGTGATGGGTCGTGCCGAAGCCTACGCCATGAAGAGCGCCCCGCTGCCCTCCTTCCTGGATGGTATCGGCAACGGTCTGGGTTATGGCGCTATTTTGCTGAGCGTCGCAACCGTCCGTGAACTGCTGGGCTCCGGTACCTGGTTCGGTTTCGAACTGCTGCCGCTGGTGAACAATGGTGGCTGGTACGTGCCAAACGGCCTGCTGCTGCTGCCGCCGAGTGCATTCTTCATCATTGGTCTGATCATTTGGGGCGTTCGCACCAAGGATCCCAAGCAGGTGGAGGCGAAGGATTAAGGTATGGAACACTATCTGAGTCTGTTGATTAAATCGATTTTTATCGAAAACCTGGCACTCTCCTTCTTCTTGGGGATGTGTACCTTCCTGGCGGTGTCCAAGAAGGTTAAGACCTCTATGGGTCTTGGTATTGCTGTTATTGTGGTGCAGACCATCGCGGTTCCGGCCAACAACCTGATCTACAACTACGTGCTTAAAGATGGTGCTCTGGTATCCGGTCTGGATCTGAGCTTCCTGAGCTTCATCACCTTCATCGGTGTGATTGCGGCACTGGTACAGATCCTGGAAATGGCGCTGGACAAGTACTTCCCTGCGCTCTACAACGCGCTTGGCATCTTCCTGCCACTCATCACCGTGAACTGCGCCATCTTCGGTGGCGTCTCCTTCATGGTGCAGCGTGACTACAACTTCGTCGAGTCTGTGGTTTACGGTGTAGGGTCAGGGGCAGGCTGGATGCTGGCAATCGTTGCGCTGGCAGGTATTCGCGAGAAGATGAAGTACTCTGATGTTCCGCACGGTCTTCGTGGTCTGGGCATTACCTTCATCACCGCTGGCCTGATGGCTCTGGGCTTCATGTCCTTCTCTGGTATCTCCCTGTAATCGGCTTTCCTGCAATCAGAAAGGAACGATAGATGGAAATTATTTTGGGTGTGGTCATGTTTACCGTGATCCTGCTGGCACTGGTGGCAGTCATTCTGTTCGCCAAGTCCAAGCTGGTGACTGCGGGCGATGTGACAATCAGCATCAACGGTGACCCTGCCAAGGCTGTTGTAGGCCCTGCTGGCGGCAAACTGTTGGGCGCTTTGGCCGGTAGCGGTATTTTTGTCTCCTCTGCCTGTGGCGGCGGTGGCTCCTGCGGCCAGTGCAAAGTACGGGTGAAATCCGGTGGTGGCGACATTCTGCCAACCGAACTGGATCACATCAGCAAGGGCGAAGCTCGTCATGGCGAACGTCTGGCCTGCCAGGTCACCGTGCGCTCTGACATGGATATCGAACTGCCGGAAGAGATCTTCGGGGTGAAGAAGTGGGAATGTACTGTTATCTCCAACGATAACAAGGCCACCTTCATCAAGGAGCTCAAACTGCAGATCCCGGATGGTGAAACAGTACCATTCCGTGCCGGTGGTTATATCCAGATCGAAGCCCCTGCTCACCATGTGAGCTACAAAAACTTCGATATTCCCGAGGAGTATCGCGGTGACTGGGATCGCTTCAAGATCTTTGAACTGGAGTCCAAGGTCGATGAGCCGATCATCCGCGCTTACTCCATGGCCAACTATCCGGAAGAGTACGGTCTGATCTTGCTGAACGTGCGGATCGCAACTCCGCCGCCCAGCAACTGGACTGCCCCTCCGGGACAGATGTCCTCTTACATCTTCAGCCTGAAAGCGGGTGACAAGGTGACCATCTCCGGTCCGTTCGGTGAGTTCTTTGCCAAAGAGAGCGATGCCGAGATGGTGTTCATCGGTGGTGGTGCAGGTATGGCGCCGATGCGTTCCCATATCTTCGACCAGCTGCGTCGCCTGAACTCCAAGCGCAAGATGAGCTTCTGGTACGGTGCCCGTTCCAAGCGTGAAATGTTCTATGTCGAAGATTTCGACATGCTCGCGGCCGAGAACGACAACTTCAAGTGGAACGTCGCCCTGTCTGACCCACAACCGGAAGACAACTGGGATGGCTACACCGGCTTCATCCACAACGTGCTCTATGAGAGCTATCTCAAGAACCACGAGGCACCGGAAGATTGCGAGTTCTACATGTGTGGACCTCCGGTGATGAACGCTGCCGTCATCAACATGCTCAAAGATCTGGGTGTTGAGGACGAAAACATCCTGTTGGATGACTTTGGTGGTTAATCCATGCACAGTGTTGTAAAGACCTGGCTAGCCTTCGGGCTAGCCTTTTTCTTGACTGGGTGCGGTCAGGAAACGGTCCAAACCAAACCGGAGATCCATATCACCGGTAGCACCATGGGCACTTACTACTCGATCAAAGTGGCTGATGGCATCATCAGTGATCCCGCCAAATTACAGGCTGAAGTCGATGTCTTGCTGGAGCGGGTCAACGACCAGATGTCGACCTATCGCCCCGATTCCGAGCTGTCGCGCTTTAACCAGCATCGCAGTGCCACCCCGATCGTGGTCTCCCGTGATACGGCGCAAGTGGTGACAGAGGCGATTCATATTGGCCGTGAGAGCCAGGGCGCGCTAGACGTCACCGTTGGCCCGCTGGTCAATTTGTGGGGCTTTGGCCCGGACAAAAAGCCAACCAAGATCCCGTCTGACGAGCTGATCACCCAAACCCGCCAAAAGACCGGGCTGGGTAATCTGCATGTAGTGACCTCGGTGGATGCCGACACCCTGCAAAAAGATATTCCGGACCTCTACGTCGATCTCTCCTCTATTGCCAAAGGCTTTGGGGTAGACAAGGTAGCCGAGTATCTGGAACTCCTCGGTAGCCGCAACTATCTGGTCGAAATTGGTGGTGAACTGCGGATCAGTGGTGTCAACAGCAAGGGACATCCCTGGCGCGTCGCCATCGAGAAGCCCACTGCGGGCTCCGGCACGGTGCAAGAGGTGATCATTCCTGGCCATAACGGCGTGGCTACCTCGGGTGATTACCGTAACTACTACGAGCTCGATGGCCAGCGCTTCTCTCACACCATAGACCCACGCACCGGCAAGCCGATCCAGCACCGGCTGGTATCGGTCACCGTCATCCACCCCTCCTGCATGACCGCAGATGGGCTGGCGACCGTATTCATGGTAATGGGAACCGAGAAGAGCCTGGCGTACGCCAAAGAGCGGGGCCTGGCGATCTTCGTGATCACCAAAACGGACGACGGCTTTGAAGAGGCCTACTCCGATGCCTTCAAGCCCTATCTGGTCAAGAAGTAAGAGGTAGAGATGCAGATTTTTCTGATCACCTTCGGGGTCTTCATGCTGGTGATAGCCGCCATGGCTATCGGCTACATCTTCCAGAAGAAGACCATCTCCGGCTCTTGTGGTGGCCTGGGTACGGTCGGCATCGAGAAAGAGTGCGATTGCCCCGAGCCTTGCGATAACCGCAAAAAGAAGATGGCCAAAGAAGAGGCCCGTCGCAAGATGTTGGAAGATAACCGCATCATCTGATCCGGCCTTCCATGCGAAACACAAAGCGCGCCATCGGCGCGCTTTTTCATTGAGGTAACGTTCCTTAATCGTCAGGGCTGGCGCTCGATGTAGAGGATCACCTCACCAAGGTGGATGCCAAATTTGCTAATTGCGGCACGATTAATCAGACGGTCCTCATCCAGCAGATACATCCAGTCATCGAAACTCACCCGCACCGTCTCGCCATCCGGCAGCACCAAATCGAGCTGATAGCGCCAGTTGAGGGCAAACCCCTCAGTCTTGCCTACCGCCTCCCCCACCACATCGGAAGCTGTGCCACGCCAGTGACCATCCGCGCCCTTGCTCAGATACCAGGTGCGGGTCTGCTGACGACCATCGTCAAAGTAGAACTGCTCGAATAGCTCCCCCTTGCCATCTTGCCAACGCCCCACCATCTCGACCCGAAAGCGACTGGTCACTTCGCCGCTACGGTCGGTCACCAGACCATGTGCCACCAGCTTGCCATCAAAGAAGCGAGCAAGATCCCAGTTTGGCCCCTGACCACGATAGTCATCGAGACTGGCGCCACATCCGCTCAGCAAAAACAGGGGTAGCAACAGTAACCAGCGGTACGCACGGTAGAAAGACATCAGAGACTCCATATTCAGAGTTGACCGCGCAGGCGGCGAGTGAGTGCAGGATCGCGACTGTTGTCAGCCAGCCAGATGGCGAGGAATGCAGCCGAGAAGTGCGGATCGGCTAGGGTGCCGAGGGGCTTGTTGTGCCACCAGAAGTGACCCGCCCCCATTGCATCGACATAAAAAGTCAGCTGGTCGCCCTCCTGCACATCGGGCCACAGCGCTGCAAGCTGACCGAGCCAGCGCTGACGCTCTACGTCAGTGCCAAGACCGAGCCGCTGCCACTCTGCGTCGGTGGCACTCAGTAGATCTTCCCGCTCTATGGATCTGGCATAGGTAAGGATTAAAGCCTGTGGATATTGGCCCAGCTTATAGCGGCCACTCTGGCTGTAGAGGGTGGCATCGTAGAGCTTGAACCAGAGCCAGTTCATCTCCCCCTGCCCGACCGGGCGCAACTGTTGCCAGGGGGCCGCAGAAGCGTGCACGGTCGTTGCAATGAGTAAAGTCAGCGCCGCAAGCAGTGGGCTAATTCCACCCCATATGCCAATGGTGGGGGTCTTCCAGTTCATGCCAGTCCATCTCCTGTTCTTGCAAGGTGTTGATATCCTGCACCACCACCTGCACCAGCTGCCCTTGCGCGTCACGCTGGCAGGCAACGACCAGATAGTGGCGATCGGTCAGCTCATGCTGGCTCTCTTTGGTCCATTTGGAAAACAACAAGGTGTCGCTCGAAAAGGTGTTCATGTTGGCTCACCCTCCAGTTTGACCATTACCCACAGTAGTACGGGTAACCACCACATCCAGATCACTGTCAGCACTGCCGCGCTGATCCAGATGCCCCAGGGTAAGTGTACTGCCCCCATGGCGGCACCCGCCACATAGGAGAAGGCGCCCCCCACTATGCCAAACAGCGCCTGCTGCCAGCGGGGCAAGCGCAGCAGCCAACGCATACCATGAGCCAAGGAGAGGGCGAAACCGAGCCAGAGTAGCACCAGCCAAAGTGGAAACCCGGCGGGAAACTGAAACAGCCCGATCCGCCATAGCAGCAGATCAAGCAGACACCCGGCAAGCGCCAGGGGCAACAGCCGCACATCATCCTTGCGGCTGGGTGAGAAGAGAAAATGCAGCAGCAAGATCACCAGCAGCGGGCCCGGTTGCTGCCATTTTACCGCCAGCAACCAGTAGAGGTTGAACCCCAACAGGTGGGCCCACTGCCACATGATTAGTGACCGCTCACTGGCAGTGAACCTGACCAACCAGACGGCCCTGGCTTGGCCGCCTCCAGCTGCACCAGACTGATCGCCCGCTCCCAAAATCCCCCCTCGCAATAGGCGAAGTAGAAGTGCCACAACCGGATGAAATCCTGGCTATAGCCCAACTTGGGCAGCTCAGGCGCCAACGCCAGAAAGCGCTCACACCAGTGGGCCAGTGTACGGGCGTAGTGATGGCCGTGATCGTGCAACCGCACCAGCTGCATGTCGGTCTCTTTGGCAATCAAGCCCGCCATCTGGGATGCACTCGGCAAGCAGCCACCGGGGAAGATATAACGCTGGATGAAATCCACGCTGCGCAGATACTGGGCATGACGCTGATCGGCAATGGTGATGGCCTGAATGAGCAGGCGACCGCCGGGCTTGAGCAGCCGTGACAGCTGGCGGAAATAGTCGGGCAGGAAGCCATGGCCGACCGCTTCGATCATCTCGATGGAGACCAGCTTGTCATAGCGGCCCTCCAGCTTGCGGTAATCCTCCAGCAGCAGGGTGATGCGATCCCCTAGCCCCTCCCGCGCGATCCACTCTTTGGCATAGTCATGCTGGGCCTGAGAGATGGTAGTGGTGGTCACCCGGCAGCCGTAGTGACGGGCGGCATAGACTGCCAAGCCGCCCCAGCCGGTACCGATCTCCAGCAGATGATCGTGTGGCCCCAGCTCGAGCCGCTCGCAGATGGTATGCAGCTTGGCCTGCTGCCCCTGTTCCAAGGTGGCCTCTGCGGTTGGATAAATGGCACTCGAATACTGCATATGGCTGTCGAGAAAGCCCTGATAGAGGGTATTGCCCAGATCGTAGTGGGCGGCAATATTGGAGCGCGATCCAGTCAGGGTATTGCGATTGAGCCAGTGGCGCGCCTTGTTGAAGGGGAAACTCAACCAGCTCAGGCGTCGCTCCAGGCTGTCCAGCAGGGACATATTACGGGCCAGCAACCGCACCAGCGCTACCGGGTCCGGGCTGGTCCACAGCCCCTCTACCCAGGTCTCACCAGCCGCTATGCTGCCCCCCAGTAACAGGCGACGATAGAAGGCGGGGTCCTGCACCACCAGCTCGGCATGCAGATCGGTGCCTGCTACCCCGAAGCTGTGGCGCTCACTACCGTCTCGCAGGATCAGTTGACCATGACCGAGGCGCACCAGCAGCTTGAGTAGCAACTGCTTTGCCCCTTTTTCAATGAAAGAGGCGGATTGTGTGGCTTGCACTAATTCCATTAGCGAGTCTCCGGATGACTAAAAATGGGGGTTCGTTTGATAAAAAGACGCAGGGCTTGCCAGTAGATCCCGAGCAGCACCTTCAGGGTCATCCACGGCCAGCGCACCAGCAGCGCCATCAGCCCCTTGCGTGACAGCGGCTCACGGCTCAGGGCCAGGGTCGCGTCAAACAACTTTGCCTCACCGGACTGGGGATGACTCTCGATGTGGATCAGCGTCTCTTGTGCCGGGGGGCGAATACGCCAGTGATAACGCATCGCCAGCCCCATAAAGGGGGAGACATGAAAATCTTTGTCGTGGGGGGCCAGCGCCGCCAGATCCAGCAAATAGTAGTGGCGCTCGTTCCAGGGGGTGTTCGACACTTCGGCTAACAGATAACGTGCCTCCCCTTGCCGGTAGCAAAAATAGAAGTTGACCGGGCTGAAGTAAAAACCCATGCAGCGCACATTGCCAAGCAGTAGTACCCGCTCACCGGGCTCTGCAGTGCCACCTAACTCTGCCACTTTCTGCCACACCGCCTGTTTGAGGTTACCCTGACTGCCTTTGAGGTAATCATCACGATGAAAGGAGAGCAGCCCCGCCCGCTCCACCCCGAACCAGCGCCCCTGATCCAGCGTCGCGACCTCATCCAGATCCAGCCCCAGCATAAACAGGCTGTAGGAGAAGGCATGCGCCCGTGGTGCAAAACGGCGATGGCGCACTGACCCCTGCCAAATGGCACTGATGGTCTGTTCAGCCGCAGCGGTACTCATAAACTGGCCCCAAAGCGTTCGGCTACATCCAGCGCGCTATGCACCCCGTCTTCATGAAAGCCGTTGTACCAATAGGTGCCGCAAAAATGGGTGTGGCGCTGACCGCAAATCTCGGCACGCCGCTGCTGGGCTGCGATGGAGGCCTGATTGAACACTGGATGGTGGTAGACGAAGCGACGCAACACCTTGCTCTCATCCACCTTGCCCTGCGGGTTGAGGCTGACACAAAAGGGTTCCGAGGATTCAACACTCTGCAAGATGTTCATGTTGTAGCTCACCAGCGGCCGCGCCTCGTCATTGCCATCGAGCTGATAATTCCAGCTGGCCCAGGCTTTCTTGCGGCTCGGCAAACAGCGCGCATCGGTGTGGAGCCAGACATCGTTCGCCTGATAAGTCATGTCACCGAGAATCGCTTGCTCCCCTGAGCTGGCATCTTGCAACAGGGCCAGCGCCTGATCGCTATGACAGGCGAAGATCACCTCGTCAAACCGCTCCTCACCGTAACTACTCAGGATCACCACGCCGTCCGTGTCCCGCCGCACGCTCTGCACCGGACAAGCGAGCCGGATCTGTTGCTGCCAACCCGCCGTAAGGGGGCCGATATATTCCCGCGAACCGCCCGGAATGACATACCACTGGGGGCGATTGGCCACATCCAGCAAGCCGTGGTTGGCAAAAAAGCGCAAAAAGAAGCCCAACGGAAAGGCGCGCATATCCGCCAGTGTCGAAGACCAGATCGCCGCCCCCATGGGCAGGATGTAATGACGGGCGAAGTAATCGCTAAAATCACCGGCCAGCAAAAAATCCCCCAGGGTCAGCTGATCGCTATTCCCTTCGAGTTGCGAATCGGCCAACCAGGCGCGAGCATCCCGGTTAAACCGCAGGATCTCGCCAACAAAACGGTAAAAACGTGGGCTTAGCAAATTGCTGCGCTGGGCAAACAGGGTATCGAGGTTGTGACCGTTGTATTCAAGCCCCTCCGGGCTTTTGACTGAAAAGCTCATCTCGGCAGGTTGCCGTTCTACCCCGATCCGGGCCAGCAACTTCAAAAAATGGGGATAAGTACGGTCATTAAACACAATAAAGCCGGTGTCGATGGCGTAGTTACGACCCGCCAGACTCACATCAACGGTCGCGGTATGGCCACCCAGGGTTGGCGCTGCCTCAAACAACGTAACATCGTGCAACTTGTGCAGTAGAAAACCGGCGGAGAGACCGGAAATTCCGGAGCCTATTATGGCTATCCTTTTCTTCATTTATTGTGTCCTTTCGAAGTAAGCGAACCACCGAAACGCAGCCACAATCCCACCGGTAGCGCCCCAAGCAGGCGCAGCAACCAGATGAAACGACGGGGAAAATGGATCTGATGGTGACCCGCAGCAAGCCCGTCCATGATAGTGCGGGAGGCCTGCTCCACGGTCACCAGACAGGGCATGGGAAAATCATTCTTCGCGGTGAGGGGGGTTTTGACAAAACCGGGGCGGATCAGGGTCACGCCGATCCCCCTCACCGTAAGATCCAGCCGCAAGGTAGCGGCCAGATAATCAAGCGCCGCCTTGGAGGCACCGTAGGCTTGTGCTCTTGGCAAGGCCAACCAGCTGACAGAGGAGCTGACCAGCGCCAGCCGCGCTCCCCGATGCAGCAGCGGTAAAAATGCGTCAAGCGCATAGCCGGTAGCAATGAGATTGGTCTCGATCACCCGGGCAAACAGGGCGCTGTCAAAGCCCTCGGCAACATCCATGTATTCACAATTTCCGGCATTGAGGATCAGCAAGTCCAGTGGCGGCAAACTGCTAGCCAGCTCTTTCATGGCAGCCAGGTCACGGGCATCAAATTGCAGCGGGGTGATGCCCGCTTGCGCCAACTCCTGTAACCGCTCACCATCCCGACCACAGCCCCACACCTGCCACCCGGCCTGCTGGTAATCCAGCGCCAGCTGACGACCGATCCCTGAGCTGGCGCCGGTGATCAATACGCGTCCATTCATGAACCCAATCTCCCTCTGATCGCTCGTACCACTGAGCCCAGTAGCGGCAACTGCTCGTAGAGCATGGCGCCAAGATCAAAATAATCACGGTGCATCACTACCTTACCAAGCTTGTCAAAGGTGAGTCGAGTGGCACCTTCTACCGTGACCGCCTGACCGCTGGCCAGCCGCGGATGAGAAAAACGCATTATCCAGCTGATCCATGCCTCCTGCCCTTGCTGCTGCTGACTGGTGATCTCGAAGCGGCAGTAGGCGAGGCGCTGATACATAGCAGCAAAATAGTCAGTAAGCGCTGCCAGCCCGTCGATACGATGCGCCGGATCGACGAAAATGACCTGCTCGGCATAGATCTCTGGCAAGCGGTGCAGTTGCTGCTTGTCCAGTTGCTGATAGAGCGCAATAAAGCTGGCCAGCGGATCCTTCATCCTATTTCTCCTGATTTCGAAACATCTCGATGGCTCTCACCCGGGCAACCGCGTGATCCACCATGGGTGCCGGATAATCCTGTCGCCCTTTGAGTCGTAGCCAGTCATGGGGCTGATGCACATAAGGCGGGGGAGTATCGGCAAGTTCAGTTACCCAAGTACGGATAAACTCCCCTTGTGGATCAAATCGTTGCCCCTGAGTGGTGGGGTTAAAGACCCGAAAATAGGGCGCCGCATCGGCGCCGGTACCCGCCGCCCACTGCCAGCCACCGTTGTTGGCCGCCAGATCCCCGTCAATCAGTTGACTCATGAAGTAATCCTCCCCCAGCCGCCAGTGAATATGGAGATCCTTGGTGAGAAAGCTCGCCACTATCATCCGCAGCCGGTTGTGCATCCAGCCGGTGGCGTTGAGGCAGCGCATCGCCGCATCGACGATGGGGTAGCCGGTGCGCCCCTCGCACCAGGCGGCAAAGGCATCCGGATCCCAGCTCCATGGCAAGGCTGCCGTTTCCGGCTTGAAGGGACGATTCATCGAGAGGGTCGGGATCAGCACCAGCAGGTGGCGATAGAACTCACGCCAGATCAGCTCATTGAGCCAGACAAAGCCTGGCTGGGCCTTGGTCTGGGGTCGATAGCCAAGCCGCTGCTGGAGCGCCGCCACGCACTGACGGGGACTGATGATGCCCGCCGCCAGATAGGGGGAGAGCACCGAGGTGCCGGCGATGGCAGGGAAATCCCGGGTCTCGCCATAGTCGAGCACCGCCTGCTCCAGAAAATCGTTCAAACGGCGCCGGGCTTCCGCCTCCCCCACCGGCCAGCGGGGATCTGCCGTCAGCTCGCCGAGCGCTTCATCAACCCACTCCCGCTCGGCGAGCGGCTGCCACGGCAACGGCTCGCCGCGCGCGACAGGGGCGCGGTGAATGACAAAACCCTCCTCGTCGAGGGCCTTGAGCCAGGCTCGGCTGAAGGGGGTGAAGACCTTGAACATCTCCCCCGAACCGGTCAGCACCCGCCCCGGCGGCAATACGCAGCAGCCGTTGAGCCAGTGACAACTCACCGCCTGCTCTGCCAGCGCGGCAGTAACGGCGTGGTCGCGGCGCTGCTCGTCGATCTCGATGGCCTGATTGGCATAAAGTTGGGTCACCCCCAACTCGCGGCTTAAGTCAGCCAGCGCCGCGGGCACCTCGGCAAAGGTCTCCACTCGCAGCAGATGGAGCGGGATACCGAGCGCCGCCAGTTCACGGCCCAGCACATCCACCTGCGCCAGCATAAAGCGCTGACGGATGGGTGCCATCTTGTGCTGCCGCCACTGGGTGGGGGAGACGATAAAGAGCGCGGCCACCGGCTCATCATCGGCGCAGGCACTCTTGCCACAACAAGCGCGCAGTGCCGGGTTGTCGGCAAGGCGCAGATCATTGCGCAGCCAGACCAGCTTCATGATTTTTTCCTCCCGCGCCCGCGGGCACCGCCCGTAGCAGGTGCATCCGCCATCAGCTCGGCAAGGCTCGCCTGCCAGCCGTGGGCTTTAAGCCACTCGCCATCGTAGAGGCGCCCCAATTCGCCAAACAGGCGCGTGCCTGCGGGCCAGCCGGCGGCCAGCTCCTGCTTGCCAAGCCCCGCCCCCAGCAACACCAGCCAGGGAGTGACGGCTCGCCCCTCCAGCAGACTTGCATGGCGCGGTTCGACTGCCCCCAGCAGTTGCACCTCATAGCCCTGACCGATCAGCTCATAAGCGGCCCACACCAAATCAAGGGGGCCGACCTGTCCCCAGCTTGCCAAGGTGACCGGCTCCCCCTTCTCCTGCTCAATCAGGTGGCGGGCGAAGCGGGTATGGAGCCAGCCCAGCCACACCTGTTGCAGCAGCTCACCATCGGGCCGCTCGCGCCACAGCCCCAGCAGCCGCTCCACCAGCGGTTGTAGAATCCGGCTGCGTACCAGATCGAACGGGTAGCTTGCCAGCAGATCGTTGAGCTCGGCCTCCGCCTTGCGCTGGTTAAAGGCGAGCAGCGCCTGACTGAACTGCTCCAGGGTTTGCTGCCAGTGATCACTCACCGGCTCGGCGTGGGGTTCGCTCAAGAGCCCCTTCACCTGCCCGATGCTCACCCCCCGATCCAGCCAGCTCAGGATCTCGCCGATCTGGCGAATATCCTGCTCGCTGTAGAGGCGGTGGCCCTTTTCGGTACGGGCCGGTTGCACCAGACCGTAGCGGCGCTGCCAGGCGCGCAGAGTCACGGCGTTGACGCCGGTGAGGCGGGAGACCTCGCGAATGGGGTGGATCCCCTCATCAGCCAGAGGAGCAACTTCTTGCGATAAATCAGACATGACAACGTCCATCAAACAGAGGAGTGAAGCTCCCCGGCGCAAGCTATGCGCCGGGGTAACAGAACAGATTCAGAGCCCGTAACGCAGTTTCAGCGTGTTGGGATGAAGGTCGAGATAGACCTGCTCGACCGCACAAAACCGCATTCTCAGAGCCCGTAGCGCAGCTTGAGCGTGTTGGGATGAAGGTCGAGATAGACCGACTCGGCCGCACAAAACCGCATTCTCAGAGCCCGTAGCGCAGCTTGAGCGTATCGGGGTGCGGATTGAGATAAACCTGCTCGGCGAGATAGGGATTGGGGTACTCGCGCAGGTAGTGACGGATCAGGGTGAGCGGCACCAGCAAGGGGAAGATGCCGGTGCGGTACTTGTCGATGGTATCGGCAAGCTCCTGCTTCTGGGCCGGGGTCAGCACCCGCTTGAAGTAGCCCTGCAGGTGCATCAGCACATTGGTGTGGCTGCGGCGGTTGGCCCGCAGGGTCAGCGCCGTCATCAATCCCTTGATGTAGTTGTCAGCCACCTCCTGCACATTGGTGGACTTGCCCAGATTGCCGAGCAGCTTGCCGAGGATGCGATAGTGGGTGGTGGCGTGGGAGAGCACCAGATACTTGTAGCGGGAGTGGAAGCGGATCAGCGCAGAGGCAGTGATGCCGCGGGCGCAGAGCTGCTGCCAGTCGTGATAGGCAAAGACCCGCAGCACGAAGTTCTCCCGCAGAATGGGGTCGCACAGGCGGCCATCCTCTTCGACCGGCAGCAAGGGGTTGGCTTCCATCAACGCCTTGGCAAACAGGCCGATCCCCTCCTTGGCGCTCCCCTCGTTGTTGGCGCCATAGACCTTGACCCGCTCCATGCCGCAGCTGGGGGATTTGGCGCAGAGGATATAGCCGGAGATAAAGTCGAGCTGGCGGGCTTTCTGCTCGCTGAAGGCAATCAGCTTTTCGGTGACATCGAAGCTGCCATTGCTCGCCTCGGCGCGGATCTCGCCGTGACGCTTGACCAGCCGGATGGCGGCGCGGGGCGCCCCCAGACCGATGGCCATTTCGGGGCAGACGGGGTGATAGTCAAAGTGAGCGCCAAGATCCCGTTCGCAGAAGCTGGAGCGCTTGTGGCCCCCATCGAAACGCACCTCTTGTCCCAGCAGGCAGGCACTGATACCGACTTTAATCTTGTACATGATGACGCTCCTTGTATAAGTACTGATTCAGTTATAGCAGTTATACAAAGAAATGGAAGTTGTATAACTATTTGCGACTGATACGACACAAGGAGAAAAAAGGGATCACCGGAAAAAGAAAAAACCCATGGCAAACGCCATGGGTAAAAATCAAGACACTACGGAGTACAGGAAGGAAAATCAGAAGCTGTACTTCACACCCAGGCTGGAGATGGAGCCTTTTTGCAGATCCCAGTTGCGATAGGTGTAGTCGGCAGTCAGCGCCCAGTTCTGGTTGAGCTTGTAGGCACCGCCCACCTTGAAGTCGTGCATATCGTCGGTCATGTTGGCGTAGCGGTAGGCGGTGGAGAGCTCGATGGCGCCGATGTCGTAGCGCAGACCCACTTCACCGTACATGCTGCCGCTGCTCTTGCGGCTCACCAGATCCCAGCCCTTGACGTCATAGGCCTGCTCGCGCTCCATGGTGTAACCCATCAGACCGGTTTCACCGTAGAGGTTCAGGCCGGTGCTGAGCGGGGTGAAGACACCGATACCCAGGCTGCCGATCCCCATGCTGTCATTGCCGTGCTGGGCAGAGGTGCCCTCGGAGAGCAGACGGCCGTAGAAGTTGTTGGCGAACGATTTGGAGAGATCCAGCGTCACGCCGCCAAAATCGCGAGTGCCCTGATTGCTGGCATCACGGGGGAACAGCAGGTTGTTGTTCAGATAGTCGGATTTGGTGTGCGCCCAGGTAGCGGAACCCTTGGCGTAGCTGAAGGCATCCTGCGC
The DNA here is from genome assembly GCF_006243315.1 of Aeromonas sobria. Lineage (GTDB taxonomy): Bacteria > Pseudomonadota > Gammaproteobacteria > Enterobacterales > Aeromonadaceae > Aeromonas > Aeromonas sobria_A. The sequence goes on from NZ_NKWE01000010.1 coordinate 18,064, forward strand.
CATGGCGGAAGTAGAGGCAAACCCGGCCAGAACCAGAAGAGAGACAGTTGCTTTTTTCATGATGATAACTCCATGTGATTGGGCCCGTTGCTAGCGAGCTGGTATGGAGTCATTGTGCGGCCAGGTTCCCGGCTTGCCGAGCTGCAAGCTGTTGCAGAACCATGTCAGATGTAAGCAGATATTGCAGGGGGTGTCAGCGGCAACAAGTTGCCGGCCCAAACGGTTTGCATGGGCCGGAACAGCGAAAAATCAGCGGAATACCACCTCGTCAATTTCGACCCGCACCAACGGCTGACCGGTCAATCCGGCAGGACGGGGGATCTCGATGGCCAGCGACGGACGGGCTTGCCCCTTGCGCAGATAGGTCTCCGGCAGGCGGTTCTCGGCGACCCAGAAGCGGGCCTCCTGACGGCTCAGTTGCACACCATCAGCACTGAACAGGGTCACCATGCCGCGCACCCCGACCACATTGCGGTTGCCGGTATTGCTCACCATAAAGGTCAGCGCCAGCGGGTCAGATCCCTCGATCTTGTCCAGCTTGACCAGCACACCATCGCGCGCCATCTGGGCGAGCAGTTCCGGATTGGCCTTGGCCTGATCGGTCAGTACCGGGGCGGCTACCGCCACCACGGCCCCCGCCTTCCCATCAGCAACCACGCCCTGCACGGGGTCTGCCGGTTTGACCACCAGATACTCCCAGGTGAAGTCATCGTTGAGCTGAACCTGCCGGCCATCGGGCAGCGTCACCTGAGATAGAGGGGCGGCCTGCGCCAGCACGGGTGAGAGGCACAGGGCAATCAGCAGACGGGAGAAGGGTTTCATAGGGCGAAGCTCGGTAACGGGTGAAAGGGCGACAGTATAAACAGTCCCGTCGCCCCTTGCCTATGACAGCACTCACGTTCTGACGCCCCCGTCGCTCGCCTGCAGGCTAGATGGCGATCTCGTGCCGCTCTTGCTGCGCCATATCCAGGGTCACCAGATCGAACTCGGTCCCCTTGAGGGCAGACAGAATATCCGATTGCATATCAAAGGCCTGCGCACGCTGATGCTCGGGCAGGCGCACCCGGGCCAGGGTGGTGGTGCAGTCGCACAGGGTATGGAAAAAGACCTGCGCCTCGTCCAGCCCCATGTCGGCCAGCATCTGCTCGGCCTGATCCACCATCCGCAGATAGCGCTGCTCCAGCAGCCGTGGATTGGCGAAGCGATTACTGAGGCAACCGTTGCTCCCCTTGCCCCAGCGACCGAGCTGGCGTTTGTGGAAGCCGTAGCGATAATCGCGACGCATCAAGCCGTTGTCAGCAAAGAACCAGATGGTATTGGCAGGCAGGGAACCGAACTGGGCCAGATAGTCGTCACGCTCCTCCACCGCAGCGGGGATCAGCAGCGGCAGGTGAGACCACTCCACACGGGTCTGCACATGCTCATAAATGCGGCGAACCGGATCGATCAACCCTTCCATATGTGGCAGGCGATCACAGAAAACGATCTCATCGCTCTTGACGATCCAGTGGTCGATGCCATAGCGCTGGCAATAACGCTTGGCACGGGCCACTTCGCTGCGACTGCGAGTCGGATTATCGAGGGTAATGGCGTGGATCTTGACGCCAGCGGCGCGGCACAGATCGATGCTGTAGCAGGATTCCAACCGTCCCGAAAAAGAGACAACCAGCTCGTCAAAACTTGCCAGTCGCTCAATCAATAGCTGTTCCCTGGCTTGAAAAGCGTGATCATATCCCTGATTCAGTACAACGACATTGTCACCCATTAAACAGCTCCGAATGATGAACAGGTGCGCGATTGTGGGGGAAACAAGCTGAATAGACCCTTAAAGAGTCTGGTTAAATTTAAAACTTGATGGTTATTTCCTGTGATTCTGCCGCTAAATCTTCATTTTGAGCGTCATAAACTCGCAAGCGAGCCTGATACACCTGATGAGCCCGCAAAAAACCCTGAGCTTGATCCAGCGAGGCAAAGGTCAAACGCCCATCATCGCTGTCGGTCAGGCAGAGACACTCCCCTTCCGCCTCGATGCAGAGCTGATAACCGCTGCCATCCTTGCAGGCGATGATCAGGGTCGCCTCGGGATAGTGACTCAACCAGTTGCGAAACCGGCCATGCTCCATAGTGCTCCCACAGGGGCATCACCCCTTGCCGGTGGCGGGCACACAGCCCAGCTCACCCAGTTGCTGGCGGCAACTCGCCGCGTCGGTGAAGACGATCCCCCTGATGCCGAGGGCCGCGGCGGCCGCGATGTTGGCGGGACTGTCATCGATGAAGATGCACTCTGCCGGTGTCAAATCGAACGATACCAGCAGATAGCGATAGATATCCGGCTCAGGCTTCATCATCCGCACCCGCGCCGATACCACCTTGCCGCTGAAGAAGCGCCAGAAATCCTGATGCTGCTCCAGCCAGTCGATGCTGGCGTGACCCATGTTGGAGAGGGCATACAGGGTGTGCCCCGCCCCGTGCAGCTCGGCTATCAGGGTCAGCATAGCGGGATCTGGCAAGAGCGATGCGGGAACCGCCTGTAAAATGGCCAGATTCTCCGCCGCCGAGAGGCCGGTACGCGCTTGCGCCTCCCGGGCCATGGTATGCAGCGACATGGTGCCTCTGTCCACCTCCAGCCAGTCCGGGTGGTTAAAGAGCTGTTCCGCCAGCTGCTCGGCACCTTGCGGGCCACGCACCGAACGCACTATGCCCACCGGATCCCAGCTCACCACCACCCGTCCCAGATCGAAAATAATGGTCATCCGCTTCCCCTCCCTCACCCTCTGAATGTTATTCAAACGGAATCGATATATCCCGTTTACACGCCGCGTTCTTAACCGGATACCCTGCCCCTATCCCCGCCCGTGGGCAAGTTTTACTTGCATCAGACCGACAAATCCCTTAATGGTTAGGGCGTTACAATCAGGATTCTGACCATGCAGCCAACATTCTTCTTTGCTTTCTCGTTTATCCGGCCCACTTGAGGGAAGGCCTGTCGTCATGTGAGCAGCAAGCAAAGACGAATCGAGCCTCCCTTAGCGGAGGCTTTTTTTTGCATTAATATCAATCGATTACTTGGATAGGGAACAATCATGGCAACGCTCGACGAGATCAGACAAGACATCACCCGGTTGGATCAGGAGCTGCTTGCCCTGCTGGCAAAACGCAAGGCCCTCAGCATCGAGGTGGCCCGTGCCAAACAGGCCAATCCCCGCCCCATCCGTGACCACCAGCGGGAGCAGGATCTGCTGGTCGCCCTGATCCAGAAAGGGCGCGTGCTGGGGCTGGATGCCCAGTACATCACCCGCATCTACCACACCATCATCGAAGATTCTGTGCTCTCCCAGCAGGCCTATCTGCAGAGCCTGCTCAACCCGGAGCAGCAGGAGCCGATGACCAGCGTCGCCTATCTGGGGCCGCGCGGTTCCTACTCCAGCCTCGCCGCCCGCAAATATCTGGCCCGCTACAAGGATCAGGTGATCGAGGTGAACTGCCAGAATTTTCGCGAAGTGCTGGATGCGGTGGAGTCTGGCCGCGCCGCCTTTGGCGTGCTGCCCATCGAGAACACCAGCTCGGGCTCCATCAACGAAGTCTATGACGTGATGCAGCACACCAGCCTCTCCATCGTCGGCGAACTCACCTACCCCATCGAGCACTGCATCCTCACCGCTGTGCCGACTGAGCTGAGTCGCATCAAGACCTTCTATGCCCACCCGCAGGTGTTCCAGCAGTGCTCTCACTATCTGAGTAAGCTGGAAGGGGCCCGTCACGAGATCTGCGACTCCTCCTCCAGCGCCATGATGAAGGTCAAAGAGCTGGCCAGCCCCGAAGCTGCCGCCATCGGCAGCGCAGCCGGCGGCGAGCTCTATGGCCTGGACGTACTGGCCGAGCATCTTGCCAACCAGAAAGAGAACTACAGCCGCTTTATCGTGGTAGCGCGCAAGCCCATCGACGTGGCGCCGCAGATCCCGGCCAAGACCACCCTCATCATGTCCACCTCCCAGAAACCGGGTTCGTTGGTCGAGGCGCTGCTGGTACTGCGCAGCCACGAGATCAACATGACCAAGCTGGAATCCCGTCCGGTGCAGGGCAACCCGTGGGAAGAGATGTTCTATCTGGATGTATCGGCCAACCTGCAGACCCCGGCGATGCAGGCCGCACTGGTGGAGCTGACCAAGATCACCCGCTATATCAAGGTGCTTGGCTGCTACCCGAGTGAGGATGTCAAACCCACCGCAGTGCCGCCAGTGCTGATGGGGAGCTAAACCGCCCTGAATGACAAAAGGCGAGCACCACATGCTCGCCTTTTTTTGATGCCTGTTTTGATGCCTGTTTTCAGATCAGGCTCATCAACTCAGAACTGACCGGCCATCAACTGGTTGATGTTGTAGAGGGCGCGAGTATCGAGCTCCATCTCGGTGGCATAGGTGTTACCGCGCGGATAGGAGGCGACCACCCGGGCACCACGCACCATACCGGCCACCGACACGTCCAGCGAGTTGGAGGTCTGGGTCAGGTCACGGTAGCTGCTCTGGCCACGCACTTGCTGGCCATTGAGCTGCTCGGCCAGCTCACGATAGGCATCCATCTTGGAGGCGCGAATGGCTTGCAGCATCTTCTCCGGCTGGGAGGGGCCGGGCTGGATGTCGATCACCGCATAGCCCACCGCCTTGAGCACCGGAAAATCATCGGGCTTGCCACCCTGGGTGTAATCCACCACCCGGTTGTAGCTGCAACCCGTCAGCAGGAGGGCCAACAGGCAACCAAACAGGATCTTCATGACTCGCTCCTTACGGGGTCAGGTTAACCAGATGACCGCCCGGCCTCGCCTGACTGTCACGCATCAGATAACCGCGATTGATCGATGCCCGGCCAAACGAGTTGTTGGCACCGAACAGATATTTTTGCGGGATCAGACTCTGGGCCGTGGTCTCCACCATCTTGGTGCGCATGTCGATAACGCGGGCGTTGACCAGGATCCCCTTGCTGTTGCGGCTGAAAGTACCGACCAGAATGCGGGAGATTGGCAAACGGGAAGAGAGCTCCTTGTAGTTGCGGCTCAGTACGAAATCCCCCTGCGGCGTCACCTTGATGCTGCCGGTCAGCTTGAAGTCCACCACCACCTCGCCGCGGCGGTTGAGCTCGTAGATAAAGCTCTCCTCAATCTGCTGGCCCATCCAGTTGGTGTCCTGCAGGGTATCGAGATCGACGAAAGAGGCTACCGCGATAGGCTCGGTCAGGGTGGTCAGCGATTTGCGCTCCATCAGCTGATCGGTCATACGCGCCACCAGCCAGTTGAGCTCCATCCCCTGTGCCGCCTGACGGGGGTCACCCTGCTCCCGATTGATAGGGTCGGAGCCACACCCGGTCAATGCCAGAGCAAGCGCCAACGCCGTGATGAGTTTGTTCATGGATACCTTTCCTGTATCTGCACCTGACTTGTTATCGGACCGGCCGGACAAAGCTTGAGCCGGGAATGAGGCATGATTCTTGCTTTTTAATGACCATCGTCAGCGCAACCGTGCGCTGCCACCCGGCAAGTGTTGTGATCCATGTCGGCCAGTGGGTGTCATCTCCTCAGGAAGTGGCGCGGCTGCCCGCCAACTCAAGGTATCTGCTATGAAATTACCGCTGCTGTTGACCCTGCTGCTGGCCAGCCTGAGCGCCCGCGCCGAGCTTATCGAAGCACAGGGCAGCGCCGCCATTATCGGGGGCGATGAAGTCTATGCCCGCGAGCAGGCGACCCGCGACGCCCTGCGTCAGGCCCTGCTGGCAAGCGGTGCGGCTGTCTCCAGCGTTCAGCGTCTGGAAAATGGCAGCCTGCGCTCCGAGCAGATCCAGATCCGCTCCGGCGGCGATATTCGCCAGTACCGGCTCAAACGGGAAGAGGTGCGCAACGGCCGCATGTACATCACGCTGATGGCCGACATTCAGGCCGAGCGCCAGATCTGCCAGACCCAGCACTTCGCCAAGGATTTGACACTGGTGAGGCTGCGGATACGCTATCCGGATCAGGCAAGCTATGGCGCCATGGATGACATGCCGGAGAACCTCTCACGCCGGCTGTTCGAAACCCTCGCCAACGCCCCGCAAGGAGTCGCGGTGCGCCAGTGGCTGGATGAAAACCTGCGCATCGACCCGCTCCACCTGCAACAGGGAGACCGCAGCGCCCTTGAGGAGATCAAGGCGCTCAGCCTGCGTACCGACAGCCAGTATCTGGTGCTCGGCAGCATCGACGATCTCTCCATCGAGCCCCAGGGCAATCAGCTGACCAGCTGGTATGAGGATCCGGTGCGCAACTTTCGCATGCAGCTCTACCTGTTCGACGGCATCAACGGCAGCCTGGTCAACCGCAAGGTCTACGAAGGGCGCGCCACCTGGACCTTCGGCAAGCGGGAGCAAGTGGGCAGCAGCAGCGGCCAGTTCTGGCAGTCAAGCTACGGCCAGGAGGTCAACTACCAGCTGCAACAGGCGGCTCAGGATCTGGTAGCCCAGCTCACCTGCGCCCCGGTCACCGCCCGGGTGGTCGGCCAGAACGAGCGCGGCCCCTACATCAATCTGGGGCGGCGCAACGGCGTCAAGCTCGGCGACCAGTTCCGCATCCAGCACAACGCCGACTTCATCGACCCCTACGGCAAGTCACGCATGATGCGCAACCCGGCTGACGGCCTGTTCGAAGTGGTGCAGGTATTCGACGATGGCGCCATCATCAGCAGCCAGAACAAATATTCACCGTTTAACATCCAGAATGGGGATTTGGCAGTATTGGAATAAGAATCAAGGGTTTAAAAGGGAGTTGCTTCTTGTATAATGCCCGCCACAACGCTCCCGTAGCTCAGTAGGATAGAGCGGTCCCCTCCTAAGGGACAGGCCACTGGTTCGACTCCAGTCGGGAGCACCATATAAAACAAGGGGTTGGCATCGTCATGGTGCTAACCCCTTGGTCGTTTTTGGTTCTGGTGTACTTGTTTAATGAACTGTAGGTTTTGATGGGCGTTGTTTCCCAAATCAG
>NZ_NKWE01000100.1:0-2614 GCF_006243315.1 Aeromonas sobria
TTTCTGGATAACGCTGACGGGTCATAACACCTCCAATAGTTGCCTCATTTTAAGGCTGTGAGGTGTCTAGGGAACTGGGGGATATTCAACTATTAGTGTTTTTGTTATTTACAATTTCGATGACTAAGTCAGTCAGCCAATCGATTAAAATCATTTCAGTCAATAAAGGCGGCGAAGTAGCAACAAGCAGTATATCTATTTTAAATGCTTGCAATTCTTTACCTTGAAAAGGATAATGGTAATTGTTATCATTCGCATCTACGGGTTATGATATGTTTTTAATAAAAAATAGATTTATCATTACATTTTGTTGTACACCATTTATCGTCTTTGCAAGTGAACCTAATGAAGTTATGATTATAAAAGGTAAACGGAATCATGACATAAATGCAATTACCATTGATCAAAAGGATATATCTAAAAATTTAGCTTATGACTTAAAAAGTTTGCTCCGTACACAACCGGATATCGGCGTTACTGATGGTGGTAGATTCGGCTCCAATGGTCTAGCTATTCGTGGAGTTGATGGTGATCGTGTTGGTATTTTTGTTGATGGCATACAACAAGCAGAAACATTTAACAATGAAATATATAAAGGATATGGGTATTTTAATGGCACAATTAATGAAACCGAGGTTGATTGGCTTAAAAAAGTTACGATCAATAGAGGATCTGATTCTATTTTAAATGGCAGTGGTTCTATGGGTGGTAGTATTTCATATGAAACATTATCTCCATCTGACATAATAGATGAGAAAAAAGGTTTTGGTTTTATATCGAAAAGTGCCTTCTATTCTAGAAATGATCAAAAAAAAGAAACGATAGGTTTCGCTAGTGGCAATTCATATATCGACTTCATGATACTAAATACATACAGAAAAATGCATGAAAATAAAAATCACTCACCAGATAATGATGTCTACGGTCGATCAAGGGGAACTCCAGATCCACGAAAAACAAATAGTAATGCAACACTTATAAAGCTGAATGCTTATCTTACTGAAAAGGATACACTGGGGTTTTCTTGGAATGAAAAAAAAGAAAAAACAAAAACAGATGAAAAGTCGTGGGAGCTATTTGGATCAGACGCGAGACTTGGAGATGATCTTTCATTAGCAGGCTCCCTTGGAGCTTACTATGAGCGAGAGCAAAATGGTTTTATTAAAAAGCTAAAAATATCTGCTGGACAACAGTCTATAGATCAATCAGCCATTAGTATTGTGCAAAAAATCAAAACAAATAAAACTGAACAGATATATAACAGGCGAATTAAACAAGATAATAAAACACTAAAGATGTCAATGGACTTTGACAAAGCAAGTACATTTAATATCGACCATGAGTTCGCATTATCTAGCGGGCTAAAAATAAAGAAATTAAAAAATGAAAACGTTGATACAACTTTCTTTTCAAATGACAAACTTGACGAAAACTATTCAATTATCACACCAGTAAAAAGTGAAGAGTATAATATATCATTATTTGATCAGATTAAGCTTAATTCAGCAACAAATCTACATTTAGGTATTAGAAAAGATTGGGTTGCACATAAACCTGGGCAAAGTAAACCAAGCACAACAGGTAATAAAGAGCATCATTATATAGCGCATAATTATTCTGTTTTATCAATGGGTTTTGGGTTAGACTATAAGCCCATTGAAAGCACTACAGTATCATATAAATTGGGCAAAGGATTTAGAACACCAACAGCACAAGAGTTATATTTTGACTTTGGGACAGATGGGGCCGCAAACCGCCTTGAACCTAATAATGAACTTAAAGAGGAAAGTGCAATAACTAATGAAATATCATTAAAGGTTGAAAAAGGCATTATTAATGCGGCTATTAATGGATATCATACAAAATATAGTGATTTTATTGATCTTAAGCAAAGTGAAAGATTAACGACCAATCCTTGGCATCCGCAATGGGGGCCTGAGTTTTTACCCCAGAATCACTTACAGTACACAAACATAGATTCAGCACAAATAAACGGTGTCGATGCATCAATAAAACTTGATGCAAACATTTTTCTACCTGGATTGTCCATAGAGAACAAAATATCTTATCAACATGGTCGAGCATCTAATGGCGACTCTTTAATGGCAGTTCAACCACTTAAAAATATAACCGATCTGAAGTACTCATCATCTAATGGGGAATTTGAAATAGATGGTATGTTAACGTATTCAAAAGGTAAAAAGTTAAGCGATGCCATTAGGAATGGTAAAGAGTGGAAGTATGTTAATGACTCCTATTTTGTTTTTGATTTGATTGGTAAATATCAAATTACTGACTTTGCGTTCTTCAGAGCAGGGATTTTCAATGTCTTCAATCAAGAATATACAACATGGGATGCTATGCGAAGCATTCCAGAGTTTGGCACAACCAACATGATTGATGAGCAAGGAAAGGGGTTGAGTAGGCTCACTTCTCCAGGTAGAAATTTCTCTGCTGAATTAGCATTTATTTTCTGACAAAAACTTTATTTGATACTATACCTTAAAGGAGATGCAAATCATTAATTTTCATCTCCTTCAGAAGTAATATATATTTCTACTTCGTTATGTTAGGGAAGGCGCGAACAAGTTGATCGCGCCTTCATCATCAGAAA
>NZ_NKWE01000101.1:0-1359 GCF_006243315.1 Aeromonas sobria
GCATCGCCAGCCTGCCGAAAAACTCCGGCAAGCTGCTGGGCAAAACCGTGGCCCTCTCCTACTGCTCCACCATTCTGGCGGGGCTGTTCGCCTTTACCGTGGCGAGCCACCTGATCCCGCAGCTCACCACCGCGGCCGAGCCCACCACGGCCACGGCTATCAAGCTCGCCTCCTACGTCAATCTGGAGATCCCGCCGCTGTTTGGCGTGATGTCGGCCCTGGCCGCTGCCTTCGTGTTCGGCATCGGCATCAGCGCCACCCAGGCCACCGATCTGCGCCGGGTCGCCGATCAGGGCCGTGACATCATCGACCGCCTGCTGGCCAAGGTGATCATCCCGCTGCTGCCGTTCTATATCGCCGGGGTCTTTGTCGAGATGACGGTAGAAGGCACCGTATTCGCCACCCTGAAAACCTTCGGCGTGGTGCTGGTGATGGCGATCCTGATGCACTGGATCTGGCTCTCGTTGCTGTTTATCGGCACCGGTCTGGCCCTTGGCCGCTCACCGGCCCAACTCATCAAGAACATGCTGCCCGCCTACTTCACCGCGCTGGGGACCATGTCGAGCGCCGCCACTATTCCGGTCGCCCTGCAATCGAGCAAGAACAACGGGGTGAGCGACGGTATCGCCAACTTTACCGTACCGCTGTGCGCCACCATTCACCTCTGTGGCTCCACCATCACCCTGGTGACCTGCGCCACCGCGGTGATGTTCCTCTCCGAGCATCTGGCCATTCCGGGCATCGAGACCATGCTCCCCTTCATCATGATGCTGGGGGTGATCATGATTGCCGCCCCGGGCGCCCCGGGTGGTGGCGTGATGTCGGCGCTGGGCCTGCTCACCTCCATGCTGGGCTTCGGTGAAGCGTCCATCGCCCTGATGATCGCCCTCTATCTGGCGCAAGACAGCTTCGGCACCGCCTGCAACGTCACCGGTGACGGCGTGATTGCCCTGTGGGCGGATCGCTTCGCCAACGGCAACGAGAGCGCAGCCCCTGTGGCCGAGGCCGAACAGGCGTAAGCTCGCCGGGAAGGCACCCGCCATCCGCTGTAAAAACCACAGGCCCGAACCATGTTCGGGCCTGTGTCGTTTCTGCCTCCTTCTCTGCTCTTCCCGGTTCTTCTCTGCCTTTCTCTTTCCCCCTTTACCCCTCTCTGCCGTAAACAGCACTGGCGCAGCCCCCTGCACCCGACAAAAATATTGGCATATGCCAGATACAGGCGTATATGTAGCATATGCCAATTAGGAGCCACCATGCCAAGACCCAAGATTGCCCGCCAGATCTGTGGCCGCCCCGCCAACAGCTGCTTCAAACCCAACGGCCGCCCCATGCATCAGCTGGAGCAGGTCACGCTGGCCC
>NZ_NKWE01000011.1:0-34736 GCF_006243315.1 Aeromonas sobria
CCCCCATCGCGCCCCGGCCCCGAGTTTGGATTTGGTCTGACAGGGGGATGGCCGTATAATCCCCGCCTGTATAAATAAACAGGAGTGGTGATGGACGTTTCAACCCTGCTCGACGGGCTCAACGACAAACAAAGAGATGCCGTTGCGGCCCCTCGTAGCAATCTGCTGGTGCTGGCCGGTGCCGGTTCGGGCAAGACCCGGGTGCTGGTGCACCGCATTGCCTGGCTGATGCAGGTGGAACGCTGTTCACCCTTCTCCATCATCGCGGTCACCTTTACCAACAAGGCAGCGGCAGAGATGCGCGGCCGGGTCGAGAAAGTGATCGGCGACGGCGTGCGCGGCATGTGGATCGGCACCTTCCACGGCATCGCCCACCGCCTGCTGCGGGCCCACCATCTGGATGCGGGCTTGCCGCAGGATTTTCAGATCCTCGACTCCGATGACCAGTACCGGCTGATCCGCCGCGTCATCAAGGCGCTCAACCTCGATGAGAAGCACTGGGCCCCGCGCGCCGTGATGAGCTACATCAACGGCAAGAAGGACGAGGGCTTGCGCCCCGGCGACATCGATCTTTACGGCGACCCCGTCACCCGCACCTATCAAAAGATTTACCAGACCTATCAGGAGACCTGCGATCGCTCCGGTCTGGTGGATTTTGCCGAGCTGCTGCTGCGCGCCCACGAGCTGTGGCTCAACCGGCCGCACATCCTCGAGCACTACCGCGACCGCTTCCAGAACATCCTGGTGGACGAGTTTCAGGATACCAACGGCATCCAGTACGCCTGGCTGCGAATGCTGGCGGGCAGCAGCGGCAAGGTGATGATCGTCGGCGACGATGACCAGTCCATCTACGGCTGGCGCGGCGCCAAGATCGAGAATATCCAGCGCTTCCTGACCGACTATCAGGGGGCCGAGACCATCCGTCTCGAGCAGAACTACCGCTCCACCGCCAATATCCTCAAAGCCGCCAACAGCGTGATCGCCAACAACTCGGATCGGCTCGGCAAGGAGCTGTGGACCGAAGGGGCCGAGGGCGACCCGATTTCCCTCTACGCCGCCTTCAACGAGGTGGACGAAGCCCGCTTCGCGGTCGGCCGCCTCAAGGATTGGAAGGAAAAGGGCGGCTTGCTGGCTGACTGCGCCATCCTCTATCGCTCCAACGCCCAGTCACGGGTGCTGGAAGAGGCGCTGATGCAGGACGCCATGCCGTATCGCATCTACGGCGGCCTGCGCTTCTTCGAACGGCAAGAGATCAAAGACGCCATGGCCTACCTGCGGCTGATCAACAACCGTGGCGACGACGCCAGCTTCGAGCGGGTGGTCAACACTCCGACCCGCGGCATCGGCGATCGCACCCTTGAGATCCTGCGCGGCAACGCCCGGGATCAGGGGCTCAACCTCTGGCAATCGGCCAAGGGGCTGCTCAACGACAAGGTGCTGACCGGTCGCGCCGGTAACGCGGTACGCGGCTTTGTCGATCTGATCGACTCACTGGAAGAGCTGGTCGGCATGCTACCGCTGCACCAGCAGGCCGATATCGCCATCCAGCACTCCGGCCTCAAGGCGATGTATCTGGCGGAAAAAGGCGAGAAATCCCAGGCGCGGGTAGAGAACCTTGACGAACTGGTCACCGCTTGCCGTCAATACAAGCGCCCGGACGAGCTGGAGGATATGAGCGATCTCTCCGCCTTCCTCGCCCATGCGGCGCTGGAATCCGGCGAGAGTCAGGCGGACGAATATGCCGACGCGGTGCAGCTGATGACCCTGCACAGCGCCAAGGGGCTGGAGTTCCCGCTAGTGTTGCTGGTCGGCGTGGAAGAAGGAATGTTCCCCAGCCCGCAATCCACCGAGGAGTCGGGCCGTTTGGAAGAGGAAAGGCGCCTCTGTTACGTCGGCATGACCCGCGCCATGGAGAAGCTCTACATCTGTTATGCCGAGAGCCGCCGCATCTATGGCCGTGAAATGCAGCACAGCGTGAGCCGCTTTATCCGCGAGATCCCCGCCGAGTGTCTGGAAGAGATCCGGCTGCGCACTCAGGTGAGCCGACCCACCCAGTACGGCCGCTTTAGCCAGAACGAGGTGCAGCAGAGCTTCGACGCCAGCGGCATCAAGCTCGGCCAGCGGGTGCTCCATCCGAAATTCGGGGAAGGGATAGTGCTCAACTTCGAAGGGGTCGGCCAGCAGAGCCGGGTGCAGATCCAGTTCGACGAGGTCGGCGCCAAGTGGCTGGTGACGGCCTATGCCAGATTGGAAGCGCTCTGATTTTCCCGCTCTTGATGAAACCAACCCGGCTTAGGCTGGGTTGGTTCAAGTCTACATCTACAGATGTGCAATAGGGCACAATTCAACGGTATGTTCGAAGTGGTTGCTCGAATGCTAAGTTGCGCGATCGACGTCAGAATGATATTTCAGATAAATGAACCGCTCGGGAACGCACCTAGAGACGACTAATCCTCTCCTTCCAGCGATAATGCGAAGCGCCTAAAATCACAAATAAATAGTCCCACTCACATTAGCTCAAACCAAGTGGGTAAAAAACGTCAGAACCAGCACAAAAGGAACAGCAAATGCTGACCCGTTTTGAAATCGATAACTTCAAATCCTTGGTAGGGTTTAGCCTGCCCCTCTCTCGCTTTAACTGCGTGATTGGTCTCAACGGGGCAGGTAAAACCACATTGCTGCAGGCGCTCGACTTCGCCTCTCATGTGATGAGTGGTGAAGTGAGATCGTGGCTGGATGCCCGTGGCTGGTCTGCAGCAGACCTGACTAGCCGATTTGGCAACAAATCCAATATCGATCTTGCTATCGAGCTGGAAATTGAAGGTAGGAAATTGCGATGGGAGGCCACCTTCAATCGCACTCGCCTCGCTTGTACCCGTGAGACAACCAAAGTCACTAATCTGCTAAACGATGGCTCTTGGTCATACGACGGCAGCTTTCGTCTAGACGGTACTTTTTTTGAGCTAAAAAGTGGGAAATACTGGCATCGCTCCCAGACATCTAGCCCAGAGCAATGGAACGAAATCCCATTTATCTACGAAGGGTCACTCCTTTCCCAGCTAAGAATTAACCAACTTTCACCATTGTTGAGAGATCTGCGTGAAAGTATTATTTCTATTCGCTCTTTGGATTTGCTTTCCCCAGAACAACTGAGAAGAAAGACAAAGCTGACTAACTATGCCAATGACATAGGTAATGGCGGCCAGCAATTAGGTGCTTTTATTCACCAGTTGGCTATGCCAGAACGTGAACAATTGCTACAAAATTTGCAGTGCTATTACCCCCAAGTAACTAAGCTCCACACCAGCGTACTGCGCGGTGGTGCTATCAAACTAGAGTTACATGAACGTTACCAAGCTACGGACATAGATAGACAGGCGAGTCTATTTGAGACAGACATGGTCACCGAGGCTCGGCATATCAACGATGGAATGCTGCGGCTATTGGCCATTCTAGCCCAACAATTTAGCCCCTATGAATTTGTACTATTCGATGAAATCGAGAACGGTGTTAACCCTGAGATCACCGAAGCCTTGGTCGATGCATTAGTCAGTTCACCCAAGCAATTGCTAGTGACAACCCACAGCCCAATGGTGCTCAACTATTTAGAAGATGAGATTGCCAAAAAAAGTGTCGTGCTGATCTACAAGCGCCCAGACGGACTCAGCCGAGCTGTACGTTTTTTCGATGTTCCCATGGTAGCAGGACGACTCGAGTGCCTTGCACCAGGCGAATCCATGCTGGACGTCTCACTCCCCAAAGTGGCCGAAGCAGCAGAGCAAATGGCAGCACTCTCTAACAAGGGGGATTGACCATGCTGCAAACTTTATTGGTGTTTGGCGAAGGTTCAACCGATCTGGGTCGTAGTCGCAATGCTCAACCCTATGCGCAGGGAGATGACCTTGAGGTCGGACCCATATTGCGCTTGGCTCACCGCTTGCTGTTGCGTCATCTGCCAGATTGGAATGGCGATCAGTTTAATGACAACCAAGAGCACACGATACCCTCGGTATTGGTCGCCAAAGCGCACATGGCGCAAAAAACAAAAATGAGTCGAATTAAACTTCCCAGTAAAAATACCAAAACGGGCTACCTAATTCACAGCAAGCGAGCGGCTGTTCTTGGTGAATTAGCCCAGCAGATAGGAACGCCAACCCAAGCAGAACTGGCTATCTATTTTCACGATACCGATGGCACGCAGAGCGAACAACATCATCCCCAAGATCTAGTACAAGCAGTCAATGAAGGCTTTCGCGCCGCAGGTTTTTCTGGGCGAGGCGTGGCTATGGTGCCTCAGCCGACCTCAGAGGCTTGGCTGATCTGCTCGTGTAAACCTGATGCCTATCAGTATTGTGAACTGCTTGAGTCCCAGCTATCAGGCAATGATCGCTCACCAGAACGAGCACCTAAACGAGTCCTTGGCCGGTTGCTCGAGAACCCAGATTATCATCGTGGCGATCTCTGGCCGATAGTAGAGGCGATTGAGCTGGATCGGCTGGATATGCCGACGTTTAACAAATTTCGAACCGATCTCTGCCAAGCAATTGAACTCCTTTGCAGCGACCATAGGTAACCACCACTTTGACAACAGCGTAGCCAGCGAGGCTACGCTGCATTTTTAGGTGCAGATATCTGGTCACTTGACCAACTTGCTCTCCATCACCCCTTGCTTACCCTCCTCTTCACTGACCTGACTCAGCTTGGAGCGGGCCATCAGCAGGCCCATCTTGACCTCCTGCCAGACGTAGTAGTTTTTACCCGCCTCGGTGCTGAGGGTCAGAGTGGCATCGTTCTCCGACTTGGAGGTGATGGTGTGGCTACCCGGCGTCACCTGCTTGAGGATATAGCTGTGGGCCACGGTATCGCCTACGGCAGAGCCATCCACCAGCACCGGCATTTTAACGGCCGTGCCAAAGGTCTCGTTGCGATAGATATAGAGGTTGGCCGCATCCTTGGGCGCCACAAACTGCTTGGCCTGCGCGTCTGCGGTAGCATCGGCCATAGGTACAGAAGCACAACCGGAAAGCAGCGCCGCCGACAGCAGGGCAGCGCTCATCATTATTTGCCTGAACATAGTTTTTGTTTTTAGTGAGTTAACGGGAAAGAAAGGTTCGCATGGGGCTGTGCTGGCTGACAATCGCTCAAATCGATCGGGGTGTGACTCGGCTCAATTTTTCAGCATTTGGTGGGATGAAGGGGGGAGATCAGAAACCCGGCCGCCAGATGGGGCGCGGCGGCCGGGTGAATTGTAAAGAGTAGGGTGACAGAGAAAGGGATCAGCCTAGTCTAATCAACTCGATGGGCGCGTAGCGCTCTTGAGTGTTTGCCAGCAGCACGCACTTCTCATGCTCCGCCTGATAGGGGGTCATGTGGTCGGTGTGGGCCTCTTTGAGAAAATCGACTGCGCCAGTGGCGGCAATCATCACGCGCTGACCCAGGTTCAGCGCATTGCGGTTACGGTCATAGATCTTCATGTCATTCTCCTTTGCTGGTGTCCTGACGGATACGCAGACGAGTGTCCAGGACAACGACATTCAGCCTACGCCCCTGAAAAAAGGTGATTTATGTCACAGATCAAAAAAGGGGCAATGAGGGACTCGTAGGTTCAAAAAGCGAGCGCTCACGCGGCCAGCCCCCGGTTAGCCCGGTTGGGTATCGCCATCGCTGATTCCGTCTGCCGCTCTGTCATGCCAAGCTGGAGGGGAACAAAGCATAACGGCGTCGCCGGAGGGGATGATGTCACTGCTGCAACTGCTCGATGATCTGGTCGACCTTATCGAATTCATTACCGATTTTCCGCGGTTCTGGCGCATCTATGTGGGGATTTTCTGCACCTTTGCTGCCTGCGTACTGGTTGCCAAGACACAGGATTCCCCTGATGGACTGGCGTTCGTTTTCGGTGTGATCCTGGTGATTGGCATTGGCCTGACACTGCTCTGGCAGCGCGCCGCTCGCTGATCGCCACAGTCTGTCGTGTGGCGCACACCTCCCCTGCCCTTTTTGCCACCACGGGCTCGAACCTGACAGGGGATGGAGTATATTGGTGGCCGATTAGCCAGTCTCATTCACCGCGGCCACGCAAGCAGGCCGCTGTTTCAACAAGATGGAGAGTGCTCATGAATCGCGACATTACCGCCCAGTTTATCAAGATGCTGACCAACCTCGACCACTGTCTGGCCAAGGCCGAAGCCCACGCTGCGGCGAAGCAGTTCAACGTGGAGAACTTCTTCGGCGAGCGGTTGATCGTCGATATGCTGCCGCTGTCCAAGCAGGTGCTGATCTGCTGCGATTCGGCCCGCTCCGTGGTCGCCACCGCCAGCCACAGCGAGCCGCCTGTGCTGGGGGACGACCCCAAGACCATGGCGGATCTGCGCGCCCATATCGGCAAGACCATCAGTTATCTGCAGAGCAAGCTGGATTCGGACTACAGCCAGTACGCCAGCGCCCGCTACGTGCCGCACTGGGCGGGTGGCAAGGGGATGGATGGCCATACCTGCGTTCATGAGTACGGCATTCCTAACTTCTACTTCCACCTCACCATGACCTATGCCCTGCTGCGCCAGGCCGGGGTCGATCTCGGCAAGCGCGACTTTCTGGGCGGGCTCAACCTGCAATAAGCGCCGCCCACATACGGCCGCCAGATAGCAAAAGCCTGCCACGCGGCAGGCTTTTTTATGTCGGGTGGTGCAGGGCTGGTGCGCAGAAGGGCTGCGCCCTAGAAGGGACCGTTGCTCTCGCGCAGCTGGTCGGGCAGGCCGTCGTGATCACCCAACTCACGCTCGGGGACGTCATCCCAGTGCAGCTTGCCGAGGGTGATATTGCGCTCGGGGTGCACGGCATAGTGGATGCGGTTGTCCTCCCGATCGGTATCGCCGATGCAGAGCAGCCGCACCGGCTCGTTGGTGTTGTTGATAAAGGCGTGGGACAGCCCGTCACCGGCCTTGAAGCCCACCGAGTCGCCCGGTTGCAGCCGATAGAGCACCCCATCGAGCCAGACATCCGGCGTCCCTTCCAGCACGTGGACGAACTCGTCCTCGGTCTTTTCGGCGTGGGGCCAGCTGGTGCGGTGGCCGGGCTCGACGATCTCGTGGTGAATGCCGATCCGGCTAAAGCCAAAGTGTTTGCCGAGGGCGCAGCCGCGGGAAAGGGGCTCCTGACTGCCGGAGTAGTAGCGCGGCGTCTGCTCTTGCAGCTCGCTCCAGTGTTTGATGCTGGGGTGACGGGTCATAGTGGTTCCTTATGCTATGAGGATACGGTCACGGGAGGGGTCATCCTAACTGCCAGAATACGGGGGAGAAAAGCAGAAATAGGCGGCCGGTTTCACCGCTGACGGCGAGACGGCGGACTCGGCTACGGGTCGATTCCCCATTCTGCAAGGGCTGCGCGGCCATGCCAGCGGCAGCGGCGCGGACAAAAAATGCAGACAAAAAAGAGGGAGCCGCTGGCTCCCTCTCTCGATCTTGTCGGCACCTGTTTGCCGCCCTTATTTTCCACTCTTATTTACCAATATTGTCCGCCAGCTGTTTGGCACGATTGGCAGCCCACTGATCGATCATCTTCTCCATCTCCTCGGCGGTGATGGGCGAATCCTTGTGGGTGGTGTCCGGGCTTTCGCGGGCATCCATCACCCGCACCAGCAGCTTGCCGCTCTGGGAGTCGAGCAGTTGGGCCATGCTGCCCACCTTGAGCAAATAGGGCTCCTTACCGATCACTTCGCGGGTGACGTTGATGGCGATCTTGGCCGGCAGCAGATCCCGCAGTTTGGGGTCGGGACGGGTCAGGTCGAAGTTGGTGACGGCGGCCTGGATCCGCATGACTTTCGGGCCAGGGGCAGTGCCAATCTTGACGCCCTGCTTGATCAGCTCGCTCTGGAACTTGTCGTGGTAGTAGCGGCCAATCTGGTTCTGTTCGTTGGCGGTCAGCAGATACCACTGGCCATTCTCCTGCCGGATAAACTGCAGCGGATCGAGCAGCACCTCATTGTATTGGCGCAGATTAACGCCCGGCTCCTTGTAGACGCGCTGGTTGGGGTTGCTCTCGCTCGGTTGGAAGGCGCTGAGGGGGACAGTCTGCAGCGACTGCAAACTGTAGGAGACCTGATTCTTGACGGCGCAGCCACCCAGAAGGGCCGCAGCCACGACAACCATCACGACCTTTTGCATATTTGCTCCTGCATTTTACGGTTTGTTTTTGCTATGGATTTCGCACCACATGGCTGGAGAACCCGTGCTGGATGCCGCCAATAACACAGAGAAATAACCGATTCACTACCTTCCCACAAGGGACAGATCAAGATTGTTCAGCTCACATCCAAGTTGTCACAATTGCGGCACTTTTGTACAGAATCGGTGAGAGTGTGGGCGGTGATCTGGCGGGGGTCGGTTGTTTAATCCGGCTACATGGGGCTGCGGTGGGCTTTCTGTTTTTTCAAACGATGCGGGCCCGTAGGCGGCGTGAGTTGCACGGGGAAATACTTCAGAACGGGCGATGACCGATCACCAGCCATCCTGCGCAAACGGGCCTGCCGCCGGACAAGCGGCAGGCCACAAATCAGTTATCCAGATCCCAGGGGCACTGCTTGACCAACTCCCCTTTGCCGCTGGCGACGATCGCCTGCTGCACCATCCGCTTGTAGCGATTCTTGATATGGGCGGGCAGCGCGGGCACCAGCAGCCGCTCGTCAAACTCCGGCAGCGGGCGATCCGGCAGCACCGCTTGCTCCTGCGGGCTGAGGGGCGGCCGGGAGGCAATATTGCTGGCCGAGATGGTGGGCGTGCCCACCAGCATCTGGCGCTGCAACGGGGCGCTCAGCAGAAAATCCACCAGCAGGTAAGCGGCCTTGAGCCGTGCGGGATCATCGCCAACATGGCGGGCGATGGAGAGCGCATCAAGGGCATAGATGGCCCCCTCCTGCACCATGGCGATCCGCCACTGCTGGTCGTTCTGCTGGTTGCACGCCACCAGCTCCAACCCCCAGGTGGTGGCAAACTTCTGCTGACTCAGATCCTCACAGCGATTGGCCTGATTGAACCAGAAGCCGCGACTGGCTTGCAGCCGTTTCGACAGCTGCAGCTCCACCTCCTGCTGCAACTTTTTGTCGGCCAGCATCTCGCCGCTGGCAAACAGGGCGGGCGACTTGCCAAGGGAGAGCAGCACCGAGAACAGCAGCGGCTCGAACTGGTCGCAGAACTCGGCAAACTGGCCCGGCGGCGCACTGTTGGCGAGCACCTGCCAACTGGTGGGCGCCTGCGCCACCTGCTTGCTGTCGTAGGCGAGGCTGAACATGGCGTAGGAGAAGGGCACCGAGTAGTTGCGCTCCCCCTGCTTGTCATACTCGGTGTTCTTGAGGGCGGGCTTCACCTCGGCGTAGTGCTGCAGGCGGCTGAAATCGATGGGGAGCAGCAGCTTGAACAACGGCTGGTGATGGGCCTTGTAGAAGTAGCTGGTCGGCAGCACCACATCGGCGCTGCGGGTGCGCAGGGCGCGGTAGACGCTGTCGAAATCGGTCAGCAACGGCTCGATCCGGCTGACCGTTGCCGCCACCCCATGGGCCTTGGCGTAGTCGGCAAACTGCTGTTCGTAGCCTGCGGGCAGATAGCCCCATTCAAGCAATTTGAGCTGAACCGGGGCCGCCAACGCCGGGGTCACCCCCAGCAACCAGCAAAGAGGCAGTAGACGCATGGCCAAACACTCCTGACAGGTAAACCTTGTTGGAGTATAGGCCCCTGCGCCGACTCGTCAGGCCACCAGCTCGGCCCCCATGCTCACCAGAATGGAGAGACTGACCAGCGCAAACAGCACGCCGGTCACCAGATTGAGCGGCCGCTGCACCCGCAGCAACAGGCGCTGGGCGCGATCGGTAGAGAGGCTCCACGCCAGCAGGCCGAACCAGCAGAGGGAGATGATGAAGAGCTCGCCCACCAGCAGGCTGCGGGTCACTCCATCCACCTCTGGCGTCACCATGGCCGCCAGCAGACCGATAAAGAACACCAGCGCCTTGGGGTTGAGCAGATTGGTGGCGAGGCCAGTGCGCACGCCCTTGCCCCAGCCGCGCAGCTCGTTGGCGGCGCTGGCCATGACGGTGCTGCTCTGCTGGCGAGCCGCCATCAGGGCGCCCCACCCCAGCCAGCCCAGATAGAGGGCGCCACAGCACTTGATCACCATAAACAGCAGCGGGTGGCTGGCGATCAGCATGCTGATCCCGGTCAGGCTCAGGGTGGCGTGCACCATGATCGCCAGCGAGATGCCCAGCGCCGCGCCAAGGGCGGTCGGCCGGTGCAGGCTGGTGCGCAGGATCAGGGCAAAATCGGGGCCTGGGCTGGCCAGTGCAATCAGGTGCATCAGGCCGAGGGTAACGAACAGACTGGTCAACATAACAACTCTCGCTTTAACAACGGAGAGCCAGCATGGCGGATCAGCGGGGGCTGCGGCTTGTAAAAGATTGCATCTGGGCACGAAATTCGGCGGGCGTCAGGCCAAAAGCCTGCCGAAAGCCGTGGTGGAAGTGACTCTGATCGAAGAAGCCGACCGCCAGCGCCACCTCGCTCACCGCCATGCCGCTCGCCAGCAGCCGCTTGCCCTGCTCCAGCCGCAGCCGTTTCAACCAGGCGTAGGGGGTCATGCCGCTGCGCTTCTTGAACTGGCGCAAAAAGGCGAAACGGTCGAGCCCGAGCAAGCCCGCCAGCTCCTCCAGCGAGTGGGGCTCGTCGAGAGCAGCCATCAAGTAGTCGCGCAAGAATCGCAACTGAGGATCGGCCAGCTGGTGTACCTCGGGGGCCAGATGCAGCAGCTCCCCCAGCAGGGCCAGCAGCTGGCTCTCGATCAACAGGCCATCGACCTTGGGGTTGTCGAGATAGCCGTGCAGTTGGGCAAAGCCCTGATAGAGGTCGGGGCGGCTCTGCAATCCCTTGTCGAAGAAGGGTTCCGGCTGCTCCGGCAGCCAAAGCGCCAGCTGCTGCGGATCGATGGCGAAGACCCGCACCTCATACCCTTCTGGCAGCAGGCTGAGGCCGTCGTGCACCTCATCCGGATTGACGGTAGAGAGCACCCCGCGCACCAGATGGTGACTGTTTCCCTTGTGGATAAACTTCTGGCCACCCCGCTGCACCAGCCCGATATGGTAGTCGAGATGGACATGGCGGCCGTAGCTGAACGCCCTGTGGTGGGAGTGCGACAGCTCCACCCCCGGCAGGTGCGGGGATTGCCAGTAGCGGATGAGGGAATCGGTAGTATTCATGGGTTATAGATACACCAGCAGCGGGCCTTGGGCTTGTAGATTATTGCACACAGCACCCGCTCAACGCCCCCACAGCCGCGGGGTCGACTCCACCAGCGAGGCGAGCGGCACCCGCTCCACCACCTGGCGCATGCGCTGCGCCAGCTCGGGGTTGGCATCCCCCAGCGACTTGGTCAACACGATATGCACCTGCAGCGGGGTGACCGGCAGGTAGATCAGGCGAGTTGCCGCAGGGAGCTTGGCGCGAAAATGGTTGGCGGAAATATCGTTGGAGAAGAGCGCGGCATCAATCCGCCCGCGCAGCAACTTCTGCATGTTGCCATGCTCCCAGCTGAGCTGGGAGAGGGTGTCGATATGGATCTGCGGATGCTGCAATAGCGGCGGCACGATCGCCTGACTCGACCAGCCGATGGTGGTGCCGTAGAGATCTTCCTGCCGCTCGACCGAGTGAAGTCGCGATGGCCCCAGTACCACCAGCACCGGCCGCAGCAGCAACAGGTGGGGGTCGATATAGCGGAAGTGACGGGCACGCTCGGGACTGTAACTCAGCAGCGGGGTCAGATCGCACTCGCCGCTCTCGAGGTTACTGAGCAGCCGCGCCACATTGAGCCCCTGCCACTCGATGGTGCGCCCGATCACGGGTTCGATGTGGCGGCGAAAGTAGTCGATCACCGGCCCGGAGACCTTGCCCTGCTGATCGATGGTGACCAGCGGTGCCAGCTGGAAGACACATCCCCGCAGTGGCGCATTGGCCGCCACGGCTTGGCTGATAGTCATAAAAGGAAGTAGAAGTGCCGATAGCAGTAATAACAAACCCATACCCGAACGAGAGATGCCCATAAGTGCTGACCCGATACCCCGATAGCCATCAGCATGGCACAAGGCAAAGGGGCGGGCTATCCCCTCCCGCCGTTCAGCAGCCCCTTGTGGCCCCTATTTCTATTACCATCAACCACCCGTTTTATTGCGCTAAAAATCAATAAAGCCGCTGCTTTGATGGATTTTGGGGTCTTGAGATATAGTGCTGACCCATTCATCAAACCGACGGGTGATCGCCCCGCCGGACAGGTAGATTCATGAGACTGTTTTTGCTGTTGTTGTCGTTGTTCGCTACGACCGTAAGTTCTGATGAAAAGCCCCGCCTGCCCTATTTCGACTGGGGACGCTGCCCGTTTGAAGGTTGTACCTATCAGGCATGGACCACCAAGCAAGAGGTGATCGTCAGAGCCGAGCCATCTTCTACTGCCAGGGAGCTGTTCCGGCTGCCCCGTGGCCAACAGGTAGAAGGGGTGACCGGGGTCGTCATTACCGAAAAAGCGGGGATCGTCGAGATACTCAGACCGGTCAAACTGGGCTACAGCAAGGAGGGGAAAGGGCCGCTGTTTAACATGAAGGCAGGAGAAAAAATTTATCTCCTCGGCTGGGTGGGCGAAGGCGAAGGCGATGGCCTGTTCTGGTACAAGGGCAAAACCTACATCCTCGATTACGACTATGCGCGCAAAGAGGTCAGATACGGCCCGTCACCGCAGAACCAGTGGTGGGTAAAAATTCGGGACCAGCAAGGGCGTGAGGGTTGGGTTGCCGAAGCCAAAAACTTCGCCCATATGGATCGTTTCGAATAGCGACCGACAGCCAGCCCCCCAAGATCGGGGGGCTGGCTGGGGATGACTCACTGCCCGGGTTGCAGCTTCATCTCTTGCAGATACTCCAGCACCTGGGTTTTGTAGTCCGCCTGATAGGAGAACTTGGTGCTGTCGCAGGCCGCAATCAGGTTAACTGCGGTGCAGAACAGGGTGGCCGCCAGCAGCCCCTTGCCGACCCACTGCGGGTAACGGCGACTCCAGCGCACCAGCAGCAGCAGGGTCGGGAACAGGGCGTAGGGGAAAATCAGCATCAGGTGCCAGTAGTTGAAAGTGATGGGCGAGAGCGCCGCACTCACCAGCACCGCCAGCACTGCCGCCAGCGCATAGAGGCCGAGCCAGCTCTCGCCATCCACTTCGGCACGATCACTGCGCAGCAAGCGTGGTTTGAGATCGCGCCACAGCTGCCAGTTGGCCTTGGCCGCCAGCAATACGGTCGCCGAGCCCACCCCGTAGATCACCACCCGCCACAGCCAGACCGCCGCCAACTGCAGATATTCGTGGCCCGCCAGCCAGATAAACTGGGTGTCGTTGACCAGCTTGCTGGCAAACAGCCAGGAGCCGTAACGCAGCCAATAGAGCACCGACTTCAACACCGGATAGACATGCACCAGCCCCCAGCCGATATAGCGCTGACGCGCTTCGGGATCGGCTTGCTGCGTGATCGCAGTGTTACTTATCGCCTCCAACATATACGGGATCAACGAGGCACCGATCAACAGGGCAGCCACCACCACCCCGCTCCAGCTCACTTTGAGAATGCGGCGCCAGAACAGATAAGTAGACATCACCGCCAGCAGCGGCCAGGAGTAGTGCAACTGCATCGCCATGCCGATGGCCAACAGGTGAACAATCATGTGCCAGAAGGAGGCCCGCTCGCGCATATGCCAGGCCGACCAGCAGTGCATGGCGGAGAAGAGGAACAGATAAGAGGGGTTGTAGAGCAGACTTTCGTACTGGAACCAGGGGTTGAGCCAGCAGAGCACCAGAAACAGCAACCGCACAACATTGCTATTCAATACATTGCCATTCAATCCACGGTCATCAAACACCTGGCGGATCACCGCATCAAACAGCAGGAAACCGACCAACCGCATCGCCAACAGCAGCAGCATGGGCGCATAAGGTGAATCCCACAGCAGCAGCGGCCCGCCAATCAGCCAGGCCGACAAACTCCCCGGCACATTACCCACCGCACTCGCCGCATTGCCATAACTAAGCCAGACCCCCTCATAAGCACCAAGATAACCCTTGTAGAGCATCTGGGTCTGATCGCCTGCCACTATTTGTGACAGAAAAAATAATGTAGATATCCCAATGCCAAGCAACAACGCCAGACCGTAGTTGACTTTCACCATATTATTCTCACACATCCATTCAATTGTTCGACCCTCTAGAAAATCTAGTGTAGTAACGAGCCAGAACATAATACTTTAAATAAAAACTGCAGCTTAATCCATTAATAAAAACTGCCGAATGAAGAATTTCGTAATATTATGTATCTAGCCTCGAATCCCTCTCAATATCAGCCCAGACACTTCTTTATATTTTCTGTATAATCGCTTGGCATCAAATGGCCTTCCTTTCAAACCGACAAGATATAGCCAATCACGCAAGTCTAACTCCAATGAAAGATTACCCCGCTTATAGAATCTATCGGTTACATCCAGAGATAACTTTTCTGGCGTGGCAACGATAATGTTATTCGCAATAAAACTTGGCCAGAATTCGCACCCTAGGCCGGCATCATCATTAGCCTTATTGTTGATCTTCAACTTCTTACCCATCAAGATGGAAAGCCAGTGCAGCAAAAAATATTGCTCCGTAGCCGGATAACGCTCTTTAAATCCAGATTTTAAGCAAAAATGTAGCTGATCCAATTTTTTCTCTGGCCATATTTTTAGCAGATCTTTTGTCAGGCCAAAATCAAAGAGGTCACTTTTATGAAAAAATACAGGCTTGCCATAATGTGATGAAATAAAAAATGCACTGCTGGTGATGACTCGGTTGTCTAAATAGCAGAACTCTCTATCCCGCTCAATATGTGCATATTTCTGGTATAACTCCAAAAATCCACGCCCAGTAATAACATTATCACTGCGAATTTTAACTGCATAGGGAGTTGTCACCATAGCTAATCCCATATGCACACCATGCAGCTGTCTGTTATTATTCAATTTGACAACTTTATCATCGTTTCTTATTTCGTTTTGACCTGGATCATCCAA
Organism: Aeromonas sobria; assembly: GCF_006243315.1. Classification (GTDB taxonomy): domain Bacteria; phylum Pseudomonadota; class Gammaproteobacteria; order Enterobacterales; family Aeromonadaceae; genus Aeromonas; species Aeromonas sobria_A. The sequence goes on from NZ_NKWE01000011.1 coordinate 15,105, forward strand.
TAGCAATAATTGATCTAAGTCTAGGCCGTCAATACACTGACCTTTCCATGTTGATAATATAATTTTCGATTCAGGAAAATGTATTCTGATAGACTTCAGACATTGTTGTGTGATGCCATCCGCTTGATGTCGACCACTAGTAGTTTGAACTGGCCCCTGCACCACAAATGTTATATCGCGATCATTTATCTTCATTTGTTACCTCCTGGTCGAGGAAATCAAGATATTCCTTTGGGACACCGCAGAAGATAACATCACTCCGCTCAATCAAATGGTAATGTATTTTCTTACCATCATGGATCATCAAGTTGTATAATGGTGCAATATACAATTCACCCTTATCCCATTTAGACTCAGGTAAGGCAGAGTACTTGTTATATGCATCAAGATAATCCATATAATTTGCAAAGTAATACAAACCGGTACTGCAAAGGTCTGAAATTTTCATTTTTTCAGCAGTCTGAATAACTTCCGTACTATCAGCTTTTAATGGCTTTGCAAACGACCAATTATCGCCATCACCTTGAAATACCTCTAAATACCCATCACAATACGCAGTGACATCTGGAAATGTAAAATTATTACGGAAGGAGTCTATATTAAATATGGTGACAGAACCTTGGTATTGAACATGATTTTTTATATAATCAAGCAGTCCCATCGCTACCGTCTCAGCTTGCCCCCTTGTTTCTTCTGCAAGCGTAGAAATGAAGAACTGTTTTATCCCCATCTTAGTAGCCATTTCTTTTACAAAATTTTCAGTATTGTAAACATCACGAACAATAAACAAAAATGGCGTATCTTCAAAATACATATGAAAGCTATTAACTGAGTGTTCAAATAGCGTAGCACCATGTGCAGACAACATGTATTTAGGCTTATCATAGCCGGCTTTAAAAAAGCGAGAACTCATTCCTGCCATTGGAATAACAATCATCAATTAGGTCCCTTCAATATATGGAATAAACGGAAAGCATTTGCGAATAGTGCATTCTGCCGTTTTTTACAATCAGCATGAAGTGGTAACATAGACAAAAATAGATGTATTTGCATCGCAAAAAGAGTTTCAGGCCGGATACCAAACACCGAAAAAACGCGAGACATGTAATAAGATTGAATGTCCTCTACATTATTACTGGCATTGATTTTAAAGTCTATTTCCCCTGCAGATATGTTTACATCATAATAACCAGCGATAATCCAATCATACAAACCAAGAATAGAATGACTAAGCTTGGCAATGTCATATGAAACATCTCCATATATCGTCATTTCACCGCTAGCAGTAATGCCTCGAGGATCGATTACTTTTATTTTTTGTGCACGAAAATCATATAATATATTACTGAAGCAGAAGTCTCCATGCAGGACAGATGCTAACTCGCAATCTTTTGGCAAATACACACTACATGTATCTAATAAATCCTGAATGGATACAGGCTGAAAATCATTATATTTCCAATGTTCATTCAGTGATATATTTTTTGACTGGCAATAATCATTGATACGACTCAATGTTTTCGCCCCAAATAACTCGCTCACTTGATTAGCAGGCTGTTTTTCAGTATTTTTAACTCGTTGACAATCCAATAGAAAATCTAGGCAATTATTAATTATTGGTTTCCAGCAAAAGCTGGGTAACGCAGAGAAGACATAAACCTCATTTAACGCTGTATTGTGCAAATACTCTAGCCGATACGTAGCGCTACCATCATTTTTTGATGAACCCAAGAACTGAGGTATGTATCCACGTAAAGAAAAAGGAAGCTTTTCAAACCACTCCGCCTCGGCCATAATTTTTACATTATGGACGCTAGATTTTTCAATAAAATATGGCGTAATTACAATCTCATTGAATGCACGTTGTGTGGTAAATTCAGCCTTTGACCTGTAGTAGGTATTTACATGCCCAAAATCCAACCACCCATCTGATTTAACTACATTTAACCTAACTTTATGATGATACCTATTTAACCCTTCGAGAAAACTCCAATTACATTGAGTAATACACCGAATCAGTTCCCTAGCATCCTGGAACTTGAAATATCCGTCTATTATCAGCCCTTCAACATCGCGATTTTCATCTTCAATCCAATTAATATTCTCATGTTCTAGAGTTGCCCAATTATAATAATACTCCGTCTTTGAAACGCTAACTATATTCTCCCCTGTAGGGAGTCGGCCAAATAACGTGTCGCCATAAAGAACATGTAGAGAACTCCCCTGGCGGTACTCGCTCAAATTAACCGCAGCAACAAGAGAAGCGCCAAGGCTAAGTCCGACAGGAATGTAAATGACCTTAACCCCCTGTTCAGTCAACCATGCAAGATCACTATCTGATAATCTGTAACTTTCTGGAACAGACAAACAAACATCCGTGCCACTCGGGGCCAGCGCCACTTGATGTTTGAATAAACGACGATTACCCAGTGGCAAAAAACTGGGTGGGATTTTCCCGAATTCAGCCTCTAGATCTTGATTCACATACGCCGCAGACATGATCAGGAACATATTTTTTCCTTTTCAAGCAATGTATTGATCTCGTCTAGCGAGAGTGTGGCAAATTCAGATGGTCTAATAGCACGATCATCGATATAAAAACCTGACTTACCACACCAAGGCTTACCGACAATAACCTCATCATATGGAACCTGGTGAGCATCAAGCCACTCTGTAATGATGGGTAATGTGTGGATATTTATCTTCCCAACATTACCATCAAAGGTTCTCATATTTCTAGCAGTAAATATAACTATTTCAAATCCTTTTTTTTTGTAATATTTAAGTGCCTCAATGACATCCATTCTCGGCAAGACCCTCTTATAATCTGACGTGTTTGCTTGTGTTAATGTACCATCTAAATCAATGATCAACCGCATCATCTTTTCCCTTAGAGATTTCACATGCATAGTTTTCTTTGTGTTTTCTAGATAAAAGAATTGCTGCCGGATACAATAATATAATATATATTAACCCTGTATGCATAAATGGTACATCTGTCAACCCTGCAAGAATAAGCAAAATACTTATACCAATAAAGGAAGACCTAAAATCAGTTCGTACTCTATGAATAAGGATAATTGGTGACATAGAGATCATAATTACCAATATAATACCGATAATACCATAACGAACATAGCTATCTAATAGCTGATTATGAAAGTGGGAATCTTTAAAAGTAAGGGCCGTACTTGTTATAAAGCCTTTCTGATATTGTAACTCCATCTCTTTTTTAGATTGTACAGTTCCCAGTCCAGTCAATGGATGTAATTTTATCATTTCTATAGCGGAGCGCCATAATTGGAGTCTGATACCTATGGATGTGTCATAATTTCCATTAGTAATTTCTTGAAATTCAACTTTTGTGTGTTGAACCCTACGGTCGACATTTATAGATGAAGACATAAAAAGACCACTTACTAAAAATGCAATACATAGTATTCCTGCATGTTTAACCTTAAAACGCGTTATGTAATTAAATAAATAAAAAACACTAACGCCTATAATAGCTAACCAAACTCCACGAACATCACTCATGATAATTGCATATATGGAACCCGCAGTTGATAAAACTGCCATTAGCTTTACAAATTTTGACTGAGATACAAAATATACATTGACAGTAACCAAGCAGGTTATCGTTACATAGGTTGCAAATGGAATCTGATTAATCACTCCACCAACCGCAATAACACCAAGAGACTCACGTTCATATATTGAAAAACCACCAGCTGTGATGCCGCCCAAAATAATTGATAACAATACCAGATTTTTGTTTATTTTCCCCCAAGGGACAACAAGAACATATATTAACGAAACCAATATAGTACGAGCGGTGCCAAAGGATTCCCCTCTAAATATTGAAAATAAAAAAAATAAAGCCGCGACTACCAACCAATACGATAAGATTTTTCTCACATCAAAGTCTGAAATATTGTTTTTTACCACATCCCTTGATTTAATCACTGTAATAAATAACATTACAACCACCAATCTGGAAATATAATGTTTCCCTTCCCATGTATTAAATGACAGACATGAAACGACTATTAATGGAAGAACATAGTAAATATTAACATACCAATTAAGTGGTTTATCACTCATTATAAATGCTCTCTTGTATTGTTTTTATAAGCTAACTTCAATCTTATTTTTTTATAAAGTGAATATATTTCCCTAGTCGGTTTTCTATACCACTTAGCTTTGTCGGAACCGAGTTGAACTGTTGTTGGAGAATAATAGTCTGGAGCAACGAGTGCGGGAGATAAAACAAATGACTGCATACCATGCAAATATGATAATCCAATAAAGCAATCAACAGGAAGTGACCACCGATGCTTGATGAGTTTCGCCGCGGCTAAAGGTGATATTGCATATCCAACGGCCCCACCAAAGTTATCTTCCATCAATGATACTGAGTACCCCTCCCCATTTTCAACAGGATGAAGCTGTCCTCTTATAGCATCTTGTAGTCTAATAAAGTCATATTTAAAAACAAGTTCACTGATGTCTCCAAAATGCTTTTTGAATGTCTCTAAAATTATACAGTCATCTTCTAAAATAATGAACGGCTCATTTTTTTCAAGACACTTAACCCACAACATATAATGACTTGCATAGCACCCCATTTCTCCTTTTGTTGGCATTTTCCCACTGGTAAACCACAAGCACTTTTTATAGTCATAATCTGAAAATAATGGATGCCCAAGCTGGCCATCTACTGCATCAAAAAAATTGAACTCAACACCATGTGATGTCATATGTTCCATTATTTTCTGACGACGCTCATATGAGCGTTTAAGACTGATGATATAAATATTCATACATAACCACCTAAAAAGTAATGTCTTCTCGCCAAATTATATTTTCTTTAATTACTTTAGCTGGGAATCCTGCAGCAACAACGTAACCTGGAACATTAGTAGTGAGTAATGCGTTGATTCCGACTACAGCACCATCCCCAATACTGACGCCTTTTAATACAGTTACGCCATCAGCTAACCAAACATGGTTACCTATAGATATATCTCTGGCCATATTAATACGAATTCCATGGTGCAGGATATCATGACCATCTGATGTCATGAGTCTCACATTCCTGGAAAACATACAGTTATCACCGATACTTAACTTAGTATTTCTTTCACGACAAGAAAAATAACAGCCTTCTCCGATTACACAGTCAGCACCGATGGACAATTCACAACCTTGCCCATCAATTTCTATAATTACATTGTTTAAAATAGCCCCATCATGAAACACTAATTTATTACCAGTTCCTTTGATAATAATATGACATTTCTTTACTCTTACAGAGCCCCTTATTTCAATTAGGTTGTCCTTCTGACATCTCACTTTGTTACGAGCATATAGCTTGAGCATATGTAACATGGTTCATTTCCTGAACACATAATTCCCGCGAATTTTTCGCCACAGTCCGAACACATCCGTGCGGGGGAAAATGGCGATCCGGCGGATCTGGAAAGGGTCCTGGTGCATTGCTTTGGGGCCGCTATTGGTAGCGACGGCAAAACGATACCCGGCGGCGATAGCCTGCTCCTTGGCACTCTCGTTCATATCTCCGTAAGGATAGGCAAACGAGAGCAGCGGATGGTCAAGCAGGGCTTCCAGTTGGCGTTTATTCTCCTGAATTTCACGGGCTTGTTGCTCGGGTGAAAGCTGACTAAGACGAGGATGGGTCAGAGTATGACCACCAATCTCCACATGACCGCTGGCGGCCAGCGCCTTGACCTGCTCGCCACTCATCAATGAAACCTTGGTATCCGGATTGGTCGGATGCTCCACATCCCAACGGTTATAGCCTTCTCCGGTGACCACGTACACTACGGCTTTGTAACCATATTTTTCCAGCAGCGGCAGCATGCGGGTCAGATTGTCCTGATAGCCGTCATCGGCAGTGATCATCAGGTACTTCTTGCCGTATTGCAGACGGTGGATAAAGCCTTTGTCCGCCAAATCACGGAAGGTCAGGGTTTCATAGCCGAGCCACTTCATCAGGCGCAGATGCTTCTCGAACATGGCGATTGGCATCCAGGTGCCGTGCACCCCTTTCTCGCTATCCTGCTCGATAAAGCGGTGGTACATGATGACCGGCATTTCACGGCGCAGGGTTTCCACCACCGCATCCTGATAGATGGACTCGAGACCAGAGACCACACCTTGCAGGTCATACTCCTGCAACACGCGCTGGCGAATGGTATCCGTGACTTCTTTGCAGATCAGGGCATTGGCAACATCGCCCTTGAGTTTGGCAAAATCGATAGCCAGATCCTTGGGACCAATGTCACCAAAGTTGCTGGCCAGCGCTTCATCCATATTCTGTTCAGTCACCAGACCGATGGCCTTGGCTTCACCGATGGCAAAGGCGGGGCGACCGCAGAGCAGTGCCTCCATCGCCACCCGACCGGCGCCGATCACCAGATCGCTACCCGCCAGCAGAGCGGGGACATCGTCGACGTAGCCAACAAACTCGGCACGGCCTTCGAAACGAGCAAAGCGCTCCGGCACCTTGGTACCGCTGACAATCCGCACCCGGCAGGCATCAAGATCAAGCACTTCGTCGAGCAGGCGGTAACAAAGCTCCCCTTTGGGGCCGCTCAAACGGCCAATGATAGCGATCAACGGCTTGGGATTGTCCGGCGCAGGCACAGGCTGGAATTTGTCGGTTTCGATACCGTTACGCAGCACCTGCACGATCGCAGGATCGACCCCCAGATTGTCGACAATCTGATGGGCAATATCCTCACAAACGGCAACAGCCCTAAACCCAAGAGCATGGAAGGCTTTGCGCGAAGCGTGCACCGGCTGGCGGCCATGCACAGTCGTGATCATCGGAGTGCCAGTCAGCTTGCAGGCGACATAGCTGCTCCAGCCGGAGGCGCGGGAGTGAGCATGCACCAACTGGATATGATGCTTCTTGATGAGATAGATGAGGTAGAAGACGTGCCAGAAACGACGCAGGATGCTGCGCTTGTTGAATCTCAGCTTGAAGACGGGGCCAAGGGTCGGTTTGGTCAGGGTATCTGACACATAAAAGACGTTGTGACCACGCCGGGTCAGTTCGTTGCCGACTGTAGTGGCATATACCTCCGCGCCCGTTACTTCGAGCTGGGAGAGTGCCATCAATATATTCATCGCGCGGTTATCCGGTAGAGAAGAGAGGAACGGCAAGCAGCCACAGAGACCAGAAACCGGAAGCAGGGGAGTGCCCACTTCCGGTTTTGCGCTCAAACTGCCGCGTTGTGCTCACCCGTTAGCGGTTGAGCCAGGCCATGTAATCCGCTACCCCTTCGGCAACGGTTTTGAACTCGGCGTCATAACCGACACTGCGCAGCTTGGTCATGTCAGCCTGGGTGAAGCTCTGGTAGCGACCTTTGAGGTGATCCGGGAAGGGGATGTACTCGATGGCCCCCTTCTGATGATGCTTGATCACCGCTTCGGCCACGTTCTGGAACGGCTCGGCACGGCCGGTACCGCAGTTGAAGATGCCGGAGTGCTGCGGGTTCTGCCAGAACCAGAGGTTTACCTTGCAGACGTCGTCAATATAGATGAAGTCACGCATCTGGCCACCGTTTGGGAAGCCGTCACAGCCTTCAAACAGCTTGGGATTCTCGCCCTTCTTCACCTGGGTATTGAGGTGGAAGGCGACGGAAGCCATGGAGCCTTTGTGCTGCTCGCGCGGGCCGTAGACGTTGAAGTACTTGAGGCCGACCACCTGAGAGTTGATCTCGGGGATCCAGCGGCGCACGTACTGGTCAAACAGCTGCTTGGAGTAGCCGTAGACGTTGAGCGGCTGTTCGAACTTGGGATCTTCGATGAAGTTGTCGTTGCGGCCACCGTAGGTTGCGGCAGAGGAGGCGTAGATAAATGGAATTTCACGCTCGATGCAGTAGTGGAACAGATCCTTGGAGTACTCGTAGTTGACCTCCATGATGAACTTGCCGTTCCACTCGGTGGTGGCAGAGCAGGCGCCTTCATGGAAGATCACCTCGATGCCATCCCACTCTTCGAAATCGTCACCAGACACTATACGGTGCTGAAACTCTTCCTTATCCATGTAGTCAGCGATGGTCAGATCGACCAGGTTGACGAACTTGGTGCCGTCGGTCAGGTCATCAATGACCACGATATCGGTCCGTCCTTGAGCGTTCAGCTGCTTGACCAGATTGCTGCCGATAAAGCCAGCACCGCCAGTTACTACGATCATGGAGTTTGCCTCTCGTACGTTGATGGCTACATGTGACTGCTTGTTAAAGCTGTGTATAGTGAGCCAATTTGAAATTGCCGAAAAGTTTATCACGGGCGGTCTGGGGATTCGACCTTGTTAAAATCGCCCCCAGACGAAACCCGCTGGAGGAATGAGTGATGAAAACCAGAGACAGGATCATTCACAGCGCGACCGAGCTGTTCAACGATCAGGGTGAACGCAACATCACCACCAACCATATTGCGGCGCACATGGGCATCAGCCCGGGCAACCTCTATTACCACTTCCGCAATAAAGAAGACATCATCCACTCCATCTTCGACCAGTATGCCCGCCACCTGAGCGAGAGCTTCATCCCGACCCGCAACCGTGAAATCACCCTGCAGGATCTGATGGGCTATCTGGATGCCATCTTCTATCTGATGTGGCAGTTCCGCTTCTTCTACGCCAATCTGCCAGACATCCTGAGCCGAGACGAACCGCTGCAACAGAAGTACCTCAAGGCTCAGGAGCAGATGCGAGCATCAGTGGTCGCCCTGCTCAAGAGCCTGCGCGAAGGGGGCATCATCGATGTCAGCGACGAAGACCTGCCGGATCTGGGCCAAACCATCAAGATGGTGGTGACCTGCTGGATCCCGTTCCAGATTGCCCAGGCCCCCAACACCCGCATCACCAAACCGCTGCTCTATCAGGGAGTGTTGAAGGTGCTGTTCCTGCTGCGCCCCTATGTGCAACCCCAAGTGGCCACACAGATCCAGCAACTGGAACAACATTACCGTCAGCTGGCCCAACCAGTTGGGTGAGATCTGTTTCACATTTGTTGAATATCAGCACAAACATTTGAATTTACCGCAACAGATTGCAGTAAAATGTCGCCCTCTGTTGATACGCAGCTGAAATAGCCAATAAGGATCGAGGATGTCTAACGGATTCTATCGTCACCTGACCGAGCAACTGAACCAGGTGCAAGCTGAAGGGTTGTACAAGCAGGAGCGCATCATCACCTCCGCCCAGCAGGCCAGCATCGCCGTCGGCGGTGAGCAGGTACTGAACTTCTGTGCCAACAACTATCTGGGGCTGGCCAACCACCCGGATCTGATCGCTGCCGCCCATCAGGGGCTCGACAGCCACGGCTTCGGCATGGCCTCGGTGCGCTTCATCTGTGGCACTCAGGACCAGCACAAAGCGCTTGAGCAGAAGATGTCCGGCTTCCTCGGCACCGAGGACACCATCCTCTACTCCTCCTGCTTCGATGCCAATGGCGGCCTGTTCGAGACCCTGTTCGGCGCCGAAGATGCCATCATCTCCGATGCCCTCAACCACGCCTCCATTATCGACGGGGTGCGGCTGTGCAAGGCCAAGCGCTATCGCTACGCCAACAACGACATGGCCGAACTGGAAGCCCAGCTCAAACAAGCGGATGCCGATGGCGCCCGCTTCAAGCTGATCGCCACCGATGGTGTCTTCTCCATGGATGGGGTCATCGCCGACCTCAAATCCATCTGCGATCTGGCGGACAAATACGATGCGCTGGTGATGGTGGATGATTCCCACGCTGTCGGCTTTATCGGTGAAAACGGTCGCGGCACCCACGAATATTGTGGCGTGCTGGATCGGGTCGACATCATCACCGGCACCCTGGGCAAGGCGCTCGGCGGCGCATCCGGCGGCTATACCTCCGGCAAGAAAGAGGTGATCGACTGGCTGCGTCAGCGCTCCCGCCCCTACCTCTTCTCCAACTCGCTGGCCCCCTCCATAGTCTCTGCCACCATCAAGGTGATCGACATGCTGGCCGAGGGTCACGACCTGCGCGCCCGTCTGAAAGAGAACAGCCGTTACTTCCGCGAGCGGATGAGCGCTGCTGGCTTCACTCTGGCGGGTGCCGATCACGCCATCATTCCGGTGATGCTGGGGGATGCCAAACTGGCCTCCGAGATGGCGAGCCGCATGCTGGCTGCCGGCATCTATGTGGTGGGCTTCTCCTTCCCGGTAGTGCCCAAGGGTCAGGCACGGATTCGCACCCAGATGTCTGCCGCCCATACCCGCGAGCAGCTGGACAAGGCGATCGACGCCTTTATCCGCATCGGCCGTGAACTCGGCATTATCTGATTTGAATCAAGGGGCTGCAGCCCCTTTTTTCTGCATTCATATTGAAGGAACAGCCATGAAAGCACTCTCCAAACTGCACAAAGAGGTCGGCATCTGGATGACGGACGTGCCGGCCCCCGAGCTTGGCCACAACGACCTGCTGATCAAGATCCGCAAAACCGCCATCTGCGGCACCGATATCCATATCTACAACTGGGACGAGTGGTCGCAAAAGACCATTCCGGTGCCCATGGTGGTCGGCCATGAATATGTGGGGGAAGTGGTCGCCATCGGTCAGGAGGTGCGCGGCTTCGCCATCGGCGATCGGGTCTCCGGCGAAGGGCACATCACCTGCGGCCACTGCCGCAACTGCCGTGCCGGGCGCACCCATCTGTGCCGCAACACCATTGGGGTTGGCGTCAACCGCCCGGGCGCCTTTGCCGAATATCTGGTGATCCCCGCGTTCAACGCCTTCAAGCTGCCGGACAACATCCCGGACGAGCTGGCTGCCATTTTCGACCCGTTCGGCAATGCGGTGCACACCGCCCTCTCCTTCGATCTGGTAGGTGAAGATGTGCTCATCACCGGTGCTGGCCCCATCGGCATCATGGCTGCCGCGGTCTGCCGTCATGTTGGTGCGCGTCACGTGGTGATCACTGACGTCAATGAATACCGACTGGAGCTGGCCCGCAAGATGGGCGCCACCCGCGCGGTCAACGTCAGTAAAGAGAAGCTCGCCGATGTGATGAGCGAACTGGGCATGACCGAGGGGTTCGACGTGGGGCTGGAGATGTCTGGCGTGCCGAGCGCCTTCCAGGAGATGCTCGACAAGATGAACCACGGCGGCAAGATCGCCATGCTCGGCATTCCCCCCTCCACCATGGCCATCGACTGGAACAAAGTGATCTTCAAGGGGCTGTTTATCAAAGGGATCTATGGCCGCGAGATGTTCGAGACCTGGTACAAAATGGCCAGCCTGATCCAGTCCGGACTGGATCTCTCCCCCATCATTACCCACAGATTCCACATCGACGAATTCCAGCAGGGGTTCGATGCGATGCGCTCCGGCCACTCCGGCAAAGTGATCCTGAGCTGGGACAAATAGCCCATTTCAGCATTTTTTTACCCGAAACCCGGCGAATGCCGGGTTTCTTTTTATCTCCACCACCCGAATTGGCGTGATATCGGACAAGACTTTGTACGCAGAGTGTTTAACACTTCACACACAAGCGTTTAAAAGGCCGTAACTATTCGGTTATAATCCCGTCGTTTACAGGGATAATAAAAGACTGCTGGGAGTATATGAGCGTGTTGAAAAAACTGAGCTATTTGCTGGCTGTCGGGATGACGGCCGCCAGCCTGTCTGGAGCCGTGCTTGCGTCCGCTGAGATGTCGCCGGAAGCCATTGCCGAGCGGGTCAAACCAATCGGTCAGGTCTATACCGCCAAGGATCTGGAAGGTATTGTCGGGGCAAGTGCGACTGCTGTTGCCGCCACACCTTCCGGCCCCCGCGACGGCGAAGCTGTATATAATGGAGCCTGTTTTGCCTGTCATGCCACCGGTGCCGCTGGTGCCCCCAAACGGGGTGACAAGGCAGCCTGGGAACCTCGCATCGCCCAGGGTATTCCGACACTCAAAAAACATGCCATTGAAGGCTTCACCGGCAAGTCCGGCATGATGCCGCCACGCGGCACCTGCGCGACCTGTAGTGATGAAGAGATAGAAAACGCCATTCACTACATGATCGATAAGCTGTAAGTATTTGAAAGGGCCGCAATTGCGGCCCTTTCAATCTATCGACTTCCGACTACTCTTGTAAGGTAGACATATCGGGAGTTGCACATGTCGTCCCAATCCATCGAACCCCATTACTCAACTCCTCTGTTGGCGTTGGTCTCTGCCATTATGGACTTCCCGGCGCAGCAAACGGCCACGGCCGGGGATTACGACGCACTTATCCAGCAAATTGATCAACTCTGCCCGCTGCAACATTTCGGCATGCTGGGCCTCTCAGATACCGGCTTGAACTGGATCTACGCCCACAAGGTGAGCGACACCTTCAAACAGCAACTGGGCCGGGAGCAATCTCGCATCGCCGATCAGCTCACTCAGCTGGATGAGGCTGAGGGGTGGTGTGTCTTCCCCATCGAGCATGGCCAGATACAGTGGCTACTGGCGCGCGGTGCGCCAACAGATCTGCCGACCCTGCGCCTGCTGCTGGAGTGTCTGGCCAAACGGCTGACCGAAACCCAAGCGGACTATCATCTCGCTGAACTCCCTTCTCCGTTGTTCCGTAAAGATCCTAACTGGAAGAAGAAGATTGAGAGCATCAGCCGTATCATACGGTTAGCCAACACCCTGCCGGGTCAGGCGCTGTTTTCCCAGCTAGAGGCAGTTCTGCGCCAGATGCTGGCCATCGAGGACATGCTGCTGGTCAGGCTCAATAGCCAGAAGCTGGAGAAAATTTATCCGGCACACCCTCACCAGAGTGATGAACTCATCAGTGGTTTATGTCACAGCACCAGCAATATCGAGGTAAACAGGGAATCACGACACTGGCACAGCATGCCGCTACGACTGCAGCAGCAGTACTTCGGCCACTTCATCATCAGCACGGCTCAACCGCTGGAGACCGATGACAAGCTGTTCCTCGATTTCTTGCGCGGCCAGCTCACCCTGTTGCTGGAGTTAAGGCGGATCCGTCAGCAACTCACCGACATCAACACCGAGGACTCCATCAACCAGCGGCTGCAGCAGTTGCGCCAGACCAACCTCAGATTGCAAAAACAGCTCAAGCAGCATCAAGAGCTGGAACGGCGGCTGCAATTCGATGCACTCCACGACCCGCTGACCCAGCTGCCCAACCGGGCGCTGTTGATGAACCATCTCAATCAAGCTATGACACACTACAATCGCTACAAATCGCCCGGATTTACGGTGATTTTTATCGATGTGGACCACTTCAAACAGATCAATGACACCCTGGGCCACAGTGCCGGCGATCAGCTACTGAAAGAGGTCAGCCGCCGGCTGCAGACCTGTATCCGGCAAAATGATCTGGTGGCCAGACTGGGTGGCGACGAGTTTGTCATCTATCTGGATAACAGCAAACACGAGGACGACATCAGCCCGGTGCTCAACCGCATCATCAGCCGCCTCTCCTATCCGTTCAGGCTGTTAGGTAACGAGCTGAATATTACCGTCAGTCTCGGGGTATCGAGCGTATCCGAGCAAACCACGGATATCAGCCAACTGCTCCATCAAGCCGATCTGGCCATGTATCAGGCCAAGCGCAATGGCCGCAGCCGGATCGTCCACTACTCGGAAGATTGCATTAACCAGAACTGGAACTCGCCGGAGGAGATGCTGGCCAGAGCGTTGCGAGAGGGGCGAATCGTCCCCTACTACCAACCGGTGATCCGGCTGCAAGACAGTCATCTGACCGGGCTGGAGGTGATGGCACGCTGGTTGACCGAGGAGGGAGTGCTGAAAGATGCCTTTGATTTTATTCCACTGGCGGAGCAGTGTGGTCTCATTCTCGAGCTGGATTACCAGATCCTGCGGCGAACCTGCCAACAGTTAAAAAACTGGTTGCCGTTCTCGGGACAAAGCAAGTTCAAGGTCGCCATCAACCTCTCGGGCAAACACCTCGCCAACCACGACCATATCATGCGGCTGATGGCCATCATTGAGGAGGTGGGGGTTGCCCCCAACTATCTGATTTTTGAATTCAACGAGCGGGAATTGTCACGACAGGATTCCGATGCGCTCGCGTCCTTGCATGACTTGCGAGCCAAGGGCATCCAGATCAGCCTGGATGATTTTGGCACCGGCTTCTCCTCCCTCAATGCCCTGTTTCACTTTCCGGTGGATTACATCAAGGTGGATGACAGCTTTACCCAACGCATGCTGCAGTCACCCAAAGATTTGGCGTTGATCCGCGCCATGCGGGATATCTGTCAGGATCTTAATTACACCCTGGTGGTCGAGGGGATCGAGAACCAGCAACAGTTGCAGAAGCTGATCGACATCGGCTGCCAGATGGGGCAAGGACGATACATCTCCCCCCCTATGCCCGGAGCCGACATAGTGCCGCTGCTTGCCCCGGCCAGCCCACCGCTTTAGTCCTTCTTGAACATCGCCCGCAGATTGGCAATGCCCACTTGTCCTTTCTGCTGGCGCTCCTCGGCCGTCACCTTCTTCTGATTTTCCCACTCCAGATCATCCTGCGGTAGCTCCAGCAAAAAGCGGCTCGGCTCCGGCCGTACCGACTCGCCAAACTGACGCCGCTCCTTGCAGAGAGTGAAGGTCAGCTCGGTCTGGGCCCGGGTGATGCCCACGTAGGCGAGACGGCGCTCCTCCTCCACATTGTCCTCATCGATGCTGGTCTGGTGCGGCAGCAAGCCCTCCTCCATCCCTACCATGTAGACATAGGGAAACTCCAGCCCCTTGGAGGCATGCAGCGTCATCAGCTGCACCTGATCAGCATCGTCTTCCCCCTCGTTGCGCTCCATCATGTCGCGCAGGGTGAGGCGAGTAACCACCTGAGCCAGCGTCATCGACTCCTCCAGCTCATCCCCCTCCAGCATCTCGGTGATCCAGCGATAGAGGGTAGAGACGTTCTGCATCCGCATTTCGGCCGCTTTCGGGCTGGGGGAGGTCTCGTAGAGCCACTCTTCGTAGTGGATCTCCTTGATCATGTCCCGCACCGCCTCCACCGGATTACCACGCAGCGCCTGATCGCCAAGGCGAACCAGCCAGTTGGTGAATGCCTGCAGGGCCACGAGGCCACGGCCGGAGAGGTGCTGCTCCAGCCCCAGCTCGAAGCTGGCGGCAAACAGACTCTTGCCACGCTGGTTGGCATACTGACCAAGCTTCTCAAGGGTAGTGGGGCCAATCTCGCGGCGTGGCAGGTTGACCACCCGCAAGAAGGCGGTGTCCTCGTCCGCGTTCACCAGCAGCTTGAGGTAGGCCATGATGTCCTTGATCTCGGTGCGGGAGAAAAACGAGGTGCCACCGGAGATGCGGTAGGGAATCCGGTTGGTCATCAGCGCCTTCTCGAAAATGCGCGACTGATGGTTGCCCCGGTAGAGGATGGCGTAATCCTTAAACCGGGTGCGGTTCATAAACTTGTGGCCCATCATCTCGGCGGCGATCCGCTCCGCTTCGTGCTCCTCGTTCTTGGCGAACAGCACCTTCAGCTTCACTCCCTCATCCAGCTCGGAGAAGAGCGCCTTGTCATAGACGTGCGGGTTGTTGGCGATCAGGATGTTGGCGCACTTGAGGATGCGCCGCTTGGAGCGGTAGTTCTGCTCCAGCTTGATCAGCTTTAGGCTGGGGAAATCTTCGCTCAGCAGCACCAGATTCTGCGGCTTGGCACCGCGCCAGGAGTAGATGGACTGGTCGTCGTCCCCCACCACGGTAAAGCGGGAGCGCTCACCGACGATCTGCTTCACCAGTTCGTACTGGCTGGTGTTGGTATCCTGATACTCATCGACCAGCAGGTAACGGATCTTGTTCTGCCAGCGCTCGCGCACCTCCTGATTGCTTTTGAGCAACAGGGTCGGCATCACGATAAGATCGTCAAAATCCAGCGCGTTGTAGGCCACCATCTGGCGGTGATAACGCTCATAGAGCTGGGCCATCAACACCTCTTCCGGCCCGCGAGCGATGCGCATGGCGCGGGCTGGCAGGATAAGGTCGTTCTTCCAGTTAGAGATTTGGCTGATAAGGGCCGAGAGCTTGTCCTTGTCGTTGTCGAGCTCGTCTTCAGTCAACTCTTTCAGCAGCGCCAGCTGGTCAGTATCATCGAACAGGGAGAAGTTGGCCTTGAGATTCAGACTCTTGTGCTCCCGGCGGATGATATCGAGCCCCAGGGTATGGAAGGTGGAGACCATCAGCCCCCGCGCCTCCTTGCGACCCAAAGTCTGGCCGACCCGCTCCTTCATCTCCCGTGCCGCCTTGTTGGTAAAGGTAACTGCGGCGATATTGCGCGCACTATAGCCGCACTGCTGCACCAGATAGGCAATCTTGTTGGTGATGACGCGGGTCTTGCCCGATCCGGCACCCGCCAGCACCAGGCAAGGGCCGGAGACATACTTGACCGCTTCGTTCTGATTGGGGTTGAGCTTCATGGGCCGGATCTCTTGGCTTATGATGAGGGGCGGCATTGTACCAGAAATCACCCGACGAGCCGTACCTGCTGCACGGCAGGCAACCGCCATTCCGGCTTATCGCGCCTTGTGTTCGGGCGCTATTTTCAGGATCATGGCCGACCTTTCGAGATGATGACTTTTTCCAGATGATGAGGGGAGCATGAATCAGCAACAGCACACCCAACTGCGCAGCCAGTTTCCGGCCTTGGCGCAGGAGGTAAACGGCCACCCTCTGGTCTATCTGGACAACGCCGCCACCACCCAGAAACCGCAAGCGGTACTGGATGCCATCGCTCACTACTATCGGGCCGACAACGCCAACGTGCACCGCGCCGCCCACGCCCTGAGTGGCCGCGCGACCCGCGCCTTTGAGGCTGCCCGCGAGACTGTCACCCGCTTTATCAATGCGCCCCGCAGCCACGAGGTGATCTGGACTCGCGGCACCACGGAGGCGATCAATCTGGTGGCCCAGAGCTGGGGGATGAGCGAGCTCAAGACAGGGGACGAAATCATCCTCAGCACCCTGGAGCACCACGCCAATATCGTCCCGTGGCAACTGGTCGCCCAGCGCACCGGCGCAGTCATCCGGGTTATTCCCCTCGATGAGCGGGGCGATCTCGATCTGGCCGCCTATCACGCCATGCTGGGGCCACGCACCCGACTGGTGAGCGTAGCCCACGTCTCCAATGCCCTCGGTACCGTCAATCCGGTCAAAGAGATGGTGGCAGCGGCCAAGGCAGTCGGCGCTCTGACCCTGCTCGATGGCGCTCAGGCGGTGGCTCATCTCGAGGTGGATGTGCAAGCCATCGGTTGCGACTTCTATGCCTTCTCCGGCCACAAACTCTATGGCCCGACCGGCATCGGCGTGTTGTGGGGCCGCACCGAGCTATTGGAACGGATGCCGCCCTGGCAAGCCGGTGGCGAGATGATCGATCGGGTCAGTTTCAGCGGCACCACCTTCAATACCCTGCCCTTCAAGTTCGAGGCGGGCACCCCCCATATCGCTGGTGCTATCGGCCTCGCCGCCGCCATCGACTTTGTGATGGAGCAAGACCGGCAATGGCTCGCCAACCATGAACAGGCACTGACCGACTATCTGGTCGCAGGTCTGCAACAGGTGCCGGGGCTGCGTCTGATCGGCGAACCCAATCAGCGCGCCGGTGCGGTCTCTTTCTTGCTCGAGGATATCCACCCGCAGGATGCCGCTACCCTGCTCGATATGCAGGGGATCGCCCTGCGAGCCGGCCATCACTGCGCCATGCCGTTGATGGAGTCGCTCGGGATCGGCGGCACGATGCGCGCCTCGCTGGCCTGCTACAACAATCGGGACGATGTCGACGCCCTGCTGGCCGCCCTGTACAAACTCAGTGACTTCTTCTAAGGCAGATAACCGAATGAGTGACCTCGCAAGCTATACCCAGATTGGCCTTGAGCCCAACGCCGACACCATCCGCCAGCAGTTTGCCGCCGCCCACGGCTGGGAGAACCAGTACCGGCTCATCATCCAGCTCGGCAAACAGCTGCCAGCGCTACCCGGCGAATGGCAGCAGGAGGAGTTTCGCCTCAAGGGGTGTGAAAGCCAGGCTTGGCTGAAGGGAGAACAAAGCGAGGATGGCTGCTGGCACTTTGCCTGTGATTCCGATGCCCGCATCGTACGGGGCCTTATCGTCATCGTGCTGGCGGCGCTTAACCATCAATCGTCTGCGGCGATCCAGGTTTTTGATATGGAAGGCTATTTCACCGAACTGGGGTTGGAGAAACACTTGAGCCCGTCACGAGGTAACGGGCTCAGAGCGATCGTGCTGGCGATCCGGGAGCTGGCCGCCTAACCCGGCTTGTTAAGTGGTCGCTTACGCTTCGCTAATCGACCCTTCGCCTTCATTCCCGGCCTCTTTCTCGGCGCGGGCACCCCGCTCGGCAATCTTCTTCAACACCCGGGACGCGGCAACCAGCCCAAAGGTTGCCGTCACCGGCGTCACAGCACCAAAGCCGGAGGCACAATCCATCTTCATGGTGCCATCGCTGGCCGCCTTGGCCTGACAGGTGCCACCATTGCCATCTGGATAGCTCAGTTGCTCGGTTGAGAAGACACACTCCACCGCAAACCTGCGCGCCGGATTCTTGCTGAAGTTGTGCAATCGGCGCAAGTCAGAGCGCACCTTGGCCGCCAGCGGATCCTGAATGGTCTTGGCCAGATCGGCCACCTTGATTTGAGTCGGATCCATCTGCCCGCCAGCACCACCCGCCACAATCACCGGGATCTTGTTGCGCTTGCAGAAGGCAATCAGCGCCACCTTGGCCTTGACCGAATCGATGGCATCCACCACATAGTCAAACTCTCGCTTGATATGCTCAGCCAGGTTGTCGGCAGTAACGAAATCGTCCACTTCGATCACTTCGCAATCCGGATTGATGGCGCGAATACGCTCGGCCATCACCTCGGTTTTGAGGCGACCAACCGTACCCTGCATGGCGTGGATCTGGCGATTGGTGTTGGTGATGCAGATATCGTCCATGTCGATCAGGGTGATCTGGTTGATACCGGCGCGAGCCAGTGCCTCCGCTGCCCAGGAGCCAACGCCGCCGATCCCCACCACACAGACCTTGGCCTGGCTAAAGGAACGCAGAGCGTTCTGGCCATAAAGACGGGCAATGCCCCCGAATCGTTGTAGATATTCTGCTTTCATACCACCACCTTGCTTGAGGGCGGCCATTATAGCGACAACCACAGCCAGCGGCGATGGCAGAACCGGAGAAAATCGAGGAGGAAAAACAGAGAAAACGGCAGAGAAGAGGGAATAAAAGGTCAATTATCAGGCGATTTGCTGAATTGCAGCCAATAAAAAACCCCGCTCATCGAGCGGGGTTTCTTGTATTGGGTGCCTGGCAGTGTCCTACTCTCGCATGGCGAATGCCACACTACCATCGGCGCTACCGCGTTTCACTTCTGAGTTCGGCATGGGATCAGGTGGTTCCACGGCGCTATGGCCGCCAGGCAAATTCTTAATCTAGAAAGCTGACGTGAATAACGACTCCACGCTAAGTGGCTGTCATTATCACTGAATTTGTAAGTAGTTCGTTCATTCGCTACAAGGCCAGAAACACTTCTTGGGTGTTGTATGGTTAAGCCTCACGGGTAATTAGTATGGGTTAGCTCAACAC
>NZ_NKWE01000012.1:0-62547 GCF_006243315.1 Aeromonas sobria
GGTTTTCGGGGGGATTACCATACAAAGTGTCTAAGATTAGTGGCTTAGAGTGACATAAGTTAAGCCAATGCGACTGCTCTTTGGAGATTAACATGGCAATGGAAGCAGGCGGGTATGCCGAGAAATTAGGTAATCGCTACGAAGCAAATTGGGTTGCTTATCAGTTACTGCGCTTGTTGGACGAAAAGATAGCATCTGTAACGATCGAACCATTAGGTAATGATGAAGTTGGTACTGATGTCATAGTTGAAAATTCAGACACAAGCCTTGAACATCATCAATGTAAAGTTGGAGCTGGTGATGCGGAACATTGGAGTGTTGCTCTTCTTTATGAGAAAGGAATACTAAAAAATGCCTTTGAACAAATTGAAAGAGGTAAACGAGAGTTTTATGTAATTTCTCCACTCCCATCAAAGCAGATGTCCGATTTAAAGGATAGTTCCCGAAATAGTCCAGAAGATGTTAATCAATATTACGAGCATCAAATATCAAAAAGCAAAACTCGTAAAAAAGACTTTGACTATATTTGCGACAAGTTAGGATTAAATACTAATAATGAATTGCATTTAGATAGTGCTCGTCAATTCCTAGCCAAGTTTCATGTGTTCGCATATACAATCGACACACACTCGAATGAACAGCTCAATGATTATGCGAATAAGCTATTCGTAGGAAATTCAGTCAAACTTGTCAGTTTTCTAAAACACTACGCTGATAATGACGACAAATTGAGAACTAAGATAACCGCTCACGACCTTTTTCAAGATCTACAAAAATCAGGCTTTAAAGCTAAAGTACTTGAAGCTGACGATAGAATATCGCCAATAATTAACAATTTAAACACCAACTTTGAACAATCAATAACCCCTTATTTGATTTCAAATACCAATATTCATAGACCTGAACTAGATGAGCTCATTCAATCTACGCAAAGCCACGCAATAACTCTTTTAATGGCTGAGGCTGGAATGGGTAAAAGTGCCCTATTGCTCGAATTAAAGAATGATCTAGAGTTGCAAGGCGCAATTGTTGTACCAATTAGGCTAGACAGATGTAAGGTAGAAACTAGTGCTGATGCTTTTGGCCAAGCATTAGGTTTTTCATATACCCCAACGTATTCTCTAGCAAAATATGCTTTGAATAATAAAATTGTACTAGTGTTAGACCAATTAGATGCTATTAGGTGGACAGCTGCTCACTCAGACAATGCTCTTCATGTGTGTCAAGAGATCGTAAGACAAGTATTAACACTCAGGAATTCTAATGTCGATATTAGTATAGTATTCGCCTCAAGAGATTTTGATATCAGCGAAGATGTTGCTTTAAATGCTTGGTTAAGTTCGATAAATGATGAGTTAAACACAGTAAAACTGTCTAGTCTTTCAGAGGAAACGGTTAAAGAATTAGTTCAACCTTATGAGAAATATGAGACTTTATCAGCAGAGCAACAAGATACACTTAAAATTCCTCTCTGGCTTGGCATATACATATCTATAGCTCTTTCGGAAAAATGTGCCCCTGACTTTACGAACAAGCTTGAACTTGTTAAACGCTATTGGGACAATAGAGTATTAGAAGCAAATAAAATAACAGATCCCAACCAAAACTTGTTGGTGATAAATGAACTTTTACATCAAATGATTAGTAAATCAAAGTTCTCTGTATCAGAAACATCCCTACACAATATATCGCTAACTGCATTGAGCGCATTACTGTCTGTCGGTCTGATTACAAAACAAAACAAGCAAATAAGCTTTAGCCATCAAGCACTTTTCGATTACCAAGTAGGTGTCAGGTTATTTATCGCAGCACAGGATTCATTCGATAAACTTCTAGAAGAGATTGGTGACTTCTCCCAACAAACATTAACAAGAAGAGAGCACTTAAAGTACGCAATGAGCATGTTGCTTACAGAAAGCCAAAAAGATTTTTGCAACATAGTGTCTTCACTACTTCAAAGTAAAAATATAAGGTTTCACTTAAAGTATTTGCTATTTAACTCACTTAAAGAAATTAAAAAATTTAAAGCTCCAGCAAAAAATTTAGTTGATAGCATTGTTAAATCACCTGAACTTTTACCCCACCTATTATCATCAACATGCTACTCAAATCCTGAGTTAGTTCATTATTTGTCAGAACAAGGCGCTCTAAACGCATGGTTGGATAATGCTACAGATGAAGAGCTTGTATCGAAATTACTGCGAATCTTAAGATCTATAGCAGATCAAAAGCCTGACGTTGTGTTGAAAACGGTAGTTCCATACATTGGAATATCCCAAGAATGGAACAATAGAGTTTATGAGTCCTTATGCTGGGATATTGAAAACGATTCTGATGATATGTTTGAGATTCGAAAACAGCTATTAACGGCAGGCGTAAGTGCTCATTTCATTCACTGGAAAACATTAGCTAAGAAAACACCTATACGAACCTTAGATCTTATTGAAATGCTTCTTAAGCATTACAAGGAAGTTTTGGGTACAAAAAAATATATGTCTAGAGATAAGGTCGATGCCATATCTCACCGAGATATATTTACCGAGTCTGACTTAGAAGGTATTGAAAAAATTTCACACCAAATACCTTTTGAAGCATTAAACCGCTTACTTAATATAGTCCATTCTATTGTTCGCGATATTGATGATGAGCAAATACATGAGGCATGGCTGTGCCAAGACAGGCAATCAAACTACGATGCCGTTGAAAGCATTACTCATTGTGTTTTTTCAGTGATAGAGCAAGCCGCAAAACGCCTTAAAGATCAACCAGAAAAGCTCGCTGAAGCGATTGCTACACACCTAAACTCTGCAAGCCCAGTATTGAACCACCTGATAGCAAAAGTTCTAAAATATTACCCCACTAGTGAAGCCGACACTGTTGTTAGTTGGTTGCTCTATACCCCGAAAAAAAGATTGAACTGTGGAAATACCTATATTGAAGCGGAATGGAAACTACCAGGTGAGTTAATTGAGAAATTTTCTCCCCATTGTAGTGAATACTTATTTCTACAGCTAGAAGAAAAAATTTATAACTACACACAAAATAGATCTATTGATGACTATAAATGGCGCCTAGAGTGCAGACGAAAAGGTATTTATTATTCATATTGGGGTGAGCCTCAATACTTCTTATTACCTAAGTTATCGCAATCAAGACGCTCTAAAAAATCAAATCAGTTAATCGGCGTTTTGAATAGGAAATTTATTGAATACACCGAAAGAGACTTTTGTCGTGCTTTCCATTTAAGGCGCTCAGGAGGCATGGTAACTTCACCACTTCCATTAGGTAATGTTTTATCAAACCTTACTTGGACTAAGTTGATTTTAACTCCCAAAGAGAGAACCAATAGGAAAACTTGGCGTCAAGCAGGCAAGCAAGTTGTTCATGAATCAAGCGTAGAACAATTTGCCAGAAGCCTAGAGACAGCCGTAATTAATGAGCCAGAAAGGTTTGCTAGTTTAGCATTAACACTACCTCCCAATATAGATTCAGATTATATTGAGTGGATTTATTATGGCTTATCTAATACAGATAAAAATAGAGTTAGTGAACAATATAGAAGTGGGTGGCAACTTTGCCCTGTAGAACTTATAGAAAAAGTTATAAATCACTTTGGATATGAAGGATATGAATATCAAATAGTTAGAATTTTTGATAGACGAATAGCTGAAGATGGCTGGTCAAACAAAATAATTGATCTATTAGTAAAACTTTCAAAAACAGCTAAAGATCCTGAACCAGAAAAGCTAAATGTAATAGTAAATAACGAACCTAATGTAGTTGAAGATGTTCTTGTTAGAACCTTAGCTTCCAATGCAATAAATTGTTGCAGAGGCATTGCTTTTAGTGCAATTGGTCACTTATATTGGAAAAGTGAAAAGCTGGCAAGTGAATTAATTAACTCTTTGGATGACGTAATTAATGACCCTCATCCAGCAGTAAATTATTCAGCTTCTGAACTTCTATTGCCAATATACAATTACAACCGACAGTTGGCGCACCAAAAATTCTTAGCATTATGTAATAAAGATTTGAGAATGTCCTGTATCAGGGGTAATCATTACTTTTTTAACGATGGCTTCACAGAAGATAGCTCATTTCGTGAACAGTATCTAAATTTGACTTTAAGAATGAAGTGCTCGCCTTTTGATGAAGTGAAGAAAGAAGCAGGTCGTCAAATCGCTGCTCGTTGGTTTTTCTATGAACTATTTAGTGAACAAATTCATACACTTAAAAGGTGGGACACTCAATTAAAAAGTGGTGCAACAAGCGTAATTTCACAATTTTTAACAGAATCTCGTTATAATTCAACAATAAAAAAGTTACTTCCACTGTATGAAGTTTTGTCGAATGATGATGATAAGCTTATATTGGAAAAAATTGGTAGAAGTGTTAGTAACAAAAATTATTGGTCAAGAACTGATACTGCAGCATTCTTCTCAGTGTTAGCAAATGCAAAAGCTGCGTTATATAACCTTTGGCAAATATTCCACTATCTAGATGAAAACAAAGTCAACCTTGTTGGTATCTCTAACGAGTTATTGCAGCTTGTCAAAAACATCGTAAATTCTGATGCTATTGATAAAAACCAGCGAGCTATGAATATTAGGGATTCAGATTTAATCAAAGTTCTCCAGCGATTGTATGAAGAAGCAGGAGATGATGAAAATGATGAGGTTATTAACCAATGCCTAGATATTTGGGACCTTTTGCTAAAAAATCAAGTTTACTCAGCGATTAACGCAACAACTAAACTTAGCACAGGCATGCTTGGCTAAAAACATTTAAATAAATTAGCTCAAAGTATTTAAGTTTCGTCTCGAAATGAGACCAAGCCGGGTTAATAACGAGGATTAAAGTTGGAGCAAGTTAAATCTGCTTTTGATACTTGAAGTTGGAAAAGGCTACTAAATATTACCCTACAAGGCTTTCAATATTTATTTCAGAATCGACTTGTGGGAGTAAGCCAACACTATGCACCAAGGGCAGATGAAGTTGGCCTGTCTGTACAGATCTAGTTATCACCTGTCACGAGCAGCCGGTTTTTTTCATATCTGCCCTTCGCCAGCCCGACAAACCTGCTCTTTTTACGCCGATTTTACGCCCGCCCCATGCCGCTTTATGGCGCCTTTACGCCTGTTTTACATACCCTTTTCAGCGTCAATGACACCAACAGAGTCGATATGGTTTTACATCGGCTCTCGCAGCTAATTATCTCAATGGAGTCGATATGAATTGGCTATATCTGCTGCTCGTCCTCGCCTTGATGGCCTATCTGATGCGCGCACTAACGCGCAGTCACGAGTGAGGGGCTATCTATATGCAGCAAGAAATTATCTACCCGGTGGCCAGCAAACTGCCGAGCCTCGTGAGCAATCCAATGCGTGCCCTGACGCACCGCGACCACGAGTGAGGAACTAGAACATGTGGCAAGAAATAATCTATCCGGTGGCCTTCGTGCTGCTGGTTCTGCTGCCGGCACCGCTGCTGGGCAACTACATCTACCGGGTATTTGAAGGCAAAATCCGCTGGCTGGCACCGGTCGAGCGCGCCACGCTGGCTTGTTGTGGCACCGATGGTCGGGAGCAGGACTGGAAGTCCTACGCCCTCAGCTTGCTGGCTTTCAACGGCGCCGGTTTCGGCCTGCTGTTCCTGATCCTGATGGCGCAGGGGCTGCTGCCCCTCAACCCGCAGCAACTGCCGGGCATGAGTTGGCAACTCGCCTTCAACACCGCGGTCAGCTTTATGACCAACACCAACTGGCAAGCCTATTCCGGTGAGGCCAGCCTCTCCTACTTCAGCCAGATGGTGGGTCTGACCACCCAGAACTTCGTCTCCGCCGCCACTGGCGCCGCCGTTGCAGTCGCGCTGTTCCGTGGTATCGCCCGCCAGCAGACCACCAACCTTGGCAACTTCTGGCAGGATCTGGTGCGTTTCTGCCTCTATGTGCTGCTGCCGATCGCGCTGATCATGGCGCTGCTGCTGGTGTGGCAAGGGGTGCCGCAAAGCCTCTCCGCCTATCTGCCGTTCCACGGTGTGGAAGGTCAGGAGCAACTGCTGCCCCTAGGCCCGGCTGCCTCGCAGATCGCCATCAAGCAGCTTGGCTCCAACGGCGGCGGCTTCTTCGGCATCAACTCGGCACATCCGTTCGAGAACCCGACCGCCCTCTCCAACTGGCTGGAGATGGTGACCCTACTCACCATCGCCGCTGCCATGGTCTTTACGCTGGGCCGCTATGTGAAAGACATGGCCCACAGCCGTGCCATTCTCGGCGCCATGACCCTCATGCTGGTGCTGGGGCTCTTCGTCTCCATCACTCAGGAGATGAAGCTGGACCCGGCCCTTGCCCACCTCACCACTGACGCCAGCAATATGGCTGGCAACTGGGAAGGCAAGGAGAGCCGCTTCGGCCCGGTGCTCTCCAGCATCTGGGAAGTGGCGACCACCGCCGCCTCCAACGGTTCGGTCAACGCCATGCACGACAGCTTTGCCCCGCTCTCCGGCATGGTCGCCATGATCAACATGCTGCTGGGTGAAGTGGTGTTCGGCGGCGTAGGTGCCGGTATCTACGGCATGATGCTGTTCGTGCTGCTGACCGTGTTCCTGTGCGGCCTGATGGTGGGACGTACCCCGACCTATCTGGGCAAACGCCTCGGCATCACCGAGATGAAATGGGTGGTTGCCAGTATGCTGGTGATGCCGGTTGGTGTGCTGGTGATCGGCGGCGTCACCCTGCTGATGCCGGATGCCAGCACCATCATCGGCCATGATGGCCCGCACGGTCTGTCACGCCTTATATACGCCTACGCGTCGGCTGCCGGCAACAACGGCTCCGCCTTCGCCGGCTTTGCCGCCGGTGACAACTGGCAGTGCATCGCCATCGGTCTGGCCATGCTGCTCGGTCGCTTCGGCTACATCATTCCGGTACTGGCCATTGCTGGTCAGCTCGCTCGTGCCCAACGCCAGGAGACAAGCGAAGGGGACTTCCCCATCAGCGGCCCGCTGTTCATTACCCTGCTGATCATCACCATCCTGCTGATAGGTGGCCTCTCTTTCCTGCCGGTACTGGCACTGGGCCCGGTGGCCGAACATCTGAGCCTGATCGGAGGGGCATTCTGATGAACCTGACCCTGTCGATCACCATCCGGATGCCAATGGCCAACTATCTGATGCTGGGAGCTTTCCAATGAGCAAGTCCACTGCAATGAGCACCGACACCATGCAGGTGAAGGGCAAGAAACAGAAATCGCAAGTCATACAGGCAATGGTTGAGGCCCTCTATCGCTTCAATCCCAAGGCGCTGTTTGGCAGCCCCATCCTGTTCACCCTCTGGCTGGCCGCCGTGATGGCCACCGTGGAATCCCTGCTGGGACAACCCTTCTCGGGGGTTGCACCCTCGCTGGCCTGGCAGCTGACTGCCTGGCTCTGGCTGACCCTCTGGTTTGCCAACTTTGCCGAAACTCTGGCCGAAGGGCGCGGCAAGGCGCGCGCTGACAGCCTGAAAGAGGGCATGAGCCAACTCAAGGCCCGTCGGGTGACCGATGCCAAAGATGGTCAGGGCGAGTGGGTAGCTGCCACCAGCCTGATGAAGGGTGATCTGGTGCTGGTACGCAGCGGCGAGATGATCCCGGCAGATGGTGAAGTGGTAGCAGGGATTGCCTCGGTCAACGAAGCAGCCATTACCGGTGAATCCGCGCCGGTGATCCGTGAGTCAGGCACCGACCGCAGCGGCGTGACCGGCAACACCACTGTGGTCTCCGACGAGATCTGGGTGCGGGTCAGCAACAATCCGGGCGAGAGCACACTGGATCGGATGATCGCACTGGTGGAAGGGGCCAAACGTCAGAAGACCCCCAACGAGATGGCGCTCGACGCCCTGCTGGTGGGGCTGACCCTGATCTTCCTGCTGGTGGTCGCGACCCTGCCGTGGTTCCTCAACTACAACGGCACCCAGGTGCCGCGCCTCTACCTGATCGCCCTCTTCATCACCCTGATCCCGACCACCATCGGCGGCCTGCTCTCCGCCATCGGCATTGCCGGTATGGATCGACTGGTGAAGCTGAACGTGATCGCCAAGTCTGGCCGTGCCGTCGAAGCGGCCGGTGACGTGCGCACCCTGCTGCTGGACAAGACCGGCACCATCACCTTCGGCAACCGGATGGCTGATGAGCTGATCCCGGCACCCGGTGTCGATCCATCCCTGCTGGCCCAGGCCGCCATGCTGGCCTCGCTGGGTGATAACACCCCGGAGGGAAAATCGATCCTGACCCTGGCTGGCAAGAGCATGGCCAAGCCAAGCCAGCTGGAGAGTGACAAGGTGATCCCCTTCAGCGCCGAGACACGCCTGAGCGGACTGGATCGCAACGGTCATCAATATCGCAAAGGCGCGGTGGATGCGGTACTCAACTACCTCTCCCTCGACCGCAAGGCGGTGCCGGAGCTGGTGCTCAAGTCGGTGGACAATATCGCCCGTCAGGGTGGCACCCCGCTGCTGGTCTGTACCCATGAGCAACTGCTGGGAGTGGTATACCTCAAGGACATCATCAAGCCCGGCATCAAGGCTCGCTTCCAGATCCTGCGCCATATGGGGATCCGCACCGTGATGATCACCGGCGACAACCCGAAAACCGCCGCTGCCATCGCCGCCGAAGCCGGGGTGGATGACTTCATCGCCGAAGCAACGCCGGAGAAGAAGCTGGCCTATATCCGTCAGGAGCAGGCAGATGGTCGTCTGGTTGCCATGTGCGGCGACGGTGCCAACGATGCGCCAGCACTGGCGCAGGCTGATGTGGGGCTGGCCATGAACGAGGGTACCCAGGCCGCCAAGGAGGCGGGCAACCTGGTGGATCTCGACTCCAACCCCACCAAGCTGTTGGATGTGGTGCTAGTCGGCAAGCAACTGCTGGTGACCCGTGGTGCCCTGACTACCTTCTCCATCGCCAACGACGTGGCCAAGTACTTCGCCATCCTGCCGGCCCTGTTCATCGCCGCCTACCCGCAACTGGGGGCGCTGAACCTGATGCAACTGGGAAGCCCGCAGAGCGCCATCCTGTCGGCCATCATCTTCAACGCCCTGATCATTGTGGCGCTGGTGCCGCTGGCTCTGCGCGGCGTCAACCTGAAGGGGTCAGCCGCCAGCCTGCTGCGCCGCAACCTGCTGATCTACGGTGTCGGTGGCCTGCTGGTGCCGTTTATAGGAATCAAAGTGATCGATCTGGTCATCACCGGCCTCGGTCTGGTGTAACGACGTAACCGGGATGCGGGGCAGACCCGCATCCCCTGCCATCTTTTTTGGAGCAAGAGAATCATGATAGCAATCAGAACCCTGTTGACCCTGACCCTGCTGCTGGGAGTGGGTTATCCGCTGGCGGTCACCGGGCTGGCCCAACTGCTGTTCCCCTGGCAAGCCAACGGCAGCCAGCTGACCGACAGCAAGCAGCAACTGATCGGTAGTGCCCTGCTGGGGCAGAAATTCGAGCGGGCTGACTACTTCCATCCCCGCCCCTCCGCCAGCGATTTCAACACCATTGGCGGCAGCGCCAGCAACCTGGGGATGAGCTCGCCGCTGCGCAGCGAATTCGCCAAGGCGCAGGGCAATGTTCAGTCCCCGGCCATGCTGACCCGCTCCGCTTCAGGCCTCGACCCTCATCTGCCGCTGGATGCGGTGCTGGCTCAGGTGGACCGTGTCGCCAAACAACGTGGGCTGGATCCCGCCCAGCTGACGGAGCAGGTAAAGTCGGCCACACAAGCTGGTATCCTTGGCCCGCAGGTGGTCAACATTCTCCAGCTGAATCTGCAACTGGATCATAAAAAGGGCGCCTGATGGCGCCCCATCCGGTTTGGTGATGACCTCGATTTTCGCAACGGGCGGTTGGCTCGATAGGGATAACAATGGCTGATGTGGCAAGAGCTGACCCCCTGCTGGCAAGCCTGAAACAGGAGCATGGGGATGCGTGATGAAGTTCGGGCCGACGCCCTGCTGGCGAGCCTGGAACAGGAGTATGGGGATGCGTGATGAAGCAAGGGCCGACGCCCTGCTGGCGAGCCTGGAACAGGAGAACAAGGGCAGGCTGAAGGTGTTTCTCGGGGCCGCTCCCGGCGTAGGCAAGACCTACGCCATGCTGCAAGCTGTGCGGGAGCAGGCCAAAGAGGAGATCGATATCCTGATCGGCGTGGTGGAGACCCACGGCCGGCAGGAGACCCTGGCCCTGCTCGACAAGCTCGCCATCCAGCCACGCAAGATCCACATGCACCGCCAGCAGCGACTGGAGGAGATGGATCTCGACGGCCTGCTCGCCCGCAAACCGGCCATCGCCGTGGTGGATGAGCTGGCCCACAGCAACGCCCCCGGCAGCCGCCACGAGAAGCGCTGGCAAGATGTGGAGGAGCTGCTCAACGCCGGTATCGATGTCTACAGCACCCTCAACGTGCAGCATCTTGAGAGTCTCAACGATCTGGTGTGGCAACTGACCGGGGTCAGGGTGAAAGAGACCCTGCCCGACCAAGTGCTGCTTGAAGCTGACAGTATTATCCTGATCGACCTCCCCCCCAAAGAGCTGCTCGGCCGCCTGCGGGAGGGGAAGGTCTATGTGCCCCATCAGGCCAAGGCAGCGCTGCAATCCTTCTTCTCCCTCAACAACCTCACCGCATTGCGGGAGCTGGCGATGCAGACCGCCGCCAGCCACGTAGAGGGGGATCTGCAACTGCAGTGGCAGGCAGCAGGCAAGACCACCCTGCCGCTGCGGGGCAAGCTGATGGTCTGCCTCGGCGATCAGCACGGTTCGGCACTGGTACGCTATGGCCACCGCTTTGCCCAGCGTCGTCAACTGCCCTGGCTGGTAGTGCATATCGACAGCAATGGCCGCCGCGATGCCGACGTGGAGCAGGCGCTGGCGCTCGCCTCCCACCTCGGTGCCAAAGTGCTGACCCTCTCCAGCCCGGCGGTGGCCAATACCCTGCTGGAGACCGCCGAGCAGCAGCAGGTCTCCCAGCTGCTACTCGGCAAACCCCACAAGGCGCCCTGGCGCCGCTCGCTGGTACAACATCTGCTCAAGCAGGCGCAGGGGCTCGAAATCACCCTGGTCGATACCGAGCAGAAAAAGCCCGGAGTAGGGATACAACCTCCGACCCCGAAGGATATCCACCATAGCCTGCTGGCGGTGGTGATCATGGGGATCACCTCGGCCGCCGCCTGGGGGCTCTCCTACTGGCTGCCGCCCGCCGCCCTGCCGCTACTGTTTGTGCTGGGGGTACTGGCAACCGCCCTCACCACCAGTCTGGTGCCCGCCATACTGGCGGCGGTACTGGGCTTCGTCGCTCACAATCTGCTGTTCACTGCCCCCTACTTCTCCCTGAGTGTCGCCAACCACAGCGACCTGCTCACCCTGTTCGTGCTGCTTATTGTCGGCATAACGGCGGGACGGCTCGCCTCTCGCCAGCGGCAACAGTTGATCGGCCTGCGCGAGACCCAACAGCTGGGTAATGCCCTGCTCTCCCTCAGTCAGGGGCTGGCCACCGCCAGCAGCCCGGAAGAGGTGCTCAGGCAGGGCGCCCAGGCCATCTCGCTGGCACTCGGTCAGCCGACTGTGGTACTGGATCAGGATTTTCACGACCGACTCGGCAACGAGAAGCACAGGCCCGGACAGACCGACAAGGCGGCCATCGACTGGTGTCTGGCCCAGAAGCAGAGCGCCGGGGCCCACACCGCCACCCTCAATGCGGCCGAGGCCCAGTATCACCACCTCAGCGATGATCTGGTGATCGGCATAACGCTGGCCAATCCGCTCTCCTCCTCCGCCGAGCACCAGTTGCAGGCGCTGCTCACCGATATTCGCGCCGCGCTGGCGCGGATCGATCTCAACGAGCGGCTGGCCGACAGCCAGTTGCAGGCGGAGACCGATCGGATGCGGGCGGCCCTGCTCTCCTCGGTCTCCCACGATTTGAAGACCCCGCTGGCCACCATCATGGGCGCTGGCAGTACCCTGCTGGAATATGGTGACCGGATCCCCGCCGAGGATCGCAACGAACTGCTCCACTCGGTGCAGGAGGAGGCGCGCCGCCTGCACAGCTATGTGCAGAATCTGCTGGATATGACCCGCATCGGCTCCCCCGACTTCCAGCTGAAACGGGATTGGGTCGATCTGGCGGATCTGGTGGAGAGCGCCCGCAAGCGGCTCGACTCCTCCTGGCGCCAGCACAAGTTGCTGGTCCATTTCGATCAGCATGTGCCCCAGCTCTATGTGCACGGCGCCCTGATCGAGCAGGTGCTGGTCAATATCCTCGACAACGCCTCCCGCTACTCGCCGGCTGGCACCCCCATCGAGTTCAAGGTGATGCTGGCAGAGCCCGATCTCATCATCGACATCATCGATATCGGGGTCGGCATCGCCGAGTCGGATCGGGAGAAGATCTTCAACCTCTTCTACACCCAGCCGGTGGGCGATTGCGGCAGCCGCGGTACCGGGCTTGGCCTCGCCATTTCCCGCGCTATGATAGAGGCCCACGGCGGCAAGATTTGGGCCTTCTCCGGCCCCAATGGCAACGGCACCTGCATGCGCATCTCCCTGCCGCTCGCCCTCAATTCACCGGAGGTCTGATGGCTGACCGCCAGATCGGGTCACTCAGCCCCTCCCACCATTCGCCTCTGGAGGTTCGATGGCGCACATTCTGGTCATAGATGATGAAGCGGCGATCCGTCGCTTTCTGCGGATCAGCCTGATTGCCGAGGGGCATCAGGTGAGTGAAGCGGTGGGGGTCAATGAAGGGCTGGAGCAGTATCGCCACCTCAACCCCGACCTGGTGATCCTCGATCTCGGTCTGCCGGACGGCGATGGCATTCAAGTGTTGCAGGCCATTCGCGAGCATCACCCCAACCCGGTGCTGGTGCTATCGGCCCGCGATTCGGAGCAGGAGAAGGTGCGGCTGCTGGATGCGGGAGCCAACGACTACATGAGCAAGCCGTTCGGCATCAGCGAGATGATGGCCCGTATCCGCGTGCTCTTGCGCCAGCGAGCCGGGGTTAGCAGCGGCGAGCGACGCCACTTCCCCCAATGCGGGCTGACCCTTGACGCCAGCAGCCACAAAGTGACCATGAAGGAGGAAGAGATCCCTCTCTCCCGCAAGGAGTTCGCCCTGCTGCTGGCGCTGGTGTGCCACCCCGGCAAGCTGGTAATGCAGACCCAGCTGCTCAACGACATCTGGGGGCCAAGCCACAAGGAGGACACCCACTACCTGCGCATCGTCATCGCCAGTCTGCGCAAAAAGCTGGGGGATAACCCCCAGCAACCGACGCTTATCGAGACCGAATCCGGTATTGGCTACCGCTTTATCGGCAACTGATGTTTCACGTGGAACGGCGCCCGCAGCAGAGCAGCGCCAACAGACCGCAGCCACTGAGCAACAGGCCGAGATCCTGCAATCCGGCCGCCACCGCCAACCCCAGACTGAGCAGCAGGTAGTAGCCAAGCCCGAACAGGGCGCCAGCACTACCCGCTACCTCGCGATAAGCCAGCAGCGCCTGACTCAGCACATTGGGAATCGCCAGCCCGAAAGCCACCACCACGCCCATCATGGGCAACAGAAACCAGAGGTTGGCCTGATTCGCCCAGACCAGCAGCCCGGCGACCAGCGCCAGCACACAAGCCAGCCTGACCAGAGAGGACGGCAGCCATCCCTTCCCCAACAGATACTTGTTGAGCAGGCTGCCGAGCAGGGTCGCCAGCGCCAGCAAGATCCCCGAGTAACCAAACTCGCCGGTGCTCAATCCCAACCCGGCAAACAGGAAGGGCGCCAGACTGTAGTAGCCAAACAGCATGGTGTTGAACAGGGCGACCAGCATGGCACTACGCCAGAGCCCGCCATCCTTCATCATCCGGCACGCCAGCGGCCAGAGCGCGACTCGCTGGCTGGTGGCCGGGCGGGTTTCCGGCAGCTGCCAGCAGGCAACCAGCAGCAAGAGAGCCGCCAGTATCAGCAAACCGCTGAATACCCCGAGATAGCCGAACCCGCTCGCCAGCTGACCGCCACTGAGCAGCCCCAGCACCGGACTGAGTGAGAGCGCTATACCCATCACCGAGAAGACCCGCGCCAGATCGCTACCCTGATAGCTGTCGCGCAGCATGGTCTGGGTCACCACGGATCCCACCGCGGCGCCAAAGGCCGAGATGACACGGGCCAGCAGCAGGGTTTCAAACTGATCAGCCAGCAGCGCCAGCAGGGTGCCGACACCATAGGTGAGCAGACCCGCCAGCATGGCGGGACGCCGCCCGATCAGATCGCAGAGCCGCCCCCAACAGACCACTCCCACCGCAAACGCCAGAAAATAGACCGACAGGGTCTGGGATGCCTGCCCCTCGCTCACCCGAAACTGGCTGGCGATCTGGGTCAACACCGGGCTGTAGATGGTCTCCACTATCTGGGGAAACATCATCAATCCCACCACCAGCCAGAGCGGTGGCAACTTGTTGTTCATGACCAACCTCCTTCACAAGAGGTCGCCATTCTAGAGAGATGCCGATTGTCTGATTACAATAAGCAGGACTATAAACATCAAAAATCGGACATATGGCCTTTATTCTTCCCGATCACCCTTTTGACCCCGACCAGCTGACGGGCAGTGTGATCGGCATTGCCTCCGCCCTCGGCTGGCACGACTCGGGCCTGCATCAGCATCAGCGCCATCAGCTGCTGTTCGCCCAATCCGGCTGCATGACCATGGAGCTGGCAGGTCGGGTCTGCCTGCTGCCACCCACCCGCGCCGCCTGGCTGCCAGCGGGCACAACTCACCGAGTATTGATGCGTGGTGTGGTGGCCTACCGCTCCCTCTACTTCACACCACACCCAGAGTTGCCCGGCACGGTGGAGGTGCTGGCGGTCAATCCGCTACTGCACGAACTGATCGAACGGATGGCGCTCTGGCCGTGGGACAAACCGCAAGAGCAGCAACAACGGACGGTAGCGCTGTTTATGGAGGAGTTGGGGCAGGCACCGCGGGAGTCGTGGCAGTTGCCACTGCCGACCGACCCCAGACTGGGCGACTGGCTACAGCAGTTGAAACGGGGAGATGCCCTGCCCGATCGGCTCAACCGGCTGGCCGAACGGGTGGGTGCCAGTGACAAGACCATTGGCCGCATCTTTATGCGAGAGACCGGCATGAGCTATCAGGCGTGGCGTCAGCAGTGGCGGCTGTTGCGCGCCATGGAGCTGCTGGCAGAAAGCGAGCCCATCAGCCGGATTGCCGCTGCGCTGGAGTTCTCCAGCGACAGCGCCTTCATCAGCTTCTTCAAACAACATATGGGGCAGACCCCCCTGCGCTATCTCAACTCTCGGGGTGAGTCGCCACAGCCTGACTCGCCTCCACCACCAGGGTATCCAGCGCCAGCGGCTTGAGGTTGTGCAGCGCATCCTGCACTACGGCATGGGATGCCTGCAGCAACTCGCTCTGCACATCCTGCTCCAGCTGGACACTCTCCAGCTCGGGCCGCGGGTTTTCGTTGGCCATCACGTTCAGGCTCAGGGCACTCACAATCAGGGTAGCGATCAGGCTTTTCATCTGGTTTGCTCCGGTATGGTTGAGATGACCAGATAGCTATTCCAATAGTTGTGCCAATCCTCACGCAATTCATAACATGATGATTTTGTTTAAATTAACTATATATCGATACCAAATTGAGTCGCAAAATGCATCCCACACGGTCATTTTTAAACCAACAGTTGGTGCTTTTAACCACGCTTGATTTTTGCACCATGTTCCACGTGGAACGTCCCATCTTTTTGATCGACACCCGCTTTTAAACTGAGCTATGGTGCTACATCTTCGTAACTGACTCTGGATCTGTCACCGAATGGAATTTTCCTTGTTCGGCGAGAAGTTCACTCGCCACGCCGGCATTACCCAACTCATGGATGACCTCAATCAGGGGCTGACCAATCCGGACGCCATCATGCTGGGTGGAGGCAATCCGGCCCCCATCCCCGCCATGCTGGAGCGCTTTCAGGCCGAGGCCAAAACCCTGCTCGACAACGGCGAGCTGGTCAAAGCGATGGCCAACTACGACGGCCCACAGGGCAAAGACAGGTTCACCAAAGCGCTGGCAGCCCTGCTCAGCAAGGAGCTGGGATGGGATATCTCGGCCCGCAATATCGCCCTGACCAACGGCAGCCAGAATGCCTTTTTCTACCTGTTCAACCTGCTGGCCGGTGAATTTGCCGATGGCCGCAAGAAGAAGGTGCTGTTCCCGCTCGCCCCCGAATACATCGGCTATGCCGACTCGGCGCTGACCGACGACTACTTCGTGGCCTACAAGCCCACCATCGAGAAGCTGCCCGATGGCCAGTTCAAATACCACGTGGATTTCGAGAGCCTGCAGGTGGGTGACGACATCGGGGTGATCTGCGTCTCCCGCCCAACCAACCCCACCGGCAATGTGCTGACCGATGAAGAGATCGAACACCTCGATCAGATCGCCCGCGACAAGGGGATTCCGCTGCTGATCGACAACGCCTACGGCGTCCCCTTCCCGGGCATCATCTTCAGCGAAGCCAAGCCATTCTGGAACGCCAACACCATCCTCTGCATGAGCCTCTCCAAGCTCGGCCTGCCAGGCACCCGCTGCGGCATCGTCATTGCCGACGAGAAGATCATCCAGGCCATCACCAACCTGAGCGGCATCATCAATCTGGCGCCGGGCAGTCTGGGCCCCGCCATCACCATCCCGATGATCGAGAGCGGCGATATCATCACCCTCAGCGAGCAGGTAGTAAAACCCTTCTATCAACAGAAGGCGGAGCTGGCGGTACAGCTGCTGCGCGAAGCGATCCTCGACCCGCGCTTCCACATTCATAAACCGGAAGGGGCCCTCTTCCTCTGGCTCTGGTTCGAGGGCTTGCCGATCCACTGTCAGGAACTTTATGAGCGACTGAAGGCGAAGAACCTGCTGATCGTGCCGGGTCACTACTTCTTCCCCGGCATTGATGACCCCGAGTGGCGTCACAGCCAAGAGTGCATCCGCCTCAACTACTCCCAGAGCGAGGAGCTGGTGCGCCGCGGTATCGCCATTCTGGCGGAGGAGATCAACGCTCTCTATGCATGAAAATGGCCACGAGTATCAACCTTACTCTAAAAAAGCCGGACTGAATTAGACAGAGAGATATCAGGAGGCCCACTAGAATTCCCTTCCGTATCATCATACTGAAGGGTTGATCATGGATATTGGTGAAATGCTGCTGGCTGAACTGGCCACGCTGTTACAACTCTCTTCGCTTACCATTGATGAGAACGGCAATTGCCCGCTTCTTATCGACAGTGAACTTCCGCTTATCTTGCACTTGGAGCCATGTGCCTTACTCATCATGGCTCCTTTAGTGCTCCCCACCTTCTCTTTCGACAATGCCGAGTTACAGCGCCGCATGCTCATGGCCGCACTGAATCCTGCTTTCGACAAAGAACCCGGGATTGGCTGGCACCCAGAGTTCCAGTTGATTGCCTATCGGCGCCATATGCTGGATGGGATGACTGGCAGCCAACTGGCACAACATCTGGGCGACTTCATCGAGTGGATGCGAACATTTGTGACCTCGCTACCGCGCTCTACCCCAGCAACAGCAACAACAAGAGGCATTCATGATCGAGTTTAAAAGTGTGGCCGCCCTGCTGCATGCAACGCCACCGCAGCAAGAACAGTTTAAAAATGAAGGCTCCCTGAAGATCGCAGGCAAGGAGTATCGCATCGATGCCGACTTGCAGCAGGTTTTACGTACCCACCCTCAAAGCAGCAACATTGCTCGCTTTTTTGAAGGGGTCGGCAAGCTGTTCAGTCTGGGATCCTCAACTTCTGTTGCCAAAGCCGCAACTCAGCAGCTCTTCTCTACCCCGGGAGCCCAACAACAACGCCTGCAAAGCGATGACGCTGTTGCTCATGCTCGCATGCTGTTTAAAGACCGCCTTATTACGACACCGGAAGATGTGTTAGAACGACTGAGAACCCAGCGACCAGCCACACACGACAGCGAACATGCCCTGTTGTTTCAACGGGCCATGTCAGAGGCACTCAAGCAGAGCCCAGCCGGAAATGAGCTACTCGCCCTTGTTGGCGAGCAGGCTATGACTCAGCTGTTGAATAAGCTTACCGATCCAAAGCAGTCCATGACCAGCCTGGAGCAACTTTACCGGCAACCGTCTGCGGCACAAGCAATCAACGCTCTTGACCCCTTGCTGAAGATAGAAATAAAGAACCTGCAGGTAGCCCAACAACACCAGCAAGCACTCCTCACCCAGGATCTTGGTCAAGGCGTCTTTTCTGGTACCCTCGAGGAATCGTTCTACAACCCAACCGGTTTTACCGAAAATGTAGATCGCGCAGCAGCATGGATTCTTAAGGCTTCAACATCCGGTGGCAATGAGTGGAGCAATTTTACCGCCCTGCTCAGGGAATATAGCGAGAACTCTCAGAGCCTGACAGACAGCTCGGTTCTCAAGCAACTTCATCACCAGTTGGTCCCCAATCTGACCCGTGACTATCGTGGACCAGCTATCAGTGGGGGCAGCCTGCCATCCAGCATTGGCGGTGCTGCCATGCTGGAGAAACATCTGGCAACTCTTGATAGCAAGGATCCCCAACTGGGCAAAAAGCTGTTTGCGGCTGTTGTTGGTTTCCATGGCTTTACCGATGGAAATGGCAGAATGGGAAGATTGCTATACGCACTGAGCGAACTGCGTGAAGGACGGTTTGCCCCTCTCGATTTGCCAGCAGAAAATTCACTGCACGGGATCAAATAAAGAACACAAAGGCCTGCAGATGCAGGCCTTTGTTGTTTATCGTGACCCGGTTTGCTTAACCGGGCAGCGCCAGCTGGTCGGGTTTGCCGATGGGAATGGCACGGGGCTTGAGCGCCTCCGGCAGCTCACGAGCCAAATCGATGGTCAGCAGACCATGCTCCAGCTTGGCACCCTGCACTTCCACGTGCTGGCTCAGCTTGAAGGCGAGCTCGAAGTCGCGCTCGGCAATCCCCTGATGGAGGAACTGACGCTCACCAGCTGCCGCCCCCTTGCGCCCCGTCACCTTGAGGGTGCCGTTTTCGGTCTCCAGCTCCAGCTCTTCGCGCTCGAAGCCAGCCACGGCGACCGTGATGCGATAGCCATCCTGATCGCGCTTTTCAATGTTGTACGGGGGGTAAGCTGCGGTCTTCTGCTCGAACAGACCTTCCAGCTCACGGGCCATCCGCTCGAAGCCGACGGCGTTGGAATAGAGATGAGAAAAATCGAGGTTACGCATAATCCTATCCTTCTAATAAGCAACAGGGTCAACTCTCCACAGGCCCGTCATCGGCACCCGGGAAATTTTAAAATTTCAGTGAATTCAGGCTATCAGCCGTTGATCTCGATCTTGCGCGGCTTCATCGCCTCGGGCACTTCACGCACCAGTTCGATGTGCAGCAAGCCGTTTTTCAGGTCGGCCCCTTTCACCCGCACATAGTCGGCCAACTGGAAGCGACGCTCGAAACCACGTTCGGCAATCCCCTGATAGAGATAGTTGCGCCCGGTGTCGGCCTGCTTGTTGCCCTTCACAGTCAGCAGATTTTCCTGAAAGCTCAGCTCCAGCTCTTCCTGGGTAAAGCCCGCCACCGCCATGCTGATGCGGTAGTCGTTGTCACCCAGTTGCTCGATGTTGTAGGGGGGATAACCGGCATTGCCATTGCTGGCCGCAGATTCGATGAGATTGGCCAGACGATCGAAACCGATGGCAGAACGATAGAGCGGAGAAAAGTCGATAGAACGCATAGTATTACCCTCTTATGAGCGATAACGGATTGTTTGCCCTCCTTATGGACGGGCGTCTGGTCGAAACCTCTGTCGAGCGTTCCGGCCTTGTTACCTATATAGGGGCTCACTTTTTCCTTTCAAGGGGATTTTTTCAAATTTTTTAAATGGCCGCACCGACCTGTAGAACATCAACCTGTTGGCCCGATAGTGATGATAATCGACCCGCGGGCCACTAATAGCTGACCAAGCTATCCACCATAATTGGTTGCATATCCACCAGCCAACATGGAGCCATCCCATGAAGATTACCCAGGTTCGCAACGCCACCCTGCTGCTCGACTATGCCGGCACCCGCTTTCTGATCGACCCCATGCTCTCGGCCAAAGGGGCCTTCCCCGGCTTTGAAGGCACCGCCAACAGCCAGCTGCGCAATCCGCTGGTCGAGCTACCGCTGTCGATCGATGAGCTGGTCGATGTGGATGCCGTTATCGTCACCCACGATCATCCCGACCACTGGGACGATGCCGCCAGAGCCTTGGTCCCCAAGCATCTGCCACTGTTTGTACAACACCAGAAAGATGCCGATGCCATTCGAGCCAGTGGTTTTGAGAATGTGCGCCTGCTGAGCGAGCAGCCCGAATTTGCCGGTATTCGCCTGCAGCAAACCGGTGGCAAGCACGGCAGCGATCAACTGATGGCGGTACTGGGCGAGCGCATGGGAGAGGTATGCGGCGTGGTCTTCTCCCACCCCGATGAACAGAGCCTCTATCTGGCCGGTGATACCATCTGGCATCCCTCGGTCGAGCAAGCTCTGCAACAGCATCAGCCCAAGGTCATCATCCTCAACTGCGGCGATGCCCAAGTGCCCGGACTCGGTTCCATCATCATGGGTAAGGAGGATGTCGCCGCCGTTTATCAGGCGGCACCGCAGGCTACGCTGATCGCCAGCCATATGGAGGCGGTCAACCACGCCGTGCTGTCACGCCAGGAGCTGCGCGACTATCTGGCGGAACGGAGCATGACGGATCGGGTACGGGTGCCGCAAGATGGCGAGACGTTATCGCTGTGATCCGCAGGAGGGCCATGCCAGACATGGCCCTTCGGCTTTCACTACCGAACGCTTATGATGAGAGTCCTGCGCGCAGAGAGGAGCCAACACCATGCCCACCCCGATCGTTGCCGTGGTGACCTTCGATCACTTCAGTCCTTTTCACTGCGCAGTCCCCTGCCTCATCTTCGGCGATATCCTGCCGGGCCAGCCGCTGTTCGAGCTCAAGCTCTGCTGCGGCGACGGCAACCGTCACTCACACTCGGCGCAAGGCTTCACCATTCAGCCCCCCCATGGGCTGGAGGTGCTGGCCGAAGCTGAGATCATCGTTATCCCCTTCTGGCACGACCCGGCAGCACGACCACCGGCGGTGCTGCTCGATGCCCTGATCGCCGCCAGAGCCAGAGGGGCACGGCTGGTCGGGCTCTGTCTCGGCACCTATGTGCTCGCCTACGCCGGGCTGCTAAATGGTCGCAAGGCATCGACCCACTGGGAGTACGAACAGGATTTCTGCCGCCGCTTTCCCTGCGTGCAGCTCGATACCAATGCCCTCTATGTCGATGACGATGGGCTGGTCACCTCGGCAGGCACCGCCGCCGGACTGGACTGCTGCCTCTATCTGGTGCGCCAGTACCACGGCTCGGCCATCGCCAACAAGGTGGCGCGGCGGCTGGTGATCCCGCCCCACCGCGAAGGGGGTCAGGCCCAGTTTATCGAGCAGCCGGTGCCCGCCTCCACCCGCGATGTCCGGATGAACCAGTTGCTCGATCACCTGCGCGCCCATCTGGCCGAGCCCCACACCCTGGACTCTCTGGCAGCCCATACCCTGATGAGCCGACGCACCTTTACCCGCCGCTTTCATCAGGCTACCGGTCTCTCGGTGGGTGAATGGCTGATGGCGGAGCGGCTCAGGCGCAGTCAGGAGCTGCTGGAGGTAAGCGGCCATTCCATCGATCGCATCGCCGAGCTGGTCGGCTTCAAGAGTGCCACCTCCCTGCGCAATCACTTCCGTGCCCGCTTTGCCATCTCCCCCAGCGAGTGGCGACGATCTTTTCGTGGTAGCCCGGTAACATAATCAGGCTCCACGTTTCACGTGGAACATGTTCTCAGCTCACCCCAAAAACAAAAAAGCCGCTCACAAGGAGCGGCTTTTTACTATCTGTCTGACTGCGTCGATTAGACGTCGAGGTTGGCTACGCGCAGGGCGTTGGTCTCGATAAAGTCACGACGGGGCTCAACGGCATCACCCATCAGGGTGGAGAAGAGCTGGTCGGCACCGACGGCGTCGTCGATGGTGACGCGCAACATGCGACGGGCTTCCGGATCCATGGTGGTTTCCCACAGCTGGTCCGGGTTCATCTCACCCAGCCCTTTATAGCGCTGGATGTAGATGCCGCGCTTGCCTTCGCTCATCAGCCAGTCGACCGCTTCCACGAAGTTGGCAACCGGCTTGACCTTCTCGCCGCGCTTGATAAAACCACCATCCTCAATCAGGTTGGCGATCTCCTTACCCAGCGAAACCAGTTGACGGTACTCGGAAGATTGCAGGAATTCGTAGCTGATCGGGTATTCACGATCAACACCGTGCTGACGTACCACAGCGTGCGGCACGAACAGACTGCGCTCTTCGTCGCGACGAACCTGGATCTGGTACTGGATACCGTGGTTGCTCTCGTTGAGCACCGCTTCCATGCTCTGGCACCAAACCAGCAGATCGCTCTCGTTGGCCAGCAGTGCTTCGTGCAACTCAGGCTGATAAATCAGCTGGGTCAGTACGGCAACCGGGGCGCGACGGGACATGCGGGTGATCAGATGAGAGACAGCGCGGTGCTGGTTGACCAGACGCTCCAGCGCCTCGCCACCGATAGCCGGGGCAGACTCGTTGACGTGCAGGGTTGCACCATCCAGCGCCATAGAAGTCTGATACTGCAGCAGTGCATCTTCATCTTTCAGATACTGCTCCTGCTTGCCCTTCTTGACCTTGTAGAGCGGCGGCTGGGCGATAAAGACGTAACCACGCTCGATGATTTCCGGCATCTGACGATAGAAGAAGGTCAGCAGCAGGGTACGGATGTGGGCACCATCGACGTCAGCATCGGTCATGATGATGATGTTGTGGTAGCGCAGCTTGTCCGGGTTGTACTCGTCACGACCGATACCGCAGCCCAGTGCGGTGATCAGGGTACCCACCTCTTGCGAGGAGATCATCTTGTCGAAACGGGCTTTCTCGACGTTCAGGATCTTGCCCTTGAGCGGCAGGATGGCCTGGTTCTTACGGTTGCGACCCTGCTTGGCGGAACCGCCAGCAGAGTCTCCTTCCACTATGTAGAGTTCGGAAAGAGCCGGGTCTTTCTCCTGACAGTCAGCCAGTTTGCCGGGCAGACCTGCGATATCCAGCGCACCTTTACGG
The DNA here is from genome assembly GCF_006243315.1 of Aeromonas sobria. Taxonomy (GTDB): domain Bacteria; phylum Pseudomonadota; class Gammaproteobacteria; order Enterobacterales; family Aeromonadaceae; genus Aeromonas; species Aeromonas sobria_A. The sequence continues at coordinate 23,218 of NZ_NKWE01000012.1, forward strand.
CGAGTCAGTTCGCGGGCCTTGCGGGCCGCTTCACGGGCACGGGCCGCATCGATGATCTTGTTGACCACGATCTTGGCATCGCTCGGGTTTTCCAGCAGAAACTCACCCAGTTTCTCGCCCATCGCCTGCTCAACGGCAGTCTTCACTTCGGACGAAACCAGCTTGTCCTTGGTCTGGGAGGAGAACTTGGGATCCGGCACCTTGACGGAGATAACAGCAATCAGACCTTCACGCACATCGTCGCCACTGGCGGCAGACTTGGCCTTCTTGCTGTAGTCCTCTTTGTCCATATAGGTGTTCAGAGTACGGGTCAGCGCGGTACGGAAGCCCACCAGGTGAGTACCACCATCGCGCTGCGGAATGTTGTTGGTGAAGCAGTAGACCCCTTCCTGATAGGCGTCGTTCCACTGCATCGCCACTTCCACGCCGATACCATCGTGCTCGGTGGTGAAGTGAAATACCTTCGGGTGGATCGGGGTCTTGTTCTGGTTCAGATATTCAACGAACGCCTTGATGCCACCCTCGTAGCAGAAATGCACCTCACGGCCATCACGCTCGTCATGCAGACGAATGGAAACACCGGAGTTGAGGAAGGAGAGCTCACGCAGCCGCTTGGCCAGGATTTCGTAGTGATACAGGGTATCGGTAAAGATGGTCGGGCTCGGCCAGAAACGCACCTCGGTACCGGTACCTGAGCTGTCGCCGATCTGCTTGAGTGGCGCCTGTGGCTCACCCAGATGATAGGTCTGCTCGTAAACATGACCGTTACGACGAATGGTCAGCAACAGCTTGTCAGAGAGGGCGTTAACCACGGAGATACCCACACCGTGCAGGCCACCGGATACTTTATAAGAGTTGTCATCGAACTTACCGCCAGCGTGCAGCACGGTCATGATAACTTCGGCGGCGGAACGGCCCTCCTCTTCGTGCATGTCTACCGGGATGCCCCGGCCATTGTCACGCACAGAGACAGAACCATCGGAATGGATCTTGACCAAAATATCGGTGCAGTAACCAGCGAGTGCTTCGTCAATGGAGTTATCGACCACTTCGAACACCATGTGGTGCAGACCCGAGCCATCATCCGTATCGCCGATATACATCCCCGGGCGCTTGCGGACCGCATCCAGGCCCTTCAGTACCTTGATATTCGAGGAGTCGTAAGTATTCTCAGTCATAGCTTACTCTCTGCCTTCTCTAACGTTTCGGAGACCTTGCCTTGTTCCACGTGGAACAACTTGCAGTCATTCGCATCCATCATGTCTGCGAGCTGACCGGTGTCGATGGCGGTGATAAACACCTGGGACGCACACTGCTTCAGCCTTGCGGCCAGCAAGCGGCGCTTGTCGACATCCAGTTCAGAGGCAAAATCGTCAATTAAAAAAATACAGCCACGGCTGCTATGTTGATTCAAATAGAGCCCTTGAGCCAAGCGCATGGCGCAGACCAGCAACTTCAGTTGACCCCGGGACAAAATATCTTGAGCGGGCACCCCGCTCGCCTTGAGGCGGACATCGGCCTTCTGTGGCCCGACGCCGGTATAGCCCAGCGCCCGATCCCGCTCAAACCCCGCCTCCAGCAACTCATTGAGGGGAGTATCTTTCTCCCAGCCCCGATAAAAACCGAGACTGATATCGAATTCCGGCAGAAAATCCGCCGTCATCTCCTTGATCAGGGGCGTAATGGCCTGACAATAACTGGCGCGAAACTCGGCCAGTTCACCCCCGAGCCGCACCAGCTCCTGATCCCAGAACGCCAGCTGGCGATACTGGGTGCTCTGGCGCAGCAGCGCATTGCGCTGTTTCAGCAGCCGCCGCACTCGTCCCCACAGGGAAAAAAAGGTCGGTTCCTGATGGAAGACACCCCAATCGAGCCAGGCACGACGGGCTTGAGGCCCACCAGTCAGCAGGTTGAAGCCATCTGGATGGATCAACTGCACCGGCAACAACTCGGCAAGGTCGGCCAGACGTTGCGCCTGAGTACCGGCAATCTTGAGTTGGGTCTCGCCACTCTTGTCCTTGGCAAGGCCAATGGGAACCTGACGCCCCTCCAGTTCACACTGGGCAAACAGGGTGAAGGCCCGCTCCCCCTGACGGATAACCCGTCCGGTCAAATGAGTGCGAAAGGAGCGCCCCAAGCCAAGGTAGTGGATAGCTTCCAGCACGCTGGTCTTGCCGCTGCCATTGCGCCCGACCAGGATATTGAGGCCGGGCGACAGCTTGAGACTGGCTTGCTGGATATTGCGAAAGTCGCTGAGCTGGAGTTTGACCAGAGACACGACTAGATCCGCATCGGCATCACCACGTACTGAGCATCCTGATGTTCAAAATCCTCAATAATGGCACTGCTGATCGAATCGCTCAGGCTAATCCGGATTTGGTCACATTTTAACGTATTCAGCACGTCGAGCACATAAGAGACGTTAAAACCGATCTCCATCTCGCCAGCGGCATATTGTACGTCAAGCAGCTCTTCGGCTTCTTCCTGTTCCGGGTTGTTGGCGGTAATGCGCAGCAGGTTTTCCTGCAGATTGAGACGCACCCCACGGAATTTCTCGTTAGAGAGGATCGCCGCACGGGCAAACGCCTGGCGCAGATCCTCACGACCGGCAATCAAGGCTTTGTCACTGTTGCGCGGAATAACGCGGCGCCAGTCAGGGAAGCGACCATCCACCAGCTTGGAGGTGAAGATGAAGCCATCGAGGGCAGCGCGCAGATTGCTGCGGCCGATCTGCAGCCGCACCGGCTTGTCGTCAGCTTCCAGCAAGCGCACCAGCTCCAGCACCCCTTTACGGGGCAGGATAACTTGATGATCGGGTAGCGATTCTGCAACCACCTCACGGCGGCAAGTGGCCAGACGGTGACCGTCGGTTGCCACGGTACGCAAACCGTGCCCTTCGCTCTCGAACAACATGCCATTCAGGTAGTAACGCACATCCTGACTGGCCATGGAGAACTGGGTGGCATCGATCAGCTTTTTCAGTTCCAGCTGGCTGATATCGAACTCGAGCACGGATTCCCAATCCTCGATGTTCGGATACTCGGTCGCTGGCAGGGTCGAGAGGTTGAAGCGGGAACGACCTGATCGGATGATCAGGCGCTCACCTTCGGTATTGAAGCGGATCTCGGCACCTTCTGGCAAACCACGGCAGATATCCAGCAGCTTGCGCGCTGGCACCGTGGTGCGGCCATCCTGGCTGTCACTATTGAGATAGACCTGACCGATCATCTCAACTTCGAGGTCGGTCCCGGTCAACGACAGCAGACCGTTGCTGACATCAAGCAGCACGTTGCCGAGGATCGGCAGGGTCGGTCGGCCACCCAGAGCACCGGACACCAGTTGCAGAGGACGTAACAGGGCCTCACGGCTAATTTCGAGCTGCATCTGTGCTCTCCGTTGTTATTGGGAGGAAAGGGTTCGGATCAGGTTGGAATATTCACGCTGCATCTGTCCACTCCGTGCTGTTATCAGGACGAAAGAGTACGGATCAGGTTGGAATAGTCCTCCTTGATGTCGTGACTCTCCTCCTTCAGCTGCTCAATCTTGCGGCAGGCATGAAGAACGGTAGTATGGTCACGGCCACCAAAGGCATCACCTATCTCCGGCAAACTGTGGTTGGTCAGCTCCTTGGCCAGCGCCATCGCCAACTGGCGTGGGCGGGCAACCGAGCGGGAACGACGCTTGGAGAGCAGATCCGCCAGCTTGATCTTGTAATACTCCGCCACCGTCTTCTGAATATTGTCGATGGTGACCAGCTTCTCCTGCAGTGCCAGCAGATCACGCAGCGCTTCGCGCACGAAATCGATGTTGATGGCACGGCCAGTGAAGTTGGCGTTGGCGATCACCCGGTTGAGGGCGCCTTCCAGTTCACGGACGTTGGATCGCAGACGTTTGGCGATAAAGAACGCCACTTCATCCGGCAAATGGACCTGGTTCTCGTCCGCCTTGCGCATCAGGATCGCGACGCGGGTCTCCAGCTCCGGTGGTTCGATCGCCACGGTCAGGCCCCAGCCAAAGCGGGACTTGAGACGATCCTCGACACCGTTGATCTCCTTCGGATAGCGATCCGAGGTCAGGATGATCTGCTGGTTACCTTCAAGCAAAGCATTGAAAGTATGGAAGAACTCCTCCTGGGAGCGCTCCTTGTTGGCGAAGAACTGAATGTCATCGATGAGCAGGGCATCGACACTGCGGTAATAACGCTTGAACTCTTCAATGGCGTTATTTTGCAGCGCTTTTACCATGTCCTGAACAAACCGCTCGGAGTGCATATAGATGACTTTTGCATCTTTTTTGCCCTCTTTGATCGCATTACCAACCGCGTGCAACAGGTGGGTTTTACCCAGACCGGTACCGCCATAGAGGAACAGCGGGTTGTATGCACCGCCCGGATTGTCCGCTACCTGACGGGCAGCCGCACGGGCCAACTGGTTGGACTTACCTTCGACGAAATTCTCGAAGGTATAGTTCACGTTGGTGTTGCTCTTGTGGTTCGGCTCAGGCTTGTTTTCTGCCTTGCGTTCCCAGCTCTTCTGCAAGTTATTCACAGGCGCGGCACCCTGTACTGGCGCTCTGGCGACAGGGACAGGATGAGGACGATTGCCTATATCAAAACGCAGGGCGGGGCCGTCGACCCCATAGAGTTCATTGATGATGCCATTAACCCGGATGAGATACTTGTCTCGTACCCAGTCCAGAACAAAGCGATTCGGTGCATACAGGGTCAGAGTATTGTCACTCAACTCCGCTTGAAGCGGCCGGATCCACATGCTGAATTCTGCCGAGGGCAACTCATCTTGCAGCCGGTTTAGGCACTGCTGCCATAGCGAAGCAGTCACTCTAAGCTCCTGTCGATTGATTAACTAAAGACCGGCTATTCTACGTTTTTAGCGATCTGATCTCCAGCCATCGCCCGGTGGATCCAGCAAATAAGATCCTTGACTTTCAAGGATCCCACGGCTTTGGATCAGATTTCATCCCCAAAGTTACCCACAGCTTGATCCACTGTCCAGATTGGCGGATCGCCCCCATCTCTCTTGTTATTTAATATAACTAAATGTCATTTATTAATTAGGTTTTATTCCAATAGCATGCGTTGCAACGTAGTGATTACAACTACAAATACAAGACATTGAGAGCGAGAAACACCATGAACAGATCCATCAAGCTGATTTCCGGCGCAGCCATTCTGCTGGCCACCCTGTCCGGTCAGGCGATAGCCCAGGAGACCATCAAGGTCGGCATGTCCGGCAAGTATTTTCCGTTCACCTTCGTCAAGCAGGACAAGCTGCAGGGCTTTGAGGTGGATATGTGGAACCAGATTGGCGAGCGCACCGGCTACAAGGTCGAATTCGTGACCGCCAGCTTCTCCGGCCTGTTCGGCATGCTGGAAACCGGTCGCATCGACACCATCTCCAACCAGATCACTATCACTGACGAGCGCAAGGCCAAATACGCCTTCTCCCAACCCTACGTCTATGACGGCGCCCAGATCGTGGTGCGCAAGGGCAACAGCACCATCCACGGCATCCAGGATCTGGCAGGCAAGAAGGTAGCGGTGAACCTGGGTTCCAACTTCGAAGAGTTGCTGCGCAAGAACGATCCGGCCAAGAAAATCGATATCCGTACCTATGATTCCAACTTCGAACAAGATGTCGCCCTGGGTCGTATCGATGCCTTCGTGATGGACCGCGTCTCCACTGCCCAGTTGATCAAGGAATCCAAGCTGCCACTGCAACAGGCCGGCGCACCGTTCGAAACCATCGAGAACGCCCTGCCCTTCCTGAATACCCCAGAGAAACAGGCCGTGCTGAACAAGGTCGACAGTGCCCTGACCGCCATGCGCAAGGATGGCTCCCTGCGTCAGATCTCCGAAAAATGGTTCGCCTCCGACATCACCGACAAATAAATGATGGAATTTGACCTCGAATACACGCTGGGGCTGTTTCCCATCCTGCTCAAGTACTTGGGCACCACGATGGAGATGGCCCTGTGGGGATTCGTACTGGCACTCGTGCTGTCGCTGGCTCTGGCGATAGTGCGGGTGTTTCGCATCCCCGTCATTCACTGGCTGGCAATGCTCTATATCTCGTTCTTTCGGGGTACGCCGCTGCTGGTCCAGCTATTCCTGCTCTATTACGGGCTACCGCAGCTGTTCCCAATCTTCGTGGGGATGGATGCCTTTACTGCCGCCATCGTCGGCCTGACCCTGCACTTCGCCGCCTACATGGCCGAGTCGATCCGGGCTGCCATCCTCGGCATTCACAAAAGCCAGATGGAAGCGGCGCTCAGTATCGGCATGAGTCGCTATCAGGCGATGCGGCGGATCATCCTGCCGCAAGCGGCACGTATCGCCACCCCGTCGCTGATGAACTACTTCATCGACATGATCAAGAGCACCTCACTGGCATTCACCCTGGGGGTAGCCGAGATCATGGGCAAGGCACAGATGGAAGCCTCCTCCTCCTTCAAGTTCTTCGAGAGCTTCATGGCGGTGGCGCTGGTCTACTGGGGGGTCGTTATTATCTTTACCCGCTTGCAGCATCTGCTGGAAGTTCGCCTGAATCGGGCCTACTAACGGAGGTCAGCGATGATCAAACTCACCGGCCTCACCAAGGCTTATAACGGCAATCAGGTACTCAACAGCATCGATCTGGAGGTGAAAAAAGGGGAAATCGTCGTCATCATCGGCCCCTCTGGCACCGGCAAATCGACCCTGCTGCGCTGCCTGAACCTGCTTGAAACCCCGGATGCGGGCACCCTGGCCATCGACGACCTTGAGCTGAATTTGGCCAAGGCCAGCGAGCAACAGGCAATCGAGTTGCGCAAACGCACCTCCTTCGTGTTCCAGAACTACGCCCTGTTTGCCAACAAGACGGCGCTCGACAACATCGCCGAAGGGCTGATCACCGTCTGGAAGCAACCGAAGGCAGAAGCCCGCGCCACCGCACTCGGCATCCTCAAAGAGATAGGCCTTGCCGACAAGCAGGATGCCTATCCGGCGTCACTGTCCGGCGGTCAGCAACAACGGGTCGGCATTGGCCGCGCCATGGCCGCCCACTCCAAGGTGATTCTGTTTGATGAGCCCACTTCCGCCCTCGACCCCGAGTGGGTAGACGAGGTGCTGGGGTTGATGAAGGCGCTGGCTCGCCGGCACCAGACCATGGTGGTGGTGACCCATGAGATTGAATTTGCTCGCGATATTGCTGATCGGGTGATCTTCATGGAAGGGGGGCGGATCGTCGAACAGGGGCCGCCAGATCAGATATTGGTTGATCCCAAGGATCCCCGAACCCGGGAGTTCTTGCGAAAAGTTCTGAAATAGCCGCCGCTTTCGCAGCTTGACCACCTTTTTTATTGAAGGATCCCTTGTTTAACCCCGGGTTGCCAGTATAATCCGGAGCCCTCGATCCTCTGGATCCTTACACTCTGCAGTGGCCTTTCAAGACCATCGCAGGATGAGAGGGAACGGCGGATTGACTAAAAGCCGAACTCTGTTTAGAATTCGGCCTCTTTTGCTAGTCGTCACACGCTATAGCTGGCGCGTCGGCTAAGTGTGACATCAAAACTGTACAGAAATACGGAATCGAATCATGAAACGTACTTTTCAACCGTCCAACCTGAAGCGCAAGCGCTCTCACGGTTTCCGCGCCCGCATGGCAACTGCCAACGGTCGTAAAGTTCTGGCCGCTCGTCGTGCCAAGGGTCGTGCCCGCCTGGTAGTCTAATGCCTACCCAGCACACCTTCTCTCGGGAGTTACGTCTGTTAACTCCCGAACACTTCAAACGCGTTTTCGCTGAGCCTGTCCGGGCTGCTTCCCCGCAAATTACGCTTCTCGCCTGCCCCAATTCACTCGAACACTCTCGTCTTGGTCTCGCTGTGCCCAAAAAAGCACTCAAGCGTGCCGTCTGGCGTAACCGTGTCAAACGGGTGGTCAGGGAAAGTTTCCGCCTCCAACAACATCAGCTGCCCGCTATCGACATCGTGGTGATCGCCAAGGCCGGTGTAAAAGAGATGGATAACGAGGAACTGTTCAAGTTACTGGAAAAGCTATGGCGCACTCTGTCACGCCGTTGCAATGGGTAGCTATCAAACTGATACGCCTGTATCAGCTAATCATTAGCCCTCTGCTCGGGCCGCGCTGCCGTTTTACTCCAACTTGTTCCCAATTTGCGATAGAAGCCATCCGACTTCACGGTTTCATAAAAGGCGTTTGGCTAGCTAGCAAACGTCTATTAAAATGCCACCCCTTATCCGAGGGTGGTTATGACCCGGTTCCGCAACCAAAGCGAAGAAACTGAAGACTATGGAATCACAACGCAATCTACTTCTGATCGGTTTGCTGTTCGTGAGCTTTTTGCTCTGGCAACAGTGGGAGTCCGACAAGGCTCCGAAGCCGGCCCCGATTACCGTGGCCCAAACCGAACATTTCGTACCTGAAGCCGGTCAAACCGGTGACATTCCTCAGGTTTCCGAGCAAGCCAACGCGACTGCCGCACGCAAGCTGATCACCGTCTCCTCTGACGTGCTCAAACTGACCCTGGATACCCAGGGTGGCGATATCGTCTCTGCCGAACTGCTGGCCCACAAGCTGGAAGAAGGTAAAGAGCCGTCATTCGTGCTGCTGACCAATGTGCCTGATCGCCTCTATGTCGCCCAAAGCGGCTTGGTCGGTCGTGATGGTCCTGACAGTCAGCCCCAGGGCCGTCCTACCTATGACGCCGCCCAGACCAGCTACCAGCTGGCCGATGGTCAGGATCAAGTCGTCGTACCGATGACCTGGACCGACAGCAAGGGCGTGCTCTTCACTAAAGAGTTCGTGCTCAAGCGTGGCGACTATGCCGTTGGTGTTGATTACAAAATCGACAACAAATCTGCCGAGCCGGTTCAGGTGCAGTTCTATGGTCAGCTGAAGCAGACCGTAGCAACCCCGAAAGACCAGGAAGGTCATGCCATGGTAGCGAGTGCTTACCGTGGTGGTGCTTTCTCCAGCGAGGAGACTCGCTACAAGAAGTACACCTTCGACGAAATGAAGGATGCCGACCTGAACAAGACCACCAAAGGTGGTTGGGTCGCCATGCTGCAACACTACTTCGTCTCAGCCTGGGCACCGAATGCTGACGATACCAACAGCTTCTACAGCCGCGTGACCCCTGGCACAGGCCAGGCCATCATCGGTTACAAAGCCCCGCTGGTAGACGTGGCCGCTGGCCAACAGGCCGAAGTGACCAGCAAGCTGTGGGTCGGTCCCAAGCTGCAAGACCAGATGGCCAAGGTGGCAAATCACCTCGACCTGACCGTCGACTACGGCTGGTTGTGGTTCATCGCCCAGCCACTGCACTGGCTGCTGACCGTGTTCCACGGCTTCGTCCAGAACTGGGGTCTGGCCATCATCATGCTGACCATGCTGGTGCGCGGTATCATGTTCCCGCTGACCAAAGCCCAGTACACCTCCATGGCCAAGATGCGCATGCTGCAGCCCAAGATTGCAGCCCTGCGTGAGCGCTTCGGTGAAGATCGCCAGAAGATGTCTCAAGGCATGATGGAGCTGTACAAGAAGGAGAAGGTCAACCCGCTGGGTGGCTGCCTGCCGATCCTGGTGCAGATGCCGATCTTCATCGCCCTCTACTGGGCCTTGATGGAATCCGTCGAGCTGCGCCATGCGCCGTTTGCCCTGTGGATCTCTGACTTGTCAGTGAAGGACCCCTTCTTCGTGCTGCCAATCCTCATGGGTGCTTCCATGTGGTATCTGCAGAAGATGAGCCCGACCACTGTCACCGATCCGATGCAACAGAAAGTGATGCAGTTCATGCCGATCATCTTCACTTTCATGTTCCTCTGGTTCCCGGCTGGCCTGACTCTGTACTGGTTGGTGAGCAACGTCATCTCCATTACCCAGCAGACCATCATCTATCGTCAGCTGGAGAAGAAAGGCCTGCACACTCGCAATTGATGCGCAGCTAATCTTCCCGTGATGACAAAAGAGGCGGCCTTCGGGCCGCCTTTTTTATTACAATGTCTCCCACTACGTTTTCCTATCAGCGAACAAACGAGCCAAGCAAGATGACAACAGATACGATCGTGGCCCAAGCCACCGCGCCAGGCCGTGGCGGCGTGGGCATAGTCCGGGTCTCCGGCCCCGCCGCCGAACAGGTCGCCGAGATAATGCTCGGCAAGCTCCCGCGGGTGCGCTACGCCGAATATCTGCCGTTCAAGGATGAGCAAGGCCAGGTACTGGATCAGGGCATAGCCCTGCTGTTCAAAGCCCCCAACAGCTTCACCGGCGAGGATGTGCTGGAGCTGCAGGGGCACGGCGGCCCCGTCATCATGGACATGCTGATCCGCCGCATTCTGCAGATCGATGGCATTCGCCCTGCCCGTCCCGGCGAGTTCAGCGAACGCGCCTTCATCAATGACAAGCTGGATCTGGCCCAGGCCGAAGCGATCGCCGACCTGATCGAAGCCTCCAGCGAGCAGGCCGCCCGCAGCGCTATGCACTCCTTGCAGGGGCAGTTCTCCAGCAAAATTCAATTGCTGGTCGAAAGCCTGATCCGGCTGCGCATCTATGTGGAAGCGGCCATCGACTTCCCCGATGAAGAGATCGACTTCCTCTCCGACGGCAAGGTGGCGGGCGATCTCTACGCCATCATGGCCGAGCTGGATGGGGTACGCGGGGAAGCCAAGCAGGGCGCCCTGCTGCGGGAAGGGATGAAGGTGGTGATCGCCGGTCGCCCCAACGCCGGTAAATCGAGCCTGCTCAACGCCCTGGCAGGCCGTGAGTCCGCCATTGTCACCGAGATTGCTGGTACCACCCGCGACGTGCTGCGCGAGCATATCCACCTCGATGGGATGCCGCTGCACATCATCGACACCGCCGGTCTGCGCGACACGCAAGATCAGGTGGAAAAGATCGGCATAGAGCGCGCCTGGGCCGAGATCGAGCAAGCCGATCGGGTGCTGTTTATGGTGGATGGCACCACCACTGACGCTATCGACCCGCGCGAAATTTGGCCAGAATTTGTTGATCGGTTGCCAAAAAACATCGGCCTCACCGTCATTCGCAACAAAGCCGACCTCACCGGCGAGGAGCTGGCACCGAGTCAGGAGCTGGGTCATGCCGTCTACCGCATCTCCGCCAAGACCGAGCTGGGCCTGCCCGCCCTGCGTGAGCATCTGAAGGCATGCATGGGCTTCCAGGGCAACACCGAAGGGGGCTTTATGGCCCGCCGCCGCCATCTCGATGCGCTGGAGCGTGCCGCCGAGCGACTACTGATCGCCAAAGACCAGCTGGAAATCTATGTCGCCGGGGAACTGGTGGCCGAAGAGCTGCGCCTCGCGCAGGAGTCCCTCTCCGAGATCACCGGCGAATTCAGCTCCGACGATCTGCTGGGCCGCATCTTTTCAAGCTTCTGTATCGGCAAATAAGTCAGTACGGCAGACAGTCAAAACCCGGGTTCGTCCCGGGTTTTTTGTACGTTCTTCATCCAAAAACCTAGAGGCGGGCAGCGATGCCCGCTGAAGCAAGCACCTCCTCACCAGCCCAACCGGTATCTATCGCGGAAAAGATCTGCTGGCCGCGCCCCCGGTCAACACAGCCCTGTACTGCACAAACCGGACTCCTTTCACAGCCAATTAGGTCCTTCCTCCCTCAAACAGAGAGGATCCATAGCGACACTGACACCATCACTGACCGATAAACGACCATATGAGCAGCAACAAGCGGGCGAAATGACTGCGCTCGATCACCGGCATGCTGCAAAAAGGTGTCATTCAATGGGAGCTCAGCGGGAAAAAAGTCGCAGAGGCCGAAAAAAGATCGTCACCCAGGCGCCGGCGCGATGATCTAAGTGGATCCATTATCCCCAAGCTTTATCCATATTTATCCACACCCTTTGGCGGTAGAATCCGGCTTTGCGTTTCTTTGTCTGAAATCAGGATCCATTCCATGGCCAAACTCAATATCGTCGTCGGCTCCATGCTGGGCGCCGCCGAATATGTCGCAGACCACGTCGCCAACCTGCTGGAACAGGCTGGCCACCAGACCCGGATCCACAACCCGGCCAAGCTTGCCGAGGTAGTGGATGATACGGGATCCATCCTGCTGGTGGTCACCTCTACCCACGGTGCCGGCGATGTCCCCGACAATCTGCAACCCTTCGCCAAGGATCTTGCCGAGCAGCATCCGGATCTTAACTTACTGAAATATGGCGTGATCGCTCTGGGCGACAGCAGTTATGACACCTTTTGCCAGGGTGGCAAGACGCTGGATCGGCTGCTGACCGAGTGTGGCGCCAGCCGGATCGGCGAGCGGCTCGATATCGATGTGACCCAGCACGAGATCCCGGAAGATGCCGCCGAAGAGTGGATCAGCGACTGGATGGCGATGATCGCCTGATCAGGGGGTGGAAGATCCTGAAAAAACACTTGATCTTCCCACTTATCCCCAGATCAACTATCCACTGGGTTATTAACAGATTGATCCGAATGAGTTGTTCTACATGGTTACCCACAACGCCCAGGGTGATTGTGCATAACTACAGTGTAAACCTCTGCAAAACCTATAGTTATCCATGTATGAGATCCAATGGCCAACTTCCCTGTGTATAAAAGTGCTGGTTATCCCCCTGTTCACCGAGCCAGGATCCAAGCTTTTCCACAAGCTAGGATCGCTCTTAAATTAATGATCTTTATGATCAAAAAGCGCTTATCAACAGAAAGGGTGGATCCTAATAGTAGATCCAATAAAAGATCGATCTAAAGATCCTTAAGATCTAATTACCGGATCCTCCCTTCTTACTGAACGTTAAGTAGACGTTCCCCTCAGGGCGCGAAACAGATAGAATGTTTCGCCCTTTAGCCCAGGCAAATAATGATCTTCAGGCGTGCAGATCAAGGTGATCCCAATGCAATACCATGAACAATTTGATGTGATCGTCGTCGGTGGCGGTCATGCAGGAACCGAAGCAGCAACAGCGGCAGCCCGAATGGGCATGAATACCCTGCTGCTGACCCACAATATCGATACGCTGGGACACATGTCCTGTAATCCGGCGATCGGCGGGATCGGCAAGGGACACCTGGTCAGGGAAGTTGACGCACTCGGCGGGATCATGGCGCGTGCCACCGATCTTGCCGGGATCCAGTTCCGTACTCTCAACTCCTCCAAGGGGCCAGCAGTACGAGCTACCCGCGCTCAAGCGGATCGTCTGCTCTACAAGGCAGTTGTCCGGGATATGCTGGAGAACTATCCGAACCTGAAGATCTTCCAGCAAGCCTGCGATGATCTGATCATGGACGGGGATCGTGTGGCAGGTGTGGTGACCCAAAGCGGGATCCGCATCAGCGGCAAGACAGTCGTACTGACGGTAGGCACCTTCCTGAACGGTTTGATCCACATCGGGATGCAAAATTACAAGGGTGGTCGTGCCGGGGATCCTCCCTCGATCGCGCTGGCTCAACGCTTGCGTGAACTGCCGCTGCGCATCGATCGCCTCAAAACCGGTACACCACCGCGGATCGATGCCCGCAGCGTCGATTTCTCGCTGATGCAGGCCCAGCATGGCGATGATCCTCGTCCGGTCTTCTCGTTTATCGGTAATGCCAGCCAGCACCCACGTCAGGTGCCCTGCTACGTCACCCACACCAACGAGCGTACCCACGAGGTGATCCGCAACAACCTGGATCGCAGCCCGATGTACGCCGGGGTGATCGAGGGGATCGGCCCACGCTACTGCCCGTCGATCGAGGACAAGATCACTCGTTTTGCCGACAAGACGGCACACCAGATTTTCGTTGAGCCAGAAGGGCTGACCACTCACGAACTCTATCCGAACGGGGTCTCCACCAGCCTGCCGTTTGATGTGCAGGTGCAGATCATTCGCTCCGTTCGTGGTTTTGAAAATGCCCACATCACTCGTCCTGGCTACGCGATCGAATATGATTTCTTCGATCCGCGGGATCTCAAGGCCAACATGGAGAGCAAGTGCATTCCAAACCTGTTCTTCGCGGGCCAGATCAACGGTACCACCGGTTACGAAGAAGCTGCTGCGCAAGGTCTGATGGCGGGCTTGAATGCCGCATTGCGTGCCCAGGACAAGGATCCTTGGCATCCCCGCCGGGATCAGGCCTACATGGGGGTGATGATGGACGATCTCTCCACCCTGGGTACCCGCGAGCCTTACCGCATGTTCACCAGCCGCGCCGAATATCGCCTGCTGCTGCGGGAAGATAACGCGGATGTCCGTTTGACTACCGTCGGTCGCGAACTGGGTCTGGTGGATGATGAGCGCTGGAGCAAATTCAACACCAAGATGGAACAGGTTGAGCTGGAACGTCAGCGTCTGCGATCGACCTGGATCCACCCGCAACACCCGTCACTGGCGGCAGTGAATGCGCTGGTTACTACCCCGCTAAGCCGTGAACAGAGTCTGGAAGAGCTGCTGCGTCGCCCCGAGGTGACCTATGATGCGCTGATGGCCATCGAAGGGGTTGGCCCCTCGGTGAGCGATCATGCCGCCGCAGAGCAAGTTGAAATCCAGATCAAATATGCAGGTTACATCGAGCGTCAGCATGATGAAGTAGCCAAGCAGCTACGTAACGAGAACACCCTGCTGCCGCAGGATATGGACTATCACCAGGTGAACGGCCTCTCCAACGAGGTGAAAGCCAAGCTCAGCGATACCAAGCCACAGACCATTGGTCAGGCCTCGCGGATCTCCGGCATTACCCCGGCGGCCATCTCCATTCTGCTGGTTCACCTGAAAAAACACGGCCTGCTGCGCAAAACCGCCTGAGGATTCTTACCGTTGGAAAACATGCTGGAAAGATTGAACGGCCTGCTCAAGCAGGCCGAAATTGTTATCACTGATACTCAAAAGAACCAACTGGTGCAGCTAGTCGAGTTGCTGCACAAGTGGAACAAGGCTTACAATCTCACCTCGGTGCGTGAACCGGACGCCATGCTGGTCAAGCACATCCTCGACAGCCTGGTGGTGAGTCCCCACTTGCACGGTGAGCGCTTCATCGACGTGGGGACCGGCCCTGGCTTGCCAGGCTTGCCGTTGGCGATCATCAATCCGGACAAGCAGTTCGTGTTGCTCGACAGCCTGGGTAAGCGGATCAACTTTATCCGTCAGGTGATCCAGGAGCTGGGTCTGACCAATGTCACGCCAGTCAAATCCCGGGTTGAAGAGTATCAACCGGACATCGGGTTTGATGGTGTACTGAGTCGGGCCTTTGCCTCGCTGGAGGACATGTTGAGCTGGTGTCATCATTTGCCATCCGAGCAGGGTTGCTTCCTGGCGCTCAAGGGGCAATATCCCGAGCAGGAGCTTGCTCAGTTGCCTGCCACTATCCGTCTGGTCGCCTGCCATGAGTTGCGGGTGCCGGAGCTGGAAGGCGAACGTCATCTGCTGGAATTCAAACATATCCAGCCCGAATAGGGTCGCAGTTTTATTTAGGGGATCGCGTGGGAAAAGTCATCGCCATAGCCAACCAGAAGGGTGGTGTGGGTAAAACCACCACCTGTGTGAATTTGGCCGCCTCCATGGCTGCCACCCGGCGCAAGGTGCTGGTGATTGATCTGGATCCGCAGGGCAATGCCACCATGGGCAGTGGTGTCGATAAATACGATGTCGAGCGCACTGCCTATGAACTGCTGATCGAAGATGCCCCCGTTGCTGAGGTGATCATTCGTGAAACCTCAGGTGGTTATCACCTGATTGCCGCCAACGCCGACGTGACCGCGGCAGAAATTCGTTTGATGGAGTTCTTTGCTCGCGAGATCCGCCTGCGCAATGCGTTGGCCTCGGTGCGGGACAAATACGACTACATCTTCATCGACTGCCCCCCCTCTCTCAACATGCTGACCGTGAACGCCATGGCCGCCGCTGATTCTGTGCTGGTTCCGATGCAGTGCGAATATTATGCGCTGGAAGGGCTCACCGCCCTGGTCGACACCATCAGCAAGCTGGCTGCGGTGGTCAATCCGCAGCTCAAGATCGAAGGGGTGCTGCGCACCATGTTCGATCATCGCAACCGGTTGGCCAATGATGTGTCCGATCAGCTTAAACAGCATTTCGGCGACAAGGTCTACCGCACCATCATTCCCCGCAACGTTAGACTGGCGGAGGCCCCGAGTTTTGGCGCCCCGGCCATGCACTACGACAAATCATCGGTGGGCGCCAAGGCCTATCTGGCACTGGCTGGCGAGATCCTCCGTCGCCAGGAGCAAGAGTGTCAGCTGCCCATCGCAGACCGAGAGAGCATATGACGCCAAAGAAACGCGGACTGGGCAAAGGGCTGGACGCCCTGCTCAGTACCAGTACGGCTGCCCGCCAAAAACAGGTGATGAGTGATCAGCGCACCGAGCAGGCCATGGCCCCTACCAATCAGGGTGAACTGCGCAAACTGCCGGTGGAGTGGCTGCTGTCAGGCAAGTACCAGCCCCGCAAGGACATGTCCCAGGACGCACTGGAAGAGCTTGCCAACTCGATCCGTACTCAGGGGGTTATTCAGCCCATCGTAGTGCGCCCGCTCGGCGAACAGTCCTTCGAAATTATCGCTGGTGAGCGGCGCTGGCGCGCGTCCCAGTTGGCCCGTCTCGAGGTGGTGCCGTGCATCGTCAAGGATGTCCCTGATGAGGCCGCGGTGGTCATTGCGTTGATTGAAAATATTCAGCGGGAAGATCTCAATGCCATCGAAGAGGCGGTCGCTTTACAACGATTGCTGACCGAATTTGAACTGACCCACCAGCAGGTGGCCGAGGCGGTGGGCAAGTCGCGTACGACAGTGACCAACCTGCTGCGTCTCAATCAGCTCAACGATGACGTGAAGCGCTTGGTTGAGCACGGTGACCTCGATATGGGTCATGCCCGTGCTCTCCTGACGCTCAGTGGTCAGGCTCAGTCAGATCTCGCCAAGTTGGTTGCCCAGAAGGGACTGACTGTACGGGATACCGAAAAACTGGTGAAAAAGGCGCTCGAACCGGCCAAGGCCAAGCTGGAACCGGTCACGGATCCCCAAATTGGTTATCTGGAACGCCAGTTGGCAGAAAAAATTGGCTATCAGGTACAACTTCAGCCTGGCAAGCGGGATAGCGGCAAGTTAGTAATAAGTTACGAGAACTTGTCCGATTTGGACTGCATATTGGGCTATTTTGGCATGTCGGAATCGTGATTTTTACGCTTTTTGTAGTAATAAAACATCCATTACTTTTGATATGAACGTAACCTTAATTCTCTGCGGAAGGCCGCAAAAATTAAGGATTTTTGCCATATTGCAATCACCGCCCTCACGGGTATAATTTGAGCGGCTTTATGAGCTGTTTACATGGGGGCCTCGGAACCCATTTTTTTACAGTTCTGTAATGTTCAGGGGGCATTTGGTGGAGCAGAAATTAGCCTGGAACGGTTTGACACTGGCCTTGGCGATCATTGCTTGCCAACTGACCCTGATCCTGGCCGTGAGTGCTGCTTGGGCTCATCTAAGAGGTATTCCGGCCGGGTACGCTTCCCTCTATGGGGGAGGTGTATATCTGATTCCACAACTCCTGTTCAGTCTGTTTACGTTGAGCCGGAAACTTGGTCCCGGGAGTGCGGGCTGGGTGTTGTGGGATTTTTGTGTTGGAGCAGGGATTAAGCTGGTAAGTACGGTCGCACTTTTCGTGACGGTACTCCTGTACGTCGAGGTGGAACATCTTCCCCTTTATGTCACCTATTCGCTCTCCCTGTTTCTCCAATGGGTCATCACGATCGTTCTCAATAACCGCTACTAGGAAAACTCATGGCTGCAACCGGAGAAGCCCTGACTACTCAGGGATACATCTCCCACCACCTGCACCATCTGCAAGTGGGTTCGGGGTTCTGGACGGTAAATATCGACTCCATGATATTTTCCGTTATCCTCGGCGCTCTGTTTATCTGGATATTCCGCAAGGTAGCCGTGACGGCGACCAGTGGTGTGCCAGGCAAGCTTCAGTGTTTTGTAGAAATGGTTGTCGAGTTTGTGGATGACACCGTCAAGGGTATATTCCACGGTAAGAGCAAGCTGATCGCTCCGCTGGCGCTGACCGTGTTCATCTGGGTTTTCCTGATGAACTTGATGGATCTCATCCCGGTTGACTACCTGCCCTACACAGCACAAGTGCTGGGCATCCCCTACTTGCGAGTAGTTCCTTCCGCCGATGTTAACATCACCATGTCCATGGCTCTGGGAGTCTTCGCCTTAATCATCATTTACAGTATCAAGATGAAAGGTGTCTCGGGCTTTGTGAAAGAGTTGACTCTCAGTCCTTTCAATCACTGGGCATTGATCCCTGTTAACCTCGCGTTGGAGTTGGTTACCCTGCTGTCCAAGCCTATCTCTCTGGGTCTGCGACTGTTCGGTAACATGTATGCCGGTGAACTGGTATTTATCCTGATCGCTGGTCTGCTACCGTGGTGGTCCCAATGGCTGCTTAGCGTGCCTTGGGCGCTGTTCCACATTCTGGTAATTACTCTGCAAGCCTTTATCTTCATGGTGTTGACCATTGTCTATTTGTCGATGGCCAGTGAAGACCATTAATCCTGTTACGTTTACTCGCTCTGTTTGGAGAATATAAAGATGGAAATGATTTACTTCGCCGCTGCAATCATGCTGGGTATGGCCGCTGTCGGTGCTGCTATTGGTATCGCTCTGCTGGGTGGCAAGTTCCTGGAAGGTGCTGCTCGTCAGCCTGACCTGATGCCTATCCTGCGTACCAACTTCTTCATCGTAATGGGTCTGGTCGACGCAATCCCGATGATCGTGGTCGGTATGGCTCTGTACCTGATTTTCGGGGTTGCAGCCGGATAAGTGATGCTGTCGTTATCACTTAATTTTTAAATTTCACATAGAGAGGTCTTGGTTGTGAGTATCAATGCCACCCTCCTCGGTCAGACACTTGCTTTCATCATTTTTGTCTGGTGCTGCATGAAGTTAGTATGGCCGCCGCTGATTGCTGCCATCGAGTCCCGTCAGAAAACTATTGCTGATGGTCTCTCTTCCGCTGAACGAGCCAAGAAAGATCTGGATTTGGCCAAGGCCAACGCCACCGATCAGCTGAAAGAAGCCAAGCTGCAGGCTGCTGAAATCATTGAACAGGCTAACAAACGTAAAGCCCAGATCATTGATGAAGCCGCCATCGGTGCTCAGACTGAGCGGGAAAAAATCCTGACTCAGGGCCGTGCCGAGATCGAAGCTGAACGTCATCGTGCCAAAGAAGAACTGCGTAAGCAGGTTGCTGCTCTTGCCATTGCTGGTGCAGAGAAGATCCTGGCGCGTCACATCGACCAGGCTGCCAACAGCGACATCGTTGACCAACTGGTAGCAGAACTGTAACGGGAACGGGGCTATGTCTGAACTGACTACAATCGCTCGCCCCTACGCCAAGGCTGCTTTCGAGTTTGCCGTTGAGCACAAGGCGGTTGACCAGTGGCTGGGGATGCTCGGTTTCGCTGCGCAAGTAGCGGAAAACGAGACCATGCACAGCCTGGTAAACGGCTCTGTGGCGGCCGAAGAACTTGCAACGCTGTTTGTGAGTGTCTGCGGTGAGCAACTCGACGAGCATGGCCGGAACCTGATCAAGGTGATGGCCGAGAATGGTCGCTTGGGTGTGCTGCCGGCGGTCGTTGCTGAATTTGTAGCGTTCAAGGCTGAACTGGATAAAGAAGTTCAGGCTGACGTGATTTCGGCGATCGAACTGACCGACCAGCAGAAAGCCAATATTCAGGCTTCTCTGGAACAACGTCTCGCGCGCAAAGTGAAGCTGAATTGCAGCATGGATGCGTCCTTGATGGCCGGGGTGCTCATCAAGGCCGGTGATCTGGTAATCGACGGCACAGTCCGCGGTAAGCTGGATCGCATGGCTGACGCGCTGCAATCTTGATTGGGGTATTAGAGCATGCAACTGAATTCCACTGAAATCGCCGAGCTTATCAAGCAGCGCATTGCGCAGTTTGATGTCAAAAGCGAAGCGCGTAACGAAGGTACTATCGTCTCTGTGAGCGACGGTATCATTCGTATTCACGGCCTGGCCGATGCCATGCAGGGTGAGATGATCGAGCTGCCGGGCAACCGCTTCGCTCTGGCATTGAACCTGGAGCGTGACTCCGTCGGTGCGGTGATCATGGGTTCCTATGACGGTCTGTCAGAAGGAATGAAAGTAAAAGGTACTGGCCGTATTCTGGAAGTGCCGGTAGGTCGTGGTCTGTTGGGCCGGGTGTTGAACACCCTGGGTCAGCCGATCGACGGTAAAGGTCCGATCGACAACGACGGCTTCTCGCCGATCGAAGTGATCGCACCGGGCGTTATCGAGCGTAAGTCTGTTGACCAGCCGGTCCAGACCGGTCTGAAAGCCATCGATGCCATGATCCCGATTGGTCGTGGCCAGCGTGAGCTGATCATCGGTGACCGTCAGGTTGGTAAGACCGCCATCGCGATCGACACCATCATCAACCAGAAAGATTCCGGCATTAAGTGTGTCTACGTTGCGATTGGCCAGAAGGCCTCCACCATCGCCAACGTGGTACGCAAGCTGGAAGAGCACGGCGCTCTGGCTAACACTATCGTGGTGGTTGCCTCTGCCTCCGAAGCGGCTGCCCTGCAGTACCTGGCTCCGTATGCCGGTTGCTCCATGGGTGAGTACTTCCGTGACCGCGGTGAAGACGCGCTGATCATCTATGATGACCTGTCCAAACAGGCCGTAGCTTATCGCCAGATCTCTCTGCTGCTGCGCCGTCCGCCAGGACGTGAAGCCTACCCGGGTGACGTTTTCTATCTGCACTCCCGTCTGTTGGAGCGTGCTGCTCGCGTTAACGCCGAGTACGTAGAGAAGTTCACCAATGGTGCCGTGAAAGGCCAGACCGGTTCTCTGACCGCCCTGCCAATCATCGAAACCCAGGCCGGTGACGTATCAGCCTTCGTTCCGACTAACGTGATCTCTATCACCGATGGTCAGATCTTCCTGACTTCGCAGCTGTTCAACTCCGGTATTCGTCCGGCGGTTGACCCGGGTATCTCTGTATCCCGTGTTGGTGGCGCAGCTCAGACCAAGATCGTCAAGAAGCTGTCTGGTGGTATTCGTACCGCATTGGCCCAGTATCGCGAACTGGCGGCATTTGCCCAGTTCTCTTCTGATCTGGACGAGGCGACTCGCAAGCAGCTGGACCATGGTCAGAAAGTGACCGAGCTGATGAAGCAGAAGCAGTACTCTCCGATGAGCGTTGCCCAGCAGTCGCTGGTGCTGTTCGCGGCGGAAAAAGGCTATCTCTCCGATGTCGAGCTGAACAAGATCGTCGACTTCGAAGCCGCTCTGCTCTCTTACTCCAATACCCAGCATGCTGAGCTGATGGCTGAAATCAACGCCAAGGCCGACTACAACGACGCGATCGTTGGCAAGCTGACTGCGTTGCTGGATAACTTCAAGGCAACCCAGACCTGGTAAGCGTGTGTGGCAGCGCAAGCTGCCACCTGATGGAGAGTAAGAGATGGCCGGCGCAAAAGAGATACGTAACAAGATCGGGAGTGTGAAAAACACTCAGAAGATCACCGGCGCTATGGAAATGGTGGCAGCAAGCAAAATGCGCCGTGCGCAGGAACGCATGTCTGCCAGCCGTCCGTACGCTGAAACCATGCGCAAGGTGATCGGCCATATCGCCCAGGGTAACTTGGAATACAAGCACCCCTACCTCATGGAACGTGAGGTCAAGCGAGTGGGTTACATCGTCGTCTCCACCGACCGTGGCCTGTGTGGTGGTCTGAACATCAACCTGTTCAAGGCTGCCCTCAATGATATGAAGCAATGGAGCGCGCAAGGTGCCAAGGTTGACCTGGCACTGATCGGTAACAAAGCCTCCAACTTCTTTGAACGGCACGGCGCCAAGGTAAAAGCTCATGTCGCAGGACTGGGCGATAACCCGAGCGTCAATGACCTGATTGGTTCAGTCAAGGTCATGCTGAAGGCTTACGACAACGGTGAGATTGACAAGCTGTATCTGGTGTACAACAAGTTCGTCAACACCATGGTGCAGCAACCACGGGTCGATCAACTGCTGCCTTTGCCCGTAACTGAAGACAGCAAGCTTGCCAAGAAACACCACTGGGATTACCTCTATGAGCCTGATCCCAAGAAGCTGCTGGATACCCTGCTGATTCGCTACGTCGAGTCCCAGGTGTACCAGGGTGTTGTGGAAAACTTGGCAAGTGAACAGGCAGCCCGAATGGTTGCCATGCAAGCCGCGACTGACAACGCCGGCAACCTGATTAACGACCTGCAACTGGTGTACAACAAGGCCCGTCAGGCCAGTATTACCCAGGAACTGACAGAGATCGTATCCGGTGCTGCTGCGGTGTAAGGCAAGGGTTATCAAAGGTTTAGAGGATTTGACATGAGTAACGGTTTCATCGTCCAAATCATCGGCGCTGTGGTGGACATCGAGTTCCCGCAGAATGCCGTGCCCCAGGTGTACGATGCAGTGACAGTCGTCAGCGAAGGTCAAGGTCAGGGTCTGGTGCTGGAAGTTCAGCAGCAGATCGGTGGCGGCGTCGTTCGTTGCATCACTATGGGCTCCTCCGACGGTCTGCGTCGTGGGTTGGAAGTAAGTAATAGCGGTAAATCCATCCAGGTGCCGGTCGGTGTATCGACTCTGGGTCGGATCATGAACGTACTGGGTGAGCCAATCGACGAGAAAGGTCCGATCGGTGAAGAAGAGCGTTGGTCTATCCACCGCGCTGCCCCCAGCTACGAAGATCAGTCCAACAGCAACGACTTGCTGGAGACCGGCATCAAGGTTATCGACCTGGTATGTCCGTTCGCCAAGGGTGGTAAAGTCGGTCTGTTCGGTGGTGCCGGTGTAGGCAAAACCGTCAACATGATGGAGCTGATCCGTAACATCGCGATCGAACACAGCGGTTACTCTGTATTCGCCGGTGTAGGTGAGCGTACCCGTGAGGGTAACGACTTCTACCACGAGATGATGGAGTCCAACGTACTGGACAAAGTATCTCTGGTTTACGGTCAGATGAACGAGCCGCCCGGAAACCGTCTGCGCGTGGCGCTGACCGGTTTGACCATGGCCGAGAAGTTCCGTGACGAAGGTCGTGACGTGCTGTTCTTCGTGGACAACATCTACCGTTACACCTTGGCCGGTACTGAAGTATCTGCACTGCTGGGCCGTATGCCTTCCGCAGTAGGTTACCAGCCGACCCTGGCCGAGGAGATGGGTGTTCTGCAAGAACGTATCACCTCCACCAAGACCGGTTCCATCACCTCCGTTCAGGCCGTTTACGTCCCTGCGGATGACTTGACCGACCCGTCTCCGGCGACCACCTTCGCCCACTTGGATGCGACCGTGGTACTGTCCCGTCAGATCGCGGCACTGGGTATCTACCCGGCCGTTGACCCGCTGGACTCTACCTCTCGTCAGCTGGATCCGCTGGTAGTTGGCAAAGAGCACTACGAGACCGCTCGTGGGGTTCAGACCGTACTGCAGCGCTACAAAGAGCTGAAGGACATCATCGCCATCCTGGGTATGGATGAACTGTCAGAAGAAGACAAACTGACCGTAGCCCGTGCCCGTAAGATTGAGCGTTTCCTGTCCCAGCCGTTCTTCGTAGCAGAAGTGTTTACCGGTTCTCCTGGTAAATACGTGCCGCTGAAAGAGACCATCCGTGGTTTCCAGGGCATCCTGAAAGGCGAGTATGACGATCTGCCCGAGCAGGCGTTCTACATGGTTGGTGGTATCGACGAAGTCGTCGAGAAATCCAAGAAACTGTAAGCCTCGACAGGAGGGCCCATGGCAGAGATGATCTCCTTTCACCTGGATGTGGTGAGCGCCGAAGGAAAACTGTTTTCCGGTCGCGTGCAATCCGCTCAGGTATCAGGCTCCGAAGGTGAGTTGGGTCTCCGCCACGGTCATGCTCCGTTGCTGACTGCCATCAAGCCGGGCTTGGTCCGTTTGGTGAAGCAGAACGGAACTGAAGAGGTGTTGTACATCTCCGGCGGTGTGCTGGAAGTACAAGCTGAATCTGTGACCGTGCTGGCGGACACCGCGATTCGTGCTGATGACTTGGATGAGGCGAAAGCCCAGGAAGCCAAGCGCGCAGCCGAAGAGCGGATCCACAGCTCCCATGGTGATATCGACTACGCCCAGGCCGCCACCGAGCTGGCCAAGGCGATGGCTCAATTGCGAGTCATCGATATCGTCAAAAAGAATTACCGCTAATAACGGTGATGTAAAAAGCGACCTTCGGGTCGCTTTTTTTTTGCCCGTTCGATAGACTCCGCCGAGTATTTCCACACAAGTTCAAGGTCGAATTCATGTCTCTCAACGTCGTGATCCTGGCAGCGGGTAAGGGTACCCGCATGCGTTCCGTTCTGCCCAAGGTACTGCACCCGGTAGCCAACAAACCCATGGTTTCCCATGTGATCGACACTGCCCGTCAGGTCGGTGCCGAGCAGCTGCATCTGGTCTATGGCCACGGTGCCGAGCTGTTACAAGAGCGGATCGTGGCCGCCGATGTGAACTGGGTGCTGCAGGCACAGCAGCTGGGGACCGGTCACGCCGTCGCCCAGGCTATCCCGTTCTGGCAGGATGAAGACGATGTGCTGGTGCTCTACGGCGATACCCCGCTGATCCAGCCAGAGACCTTGCAACGACTGCTGGCTGCCAAGGCAAGCGATGGCATGGCACTGCTGACCGTGGTGCTGGACAACCCCACCGGCTATGGCCGTATCGTTCGTGAAAACGGTCTGGTGGTCGGTATCGTCGAGCAGAAAGATGCCAACGCCGAGCAGCTGACCATCCGTGAAGTAAACACCGGCGTGCTGGTGGCCAACGGCGGTCAGCTGCGCAGCTGGCTGTCGCGTCTGGACAACAAGAATGCTCAGGGCGAGTTCTATCTGACCGACGTGATCGCCATGGCGCACGGCGATGGTTGCCCAATCGCAGCGGTACATCCGGATCATGCTGCCGAGGTGGAAGGGGCCAACAACCGGGTTCAGCTGGCCGCCCTTGAGCGCAGCTATCAGCAGATGCAGGCCGAGAAGCTGATGATTGCAGGTGCTACCCTGATCGACCCGGCTCGCTTCGATCTGCGCGGATCCCTCGAGATCGGTGAAGAGGTGGTGATCGATGTCAACGTCATCATCGAAGGCAAGGTCGTCTTGGGCAATCATGTGCGTATCGGTGCCGGAGCAGTGTTGAAGGATTGCGTCATTGGCGATCACACCGAGGTGAAGCCCTACTCCGTCATCGAAGGTGCCCAGATTGCCGATCAGTGCTCGGTCGGTCCGTTTGCCCGTCTGCGTCCGGGGGCCGTGCTGGAGCAGGATGCCCACGTCGGCAACTTCGTCGAGATGAAGAAATCCCGGCTGGGGGTTGGTTCCAAGTGCGGTCACCTCACCTATCTGGGGGATGCTGATGTCGGTGCCAAAGTTAATATCGGTGCCGGTACCATCACCTGCAACTACGACGGTGTGAACAAGTTCCAGACCATCATCGAGGATGATGTGTTCGTTGGTTCCGATACCCAGCTGGTGGCGCCGGTGCGGATCGGCAAGGGTGCGACCTTGGGGGCGGGTTCCACCATCACCAAGGATGTGGCCGAGAACGAGCTGGTGATCACCCGGGTGCCCCAGCGTCACATCAAAAACTGGGCTCGCCCGGTCAAGAAGAAGTGATGCCCGATCAATAAAATAGAACCGGCGCCTGATGGCGCCGGTTTTTTTTGGCTTATGGATTATGGCTGATGGTTGGTGTCACTGGCCGATGGTTGGGGGGCTGCCCATGTGGTGGTGGGGGCGCTGTAGTCCATCACCTGATACCAGTCGAGCTTGCGGGTCAGCATCATGATCAGCGCCAGAGTGGCAAACAGCAGCAGGGCGCCGAGCAGCAGCGCAATCTCTTCGGCTTGCAGCAGGCTGTAGAGGATGGCATAGACCAGCCCGAGCAGCGCCGCGAAGCCGATCCCCTGTTTCGGGCCGCCCAGCACATGACTGAGATAGCAGCCGTTGAGCAGCACGCTGGCCAGCGCAGCCACCAGATAGGCCCAGCCAAAGCCGAGGTGTTCGGTCAGTGCCAGTAGCACCAGATAGAAGATGGCCAGCCCCATCCCCACCAGCGCGTACTGGATCGGGTGGACCCGCAGCCCCTTGAGCAGCTCGAACATGAAGAAACTGATAAAGGTGAGGCCGATAAACAGCAGGGCATATTTGGCCGCCCGCTCGTTGAGCTGATAGTGATCCACCGGCTGCACCAGACTGACGCTGAAGGTGGAGAGATTGCTATCGCCCCCGTTCATCATTCGGTTGAAGCGTGTCTCCATGTCGCTGGCGAACCAGCTGGTCTGCCAGTTGGCCTCAAACCCTTGCGAGCTCAGGGTGCGACTGCCCGGCAGAAAGTCGCCGATAAAGTTGGGATGGGGCCAGTTGCCCGCCAGCAGCAGGGTGCTCTCCTTGCCCAGCGGTACTATGTCGAGGGCATTCATCCCCTGCAGATTGAGCTCCAGATGAAAGGTGCCATCCTGTTGCGGCAGGCTGTCGAGCGGGGCATGGATACCCGCCAGTGCGTCACCGAGGCGGGCGCCGGGGGCAAACGGGATCCGCTGGGTGCCGAGCTGCAGCTCGGGGACGCTGTTGATACCGCGGGCATCGGAGAGCACCAGGCTCAGGTAGGGTTTGCCCGCCACCAGCTCGGCCGCTTCATCAAGCGGTGAGGTCGCGTCATCCAGCAGACTCTGTCGGGTAGGCAGGCGGCCGGAGAGGGTGAGCCGGGTCTGATAGACCTGCGCCTGATAGATGCCCAGCTTGCGCGGGGTGACCTCCATGTTGGCCTTGATATCCAGCTGCTGTGGCAGCAGGTAGCGGTAGACTTGCTCCTGACGGACGAAGCGCTTGCCCTCCTGCTCGACCGTTACCGAGCGGGTATAGGGCTGCACTATGATCGGCCCCATCAGCCGTTGCGGGCCGCTGCTGCTGGCCATGATGCTGTTAATGGCCTGACTGCGGTAAGCCTGACGCTCCCGGTTCAGCTCCATGATGGATTGCACCGGCACCATCAACAGCAGGCTGAGTAACAACAGCAGAAAGATCTTGTGGGTGAATATCTGTTTGACCATGACACGTCTCCTTGTTGGATGGAGCGAGTCTGTCAGCCTTGGGTGAAGCCGTGATGGGCTTGTGTGAAGTGGTGGTGAAGGGGGATAAAAAAACCGGCATTGCGCCGGTTTCTGGAGGAATTACAGGGTCTTCAGCTTCTCGGGCAGGGCGGCCAGCACCTCTTCTTTCGCCTTGAGGGAGGCGAACTGCTTACCGGGTTTTTGCACCACGGTATGGACGAAGATCAGCTGCTTGCCCGGTTTGCTGGCCCAGCCGACGAACCAGCCGATCTGCTGATCGCGGTTGAGGCTGCCATCCAGCTTCTTCGGGTAGCCCATGCCGGTCTTGCCGTGGATCTGCCAGCCGTAGATCTCGCTCACCTTGAGGATATTGGCGGTGTACTGCAGGGTCTGCGCCGAGACCGGCAGCTTGCCGCTCAGCATCTTGCCGAGGAAGCGGGCCTGCTCCTCCGGGCTGATGGCGAGGCTGGAGCTGAGCCAAGCCTGGGTTAGGCCGTCATGCTTGCCCGGATTGCCTTCGATATCCCGGTTGCCGTAGTCGAAGCGGTCGACGTACTGCTGGAAACGCTCCATCCCCAGCCATTCGGTGATCTGCTGGGAGAACCAGACCACCGAGTAGGTTTCCCAGCGGCGCGGCGTGGTGGTTTCGCGCCAGGCGGGCAGCCAGCCGTCATAGCTCGGCTTGTAGGGCAGCGCCGGATGCTCTTCATCCACCAGAAAACCGCTGTCGTAACCCATCAGCGCCAGCGGGATCTTGAAGGTGGACGCGGGCGGCAGCTGGGTGGAGCAATCCCCTTCGCTGGAGAGGGTCTGGCCGTTGCCGTCAGCATAGAGAAAACAGCCGCTGGCGGCGGAGGCAGGCTGTGCTGCGAGCAGACCGGTGGCCAGCAGGCTGGAGAGAAGCAGACGGGACATAAGCATTCCTTGAGCAATTGAATAAGAGAAAGCGGCAGTCTAGTGCGGCTTTGTGTAGTGAATGTGAAGTGGTGGGGCGGTGACTAGGCGAATGGCAGCCAGAGTTCGGCCAGCGCGCCCCCTTGCGGCCGGTTGCTCAGGGTCAGGCGACCGCCATGCTGGTGGGCCACCTCATGGGCGAAGCTGAGCCCCAGACCGCTGCTCTTGCCCTTGTCCGGGCGCGGCAGTGAGTAGAAGCGCTCGAAGATCCGTGGCAAGGCGTAGTCTGGAATGCCGGGGCCGCCGTCGGTGACCCGAAAACAGTAGCCCTCTTCTTGCAGGCTGCCGCTCAGGGTGACCTGCCCGTTGGCGGGAGAGAAGTCGATGGCGTTATCCAGCAGGTTGCCGATGGCTTGCTCCACCAGCAGTGGATCCCACTTCTGTTTCGGCGCGCTGGCCAGTTCGGCTGTCAGCAGGATCTGACGGCGCTGGGCGATGATCTGGCGGGCATCGAGGGTGCGCTTGCCCAGTTTCGCCGGTTCCACCGACTGGCGATCCAGCCCCTGCCCCGACTCCAGCCGTGCCAGTTGCAGCATTCGCTCGATCAGCCGCTGCATGCGGGCGGTTTCCAGATTGATGTTGCCGATAAAGCGCTTGGCGACCTCGGGGGGCGGGGTTTCGGCCAGGAGTTCTCCTGCCCCGCGAATGGCGGCCAGCGGGCTTTTCAACTCATGGGTCAGGCTATGGACGTAGTCCTCGATGTAGCCCTTGCCATCGAGCTGGTGGCGCATGGTCTCCAGCGAGCGGCCGAGCCGATCCAGTTCGACGGTGTGCAGCCGTGGCAGGGTTGCCGCCTCCCCCTTGCTGACCGAGTCGGCGTAGTGCACCAGTTTGCCTATGGCGCGGTTGAGCCACCATACCAGCAGGCTGCCGATCAGCAGCGAGATGAGCAGCATCTGGCCGCCGGCTCGCAGCAGCTGCTGTTCCCCCCGTTCGATGGCGGGCATCAGGGTGCGATTGGGTTTGGCGACGGTGAGGGAGCCGATGATTTGGGCCCCTTCCCGCAGCGGGGCCGCCACATACATGGTCGAGCTGGTGGCATCATCGGGATCGGTGCGGGTGCTGCGGGCGCCATATTGACCGCGCAGGGTGCGGTAGACATCGTTCCAGCGCGCATAGTCCTTGCCCAGATCCGTACCGTCCGAGTCGTAAATCACTACGCCTTGCCGGTCAGTCACATAGATGCGGTACTCCGCCTGCTGCTTGAGGTGGCCGTCGATCATCGCATTGATGGGATTCTGGTTGAGGCGGGCGAAGGCGCTGGCCAGTCGCCCGTTCATCATATTGCCCTCTTGCAGATCGTCGAGGGCCAGTGGCGCCAGCAGCTGGGTCATGTCCACCAGGGTATCCTCGGTGGCGCTGCGCACCCCCGGTTTGATCTCCTCGACGAAGATCTCCAGCACGAACCAGGCGGCCAGTGCGAAGATCAGCAGCAGCCCGCACAGCAGTTGCAGGCCGAGTCTCATGCCAGCTCCAGGCTGTAGCCCAACCCGCGATGGGTGAGGATCAGGTTGGCCTCGGGATCCTGCTCGCGCAGCTTGGCGCGGATGGTCTTGATATGGGTATCGACGGTGCGATCCAGACTCTCCTCCGCATCCTGCCACACCAGATCCATCAGCTGCTGACGGGAGTAGACCCGCCCCGGTGCCTGCATCAGGGTCTTGAGTAGTAGATATTCGTAGCGGGTGAGCGCCAGCGGCTGGCCGCGAAAGTGAATGCGGGCTCGCTCCTCATCCAGCACCAGCAGGGCGCTGGGTTGGGGGGCTACCGGTTGGCTGCGGCGCAGGATGACCCGCACCCGGGCGCACACTTCCCGTGGCGAGAAGGGTTTGGCCACATAGTCGTCGGCACCGATCTCCAGCCCGATCAGCCGGTCTATCTCCTCGCTGCGGGCGGTGAGGAACATCAGGGGAATATCGGTCAACGCCCTCACCTGCTTGCAGAGTTCGAAGCCGCTGATGTCGGGCAGCCCCACATCGAGGATCAGGAAGTCGGGTCGCGTCTGTTCCAGTCGTGTCAGCAGTTGTTGGCCCAGCATGAACCACTCCACCTCAAACCCGTCGGTTTGCAGGGCGTAAATCAGGGTGTCGGCGATGCTGGCCTCATCCTCCACCAGCCAGATGACTCTCTTTTGCATGGCATCCTCGTCGCAAATAGGCCCCCCATTCTGGCATCGAACCAAATCGGATCCTATTTGCTGTTTTATTTTTCCGAAAAAGGGGCTAATATTTCGATGTTCTTTCGAATCGAAACTTAAAAATGACCAAACGTAATACTCAACAACGCCGCCACACCATAGTGACCCTGGTACAAGAGCAGGGTGAAGTGAGTGTCGACGCCCTCGCCAAACACTTTGCTACCTCTGAAGTGACCATCCGTAAAGATCTGGCGGTGCTGGAGACCGGCGGTCTGCTGCTGCGCCGTTACGGTGGCGCCGTCCCCTTGCCCAGCGAGATGGTGGTCGAGGCCAATCCCGAACAAGTTTCGAACCGAAAGTTAGCCATTGCACGGGCCGCTGCCGAGCGGATCCGCGATCACAATCGCATCATCATCGACAGCGGCAGCACCACCAGCGCCATGATCCCCATGCTGGGCAACAAGCGCGGCCTCATTGTGATGACCAACTCTCTCAATGTGGCCGGTGCCCTGCGCGAGCTGGAAAATGAGCCTACCCTGTTAATGACAGGTGGCACTTGGGACCCTCACTCCGAATCCTTTCAGGGGCAGGTGGCGGAACAGGTGTTGCGATCTTACGACTTCGACCAGCTCTTTATCGGTGCCGATGGCATCGACCCGGAGCGGGGTACCACCACTTTCAACGAGCTGGTGGGCCTGTCGCGGGTGATGGCCGAGGTGTCGCGGGAGGTGATTGTTATGGTCGAGTCGGAAAAGATCGGCCGCAAGATCCCCAATCTCGAACTGCCCTGGTCGAGCATTCAGACCGTCATCACCGATGATGGTTTGGCCAGCGAAGCCAGAGAACATATTCAGGCTCAGGGCATCCAGCTTATCTGTGCCCCGCTCGCCTGCTGATACAGAGCACGGACATAACCGAATCAACGTTTTTGCATCTCAAGGAGAAGTGTATGTGTGGCATCGTCGGGGCTGTAGCCCAACGTGATGTGGCTGAAATTCTGGTAGAGGGCCTGCGCCGTCTGGAGTACCGCGGTTATGACTCCGCCGGTGTGGCGGTGTTCAGCGCCAACCAGCCGCTGCAGCGGGTACGCCGTCTGGGCAAGGTGGCCGAGCTGGCCAAGGCGCTCGACGAGCAGTCCGTCCATGGCGGTACCGGCATCGCCCATACCCGCTGGGCCACCCACGGCGAGCCCTCCGAGCGCAACGCCCACCCCCACGTCTCCGAGCATATCGTGGTGGTGCACAACGGCATCATTGAGAACCACGAAGAGCTGCGGGCCGAGCTGCAAGGGCTGGGTTATCTGTTCAGCTCCGACACTGATACCGAGGTGATTGCCCATCTGGTGCACCACGAGCTGAAATCCGCCCCCAGTCTGCTGGTGGCCATGCAGGTTGCAGTGAAGCAGCTGCGCGGTGCCTACGGGACCGTGGTGATGGATAGCCGCGACGACAGCCGCGTGGTGGTGGCCCGCTCCGGTTCACCGCTGGTGATCGGTCGCGGCATCGGTGAGAACTTCATTGCCTCCGACCAGATGGCGCTGCTGCCGGTGACCCGTCGTTTCATCTTCCTGGAGGAGGGGGATGTGGCCGAGGTGACCCGCCGCGACGTGCACATCTTTGATACCAACGGCAACGCCGTGGTACGTGAAGAGAAAGAGTCCGAACTCTCCCACGATGCCGGTGACAAAGGCGAATACCGCCACTACATGCTCAAAGAGATCCACGAGCAACCCAAAGCCATTACCAACACCCTAGAAGGGCGTCTGGGCAGCGATCACGTGGTGGTCGAATCGTTCGGCAACGGTGCCCGTGCCATCTTTGACAAGGTCGATCACATCCAGATCGTCGCCTGTGGTACCTCCTATCACTCCGGCATGGTGGCCCGCTACTGGTTCGAAGAGATCGCTGGCGTCTCCTGCGATGTGGAGATCGCCTCCGAGTTCCGCTATCGCAAATCGGTAGTGCGCCCCAACAGCCTGCTGGTGACTCTCTCCCAGAGTGGCGAGACCGCCGATACCCTGGCGGCGCTGCGTCTGGCCAAGGAGTCCGGCTACATGAGCTCGCTGGCCATCTGCAACGTGCCGGGCTCCTCGCTGGTGCGTGAATCGGATCTGGCCTTCATGACCCGTGCCGGTGCCGAAATTGGCGTGGCCTCCACCAAGGCGTTCACCACTCAGCTGGCTGGTCTGCTGATGCTGGTTGCCTCGGTCGGTCACTGCCGTGGCCACCTGAGTGCGGCTGCCGAAGCCGAACTGGTCAAGGCGCTGCAAGCCCTACCGCTGCGTATTAAAGAGAGCCTGGCGCTGGCCAAGGATATCGAAACCCTGGCCGAAGAGTTTGCCGACAAGCAGCACAGCCTGTTCCTCGGCCGTGGCAGCCAGTACCCCATCGCCATGGAAGGGGCACTCAAGCTCAAAGAGATCTCCTACATCCACGCCGAAGCTTACGCCGCTGGCGAGCTGAAGCACGGCCCGCTGGCGCTGATCGATGCCGAGATGCCTATTATCGTGGTGGCGCCGAACAACGATCTGCTGGAGAAGCTCAAGTCCAACGTGGAAGAGGTGCGCGCCCGTGGCGGTATCCTCTACGTGTTCGCCGATGCCGACACCGGCTTCAAGAGCGACGAGACCATGCGGGTCATGAACCTCAACCATGTGGAAGAGGTGATCGCTCCCATCGTCTATACCGTGCCGCTGCAGCTGCTCTCCTACCATGTCGCCCTGATCAAGGGCACTGACGTGGACCAGCCGCGCAACCTGGCAAAATCGGTGACCGTTGAGTAAGTCACTCCCAGAGATGAAAAAAGAGCCGCAATTGCGGCTCTTTTTGTTGCAGCTGAGGGTTACGACAGCCGCAGGTTGGTGATGGTTACCTCGTCGAGGGAGGGCACTATGATGCCGCTGGTGATCCCTTTGGCGATGGCCTGACTGCGGTTCTTCGAGTCGGTCTTGTTGGTCACCTGGGTCAGGTGAAAGTTGACCGTCCGTTCACTGATTCCGAGGATGGTGGCGATCTCCCAGGAGGTCTTGCCCTCGCTGGCCCAGAACAGGCACTCCTTCTCCCGATCCGACAGTTCGGTCAGGTATTTCATCATATCCGGTCTGCTTTTGATCAGCTGCAGCGCCGAGTTGAAGATGTAGCTGGCGCAGAACGACAGCAGCGGGACATTTTCAAACATCAGGTCGGAGTTGGATTTGTCCTTGGTGATGAATGACAAGATGCCGTGTTCCCCCTGCGGGGTGTGCAGCGGGAAGGAGACGCCATTGCGCACGCCGAAATCGGCCGCCAGGTTCATCACCTCCCGGCTGGCGCTGGGCAGCCAGGGTGAGTCGCAGTCGAGCTTGTTCCAGAAGATCGGCTGGGTCTGTTTCAGCCCCAGATAGACCACCGGATCCTGAGTCAGATACTGATTCTCGCTGTAGGCGTCAAACCAAGCCACAGGGCAGTTATTGAACAGCGCTACATGGGATTTCTGCATGCTGATGGGAAAAATAATCAGCAGACGAAAGTAATCAAAGCCCATTTGATGACTGAAGCCTTCCAGCAGCTGTTGGATATCGCTGGTTTTAGTTGCCTTGGTGAACTTGTCGATATGTTCCCAGATCGCATCGTTGAGCATTACTTTCTCCTTTTTCGATCTCTATCACACTGATCGAAAAGATTTTTCTCGTTATTTATATTTGTGTGGTGGCGGTTGGCGCCACTTATTCCGTGCCTGCTTAAAAATTATCCTGTTTTTGTGCATAAAGGCCAAGGAAATCCTCTCGTTGCCAGTCTGCGTTGCATTTGAGATAATGATAATAGTTATCATTAATAAGATGCGTTTCAATGAACAATTTATGGGGTGTGGCCCTGCTGCCACTGTCAGTCCACTTTGCTGTCATCGGGGATGAGCTGGTTGCTCCCGCCCTCAACAACAGCATAGCTGCCGGGAAAGCCTCCCAGCAGCGGGTGGAAAAAGCCGCCGATGCCGCTGTTGCTGCACGACTGGAGCTGCAAAATGCCCAGCTGCAACTGCGCGACCTCGAAGCCTACAACCGCTACATGCAATCTCTGGTGGCCGATCAGCAAAATGAGCTGGGCAAATTGAACCAGCAGCTGGAAGCGGTGCAAGAGACCCGTCAGGGCTTGATCCCGCTGATGCTGCAGATGCAGACAGATCTGGAACAACTGGTGCAAAACGACATCCCGCTGCGCCGGGAAGATCGCTTGGCGCGGGTTGAACAGTTGAAAGCGACCCTGGCCCGCGCGGACGTGAGCGAAGCGGAGAAATTCCGTCAGCTGCTGCAGGCCTATCAGATCGAAGCCGAATACGGCAGCCGGATGGATAGCTATTCCGCCGAGCTGGAGCTGGACGGTGCCCCACGTCGGGTCGATGTGCTGGCGCTGGGTCGGGTCTCCCTGCTGGCGATGACTGCCGATCGCAGTCAGGCATGGCGCTGGTCTGCCGAGGCAAAGCAGTGGCAAGCCCTCGACAGCCAGTGGCTCTCCCCCATCGCTGAGGCGATGGATGTGGCTGCCGACAAGAAAGTTCCTCAGTTGCTCAATGTCCCCCTCTCTGTCAGCCGCAGTCAGGAGGCCCAATCATGAGAGTCACCATGAAGTGGTTCCCCCTCCTTATTGCCCTCTCCTGTGGTGCCAACGCCGCGGTCGCCAATGATGACTGGCAGCAGCAGGAGCAAGCCCGCGAACAGCAGGCTCAGCAAGATCTGGCGACCGTTGCCAAGGAGCTCGGTACTGCCAGCGCCAGACTGGCCGATGCCCAGCGCCTGAGCAAGGAGCTGGCCGGCAAGTTCGCCAGCAACGAGAAGCAGCTGGTCGAGCTCAACGCCCAGTGGCAGCAAGCCTCCGGCGACATGAACGAGATCTTCTCGGTCACCCGTCAGGGCGCCAGCGATGCGGTCAAGTTGCTGACCGAATCAGCGGTCGAGGGTCAGCATCCTGATCGCCTCGCCCCGCTGAAAACCATGGCGCAGGATAAACAGGTGCCGGATCGCGCCGCCCTCGCCCTGCTGCCCGCCACGCTGCTGCAAGAGATCCGCGAATCGGGCCAGATTGCCCAGTTCAACGGCAAGGTGCTCGATGCCCAGGGGGCTGCCAGCGAGCAGTCGCTGACCCGGGTTGGCAGCTTTGCCCTGCTGGGGAGCGACGGCTTCCTGCAACCGACCGCCGAAGGCTTGAGCCCGGTACTGGGTCTGCCCGGTAGCGTACTCTCTGCCGTTGCGGCTTATCAGGGTCAGGAGGGGGAAGCGCTGCCGCTGGATCCATCTCATGGCACTCTGCTGGCGATGCTGGCGCAGGCGCCTACCTTCTGGCAGCAGGTACAACAGGGTGGTCAGGTCGGCGCCATTATCGTGCTGCTGGCTGCCATCGGTTTGGGGATCGCGGCGGTGCGGTTGTGGAGCCTCTCCCGCGAACTGACTCTGGTACGTCGCCAGCTCAGGAGTGGCGAGTACCATGCCGACAACGCCCTCGGTCGGGTGCTGACGGTGGCAGACAAACACCCCGAGCTGAGCATGGAGACCCTCGAACTGCGTCTTGATGAGGCGATCCTGCAGGAGACCCCTCGGATGGAGCGCGGCATCGGCATGGTCAAGGTGATCGCGGCCATCGCCCCCATGCTGGGTCTGCTCGGTACCGTGACCGGGATGATCGGCACCTTCCAGGCCATCACCCAGTTTGGTACCGGCGATCCCAAGATCATGGCGGGCGGCATCTCCATGGCGCTGGTCACCACGGTACAGGGTCTGGTAGCGGCCATTCCGCTGATCCTGGCTCACAGCCTGCTGCAATCCCGTTTCACCGAGCTCTCCAATGTGCTGGAGCAGCAGGTGGCCGGCATTCTGGCCGAGCGCGCCGAGAGCAATAACAGCGGGATGGAGCGAGCAGCATGATGC
Organism: Aeromonas sobria; assembly: GCF_006243315.1. Classification (GTDB taxonomy): domain Bacteria; phylum Pseudomonadota; class Gammaproteobacteria; order Enterobacterales; family Aeromonadaceae; genus Aeromonas; species Aeromonas sobria_A. The sequence continues at coordinate 59,338 of NZ_NKWE01000012.1, forward strand.
TCGACATCTGGCAACAGCTGCAGAGCTTCATGGGTCGTGGTGGCCCGGTGCTCTGGGTCATTCTGGTCCTGCTGGTGCTGATGTGGATTTTGATGATCGAGCGGCTGCTCTACCTCAATCTGGGTTTTGGCCCGTTGCAGCAACAGTTGCTCGGCCGCTGGCAGGCGCGCAGCGAGCGCCATAGCTGGCACGCTCGGGCGATCCGCAGCCGCTGGTTGGCGCAGAGTGAGCTTGCGCTAAACCGTCATCTGATCTTCATCCGCACCCTGGTGGTGCTCTGCCCCATGCTGGGGTTGCTGGGCACAGTGACCGGCATGATCGGCGTATTCGATGCGTTGGCTGCGGCCAACCGCTTTAACCCGGAGAGCATGGCGGGCGGGATCTCCCGCGCCACCATCCCTACCATGGCAGGCATGGTGGTGGCGCTCTCCGGCGTGTTGTTACTCAGTCGGCTCGAGAGTCAGGCCAAGCGTGCGCTGGCCAAGACCCGGGACTGCTTGCGAGAAGAGAAGGTAATGCAATGAGACGGCAATCCAAACGCCAGCGTGACGAAGTGCAGATCGACATGACCCCCATGCTGGATATCGTGTTCATCATGCTGATCTTCTTTATTGTCACCACCTCCTTCGTGCGTGAAGCCGGGCTTGAGGTGCACCGACCCCAGGCCAGTCAGGCCAAGGCGCAGAAATCCTCTAGCATCATGCTGGCGATCGGGGCTCAGGGTCAGATCTTCCTCGACCGCAAGCAGATCGATGTGGAGCGGGTACAGGCCACCATCGCCCGCCTGCTGGCGGAGCAGCCAGACGCCAGTCTGGTGATCCAGGCTGACGAACGGGTGCCCCACGGCAAGGTGGTGCGGGTGATGGATGAGGCCAAGGCGGCGGGTATCGCCAATATCGCCGTGGCGGTGGCGCCGAAATGAAATACAAGCTGATGAGCCTGGGGCTGGGGATCGCCCTCAGTCTGGGCATCCTGCTGTTTATGGCAACCCTGGTGGAGCCGCCCCGAGGCGAGAAGGTGGCGAGTGAGCAAAAATCCATCGTCATCAATATGCAGAACGAGGTGACCGAGGTGCAGGTGCGTGAGCGCCCGGTGCCGCAGGAACCCGATCCCTTGCCCGAGCCCCCTGCCGCGCTGGCGGCAACGCCTCTGCCAATGCCAGCCGCTGCGCCGCTTTCGCCGGCGCAACCAAGTCTGGATCTGGTTTCCAGCCTCAGTGCAGTGCAGGTTTATGCCCCCGGTGTGGCGACCAGCACCACTCCAGTACTGAGTGGTAACTACCACGGCCAGCAGCAGGGAACTGGCATTGGCGTTGGTGACATGCTGATGCCGTTGCAACGGATCGAGCCGGTCTATCCCTATCGCGCCCAGCAGGCGGGGATTGAAGGCGCCGTGACCCTGCGCTTTAGCGTAGATGCGGAAGGACGAGTACAGGATGTAGAGGTCGTTGAGGCCAAGCCCAAGCGTCAGTTCGAGCGGGCGGCCATTCAGGCGATCAATAAGTGGCGCTATCAGCCAAGGCCGGGTGCCAGCGACAAGCTGGTGCAGGTCATCACGCTCAAATTCAAACTGGAGTCATAACTATGTTGCGGATCTGGATCTGTCTGCTGGCCCTGGTCAGCCAAGCCTGTCTGGCGATGGAGGTCAGCCCTCACTTCTCTCGCCAGCTTGAACCGGTGATGAAGCTCTATCAGTCCGACCAGTGGCAACAGGCCCAGAGCAAGGCGTCCGGCCTCAAGCCAAATAGCGATGCCGAGCGTGCCTGGCTGGCCCAGCTGCAAGCCTCGCTGGCGGCCAATCTGCAACAGACCGCTCAGGCGAGCCGTTACGTCGAACAGGCCCTTGCCTATAAAGAGTGGCCCGAGCAGCAACAGCTCCAGCTGCTGCGACTGCGCGGCGATATTCAGGCCCAGCAATCCAACTGGTCCGGTGCCATCGCCAGCTACAAGGCGGCACTGGCGCTCAAGCCTGACGATGCACTGCGGTTGCGTCTGGCCGGCCTCTATTACCACAACAAGCAGTACGGTGAAGCTGCCAGCCAAAGCGAACAGTTACTGAAGAAGGGTTGGCAGAAGCAGGCTGCCATTATCCGCCTCTCGGCCCTCACCGCGCTGCAGCGTTATGGCGTGGCGGCAGAGCAGGCCGAAGAGCTGATCCGTCACGAGCCGACAGAGAGCAAATGGTGGCAACAGGCGGTATCACTCAACCTCTCCGCCAAACGTGGCGATCAGGCACTGGCACTGCTGCAGACCGCCATCGACAAAAAACTGATGGATGACGCATCAGCCCGCAATCAGCTGATCCGCCTCTATGCCTGGCAAGGGCTGCCTTATCGTGGTGCCCGTCTGCTGGAAGCGGCCATGGCCAAGGGACAGATGAAGCAAAGTGCTGAAAACCGGCAACTGCTGGCCCAATTGTGGGAAGGTGCCCGGGAGTGGTCACAAGCGGTCGATAGCTGGCAACTGCTGGCCAACCAGCATGGTCAGCCGAAAGCCGCCATGCGCGCCGCCGAACTGCTGCTGCAACAGGGTAAGACAGATGCCGCCATGACCCAGCTCGCCGCCATCAAGTCGGTAAAAGGCGAGCAAGGCAATCGTGTCAAAGCATTGCTGGTGCAGGCACACCTTAATAAGGAGCAGTATGCCCAGGCGCTGGAACTGGCCCGTGAGCTGCAGCAACAGGATAACTGGCAGCAGAAGGCAACCAGCTGGGTCAACTATATCCGTACGCAAAGCGAAGAGTTGAGCAAAAAAGCGGCGTAAATAGGGTGCCAAGGGGCTGTTTTGCGGCGTTCAGCTCGCTTTTCCAGCAAACGAGCGCATTTGTGCAAAAAAGCCCTTGTCATCCCGGTGCGGCTCCCTATAATGCGCCCCTACCAGCACGGCGGAACACGCCGGACTGATGAGCTAGCTTCCTGGTGAAGTGGGCGCCGAAAGAAAAGCGAAAACAATCGCTTGACTCTCGAAGTGAGAAGCGTATTATACGCCTCCTTAGCGCGACAAGCGCAACGCTCTTTAACAATTTGAATCAAGCAATCTGTGTGGGCACTCACAGCATCGAGCATCAAAATTAATTTTTGATTTTCAATGTCTGGTGAAGTGACCAAGACGATTTCTTAGCAATAAGAAGTCGAACAGTTTATTTCAGCAATTCATTGAGCCGCTGAATGTTGTTACTTCGGTAATGACACGACGCAAACCAAACTTAAAT
>NZ_NKWE01000013.1:0-7096 GCF_006243315.1 Aeromonas sobria
CCGTTAGTGCCGTTACCACCGTTACCACCGTTACCACCGTTACCACCGTTACCACCGTTACCACCGTTACCACCGTTACCACCGTTACCACCGTTGCCACCGTTGCCACCGTTGCCACCGTTGCCATCAGTATTCTTGTTTGATCCATTATTGTGGCTGGAATGATCTTTTTTAATTGAACTTTGATGTTGCGTGGTTTTTGCAGCTTGCATTTGATTACGGTGGTTGCTAGAAAAGTTTTCAAATGCATTTGCATTTGCATTTGCAATGCATTGCGATGAAAGTATTATTGCCATAAATAAAGTTTTCATTGGATATTTCATCTTGCTTTATATGTTTGTTGCCATGACGCTATTATGTTAATAGTGTCATGGCTATCGTTGTTTTTTAATTAGTGCTTTCCACCGCCTTTGCCGCCACCGCCTTTGCCACCGCCGCCTTTGCCGCTGCCGCCTTTGCCGCCACTGTTTCCACTGGCATTGCCGCTTCCGTTCCCTGTGCCATTGCCATTGGCACTGTTGTTTCCGCTATGGTTTCCGTTGTGGCTTGCGTTATCACCACCACCATTACCGCCATTACCACCATGACCACCTGGTGAATTTGCTCCTGATCCACCGTGACCACCGGGGCCACCGTTGCCACCGTTGCCAGCAAGCAATATGCTACCAGTGTCATTAAAAGAAAATGAACTTTCCTCAAAAGAATTTGCATGGGATGCGCATGCAAAAATCAATAATGCTGGCACTGCAATTTTTGTTATCATTTTCTTCCTTGTTTGTGTTAACCCGTCTTTATATTTGGGTTCTCTTGGGTCCCCCTATGGGGCGGGTTGAATATATTCAAAAAAAAATGTTAGTCAATAGGGCTCTGATCGTGAAACGGAAAAAATCTTACACCAAGTGCGCTAGTTGTCAGGTTTAAGCCATAGAGACAACGCTGGGAGCGTTAGGAAAAACTGGAAGCTGCTCTACTCTGACGCACTTCGCCCGGTCTGCCTGACGCCAAGCTGAGGTACACTCCAGCATGACAGCGGCAATGCCAGGCATTGGGCGGTCTCAGCCTCGATATCTATTCCTTCGCATACAGATACGCTCGTTTCGTGAGTTGACCCCTACTACTGGAAACAACCTAGGTAAGATGGGCTTTGTTTGAGGTCTTCTTACTAGTGCAATGGATCCTTCTCTGCGGCTCAAATAGGGTCGTCTCAGAAAAAAGGAAAAGATCGTACGCTAAGGAATTTCAATGCCCGCAACAGCGCGGGTTTTCGTGAGCAGTCTGCGGGTGCCGGCAGTACAATTCCTAAAAAGTCGATTTGGAGCTACTACTGCTCAAACCGATTTAATGGATACGGAATACGCTTTTCTTTCGGTATCTTGAATCTTAAGAATTGGTAGACAGATGCTTAGCGTACGATTTTTTACGAATTTTTAAGCGACCCCCAAATGATCTTGATCGGATCCTCGGATCCAGCGTAACCTGCTAGCCAGAAACAAAAAACCCACCGTAAGGTGGGTTCTTTGCCCGGTGTTCCTTGGCTTGCCGGCCTTGGAATCCGGTGGGTAACAGCTTCGGTGAGAGGAAGCAGATACCGTAAAGTACCCCCTCAGTTTAGCCGCGTGCGGCCCGCTGTTCAAGTATCAAACCCTCTCTCGAACCCTGTTACCAAAGGCTTTCACCTTTGGCGCTTTGTCGTATTCGCTCGGATTGGACGCAAGTGATTGTTGCCGTAGCGGGTGTGAAGGTCGGGCAGAACGGGGATATCTCACATACTGCCCAAGCGTGTAATCGCGCACCACAGCCTCCCAGGACTCGCACCCCTGGGGCATCTGCACTCAGAGCGTAACGGGGTTCCAACCACGGCCAGCTCTTAAAAAACGGCGCGGCAGCCCGGCCAACAGGCGGGGGCTAAAGCAGATAGCAGCAGGACGGGGTGTGTCTCTGGAGCGCGTGAGAGGGAGCTGCCGCAAGCAGTCTCGATAGTCCGGAGCAAGGCGAGTTCATCCTGTAAAACCACCTCAAATAGAAGTGGCCTGTAGGAGGGCTCTCCTATCTTGAAGCGCAGCGAAGGATAGGAGAGCTTGCTGACTGAGGAGGCTTGCCGACATCCTTTTCGCCCGGTTTTTCTCTCTCCTTTGGCACGCATAATCACCCCCCACGCCTCTTTCTTCTAAACCTCTATTCAAGCGATCTGCCTACCTCTTTGCATTAAAGTCACTGTTACTCTAAATAGCTCCAAAAACCCGAGTTACAAACCCTTTCGCCTATGCCAAACTTGACTCTAAGCCAGCATACACAGAGGGCCCTTAGCCGCTTCGCGTCGTCGGTTCCTCTGTGAAGCTGGTTCAGGGGCGTGCCGCCCCCGAAACCCCCTGCATCCACCGCCCCAGCGAACTCCGTTCCGGGCTTCTCCAGGTCAGCGGACAGGACACACATATAGTCACAGTTACCGTAATTGAGGTGATGGGATGAAGGACGAACGAGACGACCAGACGTTGGACTTGCTGCCCAGTGGGAAACGGCGTGGCCGCCCGCGAACCGGCAAGGCCCTGAGTCCTGCGGCCAAGCAAGCGGCCTATCGCGAACGGCAGCGGCAAAAAACGGTCACCGTTACCTTAAATCGCCCTGATTGCGGCGAGTTGGAGACCTTCCTGCTGAACCTGCGAGAGGGTCGCACATCGTCCCTCGCTCCGGAGGTTGTGGCCCGGTTATATGATGCGGTTCATGCCGCGTGGGTAGACCAGCTTTATTTCGGTAACGGTGACCAAAAATGACCGTGCCCAAACGCGAACGGGTGATCAAGATCAGGGCCACTGATGCGGAGTTTGCCCAGCTCAAGGCCTTGAGTGGGGAGGAGCGCTTGGCGGAATGGATGCGCGGGCAGTGCCTGGGTGATGGTAAAGCGCCTGGCAGACGGCGCACACCGGTACCCAAAGCCGATCCGGCCTTGTTGCGGCAGTTGGCCGGGATCGGCAACAACCTCAATCAGGTGGCTCGGCGGGTAAACAGCGGTGAATGGGGGGCGCTTGAGCGGGTCCAGGTGATCGGGGTGTTGATGGCGATGGAGCGTGCACTGCAGGTGCTGTCAGGGCCGTCAAAGGAGGCAGAGTGATTAACGATAGCGGCGTGGCCGAGTACGACTACACCTTGACCCGGCTCCCCGGTGATCAGGGGTGGAGCTTGCGGTTGTTGCAGGACGGGCTCGATGTAGGTGGGGACGTGTACCAGGAACACGATGAGGCGCTCAGTGTGGGCACCGTCTGGCTGTGTCGTGAGTCATGATCGTCAAGTTTCATGCGCGTGGCGTGGGGCGTGGTAGCGGCCCGGTGGGGTACCTGCTGGGCCAGGATGGTGCGCGGGAAGGGGCGACCCTTGATCGGGGAGACCCGGCGATCATCGAAGCGCTGATCGACAGCAGCCCTTACGCCAAGAAGTACACCAGCGGCGTGCTGTCGTTCCAGGAAGCGGACTTGTCCCGGGAGGACAAGGATAAGCTTATGGACAGCTTCGAGCGTGCGCTGCTGCCAGGGTTGGACCGGGATCAGTACGCCTGTCTGTGGGTGGAGCACCAGGACAAAGGCCGGCTCGAACTCAACTTCGTGGTGCCCAATGTGGAGCTGCTGAGTGGCAAGCGGCTACAGCCTTACTTCGACCGGGCTGACCGGCCCCGGATCGATGCCTGGAAGACCGTCATCAACGCCCAGCTGGGCCTGCATGATCCGGATGACCCACTGAACAAGCGGACGCTGGTGACCCCCCGTGATCTGCCCTTTGCCAAGAAAGATGCGGCGCAGGCCATCACGGACGGGTTGTTGTCGCTGGCGGTGGCCGGTGAGCTGACCGATCGAGCGGCGGTGGTGGCGACCTTGGAAGGGGCCGGGTTCAACGTGGTGCGGGAAACCCGCAAGAGTATCAGCATTGCCGACCCGGAAGGGGGGCGAAATATCCGGTTGAAAGGGGCGCTGTATGAGCAAGATTTTAGAGCTGGCCAAGACCTTCGAGGAGAACTCGAAGCAGCAGGTGAGCGATATCGAAACGAGCGTGAACAACGAGTTCGAGAAGCACGAGAAAGCTATTCTCGGGGCGTTGCGATCAAGCAATCAGAGTTTAATCGCCGCTATCGACGGCCAGAGCCGGAGGTGGGGTTGGCTGGTGCTGAAGGGCTGGATCTGCACCTTGATCGGGGTGGTGTTGATGTTGGGGATCAGTTGGGGCGTGCTGTGGTTCCAGGGGAAGCAGATCGCCGAAAACTGGGACACGATCTCCCAGCAAAAACGCATCTTGAAAGAGATGGATACCTTGGGACTGTCGCTGTACCAGGACAAGAATGGGTGGTTCATCGTGCTACCCGATGGGATGACGGCGAAAACAGGATGGAACAAGGACAACGGAAAAACGAAGCTGGTGAAGCTGGAGGACTGAATGACAGAGCTCGAACGGCAGTTATTGAAAGCGTTAGAGAGCTTGGAAGGCGGGTACAGACAGCAGCACGCGGCCTGGGAGAGCGCCTACAGCGATTTGCGGCTGATGTTCGAGGCCACCTCTACCGAGAACCAGGCGTTGCGGGAGAGCGTGGGGAGCTTGAGCGAGCAGGTGTTGCACTTGAGCGGTCAAGTCGAGCGATTGAGCCAAAAATTGAAGCCCTGAGTGCTGAACGGGAGTACCGGCGTGGCGGGATGAGCTTAGGTGGCCGCCGGGGTGATCGAGAGTATGGTGACTGAGGTGGGGCCAGTGGCTCCACTTGGTTGAGACAAGTGCCTCCCCTATTACTACTTGGGGCATCCGGTGGGGCATTTTGCCCCACCTTGGTAAGGGGAGCCCTGCCCCTTCATGAGAGTCTGTGGCGGAGGTGATGATGGAGCTTTGGAAGGACTGGTACTTACTGGAGCGGGAGAACCGCAACCGTGACGGCGACACGCCGATGCCGGCGGCCCCCGAAGATCGCCCTCCCTGGGATGAGTGAGCGGGTTTCCCAACGGGGTGGGGCACGATGCCCCACCCCTTAATTTTGGTCACTGTTACCTAAATAAAGCCGGCCTCCCGTTGGTGGCGAACCGCCAAGATCACCACGGTGTCGCCCTCGATGCGGTAGCGGGCGAGGTAGCCACTGTCGCCGAACTCAATCACCCACTCCCGATAGGCATCCGGCATGTCCGGTGCCGGCCGGCCGCTGTGCGGGTGTTGGCCCAGCATCTGGACGGACTGGATGATGGCGGTGGCGGCGCGCTTGGCAGCGATGGGGCTGTGCTGATGGAGGAAATCCTGGATCCGCTGCAGGTCACGGACAGCGGCTGACGCAAAGATCACTTGTGGCATGGTGGTGCCGGGCGTTCAACGTCAGAGCCCCAGGTAGCCAGCCAGCTTTCGACGTCGGCAGCGGTGGCATGGAGGCCGGTCTGCTGGAACTCCTGCCAGGCATTGAGGGTGTCCTGGCGGAAGGCCTCGCGCTTTTCCTCGCGCTCGACGTACTGGGCGATGGCTTCACGCATCATCCAGTGGGGAGAGCGGTCGCGGGCCTGTGCCAGGTGCTCGATCTTGGCTTTGGTCTCTGGGTCGAGTTTGACCGAGACGGGTTTGAGGGTAGCGGACATGGCCGGCTCCTGATGGTATTACGTGGTAATACCATCATAGCGTGGTTGTGGTGGCGGGACTATGGGCAGGGTGGGGCCAGTGGCCCCACCCTGTTGTTGAGGGCCGCGGATGGTGTCTCAAACCGCCCATTTGGGCAGATCGTGGCGGGGTCGCAGGATCCAGCCTTCAAACGCGCTACGGCGCGTTTTTTGTTGTGGCCATGCCAACGCCTTGGGTGGGGGTGGGAAAGGGCTGCAATCGCCGGCTATGGCGCTGTATTTTTGGCCTCGATCGTTCCCTGTGACAAGAATGACCATTTCCACATGAAGCAATACGATAAGGATGTTTAAGGGGTAGTACGCCGGGATCTCAGATTTTTCCGTCTAGGGGTCACCTAAGAATTCGGAAATTAAAGCACGTTAAGGCATTCGAGGCCCAGTAACGGCGCGTTTTTGCGCAAGCTACGCCGGCCTAGAAACCGCATTTTCGTGGTTCTTGAAACCCGACTTTTTCAGCAGTGCAATACGAGAGTGGTTTTCGAGAAAGTAACGCTCTATGCCAGCATTGGCAAGGAACGGATTCTCACAGATGCCTATCAAAAACGGAGGTTTGTGAAAGTGACCGCCGAGCCAACAGCTAACCGTACTTTAAATTCCGAATTCTGAAGTGCCCCCTATGTAACGAAATTAATTTTTATCCGTTTTTACCATTTTTACCATCGTTACCTCCATTACTACCTCCCTTTCCTCCTACGCCTCCTTTCCCTCCTGGGCCAGCGTCACCACCATTTCCACCATTCCCTTTGCCGCTACCATTTCCACCATTTCCACCATTTCCTCCTTTTGAACCACCTTTTCCCCCATTTCCCCCATTGCCATCACTTCCTTTGCCGGCATTTCCCCCATTGCCTCCATTTCCATGGCCGCTGGCATTTCCTCCATGCCCGCCATTGCCATTTTTTACTTGGGTTATGTTGGTTGTAATAAAAGAGTAATTTATTGAAGTTAAGTGTGATTCAATGAGGTTGGTTATATTTAGTGCGCAAAAAAATAATATAGAACTCAGGGTCATTGTCCAATACCACCTTGTCCGCCTTTTCCTCCTGGTGAGTTTTTACCGCCGCCACCATTCCCACCTACACCACCGTGCCCCCCATGGCCTCCATTCTTTCCGGTATTACCACCATTACCACCATTGCCACCATGTGAACCCGAACCATTACCTGCGTTCCCCCCATTTCCACCATTTCCACCATGTTTTCCACTACCTCCCATTCCTCCATTCCCTCCGTTTGCAGCAGTGATAATATCTGCGTTTATTAGTTCATATGGCTGAGCTAAGCTGGGTGTTAAGTAAAAAGTGGAAAGTACAAAAAGTAAGCCTGTTTTTACATGGTAATGTATGGCTGGTTTTTTTTTAGTCATATATTGGTGCCGTTAGTGCCGTTAGTGCCGTTAGTGCCGTTAGTGCCGTTAGTGCCGTTAGTGCCGTTAGTGCCGTTAGTGCCGTTAGTGCCGTTAGTGCCGTT
>NZ_NKWE01000014.1:0-7404 GCF_006243315.1 Aeromonas sobria
CACTGCTGTTCAATGACCCAAGTGCTGCTCCGGTAGCCCGGTTGGTCTGGTCCAAACTCCGGCCCATGCTGGCCAGCTCGATCCTGGTACTCTTCTCCAAGGCCACGAAGGCGGTGTGTAAGTTGGCGCAGTGCGTCTCGTACCCTTCCAAGGTGCTCTGCAACTGCGCCTGTAAGCTCTCCAAAGCGCTCTGTTGCGCGTCGAGCTGCTCCCGCAAGGCTGTCGTCTCGTCCTGGTGCCGTTGTTCCATCCGCTCGAATTGAGCGGTCAGCAGCCGTTCTAACTCGGTCATCTACTTCACTCCCACGGCCATTAGGCCCTTGTACTTCCCTTCGTCCATCTTGAACGGTGTATCGATCTGCCTCGCCACGATGTACCGCCCCTTTCCATCGAGCACGAACGTCACCCCTTTGGGCAAGCTTTCCAGGGTCCGTTGGGCTGTGCTGATCTGCTGGTTTAGGCTCTGAAGCTCGGCAAGTTGCCCGGTGATCTCGTTCGCCAGGTACGCTGCCACCCCCCAGGTACTTCCCCCGGCTCCTAGGAGCACCACCACCGAGATAAGCAGCGGTTTGAGCCATCCCCTGAACGTCACCCGACTCAGGGCCTCCCCGTCCGTCTTGAGTTGCGCCAGTGCCGTCCTGAGCGGCTCGATCGCCTGCTTGATTGCCTTCCCCTGGGCGAGGGTGATCGCGTCGTTTAACCCCTCCCGGATCTGCTCCAAGTCCGTCAAGCTCAAGCGTTTGAGCGCGTCCACGGTCGCCTGTTGTTGCTCCAAGGCGCTCTGCTGTGAACCTAACAACGTGGTGATCTGCTCGCTCTGCCGCCGAATAGCGTCCCTGGTTGTACTCAGCTCGGCGCTCACATGCTTCGTCAAACGCTCGCTGAGCTGTGTCAGATTGGCCTCGGTCAACGTGGCCACCTCGGCCAGCTCCTCGGCTTGCCGCTGCGATAGTCTCTCGCTCAAGCGTGTTTTCAGCTCGCCACCCTTTTCCATACAGCTCTCCTTTGAGCCGGATGCCCTGCGGGTATCCCTCCGGCCTGATCGTGATGTAGTCCTTGCCCTGGCGGGTGATCTCGAATTCGAGCACCTCGCCCAGGTACTCGAGTAGTTCGCCCCGGTCGCGGATCAGCCCCTGAGCCACCGCCCCAAGCAGGTGATCCCCTATCTGCCGCTTGATGGCAGTCCTGTCCTTCTGGCCCTTGTAGGCGTCAAATGAGGGCTGTATCAGCCGTGCCCGGAGCGGGTCGTCTGGTCTGGCCCAGCCCTTGCCGTAATTCCATTTATCCCGCAGAGCGTCAAAGTCTTTTCTATGTCCGGGCGGGGCAATGTTCAGAGATTTGCCCGTGCCCAGGTGAACACGGGGCACCAGAATGTGGACGTGAACACCGCCCCCGACCTCCCGGTGCTGCACGGCGGTCAGGTGCACGTCCTGCCTATCCAGTCCGGCAAAGGACAGTGCCTCGAAGTCGTCCAGCACCTCGCCGATCTCGGCGTCACTGGGGGCTTCTTCCTCCGACCAGGAAATCACCGCGCTCCGGTATCGATGCTGAAAATCGAGCGAGTCCGCCACGGCAGCGAACTGTTGCGGATCGCCCCGTAACACAGCCACCCCGGCCCGCTCCTCGCCTTTGTGGTCGTGGCTGTCCAGCAAATAGGTCGCCGCACTGCTGGCCTTACCGGTGCCATGAGCCAGGAACTTAATCATCATGCCCGTCACCCTCCCGGTTCGGCGGCGGAGGAAGCTGCGGCAGCAGCGTTCCGGCAGTAGCCTCGATGCTACGTAGCAACGCCAGCAGCTCCACCAGGTAAACCGGGCTCCCCACCAGGCGGCATTCGTTCACCGCCCTGGCGATCTGGTTGAGGTTCGAACCCAACGCCGCGAGCTGGCGCATCAGCGCCGGATCTGCCAGGTGGCGGGGGTCTCGTTCCCGCCGCGACCGAGCGGGAGAGATATGGGTTTGCTGGTCGGCATCCACCTTGGCTCTCAGCCAATCGGAGAGGGTCAGGCCCTCGTCACTGGCACCCTTGCGCCACTTGGCCAGGGTGGCAGGATCAAGGCGAAGGCTGGCCGTTGTTGTCTTTAGCTCTAGCTTTGTCATTGGCTCTCCAAGCGGCGCAGGGTTTGAAGGGGCAGAGCCCCTCACCAGCCCCCGTTTACGTTGAGCCGCGAAGCAGGCGAAATGTAATACGGGGTCGGCTGGCTTAATGCCAGTACAGCAAAAAAATAGAGGGGCGGCAACTTGCTATTTAGCGTCACGGTGACACATAATTAATTAACGTTACAGTGACGGGAATTGGAACCATGAAGGACAGCACTGATAAGGGAACTGGGGATATGTTTGGCGAGAAGCGTGGACGGGGTAGACCAAAAACAGGAGGGGCTAAGAGCGGGGCAGAACGTCAGGCCGCCTACCGTGCCAAACAGAAGGGCATTAACGTCACAGTAACGATTAATCGGGCTCACCTGGACGAACTGGCGGCACAGCTCCAGACGATCAGGGATGGGGGGACTGCTGTGGTTCTTACTCCGGGTCAGGCCGGGGAGATATTGCGGGCACTACGAACAGCAGAGATCAAACAACTCCGGGGATAACCGCTACTGCCCACAGGCCAAACACACGGCCTGATGGACAGCCCTACGGGAACGCGGTTAACCCCCTCGCCAAGTCGCTCTCTATGGAGACTCTTTTTAAACCAAAAGAACCCCCCTACGGGGGCTACTATCTGATAAGGCTTGTTTGGATCACTCTGGCGAGATTTTGGTGAGGTAGCGGCTAACACTTGCCGAACCGATCCCTAAATCCTCTGCAATGTCCCGATTGCTGTAGCCCTGCGCCTTGAGCCGCAGCACCTCCGGCAACAGGTCGGCGCGGGCCTTGCCGCTGTTGCTGGGCCTGCCCCCCCCCTTGGATACTTTACCCCCCTTGGCCCCTCTGGCGGCCTGTACTGCGCTGAACCCTGCGGGGGTTAGGTTGCGGTGCGTCCATTTGGCGATGCTCTTGGCTGTGTGCCTGACCTCGTTGGCAGGCAGCGGCTGCTCGAACTGGACGTTGTACCCGGTCGCCCTTTCCACCACGGCGGCCATCCACTGATCAAGCCCCGGCCACCCTTGCCGAATAGCCTTGTAAGCCCATTGGCTCGTTTTCTCGAACAAGGTGCAGTTACGCCCAAGTCCGTAGGCGGGAAGCTGTTTGCGGCCATTGTAGGGGCTCAGATCGAGATAGTCGGCCAACCAGCCCAGATCGTAGGTGTGGGGCTCCCATACCTGGACAAGCCAGTGGGTGTGTAGGGGGTTCTTGCAGATTAGGCCGGAGTACCCCAGATCGGCCCCCAACTTATCCCGGAGGGCGGCCTCGATGGCGGCGGCATACCGCAGTGGTGCCACCTTGCCATCCGGGGCAGTGCGGATCGGGGTCTCCAATCCATAGATCAGGTGGGCGTGGCCGTTGGCCCTGTTCGTCACCGTGATGTTCGGTGCCGGGGCGCCTACGTCATCCCAGGATAACGTAGCGGCAGCATGGTCTACGTCAAACACGAGCCAATACCGATGCGTTGGACCGTTCGGCTGGATGTAACGAGCCCCAAGGGCACGGCTGACATCCGCAATGGACAGACCCGTGGTAAATTCGTCGGTGTGGTAGGGCTTCTGGGGCAGGAGCTCCCGGAACAGGTCAAGCTGTGCTCGATTCAATGACCACCGCGCATATTGGCGGCGCTAAAGGGTTGTCTGGTGTGATCCATGTGATATATTTCACCTGTTACATGAGTACGACCCCGAATCCTCTGTTGTTCTTCCGCCAAGTCGATGAACAGAGATTCGGGGTTTGTCTTTTCTAGGCAGTACGTTACCGCACGATCCCCTCCCTACGCAAACGCATACCGCCCCACCTACAAGTACCCTTCACCAGTGGCTTGGTAGCCGCAAGCGGGTATGAAACACCCTCAGAATGTGGATCTCCTCGCCCTTCACTCGGTATGGAATGAGGAACGGATAGGGTTGCAGCACAAGCTCTCTTGTTCCAGGCACGCGGCCAGGACGACCCATAGCGGGTTGAGCTACCAACAGATTGACCAATCGATACACCTCGAACACAAACTCTTGGGCAACCCGAGGGTTCTCTTTCGCCAGGTAATCGTGGGCATCCTCCAGATTCAGTGCCGCCTTGCGCAGCCATTTAACCTGCATTGATACCCCACCGATTGAACTTCGCCATCATCTCCTTTTCAGGCACGAAGTCACCCGCATCCGCTTCACTCAATGCGGCTTCAACTTCCGCGATCTGCCAGGCTTCACGTGCCAAATAATCCTGGATAGCCTGATTCGCCAACCACGATTTGGTTCTTCCTGTTGATTGGGCCAGTTGCCCCAGCTGTTGCTCTACCTCATCCGGTAAGCGAACGGACATAACACTCATACGCACCCCATTAAACTGCAATGTTTACATGATACTACACCTTTACTGAATGACAGGCACTGACAACAACCCAGAGTCTCGTTGTACTACCTGGACAACAGGCAGCAAAAAGGGCGTCCGATTTAACGTAACGCCCCCTTATACGCAGTGTAAATGTAAATATAAAATTCGGACGCTGAACGGTAATAACCGCCTTGCTGTTATTGCAAAGGCGGCGGATTCAACACAAAAGTGCAACGCTATGCCTCACTCATATGAGGGGAATTGTTAATTTTGGCCTTCATATTATCGTGTTACACATTCTTCCTATTTGTCCCTAAAGGAAAATCTGACCAATACAATACCAACGCCAAGCATGCCACCAAGCAGAGCCGCCAATACAACTATCAATGACCGCTTAGGTTTATCTCGCGCCAGTGGTTCATTCGGTGAATCTAAATAGGTAAATGATTGAAAATCTATTCCAGTAAGATCTATTTCTTTTAACCTCTTAATTGCAACCTTTAAATCAACCAGTTTAGGTTGATATTCATCCAGCGTCATTGAATCTAAAATTTTCGCTTGTTCCGTTAACGCTCCAACACCTAAAGAGGCAGAGAACCGATCTGAACCGTTATAATTCTCGATAGGCTTTTCAATATTTGCTGCCTTTGCAACATTCATGCTGTAAGTTGCTGACTTACGATCTCGTTCAATTCTGATTTTAGCGTCTTCTGCTATTATATTTTGCTGAAGTGACAATGCTTTTAGCTTGATGTCTAGCTCTGCAATGAGGTTTTCAGTTAGGCGTTTTTTTTGCAATGCACTAATATATTTAGTGTAAGCTTTATGTAGTTTAGTTGATGTTTCTGGCGAATCAGCTGCTACTATCAGTTCATAACCAGTTTTTGTTTGTGGCTCTTTCGGTTTGGCCAATACCTCTGCCCTGATTAGCATAGACCAGTCTTGTAACCACCTGTGCTGCGCCTGTGCATCGAGGTTTTTATCGATCACCTCATGCTTAAAAAACGAACTTTTCCGTAAAAAATCCCGCTGATTGTCGCGCTTATTAAACTCACGGATAAACTCGCTGAATAATTCGTTACCACTAGGTACGCCACCTAAACCAAGTTGATTTATTTGGTTGGTTTTTTTTAGTAAAGGAAATATGTCAACCTTAAGTGGATTGTCGATCGTTGCTTTGGTACTCCACACCGATGGAATTGACAACGAATACCCCCATCCTCCCATAGCAAACAGAGTCACAACAGAGAAAATCAATAATTTATTATGCCACAATTCAAGAATAAGTTCTCTAAGGTCAATCTCATTATCTGTCTGTGCTGAATTCCAGCTTTGCTGTAATGGTGCTAAAGACGATTTTGGCATACAACAATGCTCCTATTTTTTCGTCTGTTATTTTAACAAAAATGCAAGTCGTGATTTTTGCAATTTTCAATGAAATGTAAAACACATGTGATTATTTTTTGATTAATCCCAATGGTTAATATTAACATGTAATACAACAGGACGAAAGATAAAAAAAGTTTACATTGACAGAACCTAACATATTCAAATTTTATTTTATTATGTTAATGAGAACCCGCTGGAGCTAGTCCAATAATTAAGATGACTCACTGCGACTAACGCCTTTTATGTTCAATCGCCGATTTCACATGGCAAAACGGCCACTCCGTCAGGATATGGCCACCTGTATCGCGTTTTGGCGCATTGCAACCGGTCTATCAAGGGTTTACCGCCTGAAAGTTTGCAACGCTTCTGATGGGTTTTTAGAGCTGGATCCTGCGAGGTTTGATTTCATCCAATTTAAAGCGCGAACAAGGGCAATTTTCAAAATTGAGAAAAGTAGGGGCCGTAGCCCCTTTTTAACGAGTAACTCTCACCAGAACGGCAAGAGAAAGCGCCGCAACAGCGAAGCACAGGTTTTCTTGCGGGGAGTTGGTAGCGAGAGTTTGCAGGGTATGAAACAGAATAATGGGCATGTAGGCCTCCTTAAGTTAGTTGGTTCGATAGTGGAGACGCTCTCCTATAGTGAGGGGTAATTCGTCTCTACTCTTAACTAACTGGAAGTTTTTGAATTCATTACAAAAAAATGGGCAAAAGTCCTGTTGCCCCTATTGAGATGAGAGGGGCCTGCGGCCCCACTCATCACCACGTTGCAACCAACAATAAAAAACCCAGCGCTAAGACAGCCGCCATAAAGCCAAGGTTCGTAGAGAGGGGGTTGGTGGCTAGTGTTTTAAGCAGTTCAATCATGTCTGGCCTCATTAATTTCTGGATAGGAGAGGCGCTTCCTCTCCTATACCCAGTTCTTCAACCCATGCAGACCTCTGTGCCTGGGTAACGCCAGGATTAAACCGTTTTGTCCGTACACATTGATAATGACGCTTTTCGCGGTAATTTTGTTATCGCAGAACAACGACGGGCTAAACCTTCATCCACCGAAGCAACAGGGCCAGCGCCGCAATCCATGCCGCCACGTTCCAGGAAGGCCCAGCCAAGGCGCTGTAGAGTGGCCCCAACGCCAGCCAATCCGCCGCCCAGTACAGCAGGGATTTCGCTGCAAAGACTGCGGCCAGCGCTACCACCGTGTGCCACAACATCAATCTCGGAAATCTATCGCTCAACCACATCAGCACCACCTCCCTTCAATCCAACTGAAGGCCCGCATCGAGGAGCCGCTGCCGCCACTCGCGGGCCTCCAAATCGAAGTTGAGCAGGCCACCTTCCACGCTGATCCGCCATTCAAAATCGAGCAACCGCATGTCGTTCAAGTCGCACAGCCGCTGACCGTCTGCGCCCAATAGCCATACTCGATCACCATCAATCTCAAGATCGTGCTTATCAAATTCCATTGCCCCCCCCCCCCTACATTTATCGTCACAGTGACTATAAATCACATGCTAAACCCACGATCTCGCTGCTGCTCTTTCCGCAGCTCCGCCGCCCTGTCGGCGATCAACGCTGCGCCTTGTTCAAGCTCTCCAC
>NZ_NKWE01000015.1:0-61694 GCF_006243315.1 Aeromonas sobria
GTTCAAGACGACAGCCCCTAGTGTGGATTCAGGAAACTCGATCGACAAAAGAGCAAGTTTAGATCCAGATCGGTTTGGATATCTATCGCTTCATTATGTTGTTGGTTTATCAGAGAGTCGTTCTGGCTTAATAGAATACAAGAGGTTTTCTGGGTTAAAATTTGAAATACAAATTCGCTCAATTCTTCAGCATACTTGGGCTGAGATAGAGCATGATATTGGATATAAATCGAAGATTGAAATTCCTAAACCAGTTAGGCGAAAGTTTTCGCAGCTGGCTGGATTATTAGAACTGGCGGATGATCAGTTTATTCAAATTAGAAATGAGTTAAATAATTATGAAAATAATATTCAAACAACAATGTTTGAAGCACCACAAGATGTGAGCATTGATAGTATTTCGATTTTTAACTATATTAACTCAAGTGAATTACTGCATGACTTGGATAGTGAAATAGCTAAAATACTAAATGTAGATTTAATCGAGTTGAGTAAAGATAATGCCGCAAGGCATGTTAAATACTTGGTTTATTTCAAAACAGATACAATATCCCAATTGGAGCAAAAAATATCAGCTCTAAGAGGATTTATTATTCAAAGAGCCAAAGATATTGGTCAGTATACAGAAAGTGATAAAGTTAGCAGAGGGATATCTATATTTTACTTATATCAAGTTTTAGCATCCAAGCTTGGTAGTGAAAGTGAGATACTAGAGTTTCTTAATAAAATGAGCTTGTCATGGGAAGAGAAAAGAGAAGAGTTTTCAAAATATCTATATCAATTTGGTAAAACGATTTTATAATAAGTAATTAAATTGTGATCTGTTCACTCATTCGATCGCGATAATACTGTAAGGTAATAGTTAATTCGAAAGCTGAACTGTCTTTGAAATTTCTCACCAACAAAAAGCCCCGCCAATCTGATTGGCGGGGCTTTTGCTCTTTTGCTATTTGAAGTGGAGCGATTGAATCGCGGCAAGGATTAGAGCGCGGGCAGCATTCCAAGGCTGACGCTGATCTGTACGCCGACAATCAGTACCCCCATGGCGGCGGCAAGACCCAGCGCTACCACGCCACCGGGGGCGCGGTAGTGGTGGGCGGGGGCCTGTTTGCGGCTCTGCCACACCAGCGCCACCGGCAGCAGTACCGCGAGGATCGCCAGCGCAATGGCGGCGTAGCCGAGTGCCATGATAAAGCCCTGCGGGAAGTAGAGGGCAAACAGTAGCGGCGGCACGAAGGTGATAAGGCCGGTCTGGCTGCGGCCTTGCCAGTTGTCCTTGCGGTGGGTCACCTTGGCCATAAAGTCGAACAGCCCCAGCGTCACCCCGAGGAAGGAGGTGGCGAGCGCCAGATCGGCAAACAGGTGCATCGCCTGATTAAACGCAGGCCAGCTCACCAGTTGACCTATGTTGGCCAGCAGGCTGTCCAGCGCCCCGCCGGTTTGCAGCAGCGCTTGCTGACCGAGCAGACCGAGGATCGCCACCTGCCACAGCACATAGAGGATCAGCGGCAGGGCAGAGCCCCAGACAAAGACCCGGCGCAGTTGCTTGGGGCAGTCACCGAGGTAGAGCATTACGCTCGGGATGGAGCCGTGAAAGCCGAACGAGGTGAAGATTACCGGCAGGCCCGCCAGCAACAAGCCCTGACCCAACGGCATGGAGAGCAGATGCTGCCCTTCGGCGCGGGGCAACAGCAGTGCCAACACCGCCACCATGATCACCAGCTTCACGGTGAACATCAGCCGGTTGAGGTAATCCACCGAGCGGGTACCGACGCAGACCATGCCGCCAAACAGCAGGGTAAAGGCCCAGGCTGCCTGCTCCTGACTGAGGGTCATGCCCGCATCGGCCAGCGCTTGTACTAGCAGGCTGCTGCCGCCGCTGATGTAGGCGGAAGCCAGCGAGTAGAACAGCATCAGGATGCAGAAAGAGGCGATGCGCTTGCCCCAGGGGCCGAGCAGATGATCCGCCAGCTGGTGCAGGTACCACTTGCCGGTGTTGAGGCTCGCTTCTACTTGCAGCATGGCGGTGAAGGCCATCAGGGCCCAGAGGCCGACCATCAGCATCAGGGTGGCGGGGCCGCCGAGGGAGGAGGAGGCCAGCGGCAGAGCCAGCATCCCGGCACCTATGGTGGTGCCAGCAATCAACAGGGTACAACCCAGGGTTTTGGTATTCATGTTATCCATCCGAACGTAGCGGTGTCAGTGCAAACAGGCGGTGTCAGCAGTGACGTCAACAAGAGGGGTCAATTGGCGTTATCAGCAGGCGCCTCCGGGGATAAGGCCGGAGGCTAGCAATATCGGAACGGGAACATCTGTACCTAAAACCTGTCACTTGTAAAAGATGGTTGCCAAGTTAGCGGATCAAAATAGCGGAAACAACCCCTTTTACACGGATCTTGTACTGGTATGTGGCATTAAGTGGAAACAAATGATGACAGTGGCGGCTAATTGCAGAAAAAATCACCGAAAAAAACAACTGACACAGGGGGCTCATAGATAGGAGGCTCATAGATACAGATAAGCCAAGTGGCAGCAGCGCAGATAGGGGAGCGGGGAGGGCCTTGTATTGACGTTGCGTGGCGTTGAGGGGCAACAGGGGTGTGGCGGCCGATTGTTTGGTCGGTCAGGCATTTAGAGAAAGCAGAGAGCAGAGAGCGGCAGGACGGTGGGGAGAAACATAAGGCTGCCGATCCTGGCAGCCTTATGTTCGCACTGTTTTTACGAACGGTTTTCACGAACAGTTGTCACGCACTGTTTCTCGCATGGAGTGACGGCAAACAGGGTCTGCCGCTGGGTGGATTAGCGGCGGCGTTTGAGGGTGCGGCTCACATAGTGCAGGCCGCTCTGGTATTCGCCGTTCACCGCCTTGAGTGCCAGCTCCAGCGCTTGGCTGGCCAGTGCATCGTGTTGTTGGGGCAGGGAGTTGATGCCAAAGGGGAGGAAGTCGAGCAGCCGATCGTCCCCGAAGGTGGCCATGGCGAGCTGGCTCATATCGATCTCTTGTTCCAGCTCTAACTCCAGCAAGTAATCGAGCACCCCCTCCATCAGGATATAGGAGGTGGTGATCAGCGCCTCGGGCAGCTGACCCAGCTGCTGGTGCAGATTTTTGATCAGGCGATACCCCTCGAGGCGGGAGAAGTGATCCCCCTCGCACAGGTGGCGAGCAGTGCTGTGACTGGCGACTGCCTGCTCGAACCCGGCTTTGCGCTGCACACTGATCGTCAACAGCGGCAATGCAGTGATCAAGGCGATATGGCGCAGACTGGGGGTAAGCAGGGAGCTGGTGAGATCAAAGCTCGCCTTCTCGTTTTCACTGGCGACGGTGACAAACTTGTCGGCGGCCATGGCCCGGTCGATGGCGAGGATCTGGCACCCTTGCGCCTGCAACTTGCCATAGAAGGGGTCGTCAGGGGGCAGGCAGCTGGCCACCAGCAGGGCATCCACATGGCGGCTCACCAGCATCTGGGCCAGCTCTTTTTCGGTGGCGGGATCATCTTCCGAGCAGACGATCAGCAGCTGATAGCCCTGTACCCGCGCCCCCTGTTCGAGCCGCTTGGCCAGTTTGGCATAACTGGCGTTCTCAAGGTCGGGCAGGATAAAGCCCAAGGTCTTGGTCTGGCCGCCACGCAGGGAGGCGGCACGGCTGTCCGGCTGGTAGTTGTGGGCGGTGACCACCGCCATCACCTTGTCGCGGGTCGCCTGGCTGATGCGGTATTGGTCGGCCTTGCCATTGATCACATAGCTGGCCGTGGTGCGCGAGACACCGGCGAGGGCGGCGATTTCATCCAGTTTCATCATATTGGCTCTGTTTGAGTTGCAAGGCCCACGGTCACTGCCGGGTGAGGGCACCGAAAAGTGTGCGCGGGATCATATCATTGAAAAGCACTGGATACGGGCACTTGATCAATTCGCTGAAACGATTCAGTCTGAGTGTAAGTGAAACGATTCAGCCTGTCAGCAGCGGATAGATAGCCAGGCCTCAAAAGCCAACCTTGATCACAGTTAATCGCGATCAGGCCTATTGTCAGCTGGCGAGTTACCCGAATGTTCAATTGTGATGTACCGGCGCGGCCGGAACCTGATGGAGAGTCTCTATGTTGAAGTTGGCGCAGCAGCAGATCTTGCTGGGACAGTCGGTGGCAACCAAGTCGGAAGCCATTGCACTGCTGGCAGGCAAACTGACCGAAGCCGGTCTGGTGGAAGCGGGCTATGTAGATGGGATGCTGGCCCGTGAAGCGCAGCATGCCACTTACCTTGGCAGCGGTATCGCCATTCCCCACGGCACTACCGACACCCGCCATCTGGTGAAGAGCACCGGCGTCATGGTGGCCCAGTTCCCCCAGGGTATCGAGTGGGACGAGGGGCAGATCGCCTATGTCGCCATCGGCATTGCTGCCAAGTCTGACGAGCATCTGGGCATTTTGCGCCAGCTCACCCATGTGCTGGGTGACGAGCAGGCGGCTGCACAATTGAGAGAGGCCACCGATGCCGACACCATCATCAACATCCTGACCGGCGCCACTGCTGCGAAAGAGGTGCAATACCTGACCCTGGCTGACTTCCCGGCTGATGATCGCGACCAGCTGCTGCTGGGTGCGGCCGCCCGCGCCAAGTCTGCGGGTTGGGGCGATGCCGCCATGGTGACGGCGCTGCTGGCAAGCGATCCCGCCTATCTGGGCGAGGGGATCTGGCTGGCACGGGCCAATGTTCAGCAAACAGCAGCGGCCCAGACCGGTTGGGTGCTGGCAACGCCGAGTAGCGCACTCACCGCAGGTGAACTGCCGGTCAGCGCCATGCTGCTGCTGTGTGCCGCCGATGCAGGCCATCTGCCGCAACTTGAGAATCTGGCCAAACTGGCTGATGCCGGTCAGCTTGCTACGCTGGCGGGCAGCGAAGGGCTGGCCATGTTGCAGGCGGGGCCAGCGAGCGGTCTTGCCGAAACCTTCACCATCATCAACCCCCACGGTCTGCATGCTCGTCCGGGCGCCATGCTGGTCAAGGTGGCCAAAGAGTTTGCATCCGACATTCGGGTTGCCAATCTGGATGGCAGCGGCGAAGCGGTCTCTGCCAAGAGCTTGATGAAGGTGATTGGCCTTGGCGTCAAGTGCGGCCACCGTCTGGCATTTCGCGCCGAAGGGGCCGATGCCGAAGCCGCCCTCAAGGGGATCGGTGAGGCCATCGCCGCTGGTCTGGGCGAGGGGGCGCATTGATGAAGATTGTCACCATTACCCTCAACCCCGCCCTTGATCTCACCACCCGTCTTGAGGCGATGAGCCTGGGCGAGGTCAATCTGGTGAGCGAGGCCAACCTGCGTGCGGCGGGCAAGGGGATCAACGTCGCCATGGTGCTCAAAGATCTGGGCCGCGAGGTGGGCGTGACCGGCTGGCTTGGCGCTGACAATGAGCAGAGCTTTGTCTCCCTGTTTACGGAGCGGGCGCTGGCTGATCATTTTGTGCGCGTGGCGGGCAGCACCCGCATCAACGTCAAGATCTCCGAGCAGTCCGGTCGGGTCACCGATCTCAACTTGCCGGGGCTCACTATCCATCAAGGGGAAGTGAGCGCGCTGGAGCAGGCCATCGACGAGTTGGCACCGCAATCAGAGTGGTTCGTGCTGGCGGGCAGCCTGCCCAAAGGGGTCGCCCCCGATTACTGCGCCCATCTGATCCGCCTGCTCAAGGCCAAGGGCAAGCAGGTGATCTTCGATTGCAGCGGCGCGGCCTTAAGCGAAGGGATCAAGGCGACGCCGACCCTGGTCAAACCCAATCTGGAAGAGCTTGAGCAATGGGCGGGCCGCCCAATCAAGACTTTGAGCGAGCAGGCCGAGTGTGCCCGCGCGCTGCAGGCAAGCGGGATCCCCAACGTGGTGATCTCCAATGGCGCCGATGGCCTCATCTGGTTTGCCCCGGATGCCGTCTGGCAAGCTATTCCGCCACGGATGCAGGTGGTCAGCACGGTCGGTGCTGGCGACTCGCTGGTCGCCGGTCTCGCCCATGGTCTGAGCCTTGGCTGGGCGCCGGAGCAGACCCTGCGGCTGGCCACCGCCGTGTCGGCACTGGCGGTCAGTCAGGTGGCGGTTGGCTTTAGCGATATTGCGGTGATCAACCCCTTACTTGAACAGGTGCGCGTACAGCGTCTGGCTGAGCTGGCACCGGTTCAATGCAATACCCCCTCAATGGACAACTCAGGAGATGCCCAATGAAAGCAATTTTGGTTACGGCTTGCCCGGCGGGCATTGCCACCAGCTTTCTCGCTGCAAAACGGATAGAACAGCAGGCCAAACTGGCAGGCTGGGAGCTCACCCTCGACGTCGGCTCCAGCGTGCAACCCCGTCAGGTGCCGGGCAAGGAGCAGATTGCTGCCGCCGACCTGGTGCTGGTTGTTGCAAGCTGCCCGGTGGATCTCGCCGCCTATGATGGCAAGCGGGTCTATCAGGGAAGCATGGATCTGGCGCTGCAAGATCCGGCCGCCTTGCTGGAAGCCGCAACCAGCGGTGCCAACGTCTATCGCCATCAAGCCGTGCCCACCGTTGCCAATGCTGCCGCCAAACCGGCCACCGCTGGCAAGCGCATCGTGGCGGTGACCGCCTGCCCAACCGGCGTGGCCCACACCTTTATGTCGGCAGAAGCGTTGGAGACCATGGCCAAGCAGTTGGGTTATCAGATCCGCGTCGAGACCCAAGGCTCGGTCGGTGCCCAGAACGCTCTGACCGCCGAGGAAATTGCATCCGCCGATCTGGTGTTCCTCGCCACCGATATCGAAGTGGACATGGCCCGTTTCGACGGCAAGCCGGTCTATCGCACCAGCACAGGTGCGGCGCTGAAGAAGACCCGCGCCGAGCTCGACAAGGCGTGGAACGAGGCGACACTCTATCGCCACAGCGGTGCCAACCAGCCCAAGAAAGAGGAAAAAGCAGGCCCCTACAAGCATCTGCTGACCGGCGTCTCCTTTATGCTGCCGATGGTGGTGGCGGGGGGGCTTATCATCGCGCTCTCGTTCGTATTCGGTATCGAAGCGTTCAAGGTAGAAGGCACCCTGGCTGCTGCCCTGATGCAGATCGGCGGCGCGTCGGCCTTTGCCCTGATGATCCCGGTGCTGGCCGGTTACATTGCCTACTCCATCGCTGATCGCCCGGGCCTCGCCCCCGGCATGATCGGCGGTATGCTGGCAAGCTCGCTGGGTGCCGGTTTCCTCGGTGGCATCGTGGCCGGTTTCCTGGCTGGTTACAGCGCCAAGTACCTGAGCGACAAGGTGCGCCTGCCGACCACCCTGGAAGCGCTCAAGCCGATCCTGATCATTCCGTTGGTGGCCAGCCTGTTTACCGGTCTGGTGATGATCTACGTGGTGGGTGGCCCGGTGGCTGGCATCATGAGTGCCATGACCACCTTCCTCAACAACATGGGTTCTACCAATGCGGTGCTGCTGGGTGTCATCATCGGCGCCATGATGTGCTTCGACATGGGTGGTCCGGTCAACAAAGCTGCCTATGCCTTCGGGGTGGGTCTGCTGGCATCCAAAACCTACGCCCCGATGGCGGCGGTGATGGCCGCCGGTATGGTACCGGCACTGGGGATGGGCATCGCCACCTTCCTGGCGCGCACCAAGTTCATCAAGACCGAGCAAGAGGCGGGTAAAGCCTCCTTCGTACTGGGCCTGTGCTTTATCTCCGAGGGGGCCATTCCGTTTGCCGCCAAGGATCCGATGCGGGTCATCCCGGCCTGTATGGTCGGCGGCGCCCTGACCGGTGCGCTCTCCATGCTGTTTGGCTGTGAGCTGATGGCGCCCCACGGCGGTTTGTTCGTGCTGTTCATCCCGCACGCCATCAGCAACGTTATGATGTATATCGTGGCGATTGCCGCCGGCTCGCTGCTGACCGGTGTCTCCTACGCCATGCTCAAGCGCGCGGAAGTGCAGGCCAAGCTGGCGACAGCCTGAGTGGTGTAATGCAATCACATCCCATTGAAGACAAGGCGGCCCTCGGGCCGCTTTTTTGTTGTCCAAATCGTGATGTGGGCAGCAGCGATGACGCTTGTGGTTAATGGATTAACCTTTTAGCCTGTTTTGGCGAGGCGCAGGTGCGCCATCTGATAACGCGTCACTGAGGAGTAGATGATGATGAAGCCGATGATCCCACCCATGGTGGATTTTGCGACCGGCAGTTTGTCCGGTGCCGAACTGGTGGAAAAGAGTACAAGCTTGGCCGACCTGCATGGCTTGTTTGCCGAGTCGGCTGCTGAAGCGGCGGTTGACCCGCAAACTGTGCTCTATCGCGTGGCGATGTTGCCCAGCAGTGGTGTGGAGGGGGATCTCAACATGGGCGTCACCCATCTTGAGGCTGGCAGGATAGGGAGCGAGTTTTTTATGACCCGTGGCCATATCCATGCCCGGGCCGAACAGGCGGAGTACTACTTCGGGTTGTGCGGGAGCGGTTTACTGCTGTTGCAGGATATGGCTGGCGTCTGTCGGCTTGAGCAGGTTTTCCCCGGCAGTGTCCACCATATCCCGGGTCACGTGGCCCATCGGCTGATCAATACCGGAGAGACCCGGCTCTCTGCGCTGGCGGTCTGGCCTGCCATTGCCGGTCATGATTATCAGCTGATGGCAGAGCAGGGGTTTGGCCTGCGCGTGGTCGCAGGGGAGGAGGGAGAACCTTGTGTGGTGAGCAGCGGGGTGAGCGCCTCCATCACATAACTATCAGCCCCATCACATAACTATCAGCTAACGGGGTCGAGAGCGACCCCGTTAGCAGCTGCCGCAGGATTGGCGCACCACCAGTGAGGGGGGCAAGATGATGCTCTTGGCCGGTTCGTCATTGCCAGCAATCCGCTCGAGCAACAACTCCCCCGCTTTGCGGCCAATCTCGCGCGCCGCCACCGACACTGTCGTCAAGGCGGGTTCTACCAGCGCGGTTTCCGGAATATCGTCAAACCCGACCAGCGCAAAATCCTGGCCAATTCGCCGCTCCTGTTTGCGCAAGGCCAGCATGGCGCCCAGTGCCACTATGTCTTGATAACAGACCGCGGCGGTGACTTCCGGATGCTTATCCAGCAGTGTTGTCATCGCCAGGGTGCCTTCCACCCGGCTGGCGCCGCAGCTGATGATCCACTCCGGTTTGACGGCGATGCCGTGTTCGAGCAATTTGCTCATATAGCCACCGAGGCGCTGGGAGCGGCTGATGGAGGTGGTTGCCCCCCCAATAAACGCGATGTGGCGGTGGCCGAGGCGGATCAGATGCTCGGTGGCCAGTTGGCAACCGAGAAAGTTGTCGGTGCCGACGAAGTCGATCGCCACATCCGGCACCGGCCGCACCACCAGAATGGTGGGCATATGGCGCCGTTGCAGGCTCTCGAAAAAACTGTGGGGTGTAGGCTGGGCGGCGCAGATCACCATGCCTGCGGCGCTGTTGCGCTGCAGCGAGTCCATAAATTGTTGCTGCCTTGCCGCTGACTCCTCGCTGTTGGCAAGAAACAGCATCAGATCGTGATGCTCCATCTCCCGACTCAGCCCTGCGGTCATCTCTGCATAGAAGGGGTTGGTGATGTCGTGCAACAGCAGACCCACCTGATTGCTGCTCTTGTTGCGCAGATTGGCGGCGGTCTGGTTGTAGACATAGCCGAGTTCATCGATCGCCTTGAGTACCCGCTGGCGGGTATGTTCCGAAATCCGTCCCTTGTTGCGCAGGGTCATGGAGACGGTAGCGGTAGATACCCCCAGATGGCGGGCAATATCGGCAACGGTCACATTGCTCATGAGGTGTCTCCTGTCATGTTAATGAGGTAAGGGTATATCGATTAACCTTTCTGATTGATTAGACATTAATGAAAGTGAGTCATTGATCACAAATAACCCATCAGGTGGTGAGCAAGTAGTCGATTATTTGAGGTTAATCTTGTTTATCAGGTTGGGGTTAACGGGTTAATCGATTTATCTTTCTTGCAGATATCAGCGAGAGAGCAGGCCAATGATTCATTCGAGTTATGTATCCAATTACGACAAGTATCCCGAGATTGCGGTTGCCGGATATGAAGATGCCGCCTGTGAGGGGTGGGACTCCATCGTCCGGCACCTGCTGGCCAAAGTGAACGGGCAGGACAAGGCAAAAGTGGTGCTGGTGATCGACTGCTACCACGGTGTGGATCAGGTTGAGCTGCGCACCCAACTGCTGGAGGCACTTGGCCCCCACACTCTCATCGATGTGGAACAGGCACGTTTGCCCGAGCCCAAAGTGCTGGAGATGCTTGAACGTTTCATCACCGATGATCGGGTGTTCGGGGTGGTTGCACCTCACAAGATGGTGGAGTTTTTTGACCCCGCCGCACTCGCCCGTTTACAAGCAGAGACCAAGGCTGTCCCGCAAGGGCTGGTGGTGGTGATGGGCAGTGGCGCGTCGTTGGTCGCACAAGGGGATGTGCGGGTCTACGCCGACCTGGCCCGTTGGGAGATCCAGCAGCGTCTGCGCCGTAAAGAGATTGGCAACTGGGGTGCGGATAACACGGAAGAGGACATTCTGCGCCGCTACAAGCGCGCCTTCTTTATCGAGTGGCGGGTGTTTGATCGTCACAAGGTGGCGCAATTACCGACCATCGACTTCTTGCTCGATACCAATATCAAGGGCAAGCCGACACTGGTGACCGGGGAGGCACTGCATGCCGCACTGCATCAGGCGGCGCGCCAGCCGTTTCGGGTGGTTCCCTTCTTTGACCCCGGGGTGTGGGGTGGTCAGTGGATGAAACAGGTGTGCGATCTCGACCCGGCGCCCGCCAACTATGCCTGGTGTTTTGACTGTGTGCCTGAGGAGAACAGTCTCTATCTCCGGTTTGGTTCGGTCCGGGTCGAGATCCCTTCGCAAAACCTGGTGCTCTGTGAGCCCAGGCCGCTGCTGGGTGAGCAGGTTCACGCCCGTTTTGGCGCCGAGTTCCCCATCCGATTCGATTTCCTCGATACGGTAGAGGGGCAGCACCTCAGTCTGCAGGTGCATCCGCTGACCGAATATATCCAGCAGGAGTTCGGCATGCACTACACCCAGGATGAGAGCTACTACATGCTGGATGCTGCTCCCGATGCCTGCGTCTATCTCGGCACTCGCAATGGCACTGTTCCGCAAGAGATGCTGACGGAGCTGGCGGCAGCCCAGCGCGGTGAGAAGCCCTTCGACGACGCACGTTTCGTCAACCGTTTCCCCGCTCGCAAGCACGATCACTTTCTGATCCCGGCCGGTACTGTGCACTGCTCGGGGGCGGGGGCCATGGTGCTCGAGATCAGTGCGACCCCATTCATCTTCACCTTCAAGTTGTGGGATTGGGGTCGGGTCGGGCTCGACGGTATCCCGCGCCCCATCCATCTGGAACACGGCAGCAAGGTGATCCAGTGGGATCGGGATACCGACTGGACCGAGCGAAATCTGGTCAATTGCATTGAGCCGATCGCCGAAGGGGAAGGGTGGCGTGAAGAGCGTACCGGTCTGCACGAGCGGGAATTTATCGAGACCCGTCGCCACTGGTTCAGCGTGCCGGTAGAGCACGATACCGGCGGCACCGTGCAGGTGCTCAACCTGATAGAGGGTCGGGAGGCAACGGTCGAGAGTCCGGATAACGCCTTCGCCCCCTTCGTGGTGCACTACGCCGAGACCTTTATCGTGCCAGCGTCGGTGGGACGCTATCGCATCCGCCCGAGTGGCGAGAGTGAAGGGCAGACCATTGCCACCATCAAAGCTTTTGTGAGGGGGTAACCGAGATGCTGAGGATACTTATCGCAACCCATGGTTCACTGGCGCCGGCCCTGCTGGCCAGCGCCAGTATGGTCTACGGCGAGATGCCTGCCGTGGCGACCGTCTCTCTCACGGAAGAGGGGGGGATCGAGGCCTTTCGTGCCGAGTTTGAACAGACCCTGCGCCAACACGGCGCAGGGTCTGACGGGGTGTTGGTGCTGTGCGATATGGAGTGTGGCACCCCTTATAACGTGGCATGCCGCTTCGCGTTCGACTCCGCATGGCCGCAGCCGGTCGCCGTCGTAACCGGGGTCAACTTCCCCATGCTGCTGATGAGCGCCGACTGGCTGGCGGCAACGGATGTGCACGAGGCTGCCCGCCAGCTGCTGGCACAGGCACTGGAATCCATGGTGATCGCCGCACCGGCGGTGACAAATCCGCAAGATGACAACTTCTAGGAGAGCATGATGGCCATTTCATTTGTACGGATTGACGACCGGGTGATCCACGGTCAGCTGGTTACCCGCTGGGCCAGAGAGCTTCCTTGTGACGGCATCGTCGCGATCGATGATGAGGTGGCGGCCGACCCGCTGCTCTCTCAGGTGATGACGGGGGCAGTATCGGATACCAAGGTGTGGCTGTTTGATGTGGCGACCGCCATTGCCAAGTTGCCCAAGGTGATTGCCAGTGACAAGCGCTACTTCGTGATTGGCAAGTCGCCGGTCACCCTGCAGCGGCTCTGCGCCGCCGGGATCTCCCTTGATAATCTCAACGGCAAAATCAACGTCGGCCCCATGAGTGCCAGAGAGCACACCACGACCATAGGGCCCAATCAATCGGTGACCGCGCAGGAGATCGCGGCCTTTGATTACCTGACAACTCTGGGTCATGAGATCGATTTTCGACTGGTACCGGATGCCAGTCACTACAACTGGGCAGATGCCCAGAAAAAGCTGAAATAAGGGGAGGAGGGCATCATGTTTCTTGAAGCAACACTCATCGGGATACTCTGTTATCTCGGTGCACTCAGCAGCCCCTGGCTGCTGGGCTTGACCGGTGGCTGGTACACCATTACCCGTCCGTTGGTATCCGGCATGCTAGTCGGTGCCATTCTGGGGGATATTCAGACCGGGATCCTCATCGGGGTGGCGGTGCAGGCGGTCTATATCGCCATGGTGACGCCGGGCGGTTCCATGCCGGCGGATCTCAACTTCGTTGCCTTTCCGGCCATTGCGCTGGGCATCATGTCGGGCAAGGAGCCGTCGGTTGCTGTGGCGATTGCCGCCACCATCGGCATCGCCGGTACCATCCTCTTTAACTTCATGATGGTGTTCAACTCCTACTGGAATCACAGGGCCGATGTGGCGCTGGAGCAGGGCGATGAACAGGGGGTTTACCTCAACAGCGCCATCTTCCCGCAGGCCAGCAACTTTGTGCTGCGTTTCGTGCCGACCTTCATTGCCGTCTATTTCGGCAACCAGTATATCGAAGGGTTCATGAACAGCCTGCCGGAGCTGGTGATCCGCACCATGACGGTGGTGGGCGGCATTCTGCCTGCAGTCGGCATTGCCATCCTGCTCAAGCAGATCATCAAGCAGAACAGCATGCTGATCTACTTCCTGGTCGGCTTTGTCGGCATCGTCTTTCTCAAGCTCAACATGGTGGGGCTGGTGATGATTGGCGCCCTGCTGGCACTCATTCACTACAGCTACAAACCCGAACCCAAGCAAGCGGTCGCCGCCCGCGGTGCCGTACCTGCCGATGACGAGGATGAATTCTGATGAACACAGAGCTGCAATCAGGGGAGCAGGCGGCCAACAAGCCGGTAGCTCTCACCTCACGGGATCTGCGCGCCTGCTGGCGTTCGTGGATGATGTACAACCTCTCGTCAATGAGTTTCGAGCGACTCGAATCGTTCGGATTTTGCCTCGGCATGATGCCGGCGCTGAGAAAGCTCTATCCCGGCAAAGCGGAGCGAATGGAAGCGATGAAGCGCCATGCCTCCTTCTACAATACCGAGCCCCAGATCGGCGCCATCATCAACGGGCTGGCGGTCGGGCTTGAAGAGAAGCGGGCCAATGGCGAGAAGATCGATGGTGAGACTATCAATACCCTCAAGGTCGGCTTGATGGGCCCCATCGCTGGCATCGGTGATTCCATGATCCCCGGTATGCTGGTACCCATTTTGCTCAGTATCGGTATGGCGCTGGCGGCAGGGGGGAGTGTGCTGGGGCCGCTGTTTTACATCATCAGCTTCAACGCGATCGCCATTACTGGCTCCTACATGTTGTTTATGAAGGGCTATAAGCTGGGCACTGGTTCGGTGGAGTCCCTGGTCAGTTCCGAGTCGGCCAAGCTGCGCGAGGCGCTCTCCCTGCTCGGTGTCTTTGTGATGGGCGGGGTGGCGGCCAGCTATGTCAACCTCTCGACCGGACTCGATTTTGTCACCTCGGACGGGGTCAATATCCAGGTTCAGAGCATGCTGGATGGCATCTTCCCCAAACTGATGCCGCTGCTGGTGGTGCTGGGGACCTGGTATCTGATGGCCAAGCGCAACGTCTCGCCGGTCAAGGCGATGCTCGGGCTGTTGGTGCTGGCTTTTGTCGGGGTCGCCATCGGTCTGTTCTGATGGGGTCAAGGCCATAGGGTAAACAATGGGAGAGCCAGGCTCTCCCTTTTTATCGCTGTTGTGAGAGGTAATTTATGCATATCGAGGTGACTGAGGCCGCGCAGCGCTGCCATCGCTGGCTGGTCTCCGAGGCGCTGCCTCATTGGGGCGCACAGGGGGTTGACCCCGAACGTGGGCTGTTTGCCGAGGGATTGGATAGTGCTGGCCAGCCGTTATGGCAGCCGACCCGTTTTCGGGTACAGAGCCGCCAAATCTATGTATTCAGCCATGCCACCCTGCTGGGTTGGTATGACGGGCGCACCCTTGCCGAGCAGGCTGCGCGGGTCGGTATGGACCATTTTGACGATGGGGCCGGGCATGGCGTTTTCTCCATTAACCAGGATGGCTCGATTGCTGACGCGTCAGTCTGCAGCTATGAATACGCATTTGCTCTGTTGGCTGAGTGCTGGCTCTATCGTCTGAGTGGCGATCCACGCTGGCAGCAACAGGCAGCGTCGCGCTATCAGGCCATTGAGCAACTCTTTGCGGACCCGCTGCACGGTGGATTTCACTCCAGTTGGCCGCCTGCCGCACTGCGTAGCCAAAATCCCCATATGCATCTGTTCGAGGCGTTGCTGGTGGCGGCAGACAGCTTTGATGATGTGATATGGCAGCAGCGGGCAAATGCGCTGTATCAGCTGTTTCGTCAGCGTTTTCTGGAACCCGGTTTATTGCGCGAGTTTTTCGACGACGCGCTGTTGGCGCGTCATGCCGACTCCCGTCTCATCGATCCTGGCCATCACTACGAGTGGTGCTGGCTGCTGGCGCGCTACCGGATCCTTGCCAGCAGATGGGAAATCGGGCCAACCAGTAGCGAGATTGATGAGGCGATCGGGATATTGACCCGCTTTGCCATCCGCCACGGTCACGGGCAAACCGGGCTGGTGATCGATGAGCTGACCGATGATGGGCAACCCTATCGCGATACCAGCCGGCTCTGGTGCCAGACCGAACATCTGAAAGCGCTCTTGGCGGCCTATGAGCAGCAGGGGGATGAGCCTACTGCCTGCCAGATCAGCGAGGTGGTTGCGCGGATCTTCCACTACTACCTGTTGCCCGCGAAGCCCGGACAGTGGATTGACCAAGTGGATAGCGAGGGGAAGCCGCTGACCTCTCATGCGCCAGCCAGCACGTTTTATCATCTGTTTGTGGCGTTTAGCGAACTGGTACGGGTCGCAGGGGTGGGGATCGGGGAGTAGGGTGGCCTATGGGAGGCGCTTAAAAATCCCAGCCGGGCTGTGCTTGCGGCTCGTTGGGGGCCCCTTCCTGTGCCTTGCGGCGGGCGGCGTCGACCCGGGCTTTGCGGTTACGGCACAGGCGCATCACGTCCTGCTGCTGAGTCGGGGTCATGGTAAGCCAGTTGAAACGCTCGTCGCGATTGCGCAGACACCCCTTGCAGTAGCCCTTGTTATTCACTTCGCAGACCCCGATGCAGGGGCTCTGCAGCGGGAATATTTCGAGCTGTTCCATCCATCACCTCGTGCATCCTGTCACCTTGTTATAACCCAGTGGATCCCCTTTGGAGAAATCCTGCTTCAAGTGATTGATGTCGTTTGCTTTCCCCCTGCAAATTTGGCATCTTCCCCGCCGAGCATGGCTCTTGGCGTTATATGAGGACATATGAACAAACACGCGTACTGGCTGACCGCCGCAGTGCTGGGACTGGCCGGTTGTGCGGGCAACTCTGATAAAGCAGAAATGCCCAAAAAACAGACCGACAACAGATGTTTTCTTAACTGCGAGGTGCCGGTCAATCTGGGCAAGCAGTATCTGGACGGGACCCTGCCAGAGGATCTGGTGAGGGTGGAGCGGGTTAACAGTCAGGCCAGCCGGAATTACCAAAGTTTCGCCCGACAAAGCCAGGTGGTGATGGCCCGCTCCAGTCGGATGGCAAGCCGCTATGGCGAGCTCTATGGTCAGCTTTCCCGCTGGGTGGCCAATGGCGGCGATCCGGCGCAGCTCACTCGCTACGGCGTCAGTCTGGCGCAATATGGGGGCTCTGACCGCATGGGCAACGTGCTCTTTACCGGTTACTACTCGCCGGTGCTGGAGGTGCGTCACCGCCCCGATACCGAGTACAAGTACCCGCTTTATGCCATGCCAAAATGTGGCGGTCGCTGCCCGAGCCGGGCCGAGATCCATCAGGGGGCACTGGCTAACCGGGGGTTGGAGCTGGGTTACAGCAAGTCCCTGATCGATAACTTCCTGATGGATGTGCAGGGTTCCGGCTTTGTTCACTACGGGGATGACGATCGGCTGCAATATCTGGGTTACAGCGGCAAGAATGGCCACGGCTATGTGAGCATCGGCCGGGTGCTGATCGACCGGGGCGAAGTGGCCAAAGAGCAGATGTCGATGAAGGCCATTAAAGAGTGGGCCAATCGCCAGCCGGAAGAGAGTGTCATGGAGCTGGTGGAGCAAAACCCCTCCTATGTCTTCTTCGAGCGTCGCCCCACCAATGACGTGGTCGGCGCCGCAGGCATCCCGCTGCTGCCGCTGGCCGCTGTTGCGGCTGATAAGACGCTGCTGCCGATGGGCACGCCGATCCTGGCAGAAGTGCCTTTGCTCGACAAAGAGGGCAACTGGACTGGCAAGCACCAGCTGCGGCTGCTGATTGCGCTAGATGTGGGCGGTGCAGTGAAGAAGGGCCATCTTGACCTCTATCACGGCATGGGGGAGGAGGCTGGCGTGGCCGCAGGTCACTACAAGCACTTTGGCCGGGTCTGGAAGCTGGGCCTGCACCACGGGCCGACCGCTGCCCCCTGGTTGTAACCCTCTGAAGGGTTGGGCGTCTGCACCGGGCGCTCTAAACCTAGATGAAGAGACAAAAAAGCCGCCGGATTGCTCCGGCGGCTTTTTATTGTGCGCGAGTTGCCAGCTGGTGGCGGCGTCAGCCCTTCTGGATATCCAGCCTGATTGCCCCCACCGGTTTGCAGCAGCAGGGGAGACACTCCCCTTGGGCAACAAATGCCAGCGGCACGGCGGGGTAGTGCACCTTGCCTGCCAGCAGGGTTGTGCGGCAGGCGCCGCAATAGCCGCTGCGGCACTGGAATTCCACATGATGACCGTGGCGCTCCAGGGTCTCCAACACGCTCTCGCCAGGATGGGCGTGCAGCACCCCATCCCGGGTATGTACCCGCGGCGCCACGACTGCGTGCTGTTCAGCCGCCGCGTGCAGGGCCGGGGTTAGCGTGTTGGTGGCGTCACTCACAGCTCGAAGTCACCGAGATCATCGGCATGCAGTTCGCTGTCAATCTGGCCGACCAGCATATCAGGTAGCTGACTCACAGCTCGAAGTCACCCAAATCGTCGGCATGCATTTCGCTGTCAATCTGGCCCACTAGATAGGAACTGACTTCCACTTCCTGCGGCGCGACCTGGACGTTGTCGGATGACAGCCAGGTGTTGATCCAGGGGATCGGGTTTTGCTTGGCCCCGGCAAAGGCCGGTTGCAGGCTGACGGCGGCCATGCGCAAGTTAGTGATGTACTCCACGTACTGGCAGAGAATGTCTTTGTTCAGACCGATCATGGAGCCGTCCTGGAACAGGTACTCGGCCCACTCTTTCTCCTGGATCGCCGCTTCCTTGAAGATCTCGAAGCAAGCTTGCTCACATTCAGCCGCAATCTCGGCCATCTCGGGGTCATCCTGACCGGTGCGCATCAGGTTCAGCATGTGCTGGGTGCCGGTGAGGTGCAGGGCTTCATCACGCGCGATCATCTTGATGATCTTGGCGTTGCCTTCCATCAGCTCGCGCTCGGCGAAGGCAAAGGAGCAGGCGAAGCTGACGTAGAAGCGGATCGCCTCCAGTGCGTTGACGCTCATCAGGCACAGGTAGAGCTTCTTCTTGAGCTCACGCAGAGTAATGGTCACTTCGCGGCCTGCGACTGTGTGGGTGCCGGCACCGTGCAGGTTATAGAGGGCGGTCGACTCGATCAGATCGTCGTAGTAGCAGCTGATAGAGCCAGCGCGCTTCAAGATCTGCTCGTTGGTCACGATATCGTCAAAAACCTGACCCGGGTTATTGACGATATTGCGGATGATGTGGGTGTAGGAGCGCGAGTGAATGGTCTCCGAGAAGGCCCAGGTTTCAATCCAGGTTTCCAGCTCGGGGATGGAGACCAGCGGCAGCAGTGCCACATTCGGGCTGCGACCCTGAATTGAATCCAGCAGAGTCTGATACTTCAGATTGGAGATGAAAATGTGCTGCTCGTGGGGCGGCAACGCCTGATAGTCGATACGGTCGTGGGAGACATCGACCTCTTCCGGACGCCAGAAGAAGGAGAGCTGCTTTTCGATCAGCCGTTCAAAGATTTCATGTTTTTGTTGATCATAACGGGCCACATTGACCGATTGGCCAAAAAACATCGGCTCTTTGAGCTGGTCGTTTTGGGTTTGGCAGAAAGTTGAATAGGCCATGATTACCAGAATCTATTGAAGTGATGAAACGGGAGAGCGGGAGCTTCATGCTCCCGCCCGGTTATCAGATCTTGCCGTGACTTAGATTTTGCAAGCCCCGCCAGCACAGCCGTCATCTTGCATATCGGCTTGTGCATCATCGGCACCATCACGGGTGTTGTGATAGTAAAGGGTCTTGAGGCCATATTTGTAGGCGGTCAGCAGATCTTTGAGCAACTGCTTCATCGGTACCTTGTTGCCTTCGAAACGGGCCGGGTCGTAGTTGGTGTTGGCGGAGATCGCCTGATCCACAAACTTCTGCATGATACCGACCAGCTGCAGGTAGCCGTCGACGCTCGGTTGCTTCCACAGCAGTTCGTATTGATCTTTCAGGCGATCATACTCGGGCACCACCTGCTTGAGAATACCGTCTTTGGAGGCCTTGACCGAGACCAGGCCGCGCGGTGGCTCGATGCCGTTGGTGGCGTTGGAGATCTGGCTGGAGGTCTCGCTCGGCATCAGGGCGGTCAGGGTGGAGTTGCGCAGACCCACGGTTTTAATCTCTTCACGCAGGGATTCCCAATCCAGATGCAGCGGCTCGTTGCACAGCACATCCAGATCCTTTTTATAGGTATCGATGGGCAAAATGCCCTGGGCGTAGGTGGTCTCACCAAACAGCGGGCAGGGGCCGAACTCGCGGGCCAGCTGCACGGAGGCTTTCAGCAGGTAGTACTGAATGGCCTCGAAGGTGCGGTGGGTCAGGGCCAGACCGGAGCCGTCGGAGTAACGGGCACCGTTTTTGGCCAGATAGTAGGCGTAGTTGATGACGCCAATGCCCAGGGTGCGGCGACCCATGCTGCCCTTTTTGGCGGCGGCAATCGGATAGTCCTGATAATCGAGCAGGGCATCAAGGGCACGGACCGCCAGCTCGGCCATCTCTTCCAGATCTTCCAGCTTCTCGATGGTACCCAGGTTGAAGGCGGAGAGGGTGCACAGGGCAATCTCGCCGCTCTCGTCGTCGATGTTGTTGAGCGGCTTGGTCGGCAGCGCAATCTCGAGGCAGAGGTTGGACTGACGCACCGGCGCCACGCTCGGATCAAACGGGCTGTGGGTGTTGCAGTGGTCCACGTTCTGGATGTAGATACGACCGGTACCGGCGCGCTCCTGCATCATCAGGGAGAACAGATCCACCGCTTTCAGGGTTTTCTTGCGAATGGCCGGATCCTGCTCGTACTTGACGTAGAGCGCTTCAAACTTGTCTTGGTCCGCGAAGAAGGCATCGTACAGACCCGGCGCATCGGACGGGGAGAACAGGGTGATATCGCCACCCTTGATCAGGCGCTGGTACATCAGCTTGTTGATCTGTACCCCGTAGTCCATGTGACGGACCCGGTTCTCTTCCACGCCGCGGTTGTTCTTCAGCACCAGCAGGCTCTCTACTTCGGTGTGCCACAGCGGGTAGAACAGGGTAGCCGCACCGCCGCGCACGCCGCCCTGGGAGCAGCATTTGACCGCAGTCTGGAAGTATTTGTAGAAGGGGATGCAACCGGTGTGGAACGCTTCGCCACCACGAATGGGGCTACCCAGACCACGGATGCGACCGGCGTTGATGCCGATACCGGCGCGCTGGGAGACATAACGCACGATGGAGCTGGCGGTGGCGTTGATGGAGTCCAGGCTGTCATCACACTCGATCAGCACGCAGGAGCTGAACTGACGGGTCGGAGTACGCACGCCGCTCATGATCGGGGTCGGCAGGGAGATCTTGAAGGTCGAGACCGCATCATAGAAGCGCTTGATGTAGTCCAGACGGGTATCTTTCGGATACTTGGAGAAGAGGCAGGCCGCTACCAAGATGTAGAGGAATTGCGGGCTCTCGTAGATCTCGCCGGTGACGCGGTTCTGCACCAGATACTTGCCTTCCAGCTGTTTGACCGCCGCATAGGAGAAGTCCATATCGCGCCAGTGATCCAGATGGGTGTTCAACGCATCGAACTCGGCCTGGCTGTAGTCTTCCAGCAGGTGCTTGTCATATTTGCCCATGTCCACCAGACGGGCGACGTGCTGGTAGAGGTGGGGCGGCTCGAACTGGCCATAGGCCTTCTTGCGCAGGTGGAAGATGGCCAGACGGGCTGCCATGTACTGGTAGTCCGGGGTCTGCTCGGAGATGAGGTCTGCCGTCGCCTTGATGATGGTTTCGTGAATGTCGGCGGTACGGATACCGTCATAGAACTGGATGTGGGATTTGAGCTCAACCTGAGAGACCGACACGTTGTCGAGCCCTTCGGCGGCCCAGTCCAGCACGCGGTGAATTTTATCCAGATCGATGGGTTCTTTGTGTCCGTTACGCTTCGTCACAAACAAATTCATTGGCTGATGACCTTCAGTTGATTCCCAAAAAACCATCGCACAATGCCACTTCCCACGCCCCGGCAGTGTGCGGGAGTTGGGTAGAGATTGTGCGATGAATCACAAGATGTAGTGTTATTTTGATTTCGAGCTACAAGATAGTGAGGTCGGCCGCTCATTGCAATGTGTGGATAACCTGCTTGCTGTGGATAAATTGTGAGTCTTGCACTCTGTGTTAGTGACCGCTCACAGTGAGCGGGTTTTCATGCGTCCGCTCCGCTAAATGCAAGTCTCTCGATCGAAGATGGAAAATTTAAATAACTTTTTTTGCTTGCGAAAAGAGGGTCTTTTTACTAGCAAAGCTGTGCTGATTATCCCTTGTGCAACAAGGGTCAAAAGCTGTCCAGTTGTGGCATTGACGTAGCGAAGTCGGCCACAAGGTGTGTACTGTCTCTGCAATATTCATGATGGTTATGCAACATTAGAAAGTTCCTCGTATGAGTACCCATCATTGATAAAGCTGTATGCGCCATCCATCAATGCGCTCACCGTGACGATGTCGTGACCAGATGATGGCGTGACCAGATGACAGCCCGTCAGAGCGTGAGGAAAAAGGGTGGCTGGCGATAACCACCCTTGGCCGGATCATCAGGCACAGGTCGTCAACTCATAGCGCAGCCAGTGGTGCAGGGCCTGCACGGTGTCGAACTGCAGATCCGCTCCCCACTCGGCGGGATCCTCGTCATCACCGAGATAACCCCAACCGGCCACGGCGGTACGCATGCCCGCGTTGCGGCCCGCCTCGATGTCCCGCACATGATCCCCCACATAGAGGCAGTGTGCCGCCTCAATTCCCAGCTTGTCGCAGGCAAAGTACATGGGGGCGGGGTCGGGCTTGCGCACCGGCAGGGTATCGGCACTGACCGTTACCCCGCAGCTGGCCAGCGCTGGCAGGGCGGCCAGCAGCGGCTCGGTGAGAAAGCCCGGCTTGTTGGTGACTATGCCCCAGGGCAGCTGTTTTTCGTCCAGCCACTCGATGAGATCGATCATTCCCTCGTAGGGGCGGGTACCGACGCAAAGATTGGCCGCGTAGTAATCGAGCAGGGCGGTGCGAAGCCGGTGACTGCCCAGCTCTTCGAGCAGCTCGTTGCCAAGACCGGCTTTGAGCAGCCCGAGCGCTCCGTTGGAGGTGGTCTGGCGGATGATGGCATCAGAGAGGGGGGCAAAGCCTTCGCTTACCAGCACATGGTTGACCGCAGCCCCCAGATCCGGGGCCGTGTCGAGCAGGGTGCCGTCGAGATCGAACAGCACGCAGCGAAGGGGCATGGGGTGAGGGGCGCTCATCAACCGTGCTCCGGGCGGACAAACTCCACCATATAGTTGACGTCGACGTTCTTGCCGAGCTTGAACTGGTTGCTGAGGGGGGCGAAATGGACACCGCTCATATCCCGCACCAACAGGCCCGCCGCTTCACCCATGCGACAGAGTTCGGCAGGGGTGATGAATTTTTTATGATCGTGAGTCCCCTTGGGCACCATCTTCATCAGGTATTCGGCCCCGATGATCATCATCAGATAGGCTTTCGGGTTGCGGTTGATGGTCGAAACAAACACCCGGCCACCGGGACGTACCAGGGTGGCGATGGCGCGCAGCACCGAGGCCGGGTCCGGCACATGTTCCAGCATCTCCATGCAGGTGACCACGTCATATTGACCTGGCAACTCACTGGCATGCTGCTCGGCGGTCATCTGCTGATACTCGAGCTCGACCCCCTGTTCAAGGGCATGGAGGCGTGCCACCCCGAGCGGCTCCTTGCCCATGTCGATACCAGTTACCTTGGCACCACGACGGGCCATGCTCTCGGAAAGAATGCCGCCACCACACCCGATGTCGAGGATGCGTTTGCCAAACAGGCCACCACTTTTGTCAGTGATCCAGTCAAGGCGTACCGGATTGAGTTGATGCAGGGGTTTGAATTCCCCTTCCATGTCCCACCAGCGGGAGGCGATGGCTTCAAATTTGGCAATTTCTGTCAGATCGACATTGGCATCACTGTTCATTTTTCATTGATCCTGTGGCAGGGCGCGCAGGTCGCAAAACGTGGGCGCAATCTATTGTCCTGGCGGGCATTATAACCAACGGACTTGGTCAAACCAGCCCGAGTTTCTGCCCGGATTTGTGGCTTAAGATATTTTGCTCGCTGTGTTACCATGTCGCGCTGTTTAAGCCAAAGAACAACTAATTAGGGATAAGGCTTTCTATGAGCGATCTGGCCAGAGAGATCACGCCGATCAACATCGAAGAAGAGCTCAAGAGTTCCTATCTTGATTACGCCATGAGCGTGATCGTAGGACGAGCTCTGCCGGATGTGCGTGATGGCTTGAAACCGGTTCACCGCCGCGTTCTGTTTGCTATGAACGAGTTGGGGAACGACTGGAACAAGCCCTATAAAAAATCGGCCCGTGTGGTCGGTGACGTAATTGGTAAATATCACCCGCACGGCGATAGCGCTGTGTATGACACCATTGTCCGGATGGCGCAGGATTTCTCCATGCGTTACATGCTGGTCGATGGTCAGGGCAACTTCGGTTCGGTCGACGGCGATAGCGCCGCGGCGATGCGTTATACCGAAGTGCGGATGGCCCGCATCTCCCACGAGTTGCTGGCTGATCTGGACAAAGAGACCGTGGATTGGGTGCCGAACTATGACGGCACCGAGATGATCCCGGCGGTCATGCCGACCAAGGTGCCCAACTTGCTGGTCAACGGCTCCTCCGGTATTGCGGTGGGCATGGCGACCAACATTCCGCCTCACAACCTCACCGAGATAGTCAATGGCTGTCTGGCGCTGATTGAGAATGGCAATCTCACCATCGATGAGTTGATGACCTACATCACCGGGCCTGATTTCCCCACCGGCGCCATCATCAACGGTCGTGCCGGCATAGTGCAGGCCTACCGTACCGGTCGTGGCTCTGTCTA
Source organism: Aeromonas sobria (assembly GCF_006243315.1). Lineage (GTDB taxonomy): Bacteria > Pseudomonadota > Gammaproteobacteria > Enterobacterales > Aeromonadaceae > Aeromonas > Aeromonas sobria_A. The sequence continues at coordinate 24,101 of NZ_NKWE01000015.1, forward strand.
TGTGCGGGCCAAGGCTGAAGTGGAGGTGGACGACAAGACCCATCGCGAGACCATCATCGTTCACGAGCTGCCTTATCAGGTGAACAAAGCGCGGTTGATCGAGAAGATCGCCGAGCTGGTCAAAGAGAAGAAGGTTGAGGGCATCAGTGCCCTGCGTGATGAGTCCGACAAGGACGGCATGCGCATCGTTATCGAGATCAAACGCGGCGAGTCTGGCGAGATTGTGCTGAACAATCTCTACAAGCACACCCAGTTGCAGACCACCTTTGGTATCAACATGGTGGCGCTTGATAACAATCAGCCCAAGTTGATGAACCTTAAAGACATTCTGGATGCGTTCCTGCTGCACCGTCGTGAAGTGGTGACTCGCCGGACTGTGTTCGAACTGCGCAAAGCGCGGGATCGGGCGCACATCCTGGAAGGTCTGGCGGTCGCACTGGCCAACATTGACCCGATCATCGAGCTGATCCGTCACTCCGACACCGCTGCCGACGCCAAAGCCAAGCTTGTAGCTCGGGGATGGGATCTTGGCAACGTAGCCGCCATGCTGGAAAAAGCGGGCGACGACGCGGCCCGTCCGGAGTGGCTGGAGCCAGAGTTCGGCATTCGCGAAGGAAGTTACTTCCTGACCGAACAGCAAGCTCAGGCCATCCTTGACCTGCGTCTGCACAAGTTGACCGGTCTCGAGCACGGCAAGATCCTGGAAGAGTATCAATCTCTGCTGGATCTGATCGCCGAGCTGCTGTTTATCCTGGCAAGCCCGGAACGGCTGATGGAAGTGATCCGCGATGAACTGCTGGCGGTGCGCGAGCAGTATGGCGACGAGCGTCGCACAGAGATCAACTTCTCTAGCATCGAGCTCAATACCAAGGATCTGATCACCCCGGAAGACGTGGTGGTGACCCTGTCTCACCAAGGTTATGTGAAGTATCAGCCGATCACCGACTACGAGGCCCAGCGCCGCGGTGGTCGTGGCAAGTCGGCCACCCGGATCAAGGAAGAGGACTTTGTGGAGCGTCTGCTGGTGGCCAACACTCACGACACCATTCTGTGCTTCTCCACCCGTGGCAAGGTTTATTGGCTTGAGGTGTATCAGCTGCCGGAGGCGTCCCGTGGCGCCCGTGGCCGTCCGATCATCAACTTACTGCCGCTGGAAGAGGGTGAGCGCATCACCGCCATTCTGCCGGTCAAAGAGTATGCTGACGACAAGTATGTGTTCTTCGCCACCGCTGACGGTACCGTGAAGAAGACCAGCCTGTCTGCGTTCAGCCGTCCGCTCTCCTCCGGGATCCGTGCCATCAACCTCAAAGAGGGCGATGAGCTGATCGGAGTCGATATCACCGATGGCAGCAACGAGATCATGTTGTTCTCCGATGCGGGCAAGGTGGTTCGCTTCGCCGAAGGCAGTGGTCGCGCAGATGCCGCCGATGCGGATGTCAGCGATGATGTTGAGGCCGATGACGATAGCGCCATTGACGCTGGCAACGACGACGATGCCGGCGAAGGCAACGACAACACCGAAAGCAAGGGCACCTTCAAGGGCGTCCGTCCGATGGGTCGCACTGCCGGTGGTGTTCGTGGTATCCGCCTGCTCAACGGTGACAAGGTGGTTTCCCTGATCGTCCCCCGTGGCGAGGGTGCCATCCTGACCGCCACCGAGAACGGTTACGGCAAGCGTACCGCGCTGACCGAGTACCCGACCAAGAGCCGTGGTACCCAGGGCGTTCGCTCCATCAAGGTGGACGAGCGTAACGGCAAGGTGATCGATGCGATCCAGGTCGACGATACCGACCAGATCATGCTGATCACCAACGGCGGCACCCTGGTGCGTACCCGTGTTGCCGAGGTGAGCGTCATTGGCCGTAACACCGGCGGTGTCCGTCTGATCCGTACCGGTGAAGACGAGACCGTGGTGGGGCTGCAGCGCATCGCCGAGAGCGACGAAGACGAGAACGACGTAGTGGCGGTTGACGGTGAGGTGTCTGAAGGCACTGATATCGCGCCAGAAGTCGGCTCTGCCGATGCAGAGGAAGCTGGGGACGAGTAATCGTTCCCCGGTTTTCTGGTCAAACGACCTGTGCGAAAAGAGCGACCATGGTGGTCGCTCTTTTTATTTGTCTGCTTTTTATGGCGGTCAGCTGACCGCACGACAGGGGGCGGGGGTGATCACTCCTGCAACCACATTCTGGCGCTGCGGGCGGGAATGGCGACCCGTACCCACTGGCTCTGCACCTTGACCACGGCGCCTTGGTCGAGCACGTCCCGATAGTTGCGATACCAGTTCATCTCGAACTTGGCGGTATCAAGCCAGTACTCCTGCTCATAGTCGCACTTGTTGATACCGACCAGCCCCTGCTTGCCACGCTTGAACAGCACGAAGCAGTCGCCGCTGCCGACCAGCTGCATCGGCTGACCCTGCACTGCATTGTGGAAGCGGATCATTCCCTTGAGATCGGCGCGCTGGTAGTAATCCTGCCAGCGCAGTCCGTCCTTGGCCTGGGTTTCGCCGTGATCGGAATAGACCAGCGGTGAGCCGCCATCGCGGCCGAGCAGGTAGGCATAGGCCAGCTTCTCGTCAGTTTGACTGAGGATCTGATAGCGGAAACCATCGTTGGTGGGGATGTCGTGGGTCACGGCAAAGGTGACGGCGCGGCTACCCAGCAGCGCCTGACCATAGGCTCCCGGATCGGCCAGCAGGTTCATGCTGCCGCCATACCCCAGCGCCCCGCGCAGGGAGGCAAACAGCGGAAAGTCATAGGCTCCTTGGCCGCTGCTGTCGAGGTAGGGTTTGAGGAAGCGCTCGTAATCGGTGCTGCCAGCGCCCCCGGTGGTGATCACCTCGCCAAACACCTGCATCCCCTGTTTGATCTCGGGGGTGAACACGGCGTTTATCTGGTAATCGCTCATGTGTTTGACCGCATCGACCCGGAAGCCCTTGATCCCCATCCCCTTGAGCGCTTTGAGATAGGCCTGCTGCTGGCTCACCACCCAGTTGTTGGGGTCAAGATCCGGCAGTCCCTTGTCACCGACACCGCCACAGAGTCGCCAGTACTGGACATGGCCCGGATCGCTCCAGTCGCTGATGCACCCTTCGGGATGAAAGTCGGCGGCGGCCAGCAGGTTTTGCCCCAGATCGCCAAACAGCTTCTGGCGCTCGAAATAGGCCGGGTTGGCGGCGTACTGGCCGAGCAGCTCGTTGCCGGGGTAGTTGAGGTCCTGGCGCTTCCAGCTTTCGTTGGCCATGTGGTTGAGCACCACATCGGCATAGACGGCGATGCCCCGCGCTTTCATGGTGGCGATCAGCTGTTCGAGATCCTGCTTGTTGCCAAGAGGGGTGTCGATAAGGCGCAGATCCTGCGGCTGGTAACGGGCCCACCACTCGTTGCCCGAGGATTTCAGTGGCGGCGAGATCAGTACCTGTTTGTAACCGGCTGACTTGATAAGGTCGGCTTTGGCCGTCACCTCACTGTACTGCCAGTTGAAGGCGTGCAGTATGACGTCGGCGTGCGCCAAGGGAGCGATCAGCATGCCTGCGATCGCCCAGATTCCCGCTGTGTGTTTCATTATTGTGTCCCTGTTTTTATAGATGCCTGAATGGGCAAGCCAGCTTTGGCGGGAACAGGGCGTGCTGCAATTCACAACCTGCGGATTTGTGACCGATTTCAGGATGATTTAGCCGGATTTGTGAGCTGTTGCTGCTTTTCCCTGCCACGGCCAGTCGCCGCTTCACCAGTGATCCGTTGTCATTTCCCTGTCATCCTCAGCCGCTATCCTGCTGTCCGAGTGGTGCGCTGTTGCCATCACCGTCACCATCAGGAGCTGCATATGACCAGTTGGATCACGTGGGAAATTTGGTGGAGCCGGGTATGGGGCGAGTCAGCGGCGCAGCAGGGCGGGGAAGATGAGCACCAAGTGGCCCATGAACCCTCGCGGCTGCCGGCTGAAATGGTGCAACAGCGGCGGGAGGATCGAGTGGAGCTCTGACGTCGCTGCTCTCGGGAAACACCATCGTCTCGCGAAAGCGTGTCTACTCGGGAAACTCGGCTTTCCCGAGTGCTATTGCGCGATATGGCAAGGCTGTTGACGACCGACAAGGGATACCGTTTGCCTCAAACCGGCGGGATTAGAACAGCGACAGCTGCTCCCCGGGGCGGATAAAACTATCCTGCCTGAGCTGAATATGACGTTTGCCAAGGCCAAGGCGCTTGCTGATAAGGCGAAAGCGTTGGGCCAGCAGATCGGCAAACTGCCCCTCGCCCCGCATCCGCGAACCAAATGCCACACTGTTGAGCCCGCCACCCCGGCTGGCTCGCAACTGATTCAGGATGGCCTCCTTCTGACCGGGATAGTGGGTATCGAGCCAGTCACCAAATAGCGGCGCCAGCTCGTGGGGCAGCCGCAGCAGGATGTAATCGGCGCAACTGGCGCCCGCCTCGGCTGCCGATTTGATGATCTGCTCCAGCTCCGGCTCATTGAGCCGCGGGATCATCGGGGCGGCCAGTACCCCCACCTGCACGCCAGCGCTGGCCAGCTTCTCGATCACTTTCAAGCGGCCTGCGCCCGTGCTGGCGCGGGGTTCCAGCTGTCGCCGCAGGGTTTCGTTCAAGGTCGTCACCGACACCATCACCTGACAAAGTCCCTCGCTGGCCAGCTCGGTCAACAGATCGAGGTCGCGCAAGATCATGGCGCTCTTGGTAATGAGGCCGACCGGATGGCGGTGGGCCAGCATTACCTCCAATAGTTGGCGAGTGAGGCGATAACGCTGTTCTATGGGTTGGTAGGGGTCGGTATTGGCGCCAATGACGATGGTCTGTGGCTGGTAGGCCGGTTTGGCAAACTCCCGGCGCAGCAGATCGGCCCCATTGCGTTTGGCAAACAGCTTGCTCTCGAAATCGAGGCCGGGGGAGAGCTCCAGATAGGCGTGACTGGGTCTGGCATAGCAGTAGATACAGCCATGTTCGCACCCCTGATAGGGGTTGATGGAGCGACCAAACGGGACATCCGGCGAGCTGTTGTAGCTGATGATGCTGCGCGCGTCGATCTCCCGCACCTCGGTGCTAGGCACAGAGTGGGTGAAAGCAGCATCCCAATCGGACGATTGCCAGCCATCATCAACCGCCTCGACAAGGGGGCCACTGAAACGGTGATCGATATTGTGGGGGCTGCCGCGTCCGGCCATGGTGCGCACCTATACTGGTTATATATACAGTTATTTTGCAAGTACGACGGAGAAATGACAACGATTGACTATCGGTGTGGCGTAAAAAGGGTATGTCACCGGGATCTGTTGCTTGATCGCAGAGCTACATTTCGTTTACATAGACGAAATGAGAACTGGATCACGGAAATCATCATGAGACCTACAACTTCCCGTTGGCTGTTTATCGGTCTGCTTGGCCTGGTTATCTGGCGTTTGATCCCGCTCTCCACCGAGCAGGAGCTGGCGTCTGCCAACCGTGCCTGGCGCACCGGTCACTTCGATGAGGCGACCCGGATCTGGTCACCGCTGGCGGCGCAGGGGCAACCCAGGGCGCAAGCCTTGATGGGCTGGAGCCATGAAGTGGGGCAGGGGAGCGAGCAGGATATGAACCGGGCCATCACTCTCTACCGCCAGTCGGCGCAGGCGGGGGATGCTTTTGGTCAATATCGGCTGGCAGAGCTCTATCTGCGCGGTGTCGGGGTAAAGCGGGATCTGCGAGAAGCCTTTCACTGGATGGAGCAGGCCGCCCGCAACGGTGATGTACCTGCCATGTTGAAAGTCGGCGTGCTTCATCTGATGGGGGCGAGTGGCAGAGTCGATTTGCCTCAGGCGAAACAGTGGCTCTATCAGGCGGCGCAAAAGGGCAACAAGTTGGCGCTGCAGGTGCTGCAAGAGCTGGCGCTGGCCGAGGAGGGGAGCAGTACCTTCGACTTCAACTGGCAGCCACTGCTCGGTGACATGACCTCTTAACCACCTTTACCGCAGACGCGTGCAATGCTGAATTGAAGTGCTGAGAATAAAGGTGTGGAAAAAGAAAGGCAGCGGCTGGTGACCGCTGCCTTTTTTGATCACCAGATAGGCTGGGTCAGGTAGGGGTTACTTGTCTTCTCGCGGCCGAACGTGGAGCTGGGGCCGTGGCCCGGGATAAAGACGATGTCGTCACCCAGCGGCAGCAGGGTCTCGGTGATCGACTTGATCAGCGTTCCGTGATCGCCACGGGGGAAGTCGGTGCGGCCGATGCTGCCAGCAAACAGCACGTCGCCAACCCAGGCGAGTTTTTCAGCCTGGGAGAGCAGCACGATATGGCCCGGGGTGTGGCCGGGGCAGAAGTAAACCTCCAGCTCGCACTGGCCAAGCTGCACCTTGTCGCCCTGTGCCAGCCACTGGTCGGGGCTAAAGGCAGGGGTATGGGCGAAGCCGAACATCTGACTCTGCTGGGGCAGCATGTCGAGCCAGAAGGCGTCTTCCTTGTGGGGGCCGGTGATGGCCACGCCGGTCTTCTCCCGCAACTCTGCCGCCGCGCCCACGTGATCCAGATGACCGTGGGTCAGCAGGATGTGGGTCAGGGTCAGCCCGCGCTTGGCGATGGCCGCCAGCAGTTTGTCCGCTTCGCCACCCGGGTCGATCAGCGCCGCCTGACGGGTTTCATCACACCAGATGAGGGAGCAGTTCTGGGCGAACTGGGTGACCGGGATCACCTCGAATTTCAACATGTGGGGTCCTCTTGTTGGAAAGGCGACGGGGTCAGCCTAGTTGCCCGTTGGCGTGCTGCTCGGCGAAGTAGTCGAGACAGGCTTGCTTGTCGCCGCGAAACACGATGCGTTCCTGCTTGTTGCCAAGCTGGTAGAGATACATGGGGTCGTAGTAGCGGGTCAGCAGCAGGGTGATCCAGGCCAGATGCAGCTCGGTGGCGCCGCTGTTGGCCTGCTCGGTGAGGGCGGTCTGCATCAGGGCATCCAGCTCGCGGTGGGCCTGATCGCCAAGGCGGCGCTTGAGGCGGGCCAGCGCATCGGTGAGATAGGCGGCAAACAGCGGCCATCCCGCTTCATTGCCATACATCTCTTGATAGCGCAGCCAGAGATCGTGCACGTAATCTTCACGGATCTGTTCGGCGCGCTCGCACTGCGGCACATCCACCACCACCAACGGTGCTTGACTCATGGCCTCATGGAGGGAAATAGGCAGGCAGCAGCGACCGATCAGGCGGCTCTCATCTTCCACCACAAAGGCATGTTCGCCCTGATGGCGGCGCTTGAGCAGCTCGATGGCCATGTTGTTTTCAAAGTTGATATTGCTGGGCTGGCCGCCGGGCAGCTGACCAAACGACGAGCCTCTGTGGTGGGCATGGCCTTCCAGATCGAGCGCTTGAGCCACATGGTCCAGCATATGGGTCTTGCCGGAGCCGGTCATGCCGGTCAGCACAGTCCAATGGCACTCGGCGGAGGCCTTGTCCTGGGTTTCTATCAGAAAGCGGCGCAGCTCCTTGTAGCCACCGGCGACGCGAGGGCGGGTGATCCCGGCATCAGCCAGCCACTGTTGTACGGTTTGCGAGCGCAGGCCGCCGCGAAAGCAGTAGAGCAGGGCATCGGGCTGCTGGCGCAATTGTGCCAGCCAGCCTTCGACTCGCTCGGCGCGTACCGCCCCCCCCACCAGCTTGTGACCAAGGGCAATGGCGGCATCCTGCCCTTGCTTCTTGAAGCAGGTCCCCACCTGGGCGCGCTCATCGTCAGTCATCAGCGGCAGACTGGTCGAGCAGGGGAAGGCCCCCTCCTTGAACTCGATGGGGGCGCGCACATCAATCAGGGGCACATCGCCTAAAAAAATCTGGGCGTAGTCAGTGGCCAGCGGCAATTCACTCATTGGGCTATCTCACTCATTGGACAATCTCGATAAAGCGGGTGCCCTCAAGGGGCTTGATCTGGCCGATGGGCGAGAGCGCAAGACCCGCTTCGCGCGCGATGGCGAGCAGCGCGGCTTCGCTCTCCTTGCCCACGGCGACCAGCAGGCCACCGCTGGTTTGCGGATCGCACATGATGTTGCGGGTGCGATCATCCATGGCATCCAGCTTGTGGCCGTAGGAGTCGTGGTTACGGAGGGTACCGCCCGGTACGCAGCCCTCGGAGAGGTAGTAATCCACCTCGTCCAGCAGCGGCAGCGCCTTGAAGTCGAGACGGGCGCTGACTTTGGAGCCTTCGCACATCTCCAGCAGGTGACCGGCCAGACCAAAACCGGTGACGTCGGTCATGGCGTGAACCCCCGGCAGCTCGGCAAAACGCTGGCCAATCTTGTTGAGGGTGCACATGGCGTTGGGGGCCAGCTGCTCGTGCTCGGGCTTGAGCTTGCTCTTCTTCTGGGCGGTGGTGAGGATGCCGATACCGATGGGTTTGGTCAGATAGAGGGTGTCACCCACCTTGGCGGTATCGTTCTGCTTGATGGCATCCAGAGGCACGATACCGGTTACCGCGAGGCCGAAGATGGGCTCGGGGGCATCGATGCTGTGGCCACCGGCCAGCGAAATTCCCGCTTCATGGCACACCTGACGGCCGCCGTCGATCACCTGCTGGGCCACTTCGGCAGGCAGGGTATTGATGGGCCAGCCGAGGATGGCGATGGCAACGATGGGCTTGCCACCCATGGCGTAGATGTCGCTGATGGCATTGGTGGCGGCAATGCGGCCAAAGGTAAAAGGATCGTCGACGATGGGCATGAAGAAGTCGGTGGTGGAGACAATGCCCTGACCGTTGCCGATATCGACCACGGCTGCGTCATCCTTGCTGCTGTTGCCAACTACCAGGGTCGGGTCGTTGAAGCCCGGGATCTGGCTCTTGAGGATGGTGTCGAGTACCTTGGGAGAGATTTTGCAGCCGCAGCCAGCGCCGTGGCTGTATTGGGTCAGACGAATGGAAGACATACTTACCCCTTATGCAGAGGCTCTGTGGAGCCGTCTTGGTCAATGGGCGGCCTTGTAGATTGGAAGACAAGAAGCCGCAAATATGGGTGGCCTCGGTGCCAACAGCGGCAGCGATGACTGGCAGTTATGGAAGGCCGCCAGGCCGGACGGGGAACAAGAGGGCGACAAGGTGCGCCAGCGCAGCCCCGCCAAGGGCCACAGGACGGCGCATTATGCCACATTTGCCCCTTGGGGTTCGAACAGGAATTCACATAAACAGCAGGGAATTGCCCGCACTTGCGCGTCATCGGTCTGGATCCGCCGCGCACTGATTGATTGCAGTACAGATGCAGCAAAGAGAACGTCAATTGAGAGCAATAGCGCCTGCAACCACTGCGCCATAGGAGGAGATCTTCGTGACCACTACGTTTTTGGTTAACCACCCCATCACCACGGCGCAGTTTGCGGCGCTGTTGGCGCAGACCTCGCTGGGGGCGAGGCGTCCGCTGGACCATCCGGCCACCCTGCAGGGCATGCTGGATAACGCCAATCTGCTGATCACCGCCTGGCAGGGCGAGACCCTGGTCGGGGTGGCCCGCTCGGTGACTGATTTTTGCTTTTGTTGCTACCTCTCGGATCTGGCGGTGGTCGAGTCAGTGCAGGGGCAGGGGATTGGCAAAGCGCTGGTTCGCGAGACATTTTTGCAATTGCAGCCAGGCTGCAAGCTGATCCTGCTGGCCGCGCCGCAGGCGGTGGCGTACTACCCCAAGCTCGGATTTAGCCAGCACCCGAGCGCCTGGGTGATGAGCAGTCTGGATGAACTGGTGCTGGATGAGTTGGCATAAGACCGTCAACTCATCCAGACAGGACGGGGTTAACTTATCAGGCCTGCTCCAGCGCCGGTTGCCGTGACTTGCCCCAGCGGCGCAGGCGCCGTTGCAGTGGCCGCTCCAGCAGGTTGTAACTTAAAGAAGATAGCCCGATCAGCACCGCCAGCATCAGCAGGGTGGCCACCACCCCCAGCAGCGGGTTGGTCTGGCCATACCACCACTCGGTGAGCCCGGGCGCCAGATAGTGGATCAGTTCGCAGCCGGTGAGCAATACCAGCGCATGCAGCAGATAGATGGAGTAGGAGAGATCCCCCAGCCAGTTGGTGAAGCGGTTATCCAACAGGCGCAGCAGCGGACTCTGGCGTTCCCCCTGAGCGGCTGAAATCCAGATCAGCAGCACGTAGGATCCGATCAGCAGCAGGGTCAGCTGCGGCGTCATGGTGAACTGCATCAGCACGAAGGGCAGCACAAAGGCGATCAGCAGCGGCAGGTCTCGCTGCATCATGGGCAAGCCTTTCGCGGCCTTGACCCTCGGCAGCAGCCAGAGCCCGAGCACAAATTCACTTACCCCGCGCCCCACCGCCAGCGCCCCGCTGGTGACATCCAGGGTGCCGCGACTGTGCACGATAAACGCCAGTACCGTCAGCGCCAACAGGGGGGCGAGATGGCTCCAGCGACTGCGGGTCACCGCAAGCGGGATAAGCAGCGGGAACAGCAGGTAGCTAATCCACTCCACGCTGAGGGACCAGGCGGCGAAGTTCCAGGTCAACCCGTGATCGGTCACCACCTGCAGCAGCAGGAAGGCGCTTGGCAGCGCGTCAGCCGGGGTGAAGGGGGAGCCGAAGGGGGGCATCCCTTCCCACTCCCACATCTTGAACAAGGGGCCTGCATAGAAACCCACCCCGTGCTGCGCCTTGTAAAGCTCCCAGCCCACCAACAGCACCAGCGTCACCAGGTAGAGGGGGTAGACGCGGGTCAGCCGCAGCCAGAGGAAGCGGCCATAGCCGATGGTGCGGGGCCTGTGGTTGAAGGCCTCTCCGTAGACATGGGCCAGCACCACGCCGCTCAAAATAAAGAACAGATCGACCCAGAGGTAGCCGTTCTCGATGAGTTGGGTGTGGCCTGCGATCGACTCCATCCACTGGGGAAAGAGCAATAATCGGGCATGGAACAGCACCACCATCAGGGCAGCGATACCCCGCAGCGGCGTTAACAGCGGCAATGATTGATTCATAAAGGGATCCCTTGTGATGTTCAGCTTGGCCTGACATCGATTTTTGTTGTTGTGCCGCCCATCAATCCTGACGGACGGCTACCCCGGCTTGGCTGCCGCAGGCGGGATCACACTACAAAAAAGAGAGTCATACGGGTGTGATTTAAATCATAAATGTGCAGGAATTGTGCAAAAAAATTTAACAGGGCAAAAGTGGAGAACCGGCAGGGAAAGGGGACGACAAGGAAAGAGGAGGACAGGGAAAGTGGAAAGGGAAGAGTACAGAGAGGGGTAATAGGGATGGGTGAGAGTCAGGCTCAGGCCGATACACCGCGGCGCAAAACAATCAGGCCCACAAGGGGCCTGATTGATCACAAGGGGAGGCTGGTTGCCGATCAGCGGGCGCGTACCACCAGACCCTTGAGGTAGAAGCCTTCTGGATAGGCGGTACCTATGGGGTGATCGGAGGCCTGGGAGAGCAGCTCCAGGATCTGGGCATCGCGACCGGCATCGAGCGCCGCATCGGCAACGATCTTCTGGAACAGGCTCTGCTCCATCAGGCCGGAGCAGGAGTAGGTCAGCAGCACGCCACCCGGCGCCAGCAGCTGGAACGCCAGCATGTTGATGTCCTTGTAACCACGGCAGGCACCCAGCAGTTGGGCCTTGCTCTCGGCAAACTTGGGCGGATCCAGCACGATGACATCGAATTTCTCGCCCTTCTCGCGGTATTCACGTAGCAGCTTGAACACATCGTGACGGACGAACTGGGTGTTGCTGATATCGAGCCCGTTCAGCTCGGCGTTCTGGCGAGCGATATCCAGTGCATTCTGGGAGAGATCGACGTTGACCACCTCTTTGGCACCACCCTTGAGGGCATAAATGCCAAAACCACCGGTGTAGCTGAAGCAGTTAAGGACACGTTTGCCTTCGGTGTACTTGGAGACAGCCTGACGGTTGTCACGCTGATCCAGATAGAAGCCGGTTTTGTGGCCGTTGCGAATATCCACCAGGATCTTCACGCCGTCGTTCTCTTCGATCACCACCGGTTCGGTCGGGGCTTCGCCATAGATGACACCGGTACGCTCTTTCAGCCCCTCTTTTTTACGTACTGCTACGTCGGAGCGCTCATAGATGTTGCACTCGGGGTAGAGGGTACGCAGCGCCTGGGTGATCAGCTCACGCTGGAACTCGGCACCGGCAGAGAGGATCTGGCACACCAGAAAATCGGCATAACGGTCGATGGTCAGACCCGGCAGGCCATCGGACTCGGCGGCGCACAGACGATAGCCGGTGAGACCCTGACGCTTGATCAGCGGATCGCGAGACTCCTGCGCATATTTGAGGCGACGGATAAAGAAGTCGAGATCAACGGTCTCATTCTTGTCGAAGGTCCAGACCCGGGCACGGATCTGGGAGCTGCTTGACCAGGCACCACGGGCAAGCCACTTGCCATCGTTGGCGTAAATCTCGACGGTATCGCCGTCAACAGGATTACCTTCCACCCGCTCAATCCCCTTGGAGAAGATCCAGGGGTGACGGCGCAGCAGGGATTTTTCGCGACCTTTGACGAGATAGATGAATACGCTCATGGATGTTTGCCGATGGTAGAAAGAAAAGGGGCCACATTCTATGTGCAATAGGGCGGCTAAGCCAGTCTTTGCTGGTATATGACGGCGTGACTTACTGTGCGCCGGGACAACAACCAGGCGTTGGAGTGGCTGGGTTTGCTGAATCTTGATGTTGGCGTTTCACGCTGCTTATTTTATATGCATTGGTTGGTTGTGCTTGTTTTGTGTCCAATACGTGTTTTTGTGTGTGTAAAATATAATCAAATTAGCGTTTTTATCTTTTTTGTGGGGGATTTTCTCTAAAGAGTCATTTGATGATGTCGATAGTGGGGAAGACCATTTTGAATCTTTCCTGTATCGAGCTGCCCATGTCCCTCTCCATCGCCACCAATATTTCTGCCCTCAACGCTTCTCGCCATCTGGGTCAATCATCCAACACACTGGACTCGGTATATCGGCGACTCTCATCCGGCTTGCGCATCAACAGTGCCGCCGATGATGCGGCCGGCTTGCAGATCAGCAATCGTCTCACCAGCGAAGTAAACGGGACCAATACGGCTATCCGCAATGCCAACGATGGGATCTCGGTGATCAACGTGGCCGATGGTGCGCTCGATGAGTCGGTGAACCTGATGCAGCGGATGCGCACCTTGGCACTGCAGTCAGGAAGTGGTGCCAACACGGCAGAGGATCGCGTGGCCTTGAATGCTGAATTCAAGCAACTGCAGTTGGAGATGGATCGGATTGCCACAGACACCCGGTTTGCCGGACAGGACCTGCTGGCGGGAAGTTATAAAGGCATCTTCTCAGTCGGTGCCTATGCAGGACAGAATATCGTCATTACCGATCTCAATGCCCAGACCAAAAATCTGGGGGAGATGGAGTGGCGAGCGCGCAGTCCGGCAGGCAGTAAGCCTGGGGCGTACGACATTGCTGATCTCAAACTTTCATCTCAGCCTATCACTCTTAATGGCGTCACCTTTGACAAGGATTATTCCACCCTGGAAGCGTTCGTTGCAGATATTAATGGCACGACTTTTCCCAATAATCAGGGGCCGGTAAAAGCGCAACAACTGCCATTTTCAGTCGCCTCCGCAGTCGATTTAGCCGCATTACCCTCCTATATCGATGTGGCGGGCCACTCTGTGGATTTGACCACGGGCATTGATATGACCGGATGGGATCCGGTCAATCCGACAGCAAAAAACAGTGCCATCATGGCAACCGTGGTTCAACGCATCAACAGTACTGCGCAATCGGCAGGTCTGGGTTTTTATGTGAGTGCCTCCAACAACAACAATCCCGCCAGCAATGAACTGACCATGCATAGTGCTCAGGGCAACAGCCTTGCGCTGGCCAATGGCACAACGCACCCTCCGCAGCCTGCACCACCGGCGCCTCCGGTGGTCAGCAATTCTTCTCTGAGCGCTCTGCTGCCTGATGTTACCCCTACGACTTATATCGGTCAGATGGAACTGCACTCATCCGGTGACAAGTACTCCAATATTGATATGCAGGGAGCGAGCTTGAATGCACTGGGTTTTTATCAAGCAGACAAGAAGAAATATACCGTTGATAACATTGATGTTCTGAGTGATGACAACGCCAGCAGAGCGATCAAAACCCTGGATGCGGGCATGAAACAGCTGGGTGTTCAGCGTTCGCGGCTCGGTGCCCAGGCCAACGCGCTGGATTCGCGGGTGCGCAATCTGGCCAATGCCAATGAGAACCTCAGTGCTGCCCGCTCGCGGATCCGGGATGCCGATATGGCTGTCGAATCGGCGCGGTTGGTCAGCACCCAAATCTTGCAGCAAGCGAGTTCATCTATTTTGAGTCAGGCAAACAGTCGACCCAGTGCGGTACTGAGTCTGCTGCAATGAAGTGGGGGCAGTCAGTTGGGGGCTTATTTCCAGTCCTGTATCGCTCAGAGCTGCTATATCCGGGCTCCATTTGGTCGCCGACCCGTTGCAACAGCCTGACGCATCTTTCCTGTCTATGATTGGAAACCGCTTAGAAAGGTGATGATACAGAGGGGTCACCAGAGCGTGACATGGCATTTTTCACTGAGGGTGAGGTGAATGAGATAGCGGTCAATCCACCGGAATGTAACTTCTTTCATAATGAAGCCGCACCCTGCAGAAGAGAGTGTGTTGCGCTCATTATTATTGCGGGGATTTTTCTTAAGTGGGAGGTGATTGAGCAATGGGAGAGCAATCGTTTGTCATTCGGGTGTGGGGGCAGGTGCAGGGGGTCGGATTTCGCTATTTCACCCGGGAGCGGGCACTGCAACTGGGTTTGCGGGGTCACGCCTACAACCTGGAGGATGGCTCGGTGGAGATCCTCATCAGCGGCCCCGGGCAAGGGGTACAGATGATGCTTGGCTGGTTGGAGCATGGTCCGCGCACCGCCAGAGTGACCCGTATGGAGTATCAAAAGGCGCTGCCACCCACTGGTCAGGGCTTTCACACCAACTGAGCTGGCGCGATGAGGTGTCGCTAGGCTTGCGGGGGGCGGGAGTGTGGTTCGTGACGAGGGGACTATGCAAAGAGAGGCCAACTGGCCTCTCTTTGGGTGTATCGCGGTGAGCGTCGCCGGTGGCGTTACTTAACGCGCATCCCCGGTTGGGCACCTTCTTGTGGCTCCAGGATCCAGAGATCCTTGCCACCCGGGCCTGCGGCCAGCACCATCCCTTCGGACATGCCAAAACGCATCTTGCGCGGTGCCAGGTTGGCCACCATCACGGTCAGCTTGCCTTCCAGATCTTCCGGGTTGTAGGCAGATTTGATGCCAGCAAACACCTGACGGGTCTCGCCACCGATATCCAGCTGCAGCTTGAGCAGCTTCTCTGCTTCCGGCACCGCTTCTGCCTTGACGATCAGCGCGACGCGCAGGTCAATTTTGGCAAAATCCTCATAGGCGATGGTTTCGCTGATGGGATCGTCTGCCAGCGGGCCGGTCACTTTCGGTGCCTGCTCTTTGGCCAGATCTTCCTTGGAGGCTTCTACCATGGCTTCTACCTTGGCGGGCTCGATGCGGGAGAACAGCGCCTTGAACGGGGCCAGCTGGTGGTTGGTTAGCGGCTGGGCCACGCCATCCCAGGAGAGGGTTTCACCCAGGAAGGCTTCGGCACGTTCGGCCAACAGCGGCATCACCGGCTTGAGGTAGGCCATCAGCACCCGGAACAGGTTGATACCGACCGAGCAGACGGCTTGCAGCTCGGCATCCGCCCCTTCCTGCTTGGCAAGTACCCAGGGTGCCTTGTCATCCACATAGCGGTTGGCCTTGTCGGCCAGTGCCATGATTTCGCGGATAGCGCGGCTGAATTCACGGCTCTCGTACGCCTCGGCGATGGTGATGCGGGCGTTGGCGAACTCGGCGTAGAGCTCGGGCTCGGCGCAGGTGGCAGCCAGTTTGCCGTCGAAACGCTTGGCGATAAAGCCGGCGTTGCGGGAGGCGAGGTTGACCAGCTTGTTGACCACGTCGGCGTTGACGCGGGCTACAAAGTCATCGAGGTTCAAGTCCAGATCATCGATGCGGCTGTTGAGCTTGGCGGCGTAGTAGTAACGCAGGCACTCCGGATCCAGGTGGTTCAGATAGGTAGATGCCTTGATAAAGGTGCCCTTGGATTTGGACATCTTGGCACCGTTGACGGTGACATAACCGTGCACGCACACCTTGGTCGGCTTGCGGAAACCTGCGCCTTCCAGCATGGCTGGCCAGAACAGGGAGTGGAAGTAGACGATATCTTTGCCGATGAAGTGGTAGAGCTCGGCACTGGAGTCTGCTTTCCAGTAGCTGTCAAAATCCAGATCGTCACGCTTGTTGCACAGATTCTTGAACGAACCCATGTAACCGATGGGGGCATCGAGCCAGACATAGAAGTATTTGCCCGGCGCATCCGGGATCTCGAAGCCGAAGTAGGGGGCGTCACGGGTGATGTCCCACTGCTGCAAGCCGCTCTCGAACCACTCGCCCAGCTTGTTGGCCATCTCTTCTTGCAGGGCGCCGGAGTTGGTCCAGGCCTTGAGCATGTCTGCAAACTGCGGCAGGTCGAAGAAGAAGTGCTCGGAGTCTTTCATCACCGGGGTGGCGCCGGAGACGGCAGATTTCGGATCGATAAGCTCGGTCGGGCTGTAAGTGGCGCCGCAGCTGTCACAGTTGTCGCCGTATTGCTCCGGAGACTTGCACTTGGGGCAGGAGCCCTTGACGAAACGGTCCGGTAGGAACATGGATTTTTCCGGATCGAACAGCTGGGTAATGGTGCGGTTTTTGATGAAACCACCGGCTTTCAGACGACCGTAGATCAGCTCCGCCAGCTCGCGGTTCTCATCGCTGTGGGTGGAGTGGTAGTTGTCAAAGCTGATATTGAAACCGGCGAAATCGGTCTGGTGCTCTTTGGATACGGCCGCAATCATCTCTTCCGGGGTGATCCCCAGCTGTTGTGCTTTGAGCATGATCGGGGTGCCGTGGGCATCATCGGCACAGATGAAGTGCACCTGATGACCGCGCATTCGCTGATAACGAACCCAGATATCGGCCTGGATGTGTTCCAGCATGTGGCCAAGGTGGATGGAGCCATTGGCATAGGGAAGGGCGCAGGTTACCAGCATTGTACGAGGATCAGTTGCCATATAGTCGTTCTTGATGTGCTTGTTGGGATGATACAGTGCCGTGCATGTTACCCGAATTGGGGGTAGCCTGCCTAGGGTTGTGGCTGTGCCAACCTTGGCAGAACCTGCCGTTACGATGGCAGGCAAGCCACTGATTTGTGTGCGGTAACCGTTCACCTCAAGATAAAGACAAGATAATGAGGAGTTAATGGTGATTGATTCAGTAAAACAGATCCTCGCCGAATTTAAGCCTGCTGGTTGGCACAAGGATCTGGTCGATGCCGGCTTTGTCCGTGAGATCATCCGTCAGGATCAGGGGCTGACCATCCGGCTGGTATTGCCGTTTGCCGCGTTGTCGCTGCTCGATCAGCTCAAAGAGAACTTCGATGCCAGGCTGCGTAGCGCCACCGGTGTTTCCCGTATTGACTGGCAGCTTTCTATCGATGTCGCCAGCATGCCCAGAGCGCAGGGGCTGGCGGCGGTGCAGGGCATTCGCAACATCATCGTGGTCGCCTCCGGCAAGGGGGGGGTGGGCAAATCCACCACCGCGGTCAATCTGGCGTTGGCGCTGCAAAAAGAGGGGGCCCGTGTCGCCATCCTCGATGCCGATATTTACGGCCCCTCCATCCCCACCATGATGGGTACCCTCAAGGAGCAGCCGGTCAGTCGGGATGGCAAGTTGATGGAACCGGTGATGGCCTGCGGTCTCAAGAGCAACAGTATCGGTTATCTGGTTTCCGAGCAGGATGCCACCATCTGGCGTGGCCCGATGGCGAGCAAGGCGCTGGCGCAGATCCTCGGCGAAACCCGTTGGGGTGAAGTGGATTATCTGGTGGTGGACATGCCGCCGGGCACTGGCGATATTCAACTCACCATGGCCCAGCAGGTGCCCACCTCGGCGGCCGTCATTGTCACCACCCCGCAAGATGTGGCACTGGCCGATGCCCGCAAGGGGATCGCCATGTTCAACAAGGTCAATGTGCCGGTGCTCGGTATCATCGAGAACATGAGTTACCACGTCTGCAGCGCCTGTGGTCACCATGAGCCGCTGTTCGGTACCGGTGGTGGTCAAAAGATGGCAGAGCAGTACCAAGTGGCGCTGCTTGGCCAGTTGCCGCTGCACATCGATATCCGCCAACACATGGATGATGGCTGCCCAACCGTGTTCGGCGCACCGGAAGGGAGCCTGGCTCAGGCCTATTTGAAGCTGGCGCGCAGGGTAGGTGCCGAACTCTTTTTCAGCGCAAAACCGATTGCGACCCCCCTCTATGCCATGGCGCTGGATGAATAATCGGCTATCGGTCACTTGAAAGGGAATTGAGGGTGGGCATTGCCCACCCTTTTTTATATAATGGATCGGTTTAAACCACCCCCACTGCTCTTCTCTTTTAGGTATTCGTCATGTCTGATACTCAACATTCGTGTGTGATCATCGGTATTGCGGGCGCATCTGCGTCAGGCAAAAGTCTTATCGCCCAGACCATTTATGAAGAGCTGGTGGCCGAACTGGGCGCAGGTCAGATTGGTGTGATCACCGAAGATTGCTACTACCGTGATCAGACCCACCTGACCATGGAAGAGCGGGTCAAAACCAACTACGACCACCCCAATGCGCTTGATCACGATCTGCTGGTGCAGCACTTGAGCCAGCTGGTCAAAGGTGATGCGGTCGCCATTCCCCAGTACTCCTACACCGAACACACCCGCATGAACGAAGTCACTCCGTTTGCACCGCGTCGGGTGATCATTCTGGAAGGGATCCTGTTGCTGACCGACAGTCGTCTGCGGGATCTGATGGATGCCTCCATCTTTATGGATACTCCGCTCGACATCTGCCTGCTGCGCCGTCTGGTGCGTGACGTGCAAGAGCGTGGCCGTACCATGGACTCCGTGCTCAAGCAGTATCAAAAGACGGTGCGTCCGATGTTCCTGCAGTTTATCGAGCCGTCCAAGCAGTATGCTGATGTGATCGTGCCCCGTGGTGGCAAGAACCGCATCGCCATTGACATGCTCAAGGCGCGCATTCGCCACATGTTGATTGGTTAACACGAAACAAGCCGGGTGATGCCCGGCTTTTTTAAATGAACAATTTTGTCAGGAGAGTCGCCCAATGCGTCTGTGTGATACCGATATCGAACGTCATCTTGATGAAGGCAAGATCGTTATTGAGCCAAGACCCGGCGTTGAGCGGATCAGTGGCGTCAGTGTCGATGTGCTGCTGGGTAACGAATTTCGGGTGTTTCGCGATCATACCGCTCCTTATATCGATCTGAGCGGCCCGAGCGGCGAAATGGCCGATGCCATCGAGCGGGTGATGAGTGACGAGATCCACATTCCCGATGGCGAAGCCTTCTATCTTCATCCGGGTCAGTTGGCACTAGCCGTCACCTATGAGTCGGTTACCCTGCCTGCCGATATCGTCGGCTGGCTCGATGGCCGCTCTTCATTGGCCCGTCTTGGTCTGATGGTGCATGTGACCGCGCACCGGATCGATCCGGGCTGGTCTGGCCGCATCGTGCTGGAGTTCTACAATGGCGGCAGATTGCCGCTGGCGCTGCGCCCCAAGATGAAGATCGGTGCGCTGAACTTCGAAATGCTCTCTGGTGCGGCCGCTCGCCCTTATAACAAGCGGGAAAATGCCAAGTACAAGAGTCAACAGGGCGCGGTTGCCAGTCGTATGAGCGAGGATTGAGCGGGATTATCATTTCTGCATCGTCGAAAAGGAGCACATTGATGCTCCTTTTTTTATTGGGCGTGGTCGTCTCAGACCCGTGCGGGCGATAGTCTGAGTGAATCGTGCGACTTATGATGTGCTGTTTTTCGTATTTTAAGGGTGAGTTTGTCATAAAAACCGAGGAGTTTGTGGCGTAAAAATCGACAAAATAGCTATTTTACCGCACGGTTTATTGGCTTTAATTAATCTCTGGCAAGCCTTGTGGCGACTGGCTGTAGAGTATTTTTAACCTGAGTGCTCTTTTTTTTTATGACTGAAATATTTCAATGATGGCTATGGTGTGGGCCGCCATCTGGCATAATCCGCCGCAACTCATAAACAGGCTTTTTTTATATGTTTGAAATGTTCAGTGATTTGGGTTTGTGGTGGTCAATTGGTTTGGTATTGGCCGTTTTTTTTGTGCTTGCCTATGAATTTATCAATGGCTTTCACGATACCGCCAATGCGGTAGCGACGGTTATCTATACCAAGGCAATGCCAGCACACCTGGCGGTTGTTTCATCGGGGATTTTTAACTTTTTTGGCGTCATGTTAGGTGGTTTGGGCGTTGCTTATGCGATTGTCCATTTGCTGCCTATCGACCTGTTGCTTGGGATGGACTCCACCCAAGGGTTGATCATGGTGTTCTCCCTGCTGTTTTCCGCCATTGTGTGGAATCTGGGTACTTGGTTCTTCGGGATCCCAGCATCCAGTTCACATACCTTGATCGGTTCCATCCTGGGGGTGGGCGGTGCCTATGCCTGGATCACCCATCAACCAGTGACGGAAGGGATCAACGTTGGCAAAGCCATCGATATCATGCTGTCCCTGATCATCTCGCCGACCATAGGTTTTATCGTGGCAGCACTGCTGTTGCTGGCGATGAAGCGGATCTGGACCAGCAACAAGATCCACAAAACACCGGAAGAGCGTCAATTGGTTGATGGCAAAAAGCATCCACCATTCTGGGCGCGACTGACCCTGGTAGCATCTGCTATGGGCGTCAGCTTTGTACATGGTTCTAACGATGGCCAGAAAGGCATTGGTCTGGTGATGCTGGTGCTTATCTGTATGGCGCCTTCTTACTTTGCCCTGGACATGAACAGTCGCTCTTATGACCTGGACCGAACCCAGGATGCCAACCAGCGGATCATGGAGATCTATCAGCGCAACCAGGCCTCTTTGGGGGAGGTGATCAACTTCTCTGCGCCAGCAACGGCCCAGGAAGAGCTGATGACACACTGCTCTGCGGATGGCGTATTGCAGGCAATGGCGACACTGGATGCTCGCCTGGGTGCTGTTCGGACTTATCAGGAGCTCAATCTTACCGATCGTCGTGAAGTGCGCCGTTTGCTGCTGTGTATCGATGATACCGCGCGTAAGGTTGCCAAGTTGCCACTGCCAGCCAAAGAGCTGACCGACCTGGCCAAGTGGCGCAAGGATCTGACCGCGACCGCTGAATATGCACCAACCTGGGTTATCGTTTCCATCGCGCTGGCGCTGGGTTGCGGCACCATGGTGGGCTGGCGTCGTATCGTTCACACCGTAGGTGAAAAGATCGGTTCAACCGGTATGACCTATAGCCAGGGCATTGCCGCCCAGATCACGGCAGCCGCCTCTATCGGGGTCGCCAGTTTGACCGGTATGCCGGTATCCACTACCCATATTCTCTCCTCAGCGGTAGCGGGTACCATGGTGGCCAATAAATCAGGGCTGCAGAGCCAGACCATCAAAACCATCTTGATGGCCTGGGTGCTGACCTTGCCGTTGACCATGCTGCTCTCTGGTGGCTTGTTTATCATCAGCCACCATCTGTTTAGCTGAGCGTGACCACTGATTTTGCTAAAGGGCCTACGGGCCCTTTTTTTATAACCATGCCCCATTACGTGTTGCAGGGCGTACCCCTGAACGCTATGCCAACACGCTCAATATTCGTTTCCCTTTCGTAACACGAGAGCATCCTGCGCCAACCCGGACAGTTATGCAGTCGTGGGTCGCCGCCATGGTATCGCACCATCCATAGTTTCAAGCTACGGTGATGTCCGTTTACCTGCTGGCGATGGTATGCCCCGCTCAACGTGATGATTGGCCACTTTCTTATGGTCACACCCTGCGCGTTACAGGATCTCCATCGTGACAACCCATGGTATCCGGTGGGGCAGGGGCGCCAAGCCGAGCGAGTGGTTTTAAGATGTACGATGTTTAACAATTTGTTTGATATCGCATGTTTGATACAATCCACGCCGGATCCTGAAACTGACAGCATGACGCACAAACTGATGTGTGTACCGCTCTGTGTACCAACCGTTTGGTTTATGGTGAAACACTAGAGTGAAGAGCTTGATTTTAAAGGAATTATCGCGACTACATGTGGCCTTTGGTACGGGTCACCACTGTATAAGGAAACCTATAATGCCAATCATTACTCTGCCTGACGGCAGCCAACGTCAATTTGCCCACTCTGTTTCCGTTATGGATGTGGCTGCGGACATCGGTCCCGGTCTCGCCAAGGCGTGCATTGCCGGTCGGGTAAACGGTGAACTGGTGGATGCATGCGAGCTGATCGAAGCCGATGCTGCACTGGCCATCATCACCGCCAAAGACGAAGAAGGTCTGGACATCCTGCGCCACTCCTGTGCCCACTTGCTGGGTCATGCTATCAAGCAACTCTGGCCCCAGACCAAGATGGCCATCGGTCCTGTCATTGACAACGGTTTTTACTACGACGTTGATCTTGACCGCACCCTGACCGATGAAGATCTGGCTGCCCTGGAAGAGCGCATGCTGGCGCTGGTAGCCAAGGATTACGACGTCATCAAGAAAAAAGTCTCCTGGCAGGAAGCACGTGATGTGTTTGATGCCCGTGGTGAGATTTATAAAGTCGAGATCCTGGATCAGAATATTGCCCGTGATGACCAGCCTGGTCTCTATCATCACGAAGAGTACGTGGATATGTGTCGTGGCCCGCACGTGCCTAACATGCGTCACTGCCACCACTTCAAGTTGCAAAAAATGTCTGGCGCCTACTGGCGTGGCGACTCCAACAACAAAATGTTGCAGCGTATTTACGGCACTGCCTGGGCCGACAAGAAGCAGCTCAAGGCTTATTTGCAACGATTGGAAGAAGCATCCAAGCGTGATCACCGCAAGATCGGCAAGCAACTCGACCTGTATCACATGCAGGAAGAGGCGCCCGGCATGGTGTTCTGGCACAACGATGGCTGGACCATCTTCCGTGAGCTGGAAACCTTTATCCGCGGCAAGCTCAAAGAGTACGACTATCAGGAAGTGAAGGGTCCCTTCATGATGGACCGCGTACTGTGGGAGCGCTCAGGTCACTGGGAGAAGTATGCCCAGGCCATGTTCACCACCCAATCCGAGAACCGCGAGTACGCCATCAAGCCGATGAACTGCCCGGGTCACGTCCAGATCTTCAACCAGGGTCTGAAGTCCTACCGCGATTTACCGCTGCGGATGGCCGAGTTTGGCTCTTGCCACCGCAATGAACCGTCCGGTTCGCTGCACGGTCTGATGCGGGTGCGTGGCTTCACTCAGGATGACGCTCACATCTTCTGTACCGAAGAGCAGATCATGGAAGAGGTCTCCGGCTGTATTCGTATGGTCTATGACGTCTACGGCACCTTTGGCTTCGAGAACATCGTGGTCAAGCTCTCCACCCGTCCCGAACAGCGTATCGGTTCAGATGAGGCTTGGGATCGTGCCGAGGCCGCACTGGCAGAAGCACTGGATCTCAATGGTCTGAAATACGATCTGCAGCCGGGCGAGGGGGCCTTCTACGGTCCCAAGATTGAATTTACCCTGCATGATTGCCTTGATCGTGCGTGGCAATGTGGTACCGTACAGCTCGATTTTGCTCTCCCCGGTCGTCTGGGCGCCACTTATGTTGGCGAAAACAACGAGCGCCACGTACCTGTGATGATCCATCGGGCCATTTTGGGTTCTATCGAGCGTTTCATCGGTATTCTGACTGAAGAATATGCTGGTCTGTTTCCAACCTGGTTGGCGCCGACACAGGCTGTGGTCATGAATATCACGGATAATCAGGCCGATTATGCGGTGAAAGTAGCCAAATCATTGAATGATGCGGGTATTCGCGCAAAAGCGGACTTGAGAAATGAGAAGATTGGCTTTAAAATCCGCGAGCATACTTTGAAGCGAGTACCTTTCATGCTGGTCTGCGGCGATAAAGAAGTTGAAGCCGGTAAGATTGCAGTACGGACTCGTAAAGGGGCTGACCTGGGCACTTATCCTGTTGAAGAGTTCATCGCTCTGTTGACCCAGGAAGTTCAGACCCGCGGACAAAAGAAAGTGGAGGAATAAGCTATAAAAGGCGGAAAAAAACTGGGCAAGCAACCGCAAGCCCGCGCTCACCGGATCAATGAAGAGATCCGTCTGAAAGAAGTTCGTCTGACTGGTCTGGATGGAGAAGCCATTGGCGTCACCACCATTCAGGAAGCACTGAACTTGGCCGCAGAGGCCGGAGTTGATCTGGTCGAGATCAGTCCAAATGCTGAGCCGCCCGTTTGCCGGATCATGGATTACGGTAAATTCCTCTACGAAAAGAGCAAAACAACCAAAGAACAGAAGAAAAAGCAGAAAGTCGTCCAGGTTAAGGAAATCAAATTCCGTCCTGGTACTGACGAAGGCGACTATCAGGTAAAACTACGCAACCTGGTTCGCTTTCTAGAAGACGGGGACAAGGCTAAGGTCACCCTGCGCTTCCGTGGTCGTGAAATGGCACACCAGGATCTTGGTATCAAGGTTCTGGAGCGCGTCAAGAACGATCTGGAAGAGTTGGCAGTAGTCGAGTCGTTCCCGAAAGTCGAAGGCCGTCAAGCTGTGATGGTCCTCGCACCTAAGAAGAAATCTTAAGGCCCACAAGAAATTGACTCACGGGTTCGCCCGTGAGTCGGTTCGCCTTGCGATTTTGTTGTCACTCACAATGCGGAGTATAAAATGCCGAAGATGAAAACCAACCGGGGTGCTGCAAAGCGCTTCAAAAAGACCGGCTCGGGTCGCTTTAAGTGCAAGCATAACCACCTGCGTCACATCCTGACCAAGAAGAGCAGCAAGCGTAAGCGCAAGCTGGGACCTAAGTTCATGGTTTCTGCTGCCGACCACAAACGTGTTGTCGCTTGTCTGCCGTACGCATAAGGGGGGATGTAAAAAATGCCAAGAGTTAAACGTGGTGTGACTGCTCGAGCTCGTCACAAAAAAGTAATGAAAGCCGCCAAAGGTTACTATGGCGCCCGTTCCCGTGTTTACCGCGTAGCGGTACAAGCGGTAACTAAAGCTGGTCAGTATGCCTATCGTGACCGTCGCCAGAAAAAGCGTCAGTTCCGTCAGCTGTGGATTGCGCGTATCAACGCTGCAGCCCGTCAGAATGGTCTGTCTTACAGCCGTCTGATCAACGGTCTGAAGAAAGCGTCTATCGAGATCGATCGTAAGATCCTGTCCGATATCGCTGTTCACGACAAGCTGGCTTTCACCGCCCTGGTTGAAAAAGCTAAAGCAGCTCTGGTTTAATCCGGTTCTGTTATAAAAGTTAAAAGGAGGCTCAGGCCTCCTTTTTTGTTATTTCTGTTTTGCCATCAACGTCTTCCCCCACACGCTCAATAAATCACAATAGCTGACTCGACACTTGGAGATATGCCAACAAACAAAATCAGCTAACCACTATTTCAAGACGATAGGGTAGGAGTTGAGACTCGCTTGATATAACAAAATGATTTATAGGGAGAAAAGCAGGCCATAACTATGGTCAGTGAAGGGCCTTTTTTTGTATTATTCCCCTCTTGACCTTATTTAGCCTAAAGGCTCCTGTTTCGGAGTGGTGACGAGGAAGACATGCAACAGCTTGAAGAAGTAGTAGGCCAAGCCAAGGCCGATATTGAGGGCGTGAGCGATATCGCTACCCTTGATGAGATCCGGGTCAAATATCTGGGCAAAAAAGGCTTTTTTACCGAACAGATGAAGGGCCTGGGCGCCCTGTCTGCCGAAGAGCGTCCCGCCGCGGGCGCCGTGATCAACCAGGCCAAACAACAGGTTCAAGATGCCTTGAACGAGTGTCGTGAAGCCCTCGAAGTCGCCGTGCTGAACCAGAAGCTGGCCGCCGAGACCATCGACGTCAGCCTGCCGGGCCGCCGCATCGAGAATGGTGGTCTGCACCCGGTAACCCGCACCATTGAACGCATCGAGCGCCTGTTTGGCGAGATGGGTTTCAAGGTTGCCCGTGGTCCCGAGATTGAAGATGGCTTCCACAACTTCGATGCGCTGAATATTCCGGCTCACCACCCGGCGCGTACCGATCACGATACCTTCTACTTCAATCCTGATCTGATGCTGCGTACCCACACCTCCGGTGTGCAGATCCGCACCATGCAGCAGCAACAGCCGCCGATCCGCATCATTGCGCCAGGCCGCGTCTATCGTAACGACTACGACATGACCCACACCCCGATGTTCCATCAGGTTGAAGGTCTGCTGGTTGACGAGCATGCCAGCTTTACCGAGCTGAAGGGCATTCTGCACGACTTCCTGCGCAACTACTTCGAGGAAGACTTGACCATACGCTTCCGTCCTTCCTACTTCCCGTTCACCGAGCCGAGCGCCGAAGTGGATGTGATGGGCAAGAACGGCAAGTGGCTGGAAGTGCTGGGCTGCGGCATGGTGCACCCGAACGTACTGCGTTCGGTCGGTATCGATCCGGAAAAATACTCCGGCTTTGCCTTCGGCATGGGCGTTGAGCGCCTGACCATGCTGCGTTACGGGGTCAACGACCTGCGTGCCTTCTTCGAAAACGACCTGCGCTTCCTCAAGCAGTTCAAGTAAGGGCGAGAGAACATGAAATTCAGTAAATCCTGGGTGATGGAGTGGGTCCGCACCGAGTTGAGTGACAATGCACTGGCCGAGCAGATCACCATGGCTGGTCTGGAAGTGGACGCCGTGGAAGCGGTGGCTGGCCAGTTCAACAATGTGGTCGTGGGTGAAGTTGTCGAGTGCGCCCAGCATCCGGACGCCGACAAGCTGCGGGTGACCAAGGTCAACGTGGGCGAGGCCGAACTGCTGGATATCGTCTGCGGCGCGCCGAACTGCCGCGCCGGCTTGAAAGTGTGCGTGGCCAAAGTAGGGGCGACCCTGCCGGGTGATTTCACCATCAAGAAAGCCAAGCTGCGTGGCCAGCCGTCTCACGGCATGCTCTGCTCTTTCAGTGAGCTGGGTATCGACGTTGAAGCCGATGGCATCATCGAATTGCCGGCCGATGCCCCCATCGGTACCGATATTCGCGACTACCTCAATCTCAACGACGTCTCCATCGACGTGGATCTGACCCCGAACCGTGCCGATTGCCTTGGTATCGCGGGGCTCGCCCGTGAGATTGGCGTGCTCAATAGCGTGGACGTGGTCGAGCCGACCTGGACGCCAGCTGCTGCAACCTGTGATGCGACCTTCCCGATCCGGGTTGAGGCACCGGCCGATTGCCCCCGTTATCTGGGTCGCGTCATCAAGGGGCTGAACCTGCAGGCCCAGAGCCCGCTCTGGATGCAAGAGAAGCTGCGCCGTGGCGGCATTCGCTCCATCGACGCTATCGTCGATATCACCAACTACCTGCTGCTGGAATACGGTCAGCCGATGCACGCCTTCGATCTGGCGATGCTGGAAGGGGAACTGGTGGTACGTCGCGCCCACGCTGATGAGCCGATGACCCTGCTCGATGGCAACGAAGTGAAGCTCAAAGAGACCACGCTAGTGATTGCTGATGCCAAAGGACCTGCCTGCATGGCCGGTATCTTCGGCGGCAATCGCACCGGCGTCAGTGAGACCACTACCGACATCCTGCTGGAGTGCGCCTTCTTCGCGCCGCTTTCCATCACCGGTCGTGCTCGTGCCTATGGTCTGCACACCGACTCTTCCCATCGCTTCGAGCGCGGGGTTGATCCCGAGCTGCAAGCCAAGGTGATGGATCGTGCCACCCGTCTGCTGCTGGACATTTGTGGCGGAGAGTGCGGCGGCGAAGCCGGTCCGGTCATCGAGGTCAAATCCGATGCCCATCTGCCGAAGGCTGCGCCCATCAAGTTGCGTCGCACCAAGCTCGACAAGGTGATCGGTATCAGCGTGGCAGATGCTCAGGTGGTCGAGATCCTGACCCGTCTGGGTATGCAGGTAACCGTTGACGCTGACGGTTGGACCGCGCTGGCACCCTCCTGGCGTTTCGACATCGCCATCGAGGAAGACCTCATCGAGGAAGTGGCTCGCATCTACGGCTACAACAACATCCCGAACCTCAAACCGGCTGCCTCTCTGGCGATGGTGGAGCAGGCAGAAGGGCAGGTGACCTTGAAGCGGGTGCGTGACCTGCTGGTTGATCGCGGTTTCCAGGAAGCGATCACCTACAGCTTCGTCGATCCCAAGACCCAGCAAACCCTGTTCCCGCAGAGCGATGCCATCGTGCTGCCGAACCCGATTTCAGTCGAGATGTCCGCCATGCGCGTCTCTCTGTTCCCGGGGCTGGTACAGGCAGTGGTCTACAACCAGAATCGTCAGCAGCCGCGCGTGCGTCTGTTTGAGCAGGGTCTGCGTTTCATCAAGGATGAAAGTGCCGAGAACGGCATCCGTCAGGAGCCGATGCTGGCCGGCATCATCATTGGCAACCAGAGTGACGAACACTGGGACATCAAAACCCGCGCAGCAGACTTCTTTGATTTGAAAGGGGATCTGGAAGCGGTGCTGGACTTGACCGCCGAAGGCGCCACCTTTACCTTCGAGCGTACCGAGCACAGCGCCCTGCACCCGGGCCAGAGCGCAGCCATTCTGCGTAATGGCGAGGTCATCGGCCATATCGGCGTGATCCACCCGAGCCTCGAGAAGAAGCTGGGCCTCAAGAGCCGCGCGGTGATGTTTGAGCTGGAGTTGGACAAGCTGACCCCGGCCAAGGTGCCGATGGCTGCCGAAGTTTCCAAGTTCCCGGCGAACCGTCGTGACATCGCCGTGGTGGTCGACCGTCAGGTTCTGGCAGGTGATGTTCTTGCAGTAATTAAAAAAGTTGGCGGAAATCAGGTAGTTGGAATAAACTTGTTTGACGTATACCAGGGCGCTGGTATGGCAGAGGACAAGAAGAGCCTGGCCATCAGTCTTGTATTGCAAGATACCCAGCGCACTCTGGAGGAGAAAGAGATTGCCGAGACCGTAGACCATGTCGTGCGGGTCCTTGGTGAAGAGTTGAATGCATCCTTGAGGGATTGATCTATGGCGCTTACCAAAGCCGACATTGCAGAGCACCTGTTCACCCAACTCGGGATGAGCAAGCGTGAAGCCAAAGATATGGTGGAAGCCTTCTTTGAGGAAATCCGACAGGCGCTTGAGCGTGGTGAACAAGTCAAGATTTCAGGCTTCGGTAACTTTGACCTTCGTGAGAAGAATCAGCGTCCTGGACGAAATCCCAAGACGGGCGAAGATATTCCAATCAGCGCCCGTCGGGTGGTGACCTTCCGGCCTGGCCAGAAACTGAAGGCCAGGGTAGAAAATGTTGAACCCAACGAGTGATAAAAAGCCAGGCATCTGCCTGGCTTTTGTTTTCAGATGACAAAACTCCCCCTTTTTTTCCTGGGCGTCGTGCTGGCCATGCCGCTGCATGCCATGGTATTGCCCCTCCCGCCCGCTACCCAAGCCTATGTGGACTCCATCACCAAGTTGGAAGTCTGTTATCCGGCGACCCTTCCACCGCCTTACCTGTTAGCGGAGGGGGGCTTGTTCAAGGATCGCTTGGTCAGACTGGCCGACGTATTGCCGGTGCCGCTTACCATTCATGAATTAGCTGACTGGCAAGCGGTGCGAGATGCCCTGCTACAGGGGCGTTGCGATATCGTGCCTCATGTCGGCCCCATCTCTGCTGTACTGCCCAACATGCGGGTGAGTCGCGCCATGCTGGAGACCGACTCTGCCATTCTCTATCGTGGCGATCTGCATAACGCGACATTTTTAGCCTCACCCGCCATGGGCTCCACTCGAACGCTCAAGGATCTCTACCCTGATGCGGTGATCAAGCCATTGTCCAAACAGGAAAATCTTTACTCCGCACTGGAAAGTGGCAAGGGCAACGCCTATCTGGGGGACTATTTGCAACTGCGCTATATGATGCGTGAGTTCCCGGCGGATGGTTTGCGCTTGCGGCGTTTGCTCGGGAATGAGCGGGTAGTCAGCTACCGGCTGATGATGCGTGGTGGACCCGAGTTGGTTCAATTGATCGATACCGCAATTCGCTATATGCCTGCCGGTAGCCTGTACGCTGATTTGGGTCGCTATCTCGACCAAGGGTCCCTTTATATCGACCAGCTGCGCTTGACTGATATTGAGCAGGCCTGGTTGTCCGGTAGACAACGCACGGTACGCTTGGTGGTGAACCCTGAGTTAATGCCCTATAGCGGCATCAATGAGCAAGGGGAGACGAAAGGGTGGAGCGCGGATGTGCTGCGCTGGGTCACCCAGGAGACCGGCCTGACATTCAAGCTGGTGCCTGCCGCCAGCAAGGCGGAGGCGATAGATAAGCTGCGTCGAGGTGAGGCGGATATGATGGCAGGGTTGCCCGAATCCCCAGCCCTTGCGGATGAGTTTACCTTCAGTAGGATGATCTCCATCAACCGCTTTGCTTTGATCAGCAAGCATACAGAGCCAACTGACCATATCAGCCAGCTTAAACGGCAACGTATTCTGGTCCCTGAGTCGCTCTATGATCCCTCCTTGTTGGCTCAGCTGGGCCAGCAGGAGTGGATCCGTACCGATAATTTGGCGCAAGGGCTGGCCGCTTTGCGTCAGGGCAAAGCAGATGCCATGTTGAGCGAGCTGTATCAGTTGCAATACCCGCAGCGTACCAACCTGCTGGAAGGGCTGGATATCGAAGAGCTGGAAGACAAGTTTGGCCTTGGGTTTGCGATGAACAAACAGGAGACCCAGCTGGCCGGGGTGTTAGACCGCAATCTGATGATCCTGACGAGCACCCAAATGGATGAACTCAATCAGCGCTGGCGCCGCCTGCTGGTGGTACAACAGCCCGGGGTGAGTTATGCCGCCTGGTTTGGCTCCATCTTGATGGCGTTGTTGATCAGCATCAGTGTGATTTCGATGATCTGGCGCTCCCGTCAGCAGCTGGCCCGGGAGATAGCCCAGCGCCAGGAAGTTGAGAAGGCGCTGGCCATCGAGAGTGAACTGCGTGAAACCATGTTCCAGGCGTTGCCCGTTCCGGTTTTTTTACGCAACAGCCAGGGCAAGGTGATCAAGTCCAACAAACAGGGTCGGCGCTTGGCCATCCGTTATGCGGAGCAGCTGATGTTGCCTCCGGTACAACATCAGAAGAGTGAAGGGGAGCTGGTGTTGGGCGAACAGGTTTTTGCTTATGCCCAGCACCCCCTGCGTTTGGATAAACAAGCGCCAGCGACTGACCTTATCGCGTTATCGGACATCAGTGTGTTGCGTGAGCAAGCTCGTTTCTTGCGTCAAGGGGAACGCCGTCTGCGCGCTTTGACCAATACGGTGCCCGGCGTGGTGCTGCAATTTATGTTTGAGCGGGGGCGGGTAGGGAACATCGAGTTTATCAGCCGGGGTTGCTATGAGTTGCTTGGGTTGGCCAGCCAGCAGATCCGCCGTGAACCGAAACGGGTGCTTACTATGCTCGAGCGTGAAGATCGCCGCCAGGTCCGCCGCGAGATGTTTGCCATGCTGCAGGCCGGTACGCCTTTCTCGTTTACCCTGCGTTACCACCACCCCACCAAAGGCGAACGCTGGTTGCAGCTCTATGGTCGTGGCCGTACCCAGTCACAAGGCTGGCGGATCTATGCGGTGATGCAGGATGTGACGACACGTATCGAGCAGGATCAGGCATTGCAGCACTCCCATGAGCAGGCGCAGCAAGCGGTGCTGGCCAAGGGGCGCTTCATGGCGGCCATCAGCCACGAGATCCGCACCCCGATGAACGCCATTCTCGGCTTGCTGGAGTGGCTGGCCAGTACCCCCTTGTCCCAGGAGCAGGATTCGGCGCTGGCGCGGGTGCGTCAGGCGGGGGACGAGCTGCTCGGCCTGCTCAACGATGTGCTCGACTTTAGTCGCAATGAAAACAGCAAACTCTCCCTCTCGCCCCAGCCCACCGATTTCACCGAGCTGTGCGAGCATGTGGCGGCGGTGCACTGGACCAAGGCGCGGGCCAAGGGCTTGCAACTGCGCCTGCAGTTGGATCCGGCCCTGCCGGCCCTGCAGACCCTCGACCCCCATCGGGTGCGCCAAGTGCTGCACAATCTGCTCTCCAATGCCATCAAGTTCAGCCAGCGTGGGGAAGTGGTGCTGTGGGCCGAGCTGGCAGAGTCGACCTTGCGCTTCGGAGTCGATGATCAGGGGCCGGGGATCACCGCCAGGATGCGCCCCACGCTCTTTATGCCGTTCGAGCAGTTTGCCGTTGAAGGCCAGCTGCGGGCGCCGGGTACCGGTCTTGGTCTGGCGATCTGCAAGCAGCTGATTGAGCAGATGGGCGGCCTTATTGATGTCGAGGGGCGCGTCGGCGGCGGTAGCCGTTTCTTCTGCGAGTTGCCCCTGCAACGGGTGCAGCAGGAGCCAGATTGGCAGCCCAAAGTGCGGCAGCTGGCGCTCTCTTTACCTCACGATGAGGCACAAGCGCTTTCGCCCTGGCTCAGCCGAGTGGGGATCGCCATCGTCAGCAATGCTGTCGATACGCTGCAAGCGGAGGTGGACGAGAAGGGGCTCTACTATTGGGCCTGGCAAGGGGAGTCCTGGGTGCCCGGCACCATCATCACCCTGCTGCAGCCACGGCTGACCCCGGGTCAATCGGTCGCAGGCACCCAGCCCGGGCTTGGCATGCGGGTACTGCTGGTTGAAGATCACGATGTCAATCGCGAGCTGATCAGCCTGCAGCTGGGGCAGCTCGGTGCCAGCGTCATCACTGCCGCCAACGGGCAGCTGGCGCTGGAGAGGCTGGCGCTGCAGGAGGTGGACTTTGTGCTGACCGATCTGCAGATGCCGGTGATGAACGGGGCCGAGCTGTGCAGAGCGTTGCGCCAATCATCCCGCTGGGCCCGTCTGCCGGTCTATGTGATCACCGCAGACCTCAGTGAGCAGGCGGCGAGTGAGTTGCAATCCTGTGGTTGCGATGGCCATCTCGACAAGCCGGTCGCCCTCAAGGAGCTGGCGGCTCTGCTGCGCCATATTGCCAGAGAGGGGGGCAATACTGTCGCCCCGACACCGGTTGCCTCGCTGCTGACCGATGAACTGCTGGCTCTTTATCTGAAGGCTACCCGGGATGATCTGGCTGAGCTTGATCGCGCTTTTTTAGCGAAAGATGATGTTGGCGTGAAAGCTGCTTTACATAAATTGAAGGGGGCCGCCAGAATGGTAGGAGCGACTGCTTTGGTAGCTGTCATTGAAGAGTGGCAACAAGCTCCCCATTCGGCGCTGCAAGCCAGATTGAACCGGGCATTGGATGAGTTCAGCCAGCAGTTTTCAAAGAGGGCTCAAGATGATCATCACTGATGAAGAACTACTGGCCCTGCTCGATTCGGAAGAGCATGAGGCGGCAGGATTTTGCCCCATTGTGCTCTATGCCCTCGATCGCCCCTCTCATGAGCTGGCCAGCACCATGACATTGCCATCTTATGTCACGCTGCACCGCACCCAACCGGATGCCTGCTGGCAGTGGCAAGGGCTGTTTGCGGCAGGTGCCATCGCGCTTTACGATCCTGCTGCGCATCAGCAGGCTGACTACCTTCCTCAACTGCAACAGCATGAGGGGATCTATGCCATTGGTGAAGATTGGCAGGGAGGCCTCGTGGCCAGTTACCGTGACTGGTGTAACTGGCTGGCGACGAGCAAGATTTTGCTGCTCGAAGATCATCCGTTCCAAGGGATGCAGTTGCAGCAAACCATCGCCGCATTGGGTCTCTCTTGCCAATGGGTGCAGGATGAAACGGCCTGTCTTGCGGTGCTGGCGGCGGGCGATATCAGCCTGCTGGTATGTGATCTAAGTCTGGTGGAGCAAGATGCCATCAGTCTGCTGATGAGCCAGCCCCAGTTGCAGGAAGCGGGGTTGCCCATAGTTCTGCTCTCCGCCCATGAGCAGACCCTGATCGACGGTGCCCGCCGCCTGCTCCACGATGCCGGTTTCAATATTCTGGCCGCCCTGGCCAAGCCGCTTGATTGCGATGCACTGCTCAGGTTACTGCGCGGACTCTATCTGGGCCCGTTGCGTCAACAGCGCCTGAGTGGTCAGCGCCGAACGATCCGCCTGTGGCAGGGGGCTGTGCTGGGGCAGCTTGGTCTGCTCTCCAGCCCTGGCTTCCAATATCCGATCTGGCTGGCGGTGACTGGCTTGCCGAGCCGCTGGGAAGCGCTCAAGGAGTGGTTGGCGGAGCAGTCGCGCACCCCGTCCGAACTGACCTTGCTGATCCACCGGCGCGATCACCTGCTGAGCAATGCCGATCGCTTCGCACTGGTGCTGCAAGCCAGTCTGGCGGGCAGCAAGCTGGCGCTGCTGCTCGATAGCAGCCAGCATCTGCCCTTCGACCTGCTGGAGCGGCTGCCGTTGCAAGCCGTATTACTGGGGCAGGGGATTTTGCCCGAGTTCGATGCCTTGTCGCCAGACTCCTTATTGGGACGTTTTATGACCCGGATCGGAGAGCTGGGGATTACCATCTATCTTGACGATCCCTACAATTTGCTCGATGTCGAACTGTGGCGAGATCGCGGTATTGCGGGGCGCTGGTAACCCATGCCGCGCTACCTCTGCTGGCCGATACACAGGGAGCGCCTGGCCAAGGGGCTCAATGGTTGGCCCCATCCGGTTTCGCGCACCGCGCTGCCACTGGCGATGAGCGTCACAGGCGTACCTTGTCTGCTACGGGAGCTGCATGGTGTGGAGCCTGCTCGCATGCTGGCAGCCTATGATGCACTCAGTGAAGAGAGCATTTATTTGCGTTTTATGCGCGCCAAACGAACTCCACCACCGGAACAGGTCGCACAGTTTCTTGATTACAATCCCGATCATCAAATCTCATTATTGCTAACGGATCTGGCGGGTCAGCCGTTGGCTCAGGCTCAATCTATCCGCCGCCGTCTGCATCCCGATCGAGCGGAGTTTGCCTGTATCGTGGCGGACCATTTTCAGCATAAGGGGGCAGGCAGACGCATTTTGTTGTCGCTGGCGCTGCTGGCCCGGGCGGATGGGATCCTGGATTGGACGGCAGAAGTACTGGCCCAGAATCGGCCCATGCTCACCCTGTTAAAGCGGTTGGGCCTGCCACTGACCCTGGTCACTGGTCGAGAGATGGTATTTGTCAGGCTCGATTTGTCGGCGCTGGATCCCTGGCTGCCAGTGCTGCCAGCCGCGCCGCTTAAGACCAAGGGCGAATAGTGACACTTTTTTCCCTGTGCTAAGGTCACATTTATTGTGCGGGGATAGACGGAGCAGCTTATGGCGCAGTCATATAAACATATCGTGATCCTGACCGGAGCAGGCATCTCTGCCGAATCTGGTATCAAGACCTTCCGAGCCTGTGATGGATTGTGGGAAGAGCACAAGGTCGAGGATGTGGCGACCCCCGAGGGGTATGCCCGGGATCCCGCGCTGGTGCTCGGGTTTTACAACTCTCGCCGTAAACAGCTGCAACAACCCCAGGTTCACCCCAATCCCGCTCACTATGCGCTGGCCCGCCTCGAGCGGCTCCTGCCCGGTTCTGTCACCCTAGTGACCCAGAATATCGATAATCTGCACGAGAGTGCTGGCAGCAAAAACCTTATCCATATGCACGGTGAGCTGCTCAGGGCGCGCTGCCCGGAGTCCGGCCAGGTGATCGAGTGGCGCGGCGATCTCCATCAGGACGAGCTCTGCTCCTGCTGCCAGTTCCCCCAACCGATGCGCCCTCATGTGGTGTGGTTTGGCGAGATGCCACTCGGGCTGGATCGTATCTACAGCGCGCTGGCGCAGTGTGATCTCTTTATCTCTATCGGCACCTCGGGGGCAGTCTATCCGGCGGCCGGTTTTGTCCATGAGGCTGGCCTCAACGGTGCCCATACCATAGAGCTCAATCTCGAACCGAGCGAGGTGGGCAGCCAGTTTGACGAGAAACGCTATGGCCCCGCCTCCCTGCTGGTCCCCGCTTATGTTGATGAGTTGCTGGAGGCATGCGGCATCCATCAGCCCAAACAGGTGGAGGGGCACAACTGGATGGAGATGCGTGAACGCTAAGCAGCAGCGATAGCGGAAAAGCAAAAGGCGACTCGGGGAGTCGCCTTTTTGTTGGTCAGTGCCCGTTACGATTGAGCGGGCAGAGGGGAGCAGAGAGGGGCGCAGGATTGTCTGATCACCAGATCCGGATCGACGGTGATCAGGTGGTTCTCTACCTCTTCGCCGTTGATCCGCGCCAGCAGCCGGGTGACGGCCAGGCGTCCCAGCTCCTCCTTGGGCTGGTTGATGGTGGTGAGCGGCGGCGAGAGGTATTGCGCCAGCGCCACATTGTCATAGCCGACGATGGAGATATCCCGCGGTATCACAATGCCAGCCTGATGGGCGGCGCTAATGGCCCCCATCGCCATCATGTCGTTACAGACAAAGAGGGCGGTCGGGCGCGCGGGGAGTGCCAGCAGCCGCTCCATGGCGGCAAAGCCGCTGGCGCAATCAAAGTCCCCCTCCTGGATCCACTGCGGATTGACGGTCAGACCCGACTCCAGCAGTGCCTTTTCAAAGCCTGCCTGCCGCTGGTTGGCGGGGGCACGGTTTTGGGGGCCGGTGATGCAGCCGATGGCGCTATGGCCCAACTCAATCAGATGACGGGTCGCGAGATAACCGCCGTGAAAAGAGTTGTCGGCGATAAGATCCACATCCGTGCTGACCAGACCCCAATCCATCACCACTACCGGCAGGCTCTTGAGCCAGTCGAGCTGGTTGAACACCTCCTGCTGCCCCTCGCTGCACATGATCAGCAAGCCATCGACCCGCTTGCGCAGCATCATCTTGAGGTAGGACAGCGCCGTCTCGGCCTGCCCCTCGGTATTGCCCAGCATCAGGTTATAGCCCTGCTCGAAGCAGTAACGCTCAACCCCGCGCACCACTTCGGCAAAGAAGGGGTTGCTGGAGGTGGTGACCAGCATGCCGATACTGTTGGTCTCTTTTACCTTGAGGCTGCGCGCCACCAGGCTCGGGGCATAGTTGAGCTCACGCATGGCGGTAAAGACCCGCTCGCGGGTTGCCTCACTGACGAAGCGGGTCTCGTTGATGACGTGGGAGATGGTGGTGGTAGAGACCTGGGCCCTCGCCGCCACCTCCTTGATATTGGCCATCAGTGCCCCGGAGCCGCTTGCGCCAGCAAGAAGGCATCCACCTCAGCTTTGCTGGGGATTGAGCTCTGGGCGCCGAATTTGGTGACCGAGAGCGCCGCCGCGCCGTGGGCAAAACGCACCGCGGCGCTGAACTCGGCACCGGCCAGCTCCGCCGCCAGCAGGGCACCGTTGAAAGTATCCCCCGCAGCTGTGGTGTCTACCGCCTCGACCCGAAAACCCGGGATGAGCTGTTGCTGTTGCCCGTTGCTGCAATAGACCCCTTGGGAGCCCAAGGTGATCATCACCTCCGCTATCCCCATCTGGTGGAAGCGGGCAGCCGCCTCGCGGGCACTGGCTTCGTCGATGACTTTTACACCGGTCAACAGCTCCGCTTCGGTCTGGTTGGGGGTGATGAGATCCACCAGCGCCAGCAGGTCGCTTGAGAGCGGGCGGGCGGGG
>NZ_NKWE01000016.1:0-24375 GCF_006243315.1 Aeromonas sobria
GGGCGTTGTTTCCCAAATCAGAGTGACCTGAATTGAACTTATGGTGAAGACGGTGATCTGATCACCAAATCCCTCTTCAAATCAGCATCATGGGCAAGTCGATTCACGCCATATCCAACTGGTCACAGTACAACCGTTCCCTGGTCAAACGCGGCTCGCTAACGTTCTGGGTTGATGAGAATGTCGTTCATAACTGGTTCCATCAAAAACATCATGGCCGACGGGGACGAAGCTCCCTCTACACCGACCAGACCATCTGTACCTTTCTCATGCTCAAGGGCATTTTCAACCTCTCCCTGCGGGCGACACAGGGCCTGCTCGACTCACTATTCGAGCTGATGAATGTGCCGTTGTGTGCCCCCGACTACAGCTGTGTCAGCAAGCGCGCCAGTACGGTGAAGGTGGCATACCGCCAGCCACCCAAGGGCAAGGTTACCGATTTGGTTATCGATTCCACCGGCTTGAAAGTGTTTGGCGAGGGCGAATGGAAGGTCAGAAAGCATGGCTATGACAAGCGCCGGGTCTGGCGCAAATTGCATCTGGCGGTGGACCCGGCGACCCACGACATCGTGGCAGCCGAGGCCTCGTTGGAAAATGTTCATGATGCCGAGGTGTTGCCGACCCTGTTCAATCCGCTACGCCGAGCACTTGGGACCGTGTATGCCGATGGCGCATATGACACCAAGGCCTGCCATGAACTGATAAAGCGCACAGGAGCCAAGGCCTGTATTCCGCCGCGCAAGAATGCCGGTTTATGGGAAAATGGGCATCCACGCAATGAAGCTGTTCTGGTGATGCGCAAGGAGGGACTGACTCACTGGAAGCAGCAGTCCGGGTATCATCGGCGCTCATTGGCCGAGACGGCGATGTATAGGTTCAAACAATTGATGACGGGAAAAATCAGTCTACGTAACTACAACGGACAAGTGGGAGAGATCATGGCCTACGTGTGTGCTATGAACAAGCTGAATGCCCTTGGTCTG
This sequence comes from Aeromonas sobria, assembly GCF_006243315.1. Taxonomy (GTDB): domain Bacteria; phylum Pseudomonadota; class Gammaproteobacteria; order Enterobacterales; family Aeromonadaceae; genus Aeromonas; species Aeromonas sobria_A. The sequence continues at coordinate 984 of NZ_NKWE01000016.1, forward strand.
CCGGTTAGAAAGCCCCAAGTGTAGCTATCACCTGGGGCTGGGGAAGTTGTGGCTTAATAGCTGATTTGGGCAACAACGCCGTTTTGATGTGCTTGTCCAGCACCCTGCAAACCACGTTGAGCAGACTGACGCGACACTAAACCCGTCATTTAATTACGTTATATAAGAACAATATCGACTAAATATATCCCCCAAGCCACTGCTTTATAGGTGACAAATAAAAAATAATAACTTAACACCTCTGAGAAATATGCTTTATATGTGATAGATGTTCAATTTTGAACATTTGACAGCTATTGAACTCACTGCAAATTACTGATTCTGGTTAGTGACAAAAAACACATGTTAAGAAAGTGTGCTTTATCTGTATCTCAACCACTTGGCTTTAGCGTAATTTTAGTGGTTGATTTACCACATCCTTCAATAGAAACGTAAAATTAACAACATCAGTTACATAAATAAACGTTTTCGTGCGTAGTTCACAGTTTTTGAGCGATGAAGGGACTTCGTATATTGCAAATTTTATATTGGCACAGCTAGGTAGGATGAATACCAGCACTCTCCCCCTACGTCCAAAAAGGTGAGCCAAGGTGAAACATTCCATTTTCAAAGTCGGTGCACTCTCTCTGGCAATGCTATCTGCCGGCGTGATGGCCAAAGAGTACGAGATCGTTAACGTAGTGAAGGTATCCGGGATCCCATGGTTCAACCAGATGAACAAAGGGATTGAACTGGCGGCTAGTGACTTAGGGGTGAATGCCCGTCAAGTAGGACCTTCAACGCCAGATCCTGCTCAGCAGGTAAAAATAATAGAAGATTTAATTGCCAAAGGTGTTGATGCAATCACGGTTGTCCCTAACGACGTTACAGTATTAGAACCTGTATTTAAGAAAGCTCGAGAAAAAGGGATTGTGGTATTAACTCACGAGTCTCCTGATAAGCACAACGCCGACTGGGACATCGAGACCTTGGACAACACCGTATATGCCAAGGCAACAATGGATGAACTGGCCAAGCATATGGGTAACAAAGGAGGCTATGTAGTGTATGTCGGCTCCTTGACTGTACCACTGCATAACAACTGGGCAGACCTCGCCATTGCGTACCAGAAACAGGTTTATCCTGAGATGCATGAGGTGACTAGCCGTATGCCTGTCGCCGAAAGTGTGGATGCTTCTTATGCCACGACTAATGACTTAATGAAAGCTCACCCAGATATGAAGGGGATTGTTTCTTACGGTTCTTTAGGGCTGATCGGTGCCGGTGAGGCGCTCAAAAAGAAACGCGCCAAAGATAAGATAAGCGCGGTAGGTATCTTGATGCCAAGCCAAGCGGCTCCTTATCTGATCCGTGGGGAAATTGATAAAGGTTTCTTATGGGATCCTGCAGATGCTGGTTATGCATTAGTTTCCGTTGCAAAAATGATGCTAGATGGTAAAGAAATTAAAGGTGGGCTAGAAATCCAGAATCTGGGCAAGGCTGAAGTAAACGCCGAGACTAAAGTCATAAAATTTAACAAGATCTTGGAAGTAGATAAAACTAACGCAAGCAGCTTGGGATTCTAAGTCCACTATCCCTTATGGTGAGTCAGCATAACTCTACAACTGACTCACCATTTTTAGAGGCCTGTGGCCGCACATCTGGTTACTTGGCAGGATATTTATGTCCAACGAATTCATTACCCTCAAAAACGTCTCAAAACATTTTGGTTCTGTAAAAGCTCTGAGCAATGTAAATATCAGCTTCAATCGTGGCGAAGTACACTGTTTGGCAGGAAAAAATGGCTGTGGCAAGAGCACTCTATTCAAGGTTATCTCTGGCGTTCACGCTCCAGAAAAAGGCGCCAGTATAATTATCGAGGGTAAGTCATACAGTCGTCTAACTCCCCAAGAGTCGCTCGAACATGGGGTTCAGGTTATTTATCAAGATCTATCTCTTTTCCCGAACCTTACTGTATTTGAGAACATCGCCATGCAGGACCACATACCGTGGTACAAGGGGTTTGTCAGTACAGTTCGGCTAAAGGAGATTGCCAAACGTGCTATGAAAATAGTGGGGGTTGACCTGCCACTGGATAAACGGGTGGAACAACTCTCTATCGCACAGTGCCAGTTGGTCGCCATCTGTCGTGCCATGGCTGCTGATGCAAAACTTGTGATCATGGATGAACCTACAGCCTCACTGACCCGTAGCGAAGTGAACAATCTTATAAAGGTTGTGGTGGATCTCAAATCCAGAGGGATTACCGTCGTTTTTGTAAGCCACAAGCTTGATGAGGTAATGGAGATCTCTGATCGAATTACAGTTATCCGTGATGGCGAAACTGTGGGGACCTTCAGCGCTGATGAGGTGAATAGCGATGAATTGGCTTTTCTGATGACTGGCCAACGCTTCGAGTTCACGCCTATAGGTGACTTCACTGCCAAAGCAGATGACAGTGATATCCGTCTATCAACAAACCAACTGTCGAAAAAAGGGCAGTATCACAATATCGATCTCACGTTGCGCGCAGGGGAAATCGTCTCTATTACCGGCCTTTTAGGCTCGGGGCGTAGCGAACTGTGTCTATCGCTATTTGGCATGACTCGTCCTGATAGTGGAACTATTGCCGTCAACGGAGAGCCAGTTTGTTTCAACAACAACCGGGATGCAATTGCCAAGGGGATCGGCTATGTGTCCGAAGATCGTATGTCTACAGGACTGGTGATGGCCCAAAGCATCGCCGACAATACCACTGCAACCGTTCTATCCAAGCTATCAAACAACGGTTTATTAGACCATGGTAAAGCCCAATCCTTGGTCAGTAGACTCATCACCTCTCTGTCGATTAAAGTCGCAGATCCCGCACTGCCTGTTACCAGTCTTTCTGGCGGCAATGCACAACGTATCGCTATTGCGAAGTGGATTGCTGCAGAGCCTCAGACACTGATCTTGGATTCACCGACAGTCGGTGTCGATATTGCCAATAAGGAGAGTATCTATCAAATTGCCAAAGATCTGGCTGCTCAAGGCATGGCAATACTAATGGTCAGCGATGAAATCCCCGAGGTTTATTACAACAGCCACAGAGTTATTGTGATGAAAGAAGGTTGTTTTACTCATGAGTTTAAACCCTCCTGTTGTACCGAATCAGAAATTATGGAGGCGGTTAATGCTTAATATTAAAAATTATATCAAGCACCACGAGTTTTATCTGGCACTGCTGATCATTGTGTTGATTGTTGGCCTGAGTGCCACGACAACAGATTTTATGACTCTGGGTAATATTTTTGATATGACGGTCAGCTCTGCCATTCTTTGCATCATGGCTTGTGGATTGTTTGTTGTTTTGATCGCAGGAGGAATTGATATTTCTTTCCCTGCAACTGCAGCTATTTCCCAGTATGTGATGGCCAGCTATATCCTCGCCAATGGCGGAAATTTCGTTATAGCCTTTGCTATCGCAGCAGCAGTTGGGATAGCGCTGGGCATCCTTAACGCGACCTTAGTTTATCGGCTCAAGGTCCCCGCTATTATCATCACTATAGCAATGCTAAATGTCTATTTTGGCTTGCTGATATACTTCAGTAATGGCGAATGGCTCTATGGTTTTCCTGACTGGTTTATGGAAGGGGCTGAAGTGCTTAGTTTTAGCGGTAGTGATGGCTATGATTATGGACTTAACCTCCCAATCATGGTGCTGCTCGCTTCCGTCGCATTGACCTCTTTGCTTATGAATAAAACCCGAATTGGTCGCCAGATCTATGCGATGGGCGGCAATAGTGATGCGGCTGGTCGCGTTGGCATCAATCTGTTCGGTCTTAATTTGTTTGTCTATGGCTATATGGGCGCCTTGGCTGGCATTGCTGCTGTGGTACAGACCCAAATTACGCAGTCAGTAGCACCCAACTCGCTAATGGGGTTTGAGTTAACTGTATTGGCCGCAGTGGTATTGGGTGGGGCCAGCATGACTGGCGGAAAAGGCACCTTGCTCGGCGTTATCCTGGGCGTGGCATTGCTGGCGATCCTCAAGAATGGGTTAACGCTCTTGGGTGTACCTTCCTACTGGCATACGGTGGTCACAGGTCTGATCATCCTTTTGAGTATCAGCATTACTGCACTGAACGAAAAACAGCAAGCGAAGCAGGAGGCTTGATGGACACGCTAATTAATACCTTAAAACTGCCGACTGACAGAAACATCCGCTACTTACTGGTGATCATGGTTGCCATTCTGGTTCTGATGGCTGTTAGTTCAGGTAGTGCCTTTTTTTCCTTGGCAAATCTACAGTCCATGTCATCCCAAATGCCACTGCTGGGCATACTGGCACTGGCTATGATGGTGTGTATGCTGACCGGCGGGATCAACCTCTCAATTATCGCAACCACGAATGCTTGCGCATTAGTGATGGCCAGCGTAATCACCCAAAGCCCAGACAGCTATTTAGTACTGATAACCGCACTGGCTGCAGGTTTTGCTACCGCGGTTGTAGTAGGACTGGCCAATGGTTTCCTGATTGCCTATGTGGGCGTCTCTCCTATCCTTGCCACTCTGGGCATGATGACCTTTATCAACGGCCTGAATGTGCTGATCTCCGGAGGCAGCGTGATCTCCGGATTCCCTGATGCTTTGTTGGCACTGGGCAATGGAAATGTGCTCGGGGTTCCCATGCCACTGGTGTTGTTTGGCCTGTTTGCCTTAGGACTGTGGGCAATGCTGGAACACACCCCTCTGGGCAGGGCGATTTATCTGATCGGCTCCAATGAAAAAGCCAGCCGCTTTTCCGGCATCAATACCCAAAAATCCCTGATGTATGTCTATATGGTCTCTTCGATCCTGTGCTGGGTAGCAGCCCTGATCATGATGGCCAAGTTTAACTCTGCCAAAGCAGGCTATGGCGAATCATACCTGCTAGTCGCCATCCTTGCCTCCGTACTGGGGGGGATCAATCCAGATGGGGGATTTGGTCGCATTATCGGTATCTGCCTGGCCTTGGCTGTATTACAGACACTCGAGAGTGGTCTCAACCTGCTTGGTGTGTCCAGTTATCTGACCATGGCACTGTGGGGGGGCATCCTCATTCTTTTCATCGCCCTGCAAAAGTACAAAGCATAGGAACCAATTATGAGCAGTTTTTTTATCGGTGTGGACGTCGGCAGCGGCAGTGCTCGGGCTGGGGTATTTGATATTTATGGCCGTAAGGTGGGTGAGGCTAAACGCAATATTCAGATCTTCAAACCCAAGGCTAATTTCGTTGAACAGTCGTCCGATGATATTTGGCAATGTGTCTGTATGGCAGTGCGTGACGCAGTCTCCCAAGCTAACATTGAACCTATTCAGGTTAAAGGAGTTGGTTTCGATGCCACTTGCTCCCTGGTAGTCCTGGACCAGCAGGGCCATCCACTGACAGTAAGTCCTACTGGTCGTCGCGAACAGAACATCATTATGTGGATGGATCATCGTGCCATCGCTCAAGCTGACCGTATCAACGCCGGTAAGCACTCAGTACTTGCCTTCGTCGGGAATACCATCTCCCCCGAAATGCAAACACCAAAGTTGTTGTGGCTGAAAGAAAATATGTCATCCACTTGGTCAAAGGCTGGCTATTTCTTCGATCTGCCCGATTTTCTCACTTGGAAGGCCACTGGCGATAATAGTCGATCCTTATGCTCAACAGTATGCAAATGGACCTACAGAGGGCATGAAGGAAAATGGGATAAAGGATTCTTTGAATCTATCGGCCTAGCGGATTTGCTACAACATGACGCCCGTTCCATTGGCTCTGACATTCTTCCTATGGGACAGCCCGTGGGTAACGGCCTGACACGACAGGCTGCCCAAGAGTTGGGGCTAGTGATCGGTACCCGGGTTGGCACCTCCATCATTGATGCTCATGCTGGCGGTATCGGCGTTTTGGGGGCGGCTGGAATGACTGGGGAGGCTGCTGACTTTAATAAACGTCTGGCATTGATCGGGGGCACCTCTTCTTGCCACATGGCAGTATCTAAAACGGCACGTTTTATCGACGGTATTTGGGGTGCCTATTACAGTGCAATGATCCCTGGTTATTGGCTCAATGAGGGCGGTCAGTCTGCTACCGGTGCACTCATCGACCACATGATTACCGCCCATCCCTATCATGAACAGGCCCTCACACAAGCCGAAGCCGCTGGCCTAACTATCTATGAACTGTTGAATGACCAACTGCTTAGTCTTGCTGGCAACAAGGAGGACATTGCCTTCCTGACCAAGGACCGCCATGTCTTGCCCTACTTCCATGGAAACCGCTCACCCCGAGCTAACCCGCATCTGACGGGATCCATGACGGGGTTAACCATGAACCGGACTCTCGAGGATATGGCACTGCAATATCTGGCCACCATTCAAGCCATTGCCTTAGGTACACGACACATCATTGAAGTCAAAAATGCCGCTGGGTACGAGATCGATACAATCATGGGTTGCGGTGGTGGCACCAAGAACCCGGTATTCATCCAAGAGCACGCCAATGCGACTGGCTGTGCCATGTTGCTACCTGAAGAAAGTGAGGCTGTCTTGTTGGGCTCAGCCATGTTGGGGGCTGTTGCGGCAGGCTTTTATACCGATATCCCTGACGCTATGAATGGAATGAGCCGTATAGGCAAGACCGTTACGCCGCAGGCTACCAAGATCAAGCGTTATTACGATGCCAAGTACAGCGTGTTCCAGCAGATGTATGAAGATGATCGTCACTATAAAGCGATGATGGCCGACTTCTGAGCGACACACACGTAAAACTAAAACAGCAAAGCGGTATCAGCCGCTTTGCTGTTTTTATACTTTCATGCTGACAACCTTGTCATCTACAGTGGTTTTTACCGCTTGCTATCTATATCGCCTTTACAACTGCGGGCATTAATGGATGCATGGCATCCGTAGCCGGGAGAGGCAACTATGAGCCATTCTTGTCCAAATGCCGTGTCGTAACCACATATTCAATGTAATAAACACGATATTGCTCACACTAATCAACTTTAGAATTGCATATTATTCTTTATATTCAAAAAATTTATATCGCTTAGTTTTTATTTATTTGGACAGGCCGTAGCCAGATCTTTAACTTGTGAAATGGTGTGCTTATGTATGAAAGATATGTCGAAAAACCGCTTTATTTGTTAATTGCCGATTGGATGATGACTGAGGAACGTTGGATCACGGCAAAGGAGATTTCCCGTCATTTTGATATGGAGCACTGCAAAGCGATTAATACACTCTCCTATATTCTGTCAGAAGTGGGAGAAATTGTTTGTGAGGTTAAGATGATCCCCAATCAGATTGCAGGCCGGGGCTGTCAGTGCCAGCGGCTGGTAAAAGTCGTGAGTATTGATTCTCATCTATACAGCCGCTTGAATCATAATTCTCAAGAAAAAAAAGTAAATGTGGCGAAAACGCCACGACTATCTGCCGTCCCCCCAACAGAGCTAAACCGTGAGCAGAAATGGCAGATGATGCTCTCCAAGAGCATGCGACGATAACGTTGATTTGCCGGATAAGCGTAAGCGCCATCCGGCATAAATCACTGTGCTGATTTTGGCTTTACATCCGTCGTGCCTTTCAGACGCGGCCGATTTTCTTCGACCTGCGTTAAGGGCAGCGTTTCGTGTAGACCTGTCCGGCAGCGGATTGCAAGGTCCTGATACTCTTTGGTGTTTAGCCGTTTCCAGTGCAGTTCCTGGTCCGTGACTTCGCGCAGTACGCGAGCCGGTGAGCCAACCAGCAACTGCCTTGCCTCTCCCTGAAATCCAGCTTTGACAAAGCTCATGGCGGCGACAATGCTCTCTTCGCCAATCACTGCACCGTCCATAATGACGCTATTCATGCCAATCAGTGCATCCCTGCCAACCACGCAACCGTGCAGGATTGCGCCATGCCCGATGTGTCCATTTTCGTGTACGATGGTGTCGGTGTCGCAGTAGCCGTGCATGATACAACCATCCTGCAGATTAGAACCCGCTTCCAGGATCAGGCGACCATAGTCACCGCGCAATGACGCGTGCGGACCAATATAAACACCAGCCCCCACAATGACATCGCCAATCAGCACGGCGCTGGGATGGACATAGGCATCCGGATGTACCACCGGGATCAGGCCTTCAAAGGCGTAATAGCTCATGGTTGTGGCTCGTTTTTTTGCCGGATAGCGGCGTAAACACCTTATCCGGCATAGGCACATTAGCGACCTTTCCATACCGGATCGCGTTTCTCCGCAAATGCTTGCGGTCCTTCGAGCGCATCTTCCGAATGCAGCACCGACGGATAGTGCTTCAGCACACCGCTGCGGATGTAACGGTAGCCTTCTTCCACCGGCATTTCGCTGGTTGTACGGTAAATCTCTTTCAGCGCGGCGATCGCCAGCGGGGCACTATTCACCAGTTGCTCCGCCAATTCGCGCGCACTATCCATCAGTACACTCTGGCTGACAACACGGTTGACGATGCCCCAACGCAGCGCTTCTTCGGCACTCATTCGTCTGCCGGTCATCACCATTTCGTTGACGATAGCCGGTGGCAGCAGTTTAGGCAGTCGCAATACGCCGCCGCTGTCAGGCACGATCCCAAGTTTTGCTTCCGGCAGCGCGAAGCTGGCATTTTCAGCGCAGACGATAAAATCCGCCGCCAGCGCCAGCTCAAAACCGCCACCAAACGCATAGCCGTTTACTGCCGCAATGACCGGCTTGTCGAGGTCGAAAATCTCGGTTAAACCGGCAAAGCCGCCGGGACCAAAGTCGGCATCCGGCGCTTCACCTTCTGCCGCCGCTTTTAAGTCCCAGCCTGCGGAAAAGAATTTTTCACCGCCGCCGGTGATGATAGCTACGCGCAATTCCGGATCGTCACGGAAATTAAGAAAAGCCTCGCCCATGGCAAAACTGGTTTTAGCGTCAATGGCATTCGCTTTTGGGCGATCTAATGTAATTTCAAGAATCGGGCCGTTGCGGGTCAGATGTAATGATTCACTCATGGTCCATCTCCAAAAAATAGGTTTACCGGCAGGAGGCATTCCTGCAAGTGGGTTTATTTCAGATGTTTTTTGATTATTTTTCCTGAACAATTACGCGGCAGGTCGGCTCTTATCTCCATAAAAGAGGGAACCTTAAATTTTGCCATATTGCATTCGCAGAAACTGAAGAATTCCGTTTCGCTTAATGTTTCACCTTCATTCAGGACGATGAATGCTTTAATTGCTTCATCGCGGATAGTGTCTTTAATACCGACAATGACAATATCCTGAACTTTAGGGTGCGCAGAGATAATATTTTCCAGTTCGATGCAGGAAACATTTTCCCCACCGCGTTTAATCATGTTGCAGCGGCGGTCGACGAAATAGAAAAAACCTTCTTCATCTTGGTAACCGGAATCACCGGTATGTAACCAACCCTCAGGTTCCAGCGCTTTGGCGGTGGCTTGCGGCTGTGCGTAGTACTCTTTAAATATCGTTTTACCCGGTACGCCCTTAATGCAGATTTCGCCAATCTCTCCGGCAGGTAACGCCTGATTATGATCGTCACGGATTTCGGCTTCATAGCTAAAGCCCACGCGGCCAATGGAAGGCCAACGACGCTTGTCACCGGGGCGGTCGCCAATAATGCCCACAATGGTTTCCGTCATGCCGTAGGAGGTCAAAAGCCTGACGTTAAAGCGTGCGATAAAATCATCTTTTTCCTGCACTGATAAATTGAGATAGAACATCACTTCGCGCAGATTGTGCTGTTTGTCCGTTGGGCTTGCGGGTTGCACCATCAGCGTGCGGATCATCATCGGAATGCATTCCGTCACCGTCGCCTGATATTTGCGCACCTGATCCCAGAAGGCCCGGGCGCTGTACTTTTCTATCAGCACAAAGGTACTGCCTGCGGAGAAAGCCGCCATGGCCGCCGTACACTGGCAGTCGATGTGGAAGGCGGGCATTACCGTCAGGTATACGTCGTCATCACGCAGAGCTATTTGCCAGGAGGAGTAGTAGCCGGCAAAACGCAGGTTATAGTGGGTAATTACCACCCCTTTGGGACGCGAGGTAGTGCCTGAAGTAAAGAGAATTTCCGCCGTGTCGTCAGTGGATAGCGCTGGCGTATAGCACAGCGTAGCCGGCTGGCGCGCTTGCAGTTGGGTAAAGTGGCTTACATCGTTTTCAGTTGGAAGCTGCTCGCCAATCAGACAGATGTGATTAAGCGGTGTGGTATTTTCCTGTTTTATCTGGCGGTACATAGGATAAAACTGGGCGCTGGTGACCAGCAAGCTGACCTGACTGTTTTGCAGGATCCATGCGCTTTCTTCCCCCAGTAAGCGGGCGTTAATCGGTACCATCACAGCGCCAATTTTTGCCAGCCCAAACCAGCAAAAAATGAATTCCGGGCAGTTATCCAGATGCAATGCAACCTTATCGCCTTTGCGTATGCCCAATAAATGGAAAAGATTTGCCGTGCGGTTAATCTCTTCATTAAGTGAGGCATAGCTAAACTGTCGAACGTTTCCTTCGCAGGATTCGAAAATAAGCGCCGTTTTATCTCCGTACACCCCGGCCAGGTGGTCCCACATCTGACGTAAGTTTTGTCCGCCAACGATATCCATTTTATCTTATCCGCTTAAATCGGGCGTGAGCGCCAACCAGCAAAGCCGATCAGCGCATCGCGTTTATTCCTCAACTCTGGCCAGGCCTTTGCCGACCAGCTCATTTATGTCTGCTTCGCTATAACCAATGTTTTTCAGAATGGCGGCGGTATCCATGCCGTGTGACGGCATGCCACGCCAGATTTTCCCCGGGTTGTTTTTAAATTTCGGCATGATGTTCGGCCCTTTGCAGGTTCGACCGTCCATCGTTTTCCACTGAGTAATGGATTCACGGGCAACGTACTGCGGGTTGCCTTCCAGTTCCGGAATGGTCAGCACCTTCGCGCAGGCGATATTCAGCTCAGCAAAGCGCGCCTGGACTTCGGCGATGGTGTGTGCTGCCAGCCAGGCGTCCAGTTTCTCTTCGACTAACGGACCGTATGGACATTCAACGCGATGGATAAGCTGCGTGCCTTCCGGGACTTCCGGTGTGCCAAGAATGTGGGCGAGGCCAATATCCTTGAAGCATTCGTTGATTTGCGTGATGCCGACCAGCTCCATGACGATATAGCCATCGGCGCATTTATACAGACCGCAGCCAGCGTAATACGGGTCTTTGCCTTTGGTCATGCGTGGGCAAATTTCGCCGCCGTTGAAGTAGTCCATCATGAAGTACTGCCCCATGCGCAGCATCACTTCGTACATGGCGATATCAATGCTTTCACCTTTACCCGTTTCACGTACTTTGTGCAGGGCTGCCAGCGCCGCCGTCGTCGCGGTCATTCCGGAGAAGTAATCGGCGGTGTACGGAAAGGCGGGCATTGGCTGATCAACGTCGCCGTTTTGGATCAGATAGCCGCTGAACGCCTGCGCGATGGTGTTATACGCCGGAAGATTGGTGTACTCCTCGGTACCAAACTGGCCGAAGCCGGAAAGGTGAGCGATAACCAGTTTCGGATTATGTTCCCATAGCACTTCATCGGTGATGCCTCGGCGGGCAAAAGCCGGGCCTTTACTGGCTTCAATGAAAATATCGGTGGTTTCCATTAGCTTCAGAAACGCTTCCCGACCTTCATCTTTGAAAATATTCAGCGACAGGGCGTGCAGATTACGGCGTGAGAGCTGCGGATAGTTAGGTTGCACGCGGATGGTATCGGCCCATGCGACGTTTTCAATCCAGATAACCTCAGCGCCCCATTCGGCGAACATCTGTCCGGCGAATGGACCCGCGATTTCGATCCCTGAAAAGACAACCCGAACCCCGGCAAGTGGCCCAAACGCAGGCATTGGTAAATGGTCCATAATTTAGCTCCTGGCAGTTAGTTGTAGGCCGGATAAGCGAAGCGTTATCCGGCATCCCACTTAGCGGTATTGCTTGAGTACCGCACGACCCAACGTCAGGATCTGCATTTCGTCAGAGCCACCGGAAACACGATCAACGCGCAGGTCACGCCAGAAGCGCGTGATGCGATGGTTACCCGCGATACCTACTCCGCCCAGCACCTGCATGGCGGTATCGACCACTTCAAACGCGGCGTTGGCACAGAAGTATTTGCACATTGCCGCGTCGCCCGAGGTAATGGTGCCCTTATCTGCTTTCCATGCAGCTTCCAGCAGCATGTTTTTCATGGAGTTCAGTTTGATTGCCATATGCGCAAACTTCTCCTGAATCAGCTGGAAACGGCCGATAGTTTCGCCAAACTGTACGCGCTGATTGGCGTAGCGCGCGGCGTCTTCAAAAGCGCACATTGCCGTACCGTAGTTGGTTAGCGCGACAAGGAAGCGTTCATGGTCAAACTCTTCTTTCACGCGGTTGAAACCATTGCCTTCTCGACCGAACATGTCTTTCTCGTCCAGTTCAACGTCATCAAAGGTGATTTCACAGCAGCTATCCATGCGCAGACCGAGTTTCTCCAGCTTGTTGACCTTGATACCCGCCTTGCTCATGTCAACGAACCACTCGGTGTAAACAGGTTTATCCGGTGATGCACCATCTCTCGCCATGACCACGATGTACGGGGTATAGGCGCTACTGGTGATAAAGCACTTACTGCCATTAAGATAAACTTTACCATTTTTGCGTGTATAAGTGGTTTTCAAACTGCCAACATCCGATCCCGCTCCCGGTTCGGTGATTGCAGAGTTCCACATCTGTTTACCGGTTCCCTGGAACGCCATGATTTTATCGATTTGCTCCTGAGTCCCTTCACGCAGGAACGTGTTAAAACCGCCTGGTAACTGGTACAGCACATAGGTTGGCGCGCCCAGGCGTCCGAGTTCCATCCAGACGGCTGCCACAGTGACAAAACCCGCTTCCAGTCCACCATGTTCTTCCGGGATCAACAGGCTATCGATGCCCATATCCGCCAGCGCTTTAACAAAACGTTCAGGGTAGACGCTGTCGCGATCGCACTCGGCAAAATAAGCTTCCCAGTTCTCACTGGCCATCAGTTCACGAATACCGGCGACAAACAGTTCCTGCTCGTCATTTAAGTTGAAATCCATCTTTCAGCCTCTTGGTCAATTGGGTTAATTAGAATTACTTGTCTTTCCAGTGCACTTTGGCGTCTTTAATAAAGGACAGCGTCACCATGATGTTGACGAAGAACAGCGGACATCCTCCGGCGATAATCGCGGTCTGAATGGGCTTCAGCCCGCCCAGCGCCAGCAAAACGATACCAATGATGCCGACCAGAACGGACCAGCCGATACGTACCAATAACGGCGGTTCTTCACCATCGCGAACTTCTCGACAGGTGGACATCGCCAGGGTGTAAGAGCAGGCGTTAATCAGCGTTAAGGTGGCAATAAAGCAGAGGATAAAGAAGCCCCACATGGTGGCGGTACTGAGCGGCAAGGCGGCCCAAGTTTCGATAATGGCGCGCGCCACCCCATGTTGTTCAATCAACAGCGGGATGTTGAGGATGTTTTTATCCATCAGCAGTAACGTGTTGCTGCCAAGGACTGTCCACAGGATCCAGGTAGAAGCGGTCAGGCCCAACACCATACCGAAGCACAGTTCACGTACGGTACGACCACGAGAAATACGGGCTAGAAAGATGCTCATCTGGATGGCGTAAATAACCCACCACGCCCAGTAGAAGACGGTCCAGCCCTGCGGGAAGCCGCCTTTGCCGATGGCATCGGTATAGAACAGCATACGTGGCAGATACATGAGCAGCATCCCGACAGAGTCGGTGAAGTAGTTCATGATGAAGCTGGCGCCGCTGACGATAAACACCCAGCCGAGCATCAGGAAGCTCAGGTAGCTACGTACATCGCTGGCGATCTTGACCCCTTTTTGCAGGCCGCAGGCCACGCAAATGGCATTCAAAATGATCCAGCAGGTAATGATCATAGCGTCGAGTTGCAGCGTGTGCGGAATACCGAACAGATACTGCATGCACTCGGTTACCAACGGGGTAGCTAGGCCGAGGCTGGTGCCCATCGCGAAGATCAGCGCCACCAGATAGAAGTTATCGACGATCGTGCCGAACAATCCTTTCGCATGCCTTTCGCCTACTAACGGCACCAACGTGGAACTGGGACGGATGACCTCCATCTTGCGAACAAAGAAGAAGTAGGCGAAGGCCACAGAAAGGAAGCTATAGGTTGCCCACGGCAACGGCCCCCAGTGAAACAAGCTGTATGCCAGACCCAGCTCTTTCGCTCCCGTTGAGTTAGGGGCAAGAGCAAACGGCGGAGTGGAGATGTAGTAGTAGATCTCGATGGACCCCCAGAACAACACCGCAGCGGATGTACAGGAAGCGAACATCATAAAAATCCAGCTGGCGGTACTAAACTCTGGTTTTTCGTCGCCTAATTTCTTTTTCGAATACGGGCCAAAGACCAGCCAGAACCAGCCGAAGAGCATGACGACCATATACCATTCAAATGCCCAACCCCAGACATTGGTGACATAGCTGAATACAGCATTAATAACCACGTTAGCGGCATCAAGATCTCTTACTGTTAACCAGCAGAGGATTCCTACAATTATTAATGGAGGAAAAAAAACCTTCGGTTCAATTCCTGATTTTCTCTTTTCATTTTTCATAAGTGAATTCCAGTGTAAAAATGAAATCTATTTATCACGTAGTGCGCAGATGTTATTTTGTTAGTGATTTGTTGATAAAGCTCAACTTCTAGAAGCTCCTCAATTAGTAACTAATAATGGGTATTCACTTCCGATTATTCTGTTATCTAAGTCACACTTATCAACGCTAACCACCTTAGTTATAAAAATGTAAATATCATTTAATATCAACGATTTACAACAAAACACATCACTACCAGTGGTGACTGACGTTCAATATTGCTTGCTGGCTCAACAATATTGAAAAATTCCTTTTTTGACATACTTATTTCAGTATTGGTGACATGCGTAACATTATTGAAAGTTAAGGATATCTATGTGTGACATTTTCAACATTGGTGATTATTGTTTTATTTACTAATTAAAGTGCGTGTTATCTGCATTTAACACAGCCGACATAAATATGTTTCCTTCATGACTTCTGGAGATGCAATGAAGATAATTACTTGCTACAAATGCGTGCCTGATGAACAGGATATTACGATTAATAAGGCTGATGGTTCCCTAGATTTCAGCAAAGCGGATGGAAAAATCAGCCAGTACGATCTGAATGCGATCGAGACTGCTTGTCAGTTAAAGCAGCTGTCAGGAGAGGCTCAGGTTGTCGCCATGAGTGTTGGCGGCAAAGCGCTGACTAATGCAAAAGGACGCAAAGATGTACTCTCCCGTGGCCCTGATGCACTGATTGTTGTTATCGACGATCAATTTGAGCAGGCGTTGCCGCAACAGACTGCAGCAGCACTGGCTGCCGCCGCGCAAAAATCAGGTTTCGATCTGCTTATCTGTGGTGACGGCTCTTCCGATCTTTATGCTCAGCAGGTTGGTCTGCTAGTGGGCGAAGCGCTTAACGTTCCGGCGATTAACGGCGTGAGTAAGATCCTCTCTCTTACCGACAGCACTCTGACGGTAGAACGTGAACTGGAAGATGAAGTCGAAACCCTGAGCATCCCGCTTCCGGCGGTGATCGCGGTCTCCACCGATATCAACACCCCACAAATCCCTTCCATGAAAGCCATTCTTGGCGCAGCGAAAAAACCGGTTCAGGTCTGGTCACCTGCAGACATTGGGCTGAACAGCACGCAGGCGTATTCCGAACAACAGGTTGCAGCACCGAAGCAGCGCGAGCGTCAGCGCGTTGTGATTGAAGGTGACGGTGATGAGCAGATTGCTGCATTTGTCGAGAATCTTCGCAAAATCATTTAATTATCAGGGGATGTTATGAACAAATTTTCCAGTATCTGGGTATTCAGCGATACCCCTTCTCGTCTGCCGGAACTGATGAATGGTGCGCAGGCTTTAGGTGAAAAAGTTAACACGTTTGTGCTGAGCGAAGCGGACAGCGCGGCGGCATCTCATCTGGGGGCAGATCATGTCTGGTTGCTCAGCGGTAAACCAGATGATCGTATGGTCGAAGACTACGCCGATGTGATGGCCGAGACCATTCGTCAGCACAGCGAGGGTGGCGCGGTGTTGCTGCCGAATACGCGTCGGGGCAAGCTGTTTGCTGCAAAGTTGGGCTTTCGCTTGTCGGCTGCAATCTCAAACGACGCCAACTTCGTAGCAGTGCAGGACGGAAAAGCGGCGGTCAAACATATGGTCTACGGCGGCCTAGCGATGGGGGCAGAAACAATCGCTTCGCCGTTTGCCGTGATCACGCTCAGCAACGGGACATTTGACGCGCAACAACCGGATACCGCCCGCAGCGGCGAGATGCATACCGTGCCGTGGCAGGCTTCGGCCGTTGCCGTGACCCGTACGGCCACTCAGGCGCGCCAGAGCAATAGCGTCGACCTCGACAAAGCACGTCTGGTGGTCAGCGTGGGCCGTGGTATCGGTAGCAAAGAAAATATCTCGCTGGCCGAAGCGCTGTGCCAGACGATTGGCGCCGAGCTGGCCTGTTCCCGTCCGGTGGCGGAGAACGAGAAGTGGATGGAGCACGAACGCTACGTCGGTATCTCCAATCTTATGCTCAAGCCTGAACTGTATCTGGCCGTGGGGATCTCCGGGCAGATCCAACATATGGTCGGAGCCAATGGCGCGCAGACAATTTTCGCCATCAACAAAGATAAAAATGCTCCGATCTTCCAGTATGCGGATTTTGGCATCGTTGGCGATGCACTGAAGATCCTGCCAGCGCTGACAGCTGCCTTAGCGCGTTAAACCATTCCGGCAGGATGCGAAGGTATCCTGCCGCTGACAGGAGTACGTATGTCCGAAGATATCTTTGATGCCATCATCGTGGGTGCAGGTCTGGCTGGTTCGATTGCGGCACTGGTACTGGCTCGGGAAGGTGCACAGGTGCTGGTTATCGAGCGAGGCAATTCTGCTGGCGCGAAGAATGTCACCGGTGGGCGCATGTATGCGCATAGCCTGGAGCGCCTCATTCCCGGTTTTGCTAAGCAGGCCCCCATTGAACGCATGATCACCCACGAAAAACTCGCCTTTATGACCGATAAAGGGGCGATGACCATCGACTATTGCAATGGTGAAGACACAGCATCGTCGCAGGTTTCTTATTCCGTCTTACGCAGTAAATTTGACGCCTGGCTAATGGAGCAGGCGGAAGAGGCGGGTGCTCAGCTCATCACCGGTATTCGCGTGGATAACGTTGTGCAGCGCGATGGCAAAGTCGTGGGCGTGGAAGCCGATGGCGATATTCTGGAAGCCAAAGTGGTGATCCTCGCTGACGGGGTGAATTCTCTGTTGGCTGAAAAGCTGGGCATGGCAAAGCGCATCGAAGCATCGCATGTTGCCGTCGGCGTGAAAGAGCTGATCGAATTGCCGAAATCGGTGATTGAAGATCGTTTCCAGTTACAGGGGAACGAAGGGGCAGCCTGTTTGTTTGCCGGTTCGCCAACAGATGGTTTGATGGGCGGAGGCTTTCTCTATACGAATGAAACAACCCTTTCTCTGGGGCTGGTCTGCGGTCTTCATCATCTGAAGGACGCTAAAAAGTCGATCCCGCAAATGCTGGAAGATTTCAAACAGCATCCGGCGGTTGCCCCGCTGATCGCCGGTGGCAAGCTGGTAGAATATGCCGCACACGTCGTACCGGAAGCTGGTATCAACATGCAGCCAGAACTGGTTGGTAACGGCGTACTGATTGCCGGTGACGCGGCCGGAATGTGTATGAACCTCGGCTTTACCATCCGTGGTATGGATCTCGCCATATCCGCAGGCGAAGCTGCGGCGAAAACGGTGCTTTCCGCGATGAAGCGCGACGACTTTAGCAAGCAGTCGCTGGGTGAATACCGTCAGCATCTGGACGACGGTCCGATGCGCGATATGCGCATGTATCAGAAGCTACCTGCTTTTCTTGATAACCCACGCATGTTTACCGCCTATCCCGAAATGGCAGTCAGTATAGCGCGCGACCTGTTCACCGTGGATGGTTCCGCTCCAGTGCCAATGCGCAAAAAAATCCTGCGCCATGCGAAGAAAGTGGGCTTCATCAACCTGATGAAAGATGGCCTGAAAGGAGTGACTGTATTATGACATCTCCCGTCAATGTGGACGTCAAACTGGGCGTCAATAAGTTCAATGTGGATGAAGACTGCCCGCATATTATTCTCAAAACCGATCCTGATAAACAGGCGCTGGAGGTACTGATTAAGGCCTGTCCAGCTGGGCTGTATAAAAAGCAGGATGATGGCAGCGTACGTTTTGATTACGCCGGATGCCTTGAGTGCGGAACGTGCCGAATTATCGGACTCGATACTGTGCTGGAAAAATGGGAATACCCGCGTGGGACGTTTGGCGTGGAGTTCCGCTACGGATAAAATTGGTGCCTGATAGCACAGTATGTAGGCCTGATAAGCGTAGCGCCCTCAGGCATTAAGTTAAATAAAACAGGAAATGGCCATGCAGTCGCCCAGGAACTTTGATGACATCAAATTTACCTCTATTCACCGCCGGATAATGCTGTGGGGAAGCGGTGGGCCGTTTCTAGATGGTTATGTGCTGGTGATGATTGGCGCTGCACTGGAACAGCTCACGCCAGCATTAAAACTTGATGCGGAGTGGATTGGTCTGCTGGGAGCCGGTACGCTCGCCGGCCTGTTTGTGGGGACGTCACTGTTTGGCTACATTTCCGATAAGGTCGGACGGCGCAAAATGTTCATCATCGATATTATCGCCATTGGTGTGATATCGGCGGTAACAATGTTTGTCTCCTCACCTGTTGAACTGTTGGTGATGCGAGTCTTGATCGGTATTGTGATTGGCGCCGATTACCCGATCGCCACTTCGATGATTACCGAGTTTTCCAATACCCGCCAGCGCGCTTTCTCCATCGGTTTTATCGCCGCCATGTGGTATGTCGGCGCCACTTGTGCCAATCTGGTTGGTTACTGGTTGTATGATGTTGAGGGCGGATGGCGCTGGATGTTGGGCAGCGCGGTGATCCCCTGCATTTTGATCCTGATTGGGCGCTTCGATCTTCCTGAATCGCCGCGCTGGTTGCTGCGTAAAGGTCGGGTGAAAGAGTGCGAGGCGATGATGATCAAGCTGTTCGGCGAACCTGTTGTATTCGACGAAGAAGCGCCGCAGGAGACACGTTTTCTCCAGCTGTTTAATCGCCGCAATTTCCCGCTCGTGCTGTTTGTCGCCGTCATCTGGACCTGTCAGGTGATTCCTATGTTTGCCATTTACACCTTTGGTCCGCAGATTGTTGGGCTGCTGGGGCTTAGTGCAGGGAAAAATGCCGCGCTTGGCAACGTGGTGATCAGCTTGTGCTTTATGCTAGGGTGTATTCCTCCCATGTTCTGGCTGAATAGCGTGGGCCGTCGACCGCTATTGATTGGCAGCTTCATTATGATGACGTTGGCGCTGGTCGTACTGGGACTAATCCCTAATATGGGCGCGTGGCTGGTGGTGCTGGCCTTTGCCGTGTACGCGTTTTTCTCAGGTGGTCCAGGGAATCTGCAGTGGCTATACCCTAATGAACTGTTCCCTACCGACATTCGTGCGTCTGCCGTTGGAGTGATTATGTCGTTAAGCCGCATCGGTACCATTGTTTCAACTTGGGCACTGCCGGTGTTCATCACTAAATACGGGATCAGCAATGTGATGCTGATGGGGGCGGGAATTTCACTGATTGGCCTGCTCGTATCCATCGTTTTCGCACCGGAAACACGAGGGTTAGCGCTGGCACAAACCAGTCAAATGACGATTTGCGTTAATAGTTGCAGGATCAGCAACGTCCGATTCCGATAATGGAGGCGTGGGCTCAATTTACAGCTGGCAATTTGCCAGTTGAATAAGAAGGGAGCGGCCTTGATGGGCCGCTCCCTTTCTTTTAAGTTTTTCCTCACCGTTGTAGTGGTCTAATCATACCTCGCACCGGTCTACTACGTGGATTTGACGTTGTGGGAAGAGACCAACCTGGCCGAGGCGGTCAGGCAGGCACAGGAGGCGGCACAACGCGTCCAAGAGGCTGGCATGGCTTATTGACCAGATGGAGCAAGCCGCTCGCGAGCTGCTGCGTAACGGCCAGTTTGAGGATATAGATGAAGAGGTACCGATGCTGCTGGAGGAGTTCGATCCCGAGCCAGAAATGATAGCGTCATCTCCCACCTCACAGCCTTTGCAACGGCCACAGAGCCAAAACTCCTCCTCCTGACCAGCAAACTGGGTAAAAGCGCGGCCCCTTCACCGCTGCACGCCTGAACCGCGATGTCAATACCTTACGTTGGCATTTTGAGACATCCAACCCAATCAATCTATAAGTAGCGATATATTCTGCTACCCAGGTGCTGGATGAGTCAGACAGAAATGCCATCTGACCTCATACACCATATTTGACAATAACTCCAAACCCCTTGTTCGCTCCAAAATGTAAAAGTGGATAGCCTGATACCATTATGACTTGAATGGGTAATTGTGACCCACAACACAATAATGACATCCCGCCTCCGTACACGTCCTCTCAGTTGATAGCGATCAAAAACTATCATACCGTCTGGTCGGTATGATTTAGTCATGAACATGGAAAAATCACACCGCAAAAAGGACCCAGTCCGTTTGCACGAACTACTGCTGGAAGCGGCAGCCACGATTGCTGGTCGGGACGGTATCGCGGCTCTATCGTTGAATGCCGTAGCCAAAGAAGCCGGGGTAAGCAAAGGTGGCTTGCTACACCATTTTCCCAACAAGCAGGCACTAATATTTGCCCTCTTTGCTCGCCTGTTGGCAATCATGGAAGACGCCATCTCAGCATTAATGGCCGCAGATAAGATCACCCATGGCCGTTTTACTCGGGCTTATTTTCACTATCTTTCCGCCCCTGAATTAACTGATACCCAAGAGAGTCGCCAGCTGATGGTGCTATCGCTAGCAATGCCGGATGAACCAGTACTAAGAAAATGCTGGCGTGACTGGATGCAGAAACATCTGGAGAAGGGCGATGAACTGGATAATAGCTATATCGGCACGCTGGTACGCTATGCAGCGGACGGCATTTGGCTATCCGAGTTGACCGAAGGGCGGAGCATGAGCACCGAGCACCGTCAGGCGCTGGTGGAAACACTGTATAAAATAACGCTTCCAACGTGAAGCCCATGTACTGAGGCCGAGATGCGCTACAACATCAATGCCCGTTTCATTTATGATGCTACGGATGGTTCTCTGACTCAGCGGGAAAGTACTGAGCCAGATAGTCAGCTGTCCATCACAGCCAACGCGCTGTTTTATTTTTTCTTGCGAAATACTGAGATCGTCAGCCGAGAAGAGGTACTTAAAAAAGTCTGGGATGACAATGGATTAACCTCATCGAACAGCAATCTGAACCAATACCTGAGTATATTGCGCAAGGCATTTCGCCACTACGATATCGACAATATTATCGTCACGGTATCACGTGGTTATTTGCAGCTAAATCCCGACGTTATCATCGAGCCAATTGATGATATATCTCATCAGCCCACTGACACACCAGTACACCAACCCGTTACTGCAACGCCCGATCTGGCACTCGGTCAAGAAGAGTGGAGTGTACCCCTCAGTCCACATTCTCGAGGGATATGTTGGTATGTCGCAGGTGGTTGCCTGCTCGTTTTTTCACTGATGTTGATAGCTTTAGGCCTATTTAACTCCCGCGAACCTAGCCCCATCGCTTTAACCCGCATTTCTCATAATCAGTGTGAGCTGCTGGCCAGTGATGAGATGTTGCGCTCGGTCAGTGCCGACGTGTACCGCAAACACTTCGATGACGTGCGGGAGCGGTTAGGCATTACCTGCAAACCCGGCGAACGTTTTTTGTTTTTTTACGGTGACAGGTTGGAAACCAATGGCTTGGGACGCGTGTTTCTGGCCCACTGCGCCATGCATGAAGATAACCCATTTAGCTATTGTGATAACTACTTCTACTACTCTTGGAAGCCGTGATGAGACTAACGCCGCGTACCTTCTTTCTCTTGTCCTGCATAATGCTCATCGCTGCAGCGGTCTATGCAGTGTATCAGCTACCCAAAGAAAATGACGGTGTCATGAGCTGCACGACCAAAGGTATTATGCGGTTTGAAAACATGGATAAAGAGAACGTCAATGGCAATATCCACTTTAACTTCGACAGGCAGGGAAAAGGCTCTATGGTGGTTGAGGGCTATACCGACTCAGCCGCAGGTTGGCTATATCTACAGCGCTACGTCAAGTTTACCTACAGCACTAACCGCGTTTCCGCCACCGAGCGCCATTACCGTATAAATAAATGGGAATCCAGCGCCTCATCCATTGATCAGTCACCGGATGTGATTTTTGACTATTTTATGCGCGAGATGTCAGACAGCCACGATGGACTGTTTCTTAGCGCACAACGGCTGAATAACCAAGCTATGTTGCTGAGTTCGATTAACTCGCCGCTCTGGATCTGTACGCTCAAATCCGGCAGCTAGCTGGACTAAATAACTGATCCTAATAGTGCTACACCTTCGCTGTGCCATAGCCATTCCCGGGGAAAGGAGACACGGTATCCATGAAGTGTTTCACTCGAGCCAGCAGGTTGGCCATCCCTCTGCATTGATGATTGCGCGTGATGGTTTCATGTAACTTGTGCCACAGCCGTTCGATGTGATTAACCCAAGGACTGTAAACTGGCTGGAACACCAAGCAGAACTTGGGGTTCTTCTTCCACCATCGCTCGGTCTGTTGGCTTTTGTGAATGATGTAGTTATCGAGGATCAGGGTGATGGTTTTTGCTCGTCGGTAGTGGCGACGCAGCTTTTCCAGCATGGCGATAAACAGGGATGAGTTTTTCTTTATCCCACTGACGTAAAGCACTCTTCCGTTGCCTGCATGGAGAACGCCTGCCAGGTAATGCTTTGTATTCTGCCCCGGTGTGACAACCCGCTTTTGCTGTGCTCTGAACATCCAGTCGGCCCCTAATTTGGGATTGAGGTCTATATCGGCGTTGTTGCCCAAATCAGCCATCAGGTCACAACGTCCCCAGCCCCAGGTGACCGCTACACTCGGGGCTTTCTGACAGGCAGACCAAGGGTATTTAGCTTGTTTATAGCGCTTACATACGCCATGACTTCTCCCACTTGGCCGTTGTAGTTACGCAGACTGATTTTCCCCGCCAGCAACTGCTTGAACCGATACATCGCCGTCTCTGCCAGCGAGCGCCGGTGATATCCCGACATCTTCTTCCAGTGCGCCAGCCCTTCCTTGCGCATCACCAGCACAGCGTTATTTCTTGGGTGTCCCTTTTTCCATAGCCCAGCGTTCTTGCGAGGCGGGA